>CAZZMN010000001.1:0-5240 GCA_964655455.1 uncultured archaeon
CAGGTCTAGATCCTATAGACATACTCGTAGAGCTGAGAAGAGCTCACGAGCAGGGCAACGCATACGCAGGAGTTGACGTCTTCAGCGGTAAAGTCGTCGACATGAGAGAGAGAGGTGTCCTCGAGCCGCTAAGAGTCAAGAAGCAAGCGATAAGCTCCGCCACAGAGGTCGCAATAATGATTCTGAGAATCGATGATGTCATTGCAGCCAAAGGACTTGAGAAAGAGAAAGAAAAAGGCAGAGAGACCGAAACTGAGATTGAATCGTCAGAAGAGGACTAACTTAATCTTTTTTAACAATTTATCAAAATTTTCCTCTCTAAAAAAGGGATCTGAAAGCACTACGTGATCGCACAGATTAATCACATCCCTCAATTTCTCAATAAAGACTTCGAAACTTCCAGATAGGGTGAAATTCTGCAGGAGGATTTCTCTGTGTTTTAACAGGATTTTGTAATCTTCTTCGTGAGTAATATCACCCTTGTGCCTTAATTCTATCAGTCGAGGCAAATCTACCTTAGATATTTCCTGATAAACGTCCCAGTATCCCATCTCTCTTAAAAAGGATTTACTGCTCCCCATTACGATTGCGGCCGCTAAAATCAAATCCTGTTCGAATTTGCTTGGTAAGATAAGTGCCGGTCCGTAAGCGGCGTTAAAGTCAGTTTTGCTAAACTTCAGAGCCCAAGAGACATGCTTTGGTGAAATATGGTTTAAAAGCATTCCATCCGCCACTTGAGATAAAATGCTTATGTTTTTCTTACCAGTTGCACCGCAGAATACCGGAAATTTGTATTTCTCTTTTATTTTTTTAATGCAATTCATAACTATTTCAGCATTCGGATGAGCTAATCCAATGAAAATCCTGTCGGAATTAAGTGTACTAAGTTCTTTGATAATTCTTCCGCAGTTATTCGCTCTGAGTATTCCGAACCCTACGTATACTTCTGAATTTTCGAGAAATAGTTTTGCAACGTGGAAGGGGTCTTTTAAAAAATCAGCTTCGCCTATCCATACGGTGTTCACGATCTTCTTAATCTTTTTAAGTTTATCTAACAGGATTTCATCATCAAAGTCTCCGTTGATGTTTACACTAATTTTACCAATTTTCGAGAAGTTTTTTGAGGTCATCTTTTTTTATCTCTTTCTGTTCCAACTTCATCTTAGGTCTGTAGCCTAATTGATCTCCGTAAATCTCTATTACAAGCTTTGCGGCAAGCTTTGCTATGTTGTAGACTTTTTCCGCATCCTCGAAGCTGAGTTTTCTTTTTTCTTCCACATCCTTACCGACAAAATACGTACAGAAAAGACAGTTGAGGGGATCAATCAGTTGTGGTTCTGCATCTATATCGAGCTTCGTGAAGATCTCCAAAGCGCAGAATTTTCCATCACTATATTTGCAGTTCTTGGCCTTTTCAATTCCCTTTCTTTTTGCGAATTTAACGAAATCAGCTATTTCCGATGATATGTCGGTCTTCCTTTTAAAGAAATACCACTCCAAAAGGGATATAACGAATTCGCTTGGAGATATGTTCATCTCCTCACATTTTTTCAGTAAGCTCTTTTCGATGTCCTTTGGAATATCTATCGTTATCTTCATTTCTTCCTACTTTTCTTCTCTTTTTCTACCTTCTCCTCTATTTTTTCCTCTACTTTATCTTCCGAAAACAGCTTTGCAAGTTTGTAAAAACCCTTGGCATTTGCGGTTACAGGATCATCAGGGATTTTTATCTCTCCGAGATCTTTGAAGTGTTCCGAAAATTCTTCGAGAACTCCTGGGAGTTTCGCCCCTCCTCCGGTTAGAACTATGTTGTCTATTAAGGAGATAGACAGACCTTCGAGGAGTAGATTCATCCTGTTCATTATTCTTTCAACCCACGATTTCATGTTTTCCTTATATTCTTCGAATATATTTTCTCTTCTAACCGAGATTCTTTTACCCCCTCTAACTCTACCGACTTCGTAATTTTCATCAATCAAGAGCATTGCCATTTCTTCGGGAGTGACTGAGATACCGAATTTGTTTCTTATAATCATCTCCATGTTCTCGTAGATTTTATCAACTCCAATGAGAAGTGTGTCGCCCTTTAGATATTCCATGTCCGCTAAAACGATTGCATCAGTCGTTCCGAACCCTATATCAATGCAAACCCCAGTGCTGATGTTCATAAAAGCCATCGTTCCGACGGGTTGTGGGAGTAATAAGACCTCACAATTCAAGGCGTTTCTAAGTTCCGCTGTCAGTTCGGCTCTTTCTTTTTTTGAACTCTTTACCGGTAATCCCGTGGCTATTATCTTCTCGTCGTCTATATTCAGTAACTTCAAAGCGTGTCTTGCAAGCTCGATATACGACTCATGCATTAATCTGCCTTCATGTAGGGGTCTCAGAACTTCCACATTTTCCATACTCTGAGCCATGTATGCAGCTTCTTCTCCTACGTAAACATCTCTTTCCTCACCTTTGAGGCTCCATTCCTTCTCTTCACCGTAAACTACCAAACTTGGAAAGATAATAACATTTTCACCGTTGGCGGTAGCTTTTGTGTAATTTGTTCCTATGTCCAAACCAATGTAATGCATAACATAATTTAGTGCCTTATTAATAAAACTTTACTACCGCTCTTTGTCTCGGTAGTATTTTTCTGCATATTCCATTATTTTTCTTAGCATTTCGTTTTCATTTTTTATCTCTTTAATTCTAAGTTCATATATATGTGACTTACATAAAACGTAATACTCAAAGGCGACACACAAAAACTCGTTGAATATTTTGTCTATCTTAACAAAATCGAATTCTCTTTTTATAAAAATTTCCTTAAGAGCGAGGAGCTTTTGCATAGCTTCACGGGGACTTTCCTGCCCGCTTGCAATATATCTCATAAGATCGTCAACTGCATTTTCGAATTCGTCAGTATTCAAGTCCCTTCCATTGTATCTATCCAAAATTGCTTTGACAATCTTCCCAGCACATTCTCTGATGTATTCGTCAACTTCTACAACTCTAATCGGATAGTTCGAAAGAAGATTATCAACCCATTCCTCGATTATTTCTTTCATACTATCACCCTGCTAAGGAATATAGCCATGTATAATGCAAATAGAGTGATATTTGCAAGTTTAAACATGTGCATAGCATTATCCTTTGATGGATTTATCGCAAATTTCAACGATTTCACAATGAAATAGATGGCAATCATCGAGATCAGTATCATTAGGTATACATTAAACGATAGGAAGAAGGCCGTAGATGCGGTAACAACGAGCATTGCTGAAGCACTTAGCACAATCATCCAAGATGTTTTTTGCATTCCCGCGACAATCGGCATCGCCGGGATTTTTGCTTTTTTGAAGTCTTCGTAATAATACATCGCAAGATACCAGATGTGAGATGGAATCCACAAGAAGACAATCGATGCAAGAAGAATTCCCTCAAGACTTATGTAACCACAAGCGGCAACCCATCCGGCCAACGAGGGGATAGCTCCGGCGATTCCACCAATGATAATCGAAAGGGGAGTCTTTCTTTTTAACAGGATCGTGTATATTAGAATATCGATAAAGAATCCTAAAAAGAGAAGATATGCGAAAAGGGGATTGATAACGTATCCGATAATAATACCGATAACCAAGAGGGTGAAACCGTAAAGGAGACACGTTTTCTTGTCAAGTCTTCCTGAAGGAAGAGGCCTTACTGAAGTTCTTCTCATGATTTTGTCTATATCGTAATCAAACACCATGTTTATTGCGGTGGTTCCCGAGATTGCGAGTGCTACGGCTGAAAAGGAAATCACGAAATGTATTAGATTAATGTTATCTGATGCGACGATATACGCAACAATGAATGTGACGAGGAGTAACATTGTCTGCTTTGGTTTAGTTACCTCAATAAATGGTTTCATATAGCTATAACTTTAAGGGAAAGTAATAAATTTTTCTGAGTTTACTTCTAACTTTAAGCCATTATAATTTTTAACCAGACACACATTTTCTGTAAACAAGTCCAGCACTGGCAACTGGGAAAAGTACAGCGACAGCATCGAGAAAAGCAGAAGATATCACTGAAGTTGATAGCTGAAGGGAAGACCGAGGAGGAGATTATTGACAGACTAAAATTAAGCAGAAGGGAACTTGATTACCACCTGAAAACACTTGAGTGGAGTTTCTGTATTGGAAGGATGGTAGGTGGATAATCTCTGATAAGATTCGTGTGACCTTAGCTCAGCAGAGAATTCTGCTGACAGAGAGGTAAACATAATGAAGGGATTGAGTCTTCAACCTCTGTAGCACCCCCTTCCATATCCCTAACGGCATCGTCGTAGGTGTAAAGCTCGATTTTCTTCATTTTAACATCTTTAAGTTATTTGTAATGTTTAATAAAAAAGATTTATTAGTAAGCTTTCATACAACTTATTATAGGAGGTGACTTTATGGGAGGTGCCTTCGCTCAGGGCGGACCAGCAATGACTCCGGATATGTTCATACATATTGGCCCATTTGAGGCATTATATCTGTTAGCTCTCGGTTTCTTCGGTGGAATGCTGAGTGGTTTTATTGGTACTGGCGGAGCCTTTGTACTGACACCGGGAATGATGTCCATCGGCACTCCGGGACCTATAGCCGTGGCATCAAACATGTGCCACAAGTTCCCCAAAGCAATGGTTGGAGCATACAGAAGATTCAAGCTGAGACAGCTTGATCTCAAGCTTGCGTTGTTTATGGCTTTTTCAGCAATAGTTGGTGTGCAGGTTGGAATTCAGGTTCAGAAAAGAATTCTTGAGATGCTCGGTCCTACTGGAACAAACCTCTACGTCAGCTGCTAAGGGATGTTATTAAGGTAAAGAAGATGGGCATTGAAGACACAGAACCCAAGTTTGCAAAGAAGCTTGAGGAGAAATTCAGACTCCCTCCAAGAATCAGATTTGAGATTGCAGGTAGAACCCAATCAGCATGGCTTACAATACCTCTCGGCTTCGGAACAGGATTTCTGGCAGCCACAATAGCTGTTGGTGGTTTCATAGGTGTGCCGTCAATGATATACTTAATCGGTGCACCAAGTATAGTTGCAAGCGCAACTGAACTTGGAATAGCTTTCGTAATGGGAGCCACCGGAACTTTCACATGAGTTTATTTTCTTGGAGCGGTCGATTTCAGACTCACAACCCTGATTCTTGCAACTTCTCTTATCGGTGTCCAGATAGGAGCTGTGGGCACGACTTATGTCAGGCAGTATTACATAAAGAT
>CAZZMN010000002.1:0-5704 GCA_964655455.1 uncultured archaeon
AGCAAATCGGAAGAACTCAAAAGACTGATAAAGAACTCAAAGCTTGTAGTTGTTGAAGATGCGGGACACTGTGTTATTCTTGAGAAACCGGAGGAAGTCAGCAAAAGCATAGAGGAATTCGTAAGTCGACTGTGAAATTGAGCAATATTTGCCCCTGAAGATTTTGCAGTGCATGATGAGTGTCCAGATAATATTGTTCATTCCACGCTGTTGTTACATTCATCCCCTTGAATTGTTTGTACAAGAAATTATGGAGGAGTTTTGAATGAATTCCAATGAATGATTCTCTAAACAAAATAATATAAAGTATCTTAGACAAATTTTATATTTTTTATGAATTCATTTGTCAAATCCCTAAATTCAACTTTTTCACATGGAAATTCTCTGTCCATCCATTTCTCATAGAAAGTTACTACGTCTGGTAGGAACTCAAAAACTGGTGGGTACCCCGGTGGCACAGCTTCGACAGCAAGAAGTTTGCCGCAGCCGGGGCATATGTATTCTCTTATTTCCATCCATTCAGGATCGCAGTGCATCAGTGGCGGATAAAGTTCCTCAAAAGCCTCATGTGAATCCCTAACTATTACTTTGCAGAAAACTTTCCAGTTGATCCTGAAATCACCGAATTCATATCCACAGGCTGCCTTCACTATTGGTTTTCCATCTTTGCAAACTATGAAAAGGTGTTTTGAGAGTGGAAGTAGGATTTTTTCATTCCATGGTACCTTTTCCTGAAAGTAGTTCAAAATGGCATCAAAACTGGTTTCCGGATCCTTTTCGCTTACAATTACCTCAAAAATTTCCCTATCAGTAGCTTTGTTCTCCAGCAATCTTTCTATCTCTTCTATTTTCCTTTTCATTTTTTCGCTCATTTTTTCACCTCCAACCAGAATACTCTCCTTCTATCAAGCTTAGTCAAATAGTCGGGCGGTACTACATAACTTGAAGCTGGAGATTCAATTACTGCAGGACCTTCGATTTTATTTCCAGCCCTCAAAAGACCCATTTCGTAAATTTCTGCAGTATACCACTTTCCTCCCCAGTATATTTCTCTCTCCCCTTTGTAAGCTTCCTTTGGCACAATTTCTGTTTCCATTTCTTCTAACAGTGCGGGTTTTGGTATGGATATGTAACCCATTAAAATTGCTCTTGTTATCGTGTAACCAAACTCCCTGCTTCTTGCAGCCGAAGCATACACTTTTTCGAACAGACTGTCAAAGGATTCGCAGAGTTTTCGTATTACCTCCTCATTAACTTCCGTAGTGTCTGCTCCAACTTCAATGTCATCCAACATTCCAGCATAAAGCATCCTAACAGCGGGTTGCAGTTTTATCTCTCCAGTCAAACCAGCACGTCTAAACTCTTCTTCAATGTAATTAGCTAGTTCTTTCCAAGCTGAGCTTAAAGCATGTATAGCATTTGCATAAAGCAGATACCTTATTCCCTCGAGTTCTGAGATGTCCTTTATCTTAACCTTGAGTAACTCCGCCACGCCCCTCATAATCATTTCAGAAATCCCAATTGGTGTTATCCCAGGAAGCGGTGGAATATACAATTCCAAGGATTTTTCAACTCTGACACCTATGTCTGAAAGTATTGTTCCCCAAGCGGAGAAGGCAGGAGCTATCTCTGGAACTAAGATGCCTCTAAACTTCAAACCAGCTGTATAGGCTGCTACCATGCTCGGTCCTCCGCCACCATAGGATATAACGTAGAAGTTCTCTGGCGAGAATCCCAGTCCTCTTGCAATAGCCTCAAGATGTAGCTTCATGTCATCTGCTACCATCGTATAACTCCCCCAAGCAGCATCATATAAGTCGAGTCCGAGAAGTTCTGCGATTTGCTTCCTAAACTCCTTTTCGGCAATCTCTTTGTCAAGTTTTATATCTCCTCCTAAAAAGTAATCTGGATTTAGATAACCCAAAACAACCATTGCATCGTTTATTGTAACCGTATCAACTCCTCCCTCCCTCCAGCTCACTCCTATGCGATATCCGGCGCTGTCGGGTCCAATTTTAAGACTCTTGGTGACAGGATCTATTCGCAAATAACTGCCTGTTCCAGCACCGATGGATTCAACTGCGAGAGATGGAACTGCCGTTTCAAATCTTTCAACTATTGTATAAGGTGATATAACGGGCTGTCCAGCTATTATCGGAGTTACATCAAACGATGTGCCACCAACATCGGTACCAATCACGTAGTCGAATCCATAAGTGTCTGCTATGTTCCTAACTCCAACACATCCAGCTGCAGGTCCAGAGTTTATGGTATGAACCAGCCTTTCGAAGGTTGGAGGAACCACTGTACCATAATTTGTGAAGATGTAAAGAGGGGCCTTAAAACCTCTTTTTTTAAATTCGTCTTCCATGATTCTGAATTGCTCCCTGGATGGTTCTGCTGCATAGACCTGTATTACGACAGCATTCAGTCTGCGTAGCTCTCCTAAGACAGGTGCTATTTTATGAGATAAGAAAACAGAAACCTCCACACCTTTTTTCTCTGCTACCTTCCTCACGATCTCCGCTGCTTCTACTTCATGCTTCGGATTTGCCCAAGAATTCAGGAAAGCTATTATTATAGCCTTTACACCCCTATCAATCAGTTTTTTAGCAGCTTCCTCTACTTCATTTTCATATAGTGGAATCATTTCAACACCAGTGACAAGTATTCTCTCTCTCACACCCACAATCATGTTTCTTGGAACCAGAGGTTCCGGATGGAAGTGTGAGACTGCATGAAGTCTTTCAGCATAACTCAAAACATTCCAAGCCTGTCTGGATCTTCCCATTCTCAATGTATCCTCAAAACCTGCAGTGGTTATTATTCCTATGTGCTGCAAACCCTTCCTCTCCAAAACTCTGTTCAGCATTATAGTTCCAGAATAAATTACAGTTTTAAGATTTGGAGCCACTTCTTCAACACTCATCCCCCATTTCTTTACTGCGTCTCTGATAGAATTTATAATGCCAATAGCTTCATTCTCCGGAGTTGTCTGAGCTTTTCCAACTACGAAGCTCCCGTCTTCAGTTACCAAAACTGTATCAGTCATCGTACCCCCGGTATCTATCCCCAAAACAACCGGTAACTTTGACATTCCTCTCACCTCCTTTCAGCGAGAGTTAAATGCTTAACACCAGAAAGGTCGTAACCTTTTTCCTCCAGCATACTTCTATACTTTCTAATCAACTCTTCGTGTTTTGTGTAAACTTTTTCTATATAGCTCTCAATGTCCTCTGCTTCTGGCATGTAATCTTCAGACAACTGCCAAAATTCTATGAATTCCTTCCACCATCTGGTTGATAATTCTCTTTGTTCCGAATACATTTTTGCAATAGGTCTTATGAATCTTGATTCAATTATCTTCTCCCTCTCCATTCTGTAAAATTCCGAAAAATCGATAGCTTTTTCAAGTCTCTTTTTTCTCATCTCATCTCTTAATTTCTCGGATTTTTCTTTGTCAACCTTCCAAAGCCCAGTCTTTTCATCGTAATATGCCACAACTCCGTAGACTTTTTCCATGATATCTGGCGTATACACCATGTCGTTGAGGTCTTTCTCGCACAGCTCAAGCGGTCTATCAAGAGGATCCCCATAACCGGGAGCTCCATTCTGCTTGAAATAGTAGAGATCGCCATCCGAGAGAGATCGTGGGAAGTGTGTGGAATAATCAAGTCTCTCAATATGGTTGCAGAGCCCCTTCAGGAACTTTTCGAACTCAGGATAGCTTGGATTGTCTGAAAGGGGGTATGGTAGCTTCTTTGAAACAATTTCCTCGAATTTTACTCCTCTAGCCAAAAGCATTGAAGCCGTAGCACCAGGATATCCTCCGTAAAGGCCTGTATTTGTGAAGCACTTACCCATATTCAGATTCTGCAAAACATTGTCCTTGCTGCCATAGAAAACCGCAACGTGAGCATAACCGCTTCCACCTCTTCTTTCACCATATCCTGCTGTGTTTGTTCTGACTTTCCTTGCAAGATATATGAAACCCAGCTGTATTCTTTCCCATTCCTCTACATCGCCAATATCCGCTTCTGGATTCCACATCGCATATCCATAATCAAGACCATCCCTAACTGCATTTGCTCCAAGACCTTGGCCTGCTATTTCGAATGTTGAAATTGGATAGTAAATCCCTGGAGGATGTCCTGTTTTACCGGTTGTAACCCCTCCTCCCTGGACAGGATCTGCAGTCATACCATATCCAGCGCTACCTTCCTCAATTAATCCCCTGGCAAATGCTCCAAGTGCAACAGTCCTGTATATTGCCTGCATCTGAGGAATCAAGAAATACCAGGGAACATTCCTCGATAGATAGGGATTTGGATCTGTTATCCAGCATTTTTCAGGAAATACAAAATCAATTGCCCTTACGAATCCTTCATTTACAGTTTCTGAATATCCTATTATCTGTGTCATCACTACCCAGAATCCGCCCATAAATGGTGAAATTCCACCATTCCATGGCCAAGGCCCGGTGCCACAGCTACCTTCCAAATCCACAGTCCATTTTCCGTCCTCTGTTATTCGAATTTCCATTGGTAGCGGGTGTATCCAGTCATCACGAGCATGTGGTTGCCAAGCTTCAGCAACAAATGGAGTCTCAGAATAAGCTACTGACCTATATCTACCTGGAACAAGTCTTTCTTTAGTTCTTGCCAAGTAATCTCTCCTGGATTTTTCTATTATTTCTCTTGTAAGTTTTAAATAGTAATCAAGTCCATTCTCCTCAATAAACTCTATTATGCCTCTTTTAGCCATTTCATTGCCCGCATGTCTAGCTTTCTCATCCAGATCGAAATAAAGTGGTGTTCTGACACCTCTTCTTGATCTTTCGTAATAATGTGGAAAGAGCTTTCCATCCCGCATTACAAGCTCACATTCCATGTAAAGACCATCTTCAAATCTTGAACTGCTTGTACATATATCATGGCCGGGAGTATTGGCGCCTATATCAACCTGATGTGTCACCGAGCCTATCCATCCAACCAAAATACCCTCATAGAAAATCGGTGTTAGCGTATGCACGTCAGTTGTGTGAACATTACCAAGAGCTGGATCATTGCCGATGAATACATCTCCATCTCTTATTCCAGGATTTTCTTCGTACCCCCTCTTTATCATCCATTTTATCTCCTCGCTCATTGTATGAACATGCACGATTATCCCTGTGGACAGTACAACAGAATCTCCCTCCGGCGTGAATAGAACCCAGCAAGTTTCCCCTATGCTTCTCGTTATTGGTGAAGCTGCAATTCTAGTTGCCGCTTCTCTGGCTAAAACAACTATGGATCTTAATCTAGCTCTATCCCTCTCCCACTTGATAGGATCCCTATCATAAAGTTCCAATTTTTCAAGTCCCCAGTAATACCCAGTTTCTCTGTATCTTTTTTCTGATTCTTCTAATAGTTCAAGCAAGGTCTTTCCATCTGGCCCAATTCCCATGATTTTTATTTGTGAATGAGCAAAGGTATATAGTTTATGAGTTCTTAATGCTTATTTAATGCTTAAATGGCTAAAAGAGAAAGAAAAAAATATAAAATTTCTGAGATTACGAAGAATATCAAAATCAGTATCTAAATCATTTCACTGTTACTATTCTTCGATTTGGATGATGTGGAACATCTGCCACAACGGAAATCATTTCTCCACCACCCTGAAACTCCGTAAACTCTCAACCCATCACCAACAATCTTAAATA
>CAZZMN010000003.1:0-45250 GCA_964655455.1 uncultured archaeon
CATCTAATTCCCTTAACCCGAGCTCCGCCTTAAGCCCCATTAATTCAAGCCAGTTGTCATAACTTACTCTGACCGTTTTATAGCTCATCGAAAAATTGTAAATTTACAATTCGATAAAGGAATCGATTTTTACGAGCATTAGAGGGGTATACTACTACATAAGACGGCTGTAGTATTACAGGTGATAATGCTTTTTTTATTTTACTCATGGAATCTTTACGGGGGTAATAAGGGTATTCTACTACTACTTAAGACAGCTGTAATAATAATATTATTACAGCCTGTATTATTATTACACCTACTAAGGGGATATACCTCCGCAAAACTCCACAGGAAATTAAGGAGTATAAACAAAAATCCTTAACGATTTATAATCCTTCCTGGAAGACCGGGCAATCTTTAACGGTTCATCATCCTTAACGTTTTATCATCGAAGCTTTAATAAGGTTGAAAATCCCAAAAAATAGCCATGAGCACAAAAAAGCATGTGTCCGGACAGAAGAAGAAGGAACCCAAAGGCTCAGAAGGCCGAAAGGAGCCATCTGACGGCCGAATCAGAAAACGACTCCACATAACCTTAGATCCATCGATATACGACTGGCTGAAGAAGAGCACGGATAATGCTTCAAGGTTTATAGAAAATCTCGTAAGGGCTGTTTCTCAGCAGATAAGGCCTGTTGCGGTTGTAATCACGGAAAAGAGGACGCCGCCGGCAGGATTCGAACCTGCGACCATCGGCTTAACAGGCCGACGCTCTACCAGCTAAGCTACGGCGGCTCCTAAGATAGGAAAATGTCATTGAATTTAAACTTTATCCTCAACACCTTTTTAAAGCAGTCTGTTAGTGTATTAACTGATGAAAGGTGTGTTAGAAAACGAGAGAGTGATAATACCTTTCTCACAAAGACTTTATTCAAGAAAGTTTGGTAAAAAGGTGGGAGATAAGCTTGTACTATCTCTTGAAGAGGCTGCTTATCTTGTACTGAAAGGCAGTCTTGAAATCTACTCTGACTCTGGCTTGATAAAATTCGATGATTTGTTTTCCTTGATAGACCCCGTGAAATTTCTAATTTATGAAGATCTAAGAGATAAGGGCGTTAAAATAGAATTCGATAGTTTTAACGGTTATATCCCGCTACATGAGAGTGAGTTGATAAAAATAAGCAATCTTGAACAGTTTAGCAACAGAAAATTGGCAATTGTTGATGGAGAGGGGGACATTTCGTATTTCCTTATCAAGAAATTCGATAAAAAAGGAAATCACACTGAAGATATAAAAAAGTTCAAAGCAAAGTTTGCCAACGGTTTTTTCGTTACCGACAACAGAGAACTGTTTAGAAAATACTTCTATGGAACCGAAAAAGGGAACAGGGTTATTCTCTCACTATTCGAAGCGCTATACCTATTGGAAGTAAGTGTAATGATAACTAATGTAAGTTTCGAAAAAATCTTTAATTATGGAAAAAGTACGATAAGAGACTTTGAAAAAAAATATCAGATATACAGAGATCTCAGATCTCGAAATTTCATGGTTAAAACGGGTTTCAAATTCGGTAGTGAATTCAGAGTATACGACGAAATTAAAAGTGTAAGTGAATTGGGTCACTCCAAATACCTCGTAAAAATTAAAAATAAAATCACAGCCTTTGAACTTGCGGGGGATGTGCGGCTTGCTACAGCTGTTAACAAGACCGTGATTTATCCAATTTTAAAGAAACGAAAAATAAAATATGTCATGGCGAAAAGAGTGAAATACTAAAAAACTCGATAGATTTTAATAATCCACTTTACTACTCAAGACGATGAATGATGTCTGCACCTTATTAAATAAATGCATTCAATGCGGAACTTGCATTGGAAGCTGTTTCTCAGGAAGGATAACAGCACTAAACACTCGAAAAATCCTAATGGAATTTATAGCAAAGGGAAAACCAATAGAAGATAGCGACACGATCTGGTTCTGTGTGACATGCTACGCCTGTCAGGAAAGGTGTCCCCGAGGAATTCCCCTCGTTGACATCCTGCTAAAAGCTAGAAGAAGCATGATTATGAAAAGAGGTCTCCCGGATAAGTTGAACGGAATTTTTAAATTTCTCTACGAATTTTCAGCATTCGTTCCGGCTAAGGAGGAGCATATTGACTTAAGAAGAAAATTTAACCTTGAGTTATATCACTCTCAGTTTGTCGAGGATGCAAAAAATGAAGTCAGATCGATCGTCGAAAAGTACATTGGAGGGTTGATAAAATGAAATTTTTTCCTGGATGCATGATTCACAACAGATATCCCGGTGTAGAAAGATCTTTGTTTTTCGTTTTTGAAAACTTGGGAGTGGATATAGAACCCCTAAGAAAGTCCTCCTGCTGCCCCGCCCCCTCAATAACCAAGTCTGTAAGTACCGAATTATGGGAGGAAATTGCCCTCAGGAATATAAGACTAGCCAACAAAGATACTATACTCACAGCATGTAACGGCTGTTTTACAACGTTGCTCGAAGTATCCGAGAAATATAAAATTGGTGAGGTAAGGCATGTCGCGGAGTATCTCTACTCAGAATTTGGTTTAAAAGGGATAAAAAAAAGTATTGCAAAAAAGATTCCGATAAGAGTTGCAGTCCATTATGGATGTCATTTTTTCAGACCAAGTAAAAGTAAGAAATTCACATCCCCGGAAAAACCCAAGATGCTTGATGAGCTTGTTGAAGTATTGGGCGCCGAAAGCGTTAATTATCGGTATAAATTCATGTGCTGTGGCGGCGGTGGCGGTGTCAGAGCAGGTGCAAAAGACGTTTCGCTAAATCTTCTCAACAAGAAAATGATGGGAATAGCTGAAGCGAATGTAGATGCAATCGTGGTTATATGTCCTCTTTGTCTGAATCAATTCGATATAGGACAGTTAGAGCTGAAAAACGATTACAACATCCCCGTAATTCACTATATCCAGCTCTTAGCCATTGCAATGGGTTTAGATGTTGAGCAAAGCGGGATAACTACTCATAAAGTAGTAAGTAATGATCTCGTTGAAAAACTCGTTAAGGGGGAAATACATGGTGATTAAAGGTTTGAAATGCTACGGAATAAAGAGGGGGAAAACAGGCGTAGGAATAGCTGTTATCAAGGGACGCATATTTGCAGCATACACGAGAAATAAGATCAAAGCTGCTCCAGTGCTATTCAACCAGCAAAACCTGGGAGAAGAAGTCTGCGGCATTATCGTGAATTCGGGCAATGCTAACGCTTATACGGGCTCAAAGGGTATCGAAAACGCAAGAAAGATAGCTGAATTTCTTGCAAAAAAATTAGGATGTGGGATCGATAAGATTGCTGTCGCTTCCACGGGCGTTATAGGACGCCAACTGAATGTAGAAGAGATTATATCCTTAGCCGAGGAAGTTCTAAAGAATTTGGGAGAGGATATGGATTCCCTCAAGGCGTTTGCAGAATCCATAATGACGACTGACAGATTTCCAAAATTTTCGATAAGGGATTTCAATGGTGTCAGGATTGTAGGTGTCGCAAAGGGAGCCGGGATGATATCCCCCAATATGGCTACAATGCTCGCTTTTATATTCACTAACGCAAAGATAGAGGGAATGAGAGAGGTCTTTAAAGAAGCTGTTGATCTCTCATTCAACAGGCTCATAGTCGATGGAGATACATCTACAAATGACACTGTATTTCTCGTAACTACCGAGGAAAAAGAAGTTGAGAAAGAAATTTTCAGAGAAAAACTCCTAGAAGTGTTTTTAGAACTTGCAGAAATGATAGCCAAGGACGGAGAGGGTGCCACAAAGGTAATGTGGATTGATATTAGAGGTGCCAAAAATGATGAAGACGCTATGAAGGTTGCAAGAGCTGTGGCATCATCTCTTCTCGTTAAAACAGCGATTTTTGGAAACGATCCGAACTTTGGAAGGATAATTGCGGCGATCGGATATTCTTCAGCCCAAGTTGATGAAGAAATAAGTTTAGAGATAGAGAGTGAAAAGGGCTCTGTGAAAATTGTCGATAAAGGTGAGATACTCGAGATTGAGAAAGCTAGAGAGATAATGAATAGCGATAGGATCATAATTCGGATAGACCTCCATAAAGGGAACGGGAAAGCATACGCGATCGGTTGCGACCTTACCCCTGATTACGTCGAGCTAAATTCAAAGTACACAACATGAAAGTGGCTGTCATTGGAGGGGGTCTTGCGGGACTCAACGCCGCCAAGATACTATCTGAATACTGCAAAGTGGATGTCTACGAGAAAAACGATGTCGGTGGTCTAGCTTCCTCCTTCTGCAAAGATTACTGCATAGAGAAGTTCTATCATCATTTCTTTAGGGAAGACACGTATCTGATAGAACTTTTAAAAGAACTCGGTTTGAAATCGAAAATAGTCTGGAAAGTTATCAGGATCGGCCAAGCCTTCAAAGGAAGGATATATCCTCTGAATACTCCGACGGAAATTTTAAGATTTCCGGCTCTTAGCTTTTTTGACAAGATACGACTTGCTCTGTTTACGCTGAAGGCTAAGAGAATGAATTTCAGAGACTACGATGAGATAGACGTGATAACTGGACTGAAGTCAAGTGTGGGTGAAGAAATCACCCGAAGATTCTTTGTGCCACTTCTCAAAGCAAAGTTCGGTGAGAACTATCCAAATGTCAGTTATGCATGGCTTCTTGCAAGGGTTTCTATAAGAAGTAACAGAAAACTGACAGGAGAGGAGCTCGGATACCTTCGGGGTGGTCTCCATCAGTTTATAAAGAAACTTTCAGAAAATCTTGAGATCAAAAAAGAAAAAGCTAAGATAAAATACAACGGCAAGTGGAACGTTAACGGAAAAGATTACGATGCCCTAATCTATACGGCACCGATTCCTGAACTAGGTGAGTTGAGAAAAAAGCTTGGAATAAGAGACATTAAATACCAGAGCAGTATATGTCTTCTATTAGGATTCGATGAGAGATTTACGGATATCTATTGGGTCAATTACGAAGACGAACCTTTTGGGGCGACAATAGAACACACGAATTTCATGCCCTTCGAAGATTACGGCGAGCATCTGATGTATGTAGCGGCTTACACAACCCCAGAAAAGGTTTACGAAAAGAGCGATGAATCCATATTCAAGGAATGGGTGAATTCCCTTAAAAAGTATGGTTTCAAAGGAAAAATCAATTGGTACAAAGTTTTCAGATCAAAATACGCCGGACCGGTGTATGAGAAGGGATATCGAAAGCTGATAACACCCTACCGCATAAGAAGAGGATTTTATCTAGCCGGGATGACATCCGAGGCAAATTACCCCGAAAGAAGTATGAATGGAAGCCTTATGTCAGGAAAGACCGCAGCTGATAAGCTTATCGAGGATTTTCTCTCCTAGCCAGCTCCAATTCTAAATCGTATTCGGTTCTGACTCCCATTTCTTTTAAGATGTTGTAAGCCTCTTCGAAGCTTTTTGCATTTACAACGGCTTTCGCGGTTTGACTTCTTTCAAAAACGGGTTTAAGTCTTAGATAGAATATCAAGGAGTTCAGTATCGAAATCCTTGTTTTTACTTCACCCCAAAAGTAGTAATCACCGTAATACCCCTTTGCGGCTAGCATCGGTATCCTCGAAGCTTCACTTTCGACATTTTTAACGAGTTCAAATAGCCAATCATCGTTCATCACCATGGATACCCCTAATATCTCGTTACTGAGTTCTGAAAGATACCTTTCGAGCTGATCTCTGGTTAGTTCGCAGTCGCTACCAAAACCAACAACGGCTAATATTGAATTGAAGTCTTTTAAGACTGAGAGCATTATGGAATCTGCAAGGGGGCTGATCAGGGTAACCTCAAATCCTTTCGCGAGTGAGTCTCCACCAGCATCGACACCAAAAACCACATCGAAACCCTCCTCTTTAATGAAATTCTTCAAATCCTCTCTGAGTTTTACAACGCCTTTCGTGATGTCGACGGCGACGATCTTTTCATTCAAGAATTCTGCCACCTGTGATACTATCGGCTGGATTCCTCCGATTCTTTCATTTCCGTCCACAAATCCTAATGTGTCGTGTATTTTCTCAGCATTTATTTCCTCTAAGGATCGGGGACCCGGCTTTTTATCTCGTCGATACCTCTCCCAGACCACACCTCCTAGAACGCATTCAACATCAAATTTTTCAAGAAATCTCTTTACATATAGGGTGCTTAAAATATCCCCGCCCCCACCTATCCCAATTAATAAGGCTTTTCTTACTGTTTTTACGATGTCGATGATCTGCACGAGATACGATGGATGTTGAGAAGAAATTTTTTACGATTCCATTGTTTATCCCTCCATTATAATCATTATTAAGTATGGAAAAATATATATACTACCTGTTACCAAATAGTGTTGTCCGACAAAGTCGGACAAACGGATACCATCAGAGGATGTTATGTTCCAAACAGTGACAGTGATGTGACACAAGGGGACGTATGTCCCCTAAGAATGGTGGTAAAAAATGAAGAAAATATCCATAAGAGTTACAGACCAACAATATGAATTTATTGAATCGCTTGTAGCTTCTGGAGATTACGCTAATATTAGTGAAGTTATTAGAGAAGCTCTCAGACTTTTTATGAAGGTTAAAAGGAAGGAAATTAAAGAAACACTTGGAGAAGAAGTTAAATGGATGGGTGAAAGTGTATGAAGTCTTTCATTAAAGATGCCCAAGAATATTACAAGAAAGAACTCGAAAGTAGAAGAGATAATTTCAAAATAGAGGAATTCATAAAACCGAACATAATCGTTGTCGGTTGTGGTGGTAGTGGAAACAACACGATAAATCGCCTGAAAAATTTAGGAGTTGATGGTGTCACGACAATCGCCATAAACACCGACAGACAGCACTTAGAGATGATAAAAGCGGACATAAAAGTCCTGATAGGTAGAAGTCTGACAAAAGGATTAGGAGCTGGCGGTGATCCAGATATCGGAAGAAAAGCAGCCGAACTCGCAAGAGGAAAGCTTGAAGAACTTTTATCCGGAGCTCACATGGTGTTTATATGTGCTGGACTAGGAGGAGGCACCGGAACTGGATCGGCTCCAGTTGTCGCCGAAATTGCTAAAAAACAGGGTGCAATAGTCATCGGGATGGTTCAAACACCCTTCAGAGTTGAGAGGGCAAGAATTGGAAAAGCCATGGAAGGTCTTAAAGAACTTAAAGAGAAAGCGGACACTGTAATCGTTTTAGATAACAATAAACTGCTCGAATATGTCCCGAATTTACCGATAGAGCAAGCTTTCAGCGTGATGGATCAGATAATCGCAGAGACTATTAAAGGTATCACGGACACCATAACGAAACCCTCCCTCATGAATATAGATTTCGCCGATGTTAGGGCAATTATGAATCACGGCGGAATCGCGGTCATGCTTGTTGGTGAAGCAAAAGCACAAAATAAAGCCGAAGAAGTCGTAAGGGACTGTCTATCCCATCCTTTACTCGAAGTAGATTACAGAGGAGCTACAGGTGCCCTAATCCACATATGTGGTGGACCCGATTTAACTATAAAGGAGGCCGAGGAGATCGTAAACAACCTGACGTTCGAGATTTCGGATAATGCCATGGTGATATGGGGTGCAAGAATAACAAAAGAATTCGAAGGGATGGTCAGAGTTACGGCAATAATGACCGGTGTAAATCCGAAGAAAATAGGCGATATCGATGAGATCTATTTCAAATCATCAAGGGTAAAACCAAGGGAGCCGATCGTATTTCCAGAAAGAAGAGTGTCTCCAATGATTGCAAGGAACTACAATGGAATTGACGTTCTATGATAATGGAGCTTCCGGTTATTCCCATTGGAGTAGGCAATCCCTAAGCAAATACATTGCAGAGGTACTCTTTGAAAGAAATAGAGTAAAGCACCAAATTACTCCGATGGAAACCGTAAAACTTAGAGATATCCTTTAGGAGATCAACGAAGTTCTGATAAAAATGGGCGTGAAAAGAATATACATGGTAGTAAAATTTTAGATTAAAGGAAAGCCCAATGGATTATAAAGTTAAATCTGTCATGGAAAAGCTTAAATAGTTAAGTTCTCTTATTTTCACAGATGATGAATTTGGCAGGATCTGAGCAACAGCGATGATGAAGGCCGTACTTTCTGAGGTAATTCTTAAATAATCATGTTTTCATCCCAATTTTGTGAAACTAAAAGGTCTCTTAAAATTACTAATACTCAAAGAGTTAGCCGATAATGACGCCTGCGGATACGAATTAATCAGCAGAATCGAAGAAATTACATCAAAAAAACCCTCCCCGGGGTCGATCTATCCTCTGCTTAACGATTTAAACGAAAAAGGATTTCTCAATGTTAAAACCATTGGTGGAAAGAAAGTATATTCATTATCTGAAAGAGGAAAAGAATATCTAAAAGAGTTAAAGGAAAAGGAAAAAGAGTTAATATCTGAGAAGGTTAAATTTTTGATCAGCTGGGGAATTTTAAGTGAAAAAGACGCTGAAGAGATGCTTGCATTTATCAAAAATTTCAGAAACAGGCATCGAAAACTTTACCGAATAAGAAACTGGATGAAATTTGAGAACGCGGTTATAAGTGCAGCAGAAAAAGATAAAACAGCTGTAGAAAAGCTAATCGAAGAATTTTTAGAAAAGATAAAACTTATTTAGTCTCCCTCAAAGCAAATTCCATGTATTCGATAGTAATCAAAGATGGTCTCTGTTATATCGGTGGAGAATTTGTTCGAGCGAATATCGGGATTAAAGGAAATCGTATTGCAAAAATCTCGAGAGAAGACTTAAAAGGTGAGATCGAATTTAAAGCTGATATCACTATCCCCGCGTTTTTCAACGGGCACACGCATGCAGCTATGGTCTCATTTAGAGGTATCGCCGAGGATATGGATCTTAACAGCTGGCTGAAAAATGTTTGGAAGTTAGAAAAAAAGCTGAGCGGAAATGACGTCTACTGGGGAACTATGTTGGCGGCTGTGGAGATGATTAAAAGCGGGATTGCCTGTTTCAGCGATCTTTACATATTCATGGACGATGTTGCCAAGGCTGTTGGTGAGACGGGTATGAGAGCAGTCCTTTGCTACGGAATGGCCGACAGAGGAGACGAGGAGAGAGCAAAAAAAGAGCTTAAGATTGGGGAGGAGTTTGTAAGAAACTGGAACAACTCTTTTAATGGGAGGATTAAAGCCGTGTTCGGTCCACATGCCCCTTACACGTGTTCGCCAGAATTTCTGAAAACAGTTAAAAAGAAGGCAGACGAAATGAAGACGAAAATCCATATCCATGTTTCTGAAACAAAATGGGAAGTTGAAGAAATCCTAAAAAGATATGGCAAAACCCCGGTCAGGTTTTTGAATGAAATCGGATTTCTCGACGAAAACGTTGTCATAGCCCATGCGGTCTGGCTTGACGATGAGGAAATCGAGATTTTAAAGAAAAGAGGTGTAAGCGTTGTCCATAATCCAGTCAGCAATTTGAAACTTGTAGCTGGAATTGCAAGAGTTAAGGAGATGATCGAAATGGAGATCAACGTCTGTTTGGGGACTGATGGAGCCGCAAGCAACAATACATACAACATGTTTCAGGAGATGAAATTCGCATCCTTATGTCAGAAAATAAAATACATGAGAGCCGATGCCATCAAGGCTGAAGACGTTTTCAAAATGGCAACTGTAAACGGCTACAAAGCTTACAGTCTGGATGGTGGGGAGATCAAGGAAGGTGCCTTGGCAGACATAGCTATTCTCGAGAGATCCGAGAAGTTTTACCCTTCATACAACCCACTTCACAGCATAGTATATTCGGCGAGCGGCGAGGAGGTTCGCCACCTAATAATCGATGGGAATATAGTAATGGAAGATCGCGTTATTCTTACAGTTGACGAAGAAAAGGTGAAAGATAAAGTGGAGAAATTATCGAGCAAATTTCACTAACTTTTGCATTCGTTGTAGCCTTCTCTTAGTGCTTTCGCATTCAGATTACCAGATTCGGAGACATATAATCCTTGATGGCTTTTTCAACAGACTTTAGCCTCAAAGAAAGACTCAAAGCGATTAGTGTCTTAACGATCTCCTCGATAGGGATACCTTGAACCGATCGAGACCGGGAGCAAGATCCTTCTCGTGTTCAGAATGATCTTAGACTTCATTGAAAGGCATCAAAAGTATCTGAAGGCTACATTATACGTTTCTGCCCTGTCTTTCGGTTTCAGCAAGAGAGCAAATCATCTCCAACGATAAATTTTTGTAGTTTTGAGGAAATTTTACTTTATGAAACACGATAAAGTCCTAATCATCGCTGCTCTCATGTTTTCAGTCATCGGTATAAGCTTAATTGCTTACGGCTTTATGAATACCCTAAAATACGAAGTGGGTGAGTGCTCTTCGGTCTCAAAATTCGGAAAAACTGTAGAATATGACGAAAAGAACAGAATCCTCATAGCCTTCGTGAAAGTAAATTGTTGCGGGGTTGTCATCACAATTGAAAAGGAGGAAAATACTTACAAAATCCTTGAAAAGCAATACGGTGATCCCTGCAGATGCGAGTGCATGAGAGAGGTAAAGATTTACGACGTTCCAATAGGAGCAAAAGTTGAATTCGTAAATAAAGATGGTGTGGTTACCTCCATTGCGGGATTTTGTGGATGGTCAACTTACGGTAAATGTGAGAGTGACGAGGACTGCGTCATAGACGGATGCTCTGGACAAGTTTGCAGATCAAAGTTTGAGGAGCCAGTTATCACGACATGCGAGTGGCTCGATTGCTACAAAGTAGAAGGGGTTGCATGTAAGTGCGTCAAAGGAAAATGTCAGTGGATCACGACCTGAGCTTACCCCTTCCAAGTGAGGAGAAAATGCCAACAAAGCACAGCGCCGTAAAGATACTAAACGCTATTTTAGCACTTTTAATCAGCAGAGGATAGTATTCAGGTGTTATTTCGACCCTTCCCATGACGATGGAGAATACAAACATCACAAGAGCCATGCTCAGGATCTGCCCAATCAACCTCATCGTTGCTACCGTTGCTGATGCTATTCCGAGAAACTTTTTCTCAACAGAACTCATTATCGCATTCGTGTTCGGAGAAGTAAAGATCCCCAATCCAAATCCTAAGAGCATGAGATTCGTAACAATCACCTCTAACGGAGTTGTGGAATCTATCCAAGAGAATATCAGAAGGGATAGAGTTGTTACCGCCATCCCAGCTGATGCAACAACCCTAGGCTCTACTCTGTCTGAAAGCCATCCTGCTATCGGAGCGAACATTGCCATTAACACCGGTTGTGCGATCAAGATCGCCCCAGCTTGCTGGGGATTGAAACCCTTTATGTATTGGAGGTATAGACTGAGGATGAAGCCGACGGCGTATGTCGCCGCGTAGTTGAGAAGGGCAGCGAGACATGAGAGTGAAAAGATCGTATTCCTCCTAAACAATGTTACCTCAAGAACGGGATAATTTATTTTGCTTTCATATAAAATGAAAGCCAAGAGTAAAATTAAGCCTCCGATTAATGCGATCGATGATTCTGTTAGTCCGTAAATAATTAAAAAAAGGGTCAAACTGTAGATAACGGATCCCAAAAAATCGAATTTCTCACCTTTTGCCTCCGCCCACTCTTCTTTAAGTTTCCATGAGGCAAGAGCTAACGCAATCAATCCCAACGGAACGTTTATTAGAAACACGCTTCTCCAGCCGAAATTTTGTGTTAAAAATCCGCCGAGGATTGGCCCCACGCTCAATCCTACGTAAACGGAGCCTGTATTAATTCCAATGGCTTTACCCCTTTCGGAGGGTGGAAAGACTGAAGTGATTAGAGCAACACCCGTCGCAAAAATCATCGCTCCTCCTATCCCTTGGATAACTCTGAAAACAATCAGCAGTTCGGCTGAAGGTGCGATACCCGACAAAAAAGATCCAATCGAATATACGAACAAGCCAGCGATGAATACCTTCTTTCTACCCTTGATATCGGCAATTCTGCCGAACGGAACCGAAAACATACCGGCTGCTAGGAGGTAGGAAGTAGCAATCCATCCTAAAATTATCGCATCCGTTTTGAATTCTCTTCCAATGGGAGGCAGTGCTATATTTGTTGCGGATCCCATAAATGGTGTTAAAAAAGATGATATTGTGGCTACAATTAAGACTACGAACTTTAAATCGTGCCTGTGCACAGTTAAATTGAAATTCCCTACTATATAAGCGTATCGATTCCTGATAGTCAAGCTTGGAGGACGATATTTCTGTAAATTTTTGAAATCCTTATAATCTCATCAATGTAAACGAATTCGTTCTTTCCGTGGAGATTTTCACCTTTAGGCCCGAGATAAAAGGCTGGTATACCTTTGCAACGAACATGTCTTATGTCTCCAACTCCAAGACTTACAACTGCCTTTGGCTTACTACCTTCCATTTCAATGGCTTTTTTGATCATGTTCAGGAGTTTCAAATCTTTCTTTTCGTCAACTATATCTAGGTTGAAACCAAAGGCTCTGAGATATCCCGCAATCTTTACGTCGATGTAATCGTAGTCGAAAAGTTCCTTCAGGCTTTCAGGGGAAATCCAAGGCGCAATCCTTATATCCGCCTCGATTTCGCACTTGTCTGGGACTACGTTTCGCTTAACACCACCTCTGATTATAGATGGATTAAACACCGCACCCCCGTTTCCCCTGAATTCCGTTTCGAACCCCAATTCCTCAAGCTTTTTTAAGTAATCCGATTTCCCGTCGATCTTCGAAAATTTATCGATTGTATCGATTATGAATTTTGACGCCCGATAAATCGCACCTTTCTTGATATCGGCCGTTGCAGTGTGTCCGCTCTCACCAAAAACTATTATTTTTGCTGCGACGACGTGAGCCTGAGCTACACCGATTCTGTCAGAGCCGAATGGCTCCCCGATTATCACGTAATCTGGGTTGATGTGTTTCATGACCTCTCCGAGGCCTAATTTGCCACCAACCTCCTCATCAGATGTGAATGCGAGCTTTACACCGACATCACCTTCGAATCTATAGAAAGCAGATACGATGGCTGCAACGCACCCCTTCGCGTCACAGCTACCTCTTCCGTAAACTTTTCCATTCTTGATAACAGGTTTTAACATTTCCTCATCACAAGGAACAGTATCGAGGTGAGATGTAAACAGAAATTCCGGCTTTCCCTTTGATACCTCAACAATTAAATTTTCTTTACCTTCTTTCCCAACGATTTTTGTGTTGAAGGATGAGAAAAACCTTACGAGATATTCAACCGCTTCGGTTGTGTATCCGGGAGGATTTCTCGTATCAATTTTGATCAGGTCGATAAGTAGCCTGATAACATCCATGAAACGACTTTGATATACGGGCAATTAATCCTTTTCCGTAAGACAATAAAGTATTTAACGTGACTAAAACTAACTGATACCATGTTCAAGGTTGTAAAAGGGGAAGATTTTTCGAGTTTGCTTAAAAGCGATATCTGTTTCATCCTCTGTATAGGTAACACGAAAACCGCCGAGATACCAGGTATTACAGCCGCCGGAAAAAATCCAGAGCTGATAAAGTTCACCCCGCCAGCGGATGCTGAGCTACTCTACTACGGAAGATGCAAGACTATCCCGTTTCCACCCGTGACGCCTGACGGAAAACCTACGCCCGCTGTTATCTCATATACAGCTCTAAGATTGCTGGATATCCCTCTTTTCGTAGTAGACAGTGGTCTGATCGTGAAGCCAAAAATACCATACTTCACGATAAATGCTCCCGTGGGTGAAAACATAGCTGAGAAAAGTGCTATGGACATTGAAAAGGTTAAGGAATCCTTTGAATACGGTAGGATATTGGGAAAAGAAATATCGAAATCCTTTGATGTTATAATGATCGGTGAAAGCATTCCAGCGGGAACTACAACCGCTGGAGCTGTCTTGAGAGCTATGGGTTTTGATGCAAAAGTATCATCTTCAATGCCCGAAAATCCGATTGATTTGAAGACGAAAATTATAGAAAAAGCTGTAAGCAGAGTAAAGAGCAAAGAACCGCTAAATATTCTTGCGGAAGTTGGAGACCCTGTCCTTCTGGGTGTCGTCTCCATTGCAACTGGTTCAAAAAAGCCCGTAATACTTGCAGGAGGGACGCAGATGGCTGCTGCCGCTCATCTGATTCTGAGTTTAGACGAGAAAGAAATATACATCGCAACAACAAAGTATATTGCTGAAGACAAAACGGCGGATATCCGTTCAATATCTCCTGTAAGTGTTATAGCGGCAGATCCTCTGCTTGAGAATTCTTCTATTGATGGACTTAGAGCGTACGGCGAGGGGTTCGTTAAAGAAGGTGTTGGGGCTGGTGGGATGACGCTCCTTGCATACGTTAAGGGAGTGGAACCGGTAAGATTTTTGAAGGAAATCGAGAGAAGCTACTTAGATATTATCTTAGGATAAACAACTCTTTTAGCATAAATCAGGTCATCCATATCATCTATCTCGGTCCAAGGGAGTCCGCCGGTAGAGGTATAGTTGATTACACCACCATTATCTATCAGTTTTTGGAATGCATGTTCGTAAAATACTCCCTTTCCGTGAGTAGATATAGTATCGCTAATTACGTTTTTCAGTTCTTCCACTGAGTTTTCGGTTACTTTCGTAATTCCAATGTATTCCCCATGAGCCTCCTTCGGATCGATTTTCTTACCAATCTTAACGACTCTGTCGCCTTCGATTACGACCTTCATTTCTTCTTTTCCTAAATCCTCTCTTAAATCAACTAATATTGTCAGATTTTCCTTTTCACATTCATGTAATCGAGTGAAGATTTTCGGATGGTATACTATATCCGAATTCAAGATGTAATATGGGTCTTTCAATCCTCTGATTGCGAGATGCAAACTGTAGATGTTGTTTGTCTCGTCATATCTTTTATTATGAACGAACTCCACGTTGATCTCTGGATAGTTTTCTGTGATGAACCTGCGTATTTTGTAAGATTTGTATCCCGTAACGATTATTATGTCTCGAATCCCGTGGTCGATAAGATTCTCGATTAAGTGGGCGATTAAAGGTTTCCCTCCGAGGTTTATGAGAGCCTTTGGGATTCTCTCAGTTATCGGTTTGAGTCGGGAGCCCATTCCCGCTGCAAGTATTACTGCCCTCATGAAACAAATTATATCAAAACATATATAAGATTTATCAAAAAGCGATTGGATGAGGTGATAAAATCAAATTCGAATATGTTATAACGAATATCGTCTATCGGAGGTTTTCAAGACCGATTGCAAAATTCCTCGCAAGGTATAATGTAAATCCCAGTTCAGTAACTTATTTCGCCTTTATAATCGGAATTCTTTCGGGTTATTTGATTGCAGTAGGTAAAATCTACTGGGGTGTTTTTGTTCTCTTCATCTCCCAAATCTTCGACTGCGTTGACGGAGACCTTGCAAGACTCACAAACAGAGTGACAAGATATGGCACTTACATCGACAGAGTTTTCGACAGATTTGTAGATGCTGCGGTAATCATGGGCATAGTCGCCCTGAACCCCGAAGAACTCTGGCTTTCAGGGTTTTTAGCTCTTGTATTTTCCTTCGGAGTCAGTATAACCCGTGTAATGGCTGAGGCCGAAGGGGCTGTATGCAAGGTCGGAATTGCGGGAAGAGATACAAGAATTGCCATAATTATAGTGGGTTTGCTTCTTGGATATTACAGTGAAACTTTATGGCTTGTTGCCATTTTGAGCTTTATAACTACGCTCCACAGAATGATACATACGATAAAACAGTTAAAATAATAAAAAGATAAGATTTTTACTCCTTCTTTGCGAGAATAATCTCTATCGCGGAAACGTTTGCCACTCCCTGCTCGCTTTCAACTTTTTCGGTTGAGATTTTAATATCCTTTACATCAACATCCGGTAGGAATCTCTTTCTAACGATCTCTGCCACATCGACAGCTCTGCTTATCGCTTTTCCTCTCGCCTTTATAGCTACTTCTCTTATTCCGTTGTTGAACTGCGTCAGCACGGCCAAAACGTAGTTCATTACGGGCTTGTTTCCTACATACACAGCATTTTCTGCCATTTCTATCTACCCCCTTCTTTTTTCGAAACCTGAAACCTTCCACTATATTAACTTTTCTTTGACCATCAACTCAGCGTTCAAGATACTTGCTCCAGCAGCTCCCCTTATTGTGTTGTGACCCATAGCGATATACTTGACTCCATCCTCGCCGTCTTTCCTTATTCTCCCTACAACGACGCTCATTCCCTTACCGGCATCTCTGTCAAGTCTCGGCTGGGGTCTGTTCTCTTCCTCTCTAACGATTATAACTTTCTCTGGAGAGGTGGGTAACCCTTCAATCGATTTTAGAGAATTGAATGCATCTATGACTTCCTCAATCTCTACCTTCCTATCGAATTTAGCGAAAACGGCTTCTGTATGTCCGTCGATGACCGGAACTCTGTGGCACGAGGCGGATATCTTAATGTCCGCAAATTCTATTTTTTCACCGTTAAACTTTCCAAGAAGCTTTAAAGGCTCCGTTTCTACTTTCTCCTCTTCGCCCTTTATGAACGGGATTATGTTGTCGGTGATTGCTAACGATGGAACACCAGGATATCCGGCACCGCTTAAGGCTTGCATTGTCGCAACTTTGATCTCTTTTAATCCAAGATCCATTAAAGGCTTTAGAGTTAGAACTAAAATAATCGTCGTGCAGTTCGGATTCGTAACGATAAAGCCGTCCCATCCCCTTTTCTTCTTTTGAACCTCGATTAGCCCTAAGTGATCCGGATTGACCTCGGGAATAATTAGTGGGACATCTTCCTCCATCCTGTATGCAGAGGCATTGCTCGCTACAACAAAGCCAGCCTCTGCGAATTTCGGTTCAACCTCCCTCGCAACGTCGGATGGAAGAGCCGAGAAGACAATATCAGCATCTAAATATTTCGGATCCATCGGCAACATCTCCATCTCTCTAACGTTTTCTGGGATGTTTTCAGATACTATCCAGTCAACTTCCTTCCCGTAAGGCTTTCCCACTCTCTTTTCGCTTGCCATTAGGGCTGTTATTTCGAACCAAGGATGATTCTCAAGTAGCTGGATGAATTTCTGACCGACCATGCCCGTAGCTCCCAATACTGCAACTTTAATCATGACCGTAAGTTTATCAAGTAATATTTAAATTTGGCGCAAGAGATAAATTCAAAAATATCTAACCAAATACATGCTCAGTTATTTATATCCTTTAAGGACATATCTAATTGTTGCCGGAGATATCAACAGACCGAACCCAATGACGGCGGACTGGGTTGTCCCATTAAGCATCAATCCACCGCTTCTCGGAGTATCTATAGGTAAAACGAGATATACAAGAAAGCTGATCGAAGAACAGAAGGACTTCGTTGTGGCTGTTCCTACAATGGATCTCCTGAAAGATGTCTGGATCGCAGGGACTGTCAGCGGCTCGAAGGAGAACAAAGCTGAAAAGATGAGCGTGACCTTCATCCCATCGGAAAAGGTTAAAGCTCCCTCCATAAAAGAGTGTGCCGCAAACTTGGAGTGCAAAGTCGTGAATGAAGTCGAGACTGGTGATCACATCTTTTTCGTGGGTGAGATCGTCAACGTCACATATGGCGACGCGTTTAAGGAAGGAAAGCCGAACATAAAGAATTACAAATTCATAATGCATGCATCATTCGGGCCAGAATTCACCTATCCGAGCGATGAGATAGTGAGGCCGTAATTATGAATCCAACAAAATTTTTTTTAGGTTTTATTCTGATTTTTCTCGGTATGATTTTGTTATCTCTATCCCAAAAAAACGTCGAATTTGGCGGCGTGATCTTAATTGGTCCCATTCCGATTGTAATAGCATCATCACATCTAATGGCATTTGTTGCTCTCATTCTGTTGATCTTTCTTTTTCTAGTGATCCTGATAATACTAAGGTGGTAAGATGCTCGAAATTTTAGCGATAATCCTAATCCTCTTAGGATTCGTCCTCTTAATCCTCGGATTTCTGGAGCGTATCGGTAGTAACGGATATGAATATGAAGACGAATACGAGAAGGAATACAAGGTTGAAAAGAAGGTAAAAGGGGGCGGTGTAATCCTAATCGGCCCAATTCCAATCATAATAGGTAATCCCCGCTTTGCGCTAATCGCCCTGATACTTGCAGTCATAGTCATGCTCCTTCTATTTTGGGTGATAATATGAGGGAGAAGAGCGTCACATTTCTTCGACATAGAGATAAGGGAGATTCTTTGCATTCTAAGGAATAAGAGGTAATCTTTTTATCTCCATTTTTCCGCTTAAGAAAAGATGCTGGATAAGATCAGACACATAACTAAACTCGATCCTGACAGAGAAAATACTAAGGAAATCATAAAAGCCGTTGTAGATAGTGGAACCGATGCCGTCATGGTATCGGGAACTCAAAACGTGACATACGAAAAGGCCAGAAATCTTTTTAGGGAAATAAAAGATTACGGTATCCTAACGATCCTCGAACCGTCTGACCCTTCAAACGTTATCTATGACGCAGATTACATATTCGTTCCCATAGTATTGAACTCAGGAGATGGGGAATGGATAACGGGGAAGCATGCGAAATGGGTATCCATGAACTACGGAAATCTCAAAGCTTTTCGAGACCTAATTAACGAAAGGGTTTTATTCGAAGGATACATTGTCTTAAATCCGAAATCGGCAGTAGGGAAGGTTACGAAAGCAATATGCGATATCGACAAGAAAATGACGGCGTGTTATGCGGTGGTCGGAGAAGTCATGCTAAAGTTACCGATAATCTACATCGAATACAGCGGAATGTTCGGAGATGTCGAGGTTGTGAGGGAAGTGAAGAGCGTTCTCAAAAAGGCGAGGCTATTTTACGGCGGAGGAATTGACAGCAGAGAGAAAGCTGAAACGATGTTAAAGTATGCGGACACGATCGTTGTAGGGAACGTGATATACGAGAAGGGGATTGAAGCTTATCTGTCTACGGTTCCATGAAAGTTAAAGCTTTTTGGGAATTAACTCGACTCGAACACGGAATTATTTACGGCTTTGGAGTTATCGCGGGGATTTTTATTTCCTTAGGTTATTTTGATCTTCATCTATCTGTTTTCGGGTTTTTAACAGCCCTATTTCTCCAAGCCTCGGCGTTCGCTCTAAACGATTATTACGATTACGAAGTCGACTTGGCGAATAAAAGATTCGACAGACCACTCGTTAGAGGAGAGATAAGCAAAAGGGAAGCCCTTTTTATTGCAACTTTTCTCTCAATTCCGGGATTCATATTTGCCCTTTTAATATCCATCGAAGCCTTCATCTTAGCCTTAGCTATAACATTCCTCGGATACCTTTACGATGTAAAGCTTAAGGAGCTCGGACTTTTAGGCAACATGTATATCGCCTTTTCAATGGCGGCGCCTTTCATCTTCGGCGGGTATATTGCGGGAAAAATCAACCCCGAAATCGTTGCGCTATCCCTGATAGCGTTTTTATCCGGCCTCGGAAGGGAAATAATGAAAGGTATAGAGGATGTGGAGGGGGACGCTCTTAGAGATGTGAAGACGATTGCAAGGGTTTACGGAAAGGATTTTGCAGCGAAGGTTGCGGCTATTCTTTTCATAATCTCGGTTGTAGCAAGCCTTCTTGTTATGGTGATACCCGAATACAGGAATGTGAGATATGCGGTTCCCATAGCCATAACCGACTTAATTCTCTTATTGGAATCGAAAAGGCTTTTAAAGGGTATTGAAAGGGATGATATAAAGGTGCTAAGAAAAAGGACTATGATCGCTATGACGATAGGTCTTTCCGCTTTTATATTGGGAAGATTCTGAAAGAGATTTAATGTTGTAAGGAAAAATTAATATCTTTAAACGAATACTGACAAACATGCTTAACGAAGATTTAAGAAGGGAACTTGCCGTTTTATCCGCAAAATTAATGGCGATAACGGCAGAGACAGCTCCTAAATCAAAAGGAGAAGATGACCTCGAAATAATTATCCTCCAAGGAGAGGAAAAAGAAAGAGTTGCCGACAAGATGATAGAGATGGCTAAAGAAAGGGGTAAGGGATTCTCAAGAGATGGAGAGAGTGTGAAAAAAGCGGATGCTATTCTACTCCTTGGAATTTACGGAAAGAAGCCTCTTGGGTTGAACTGCGGAGCTTGCGGATTTAAAGATTGTAAGGGGTTCGAAAACACCGAAAGAAGGGAAGGTAATGATTTTGTAGGTCCGAACTGTGTATTCAAACTGCTTGATTTAGGGATAGCAATAGGTTCAGCAGCAAAGCTTGCGGCGATAATTGGAGCTGACACAAGAGTTATGTACAGAGTAGGAACTGCAGCAAAAGCTCTCGGAATAGCAAAAGCTGACGTCGTGATGGGGATACCGATCGCCCTCTTAAGCAAAAACCCGTTCTTCGACAGATGAAGACGAAGATTTCGCTCCATGTTACCAACGCAAAACCCGTTATCGGAGAGAAAATCTATATCAGGGGATACTTGAAGTCATACGATGAAATAAAAAAGACATGGATCCCTCAAAGGGCGAAACTCGAAATGATCATCGACGGAGAGCAATACGACAGCAAATACACAAGAGAAGACGGGTTCTTCGAGTTCGAATTCGCTTCCGACACAAAAGGAAAAAGGGAAATAGAAATCCTTTGCAGAGATCCGCCATGTAGCCGCAAAATCGTTGTGGAATACATAGGATTCGAGGAGAAAAGAAGGATAGAAAAAATAGCTACGATCGCAATTCTCCTGCTCTTAGCCACTGTGGTCATTCTATATCTACTAGCAGTCGTACTTAAATGATATTTGATTTTCCCTCTTCAAATCTCTCAAGGGAATTAGCAAAAAAGTGCGGATACGATGAATTCATAATCAGAAGATGGATCAACTTCTTCGGAGAAGAGGAGACTCTAAAGCTCGTTGAAGCAATGGAAAACGTCCCCAAATACATAAGAGTGAACACACTAAAGATAAGTGAGGACAGACTTTTGGACAAGCTAAGGAGAAGGGGGTTCCATTTATCCGAAACCAAGGTGCCATTCTGCTACGAGGTCGTGGAAGCTCCATACAGCATAGGAGCCACTCCCGAATTTCTGATGGGTTACTACTACGTTATGGATAAGAGCTCTTGTATACCCCCCCTTGTGTTGAATCCGTCTGAAAAAGATATCGTTGTCGATTTTGCGGCGTCTCCCGGTGGTAAAACAACAATGCTCTCACAGCTAATGGGAAATAAAGGATGCATAATAGCAATAGAAGCCAATGAAGAAAGATTAAAGCCTCTGATAGACAACATTCATAGGATGGGTGTGTTGAATGTGGGCGTTCTTAGGATGGACGCCTCCAGTTTTTACAGAACGGGAATAAAAGCCGATAAGATACTGCTTGACGCACCTTGCACGGGAGAGGGCATAATTCACAAAGATCCGACGAGAAAGACAAGCAGGGGTGTAAAAGATATAGAATTTTGCTCTTCCCTTCAAAGGAAACTCTTAGATTCGGCAATAAAGAGTCTAAAGGAAGGGGGTGTCTTGGTTTACTCGACGTGCTCCCTAACTCCAGAGGAAAACGAAATTGTAATAAATGAGCTATTGGAAAGATATAGAATCCATTTAGAGGAAATACCCCACGGAGATCCGGCTTTGACCGAGATCGGGGAGATTAAGCTGAACAAAGAGTTAAAAAAGGCAAGGAGATTCTACCCCCACAGGCACAGGTGTTCGGGATTCTTCGTCGCAAAGATTGTTAAGGATTTTCGAGACTGAGAAGTTTCCTCTTGATTTCAATACCGTAGCTGTATCCCCCTAAGCCTCTTTTGGCTACGACCCGATGGCATGGGATTATAACGGGAATCCTGTTCATCCTTAGGGCGACGCCCACGGCTCTCGGGGATGTTCTTAACCTCTTCGCCAGATCACCGTAAGTTACGGTTTTGCCAAAGGGAATTTTTCGAACTTCTTTTAGAATTCTTTCGGAGCTTTTGGGATATTCTACGTTAACCCATTCAAAGTCGGTAGTAGTACCCTTAAAATATTTCCTCAGCTCCTTTTTTAATTTCTTCGAAAAATCTGTGGTGATAATCTCATCTCCTTCGTTACCGAAATATGCTCTTTTTACTGTGCCTTTTTCCACTTCAAGAACGAAAGATGGATCCCACTTTACGATTATTCTCTCCAGCATCCGAATTTGCTATCTCTCTTATCCTTCTAACACCGTCTATCTCGTAAATGACCTCCACGACTGCTTTCGGTACTAAATGCTCCCATTTCTCTCCACATATCATTCTTCTCCTGATCTCGGTTCCCTGATAGTATGAGCGGCTGAAAAGCTTGGTCTTTTTTATTTTGAATCCCGCTTCCTTGAACAGCCTTATAACCAAGGGATTGTTGCTGTAGACTATGTCGAAGCGGGGGGTCATTGATACGACGTGGCTAACCCAGAGGCTGTTTCTGTGAAGATCTTCGAGGGGGATTATGAACACTTTTTTATTACCGATCTCCTGTTTGAGCTCGTCAATCGCTCTATCGACCATCATTACCCGTTCTCCCGCGGTGAAAGGATTCTCAAGGGTGTGACTTTCCTGAGCGCTTCCTATACCTATTACGATTTCGTCAACTTCCATGAACATCTCCCTAATTATCTCGTGATGTCCCAAATGATACGGCTGGAACCTTCCAATAAAGAACGCCCTCATTTCTTCTTTACCACCCTTACGATATCATTTTTAAGCTTTTTGCCTGTCTTCTTTTCCCACTCTTCTATCGGAATCCCATATTCAGCATGGATTTTATCCCTGTAGATATCGGAAAGAACATTAAACGCACAGAACGGGATGATTCTGCCATCTGGAGTTCCGTAGTGGATCTGACACCTCATGACCCTAGCGATATCGTAGTTGTAGAGATCCATGAAGTGCATCAACCCGATGAAAAGAGATCTTAAGTGAAACTGACCAAGGGTTGAGTAGTCGTGTTTGACGAGGACATCGAAGAGGATTTTGCTAAGATCGAATGGTGCTTTCTTAAAATCAATGAATTTTCTCAGATCTATTATGCCCTTTAATGCTTTTATGGTTTTTATTCTACTGTTTCTGATAGCTTCCGCTTTCTCCTCTAAGTATTCGAAAAAACCCTCTACATCAACAAACCTCGTAATCGGAACCATCTTTCCGTTAACTTCAAAAACGTATGTAGCCATTCCGCATGCGTAGTGTGTCGTCAGTTCGTATTTGGGTTTACCTGTTAAAGATTCCACAAAGTGAGAGATTGGATAAACGCTCGGCACTGGATAGAAGTCTTCCCTTGAAATTTCTCCATTAGTCTGTTCCTCTATATTCTTTATAGCATCTGGAATTGTAATTCTTAGCTTCTCTCTCTCCTTTCTTGGGATCCTTCCGGTTATGCTGACGGGCTGAAAATTAACCCCTCTGATTATGTCGATATTCTTGAAACCAAATCTTATTATGTCTCCCAGCTGATGATCGTTAACACCTCGGATGATTGTGGGAACCAAAACAATACCGAGTTCAGCTTTTCTACAATTCTCAAGGACTTTTGGAATCTCGTAATGGTTCTTGGGATTTGTTTCCTCATCAACACCGTCGAAGGATAGATATACTGTGTTAACACCAGCTTCCCTGACTTCTAAAGCAAGATCAGGATCCCTTGCGAGTCTTATTCCATTTGTGTTTAGCTGGATGTGATCTATTCCCTCTTCCTTTATAGCTTTTATTATCTCTATCAAGTCGTCCCTCAGAGTTGGCTCGCCACCTGTGAGCTGGACGGCATTAGCCCCCACGGGTTTCATATTTTTTGCAGTTCTTACCATCATCCTGATCTGCTCTATCGTCGGCTCGTAAACGTATCCAGCTCTTTTTGCAAAGAAGAAGCAATACCAACAGACGATATCGCATCTATTCGTTAAAACGATGTTAAGAAGAGCCGTGTGACTTTTGTGAGCTTTACAGAGTCCGCATGTGAAGGGGCAATTAACCTCCTCAATTAAAGGATTCTCTATGCCGCGACCGTCATGGGCGAATCTTTTGGCTTTCTTAAACATCTTGGCGTCTCCCCAATATATATCAACGAATTCCCCATGTTCATTGCAAATCTTTTTGATCAAAACTTTCCCGTTTTCTTCAAAAACGTGAGCTGTTATAACCTTAAGACACTCAGGGCAGAGTGATGGGGTTTTGAAATTTATTTCCTCCAATATCTCACCTCCTGAGTAAATTATCGAAAAAGATATATCAAAATTTCGTCTTTTTCGTCTATGTTGAACATTCTGATCGAAACGATTTGGCTCATGCTTCCCGCTTACACTCCCAATAATTTTGCTGTTATTTTTGGTGGTGGAACTCCCATAGATCTTGGAAAAAAATTCATAAATGGCAGAAGAATTCTTGGAGATGGAAAAACCTTTAGAGGCCTATTTTTTGGAATTTTCGGGGGAGTACTGACGGGATACATTCAATACAACGTAGAGAAGCTTTTGGGTGTAAATCTCTACTCAAGATTTCCGCTTGAGAATGCTCTAACGTTTTTCTTTTTGTTTTCTTTCGGTTCTCTGATGGGGGATATTTTCGGTTCTTTCATAAAGAGAAGGATCGGAATTGAGAGAGGTGGGAAGGCACCCATTCTTGATCAAGTTGATTTCTTGATATTCTCATTTCTGTTTGTATGTCATCATGAAGTATTTAAAGAGTTGTTCGGGATAGAAATAATCATTTTAGCTTTCCTGATAACTCCAATCCTCCACAGATTAACAAACTTTGTAGCATATCTACTAAAATTGAAGGATGTTCCTTGGTGATAAGTGGGGCCGGTGGGATTTGAACCCACGACTGGCGGGTCTCCCCGGGTCAGCACTCCAGCGGATCATCACCGCTCAGCAGACCCATCAGTCATCACACCGCTGGAGCCCGCCGCGCTTCCTGGCTACGCCACGGCCCCTCATAAGATAGATGTAAGATTTGAAATATAACTTTTGCGCTACCTCATCGTTAATTCGAATTTCGGTATCTTTTTATCTGTTGATACTTTCTTTCGCCTTTATTGACAGTTATTAAATTCAGGAGACGACCAATTTGTCTTTTCTGTGGTAACAGCCTTTAGAATTTGGAGTTAAATACTCTCTGACTGTTTCGGACAAGTAATTACTCTATCAGAACGGCATTTATAATTCCTTCCTGACCCGGACGATTTGTTACTCTAGCTTTGCCGACGGATGTCTCGATGATCGCTCCCTTAGTTATTACGTTCTTCCTTGCAAAGTGGATATGAGCCTTATTCTCGATAACACTCTTTATTTCAGCTCTGACTACTCTTTTCTCAGAGGGGATGTATACATTGGCGAATTTATCTCTGAACAGTCTTATTTTGTAGTTTCCACCTCTTACCCTTATCTTCTTTATTTTTCTTTCACCTATGAGGGTCTCGATGTATTCTCTACCCATTTCATATTTTCTTTTCTTTCTGAATCTTCTATAGAGTTTCCCAGTATATTTTCGCTTGCTTCTCCCTTGCCATATCATGCTGAGGGGATTCACCCGTGCAATTTAAATATTTTGCCTTACAGAAACGGGCTCTAAAATGTGCTTATCTCATCATTCACAATCATCTCCGTTATCTTGGTAATATTCTGCAACCACTCCTCAGCGATCGTTCTTGCTTTGCTTTCCATCTTTTCTACGTCGTAACCACTTTTCGGAACGATCTGAATGCTGAGAACTTTCGGCTCATCTATTGGCTTTCCTATCTGGGATAATATCCTTACGTAAACTTCTTTTATTCCCTCTATAACCTCGTAGCAATCCCTCGCTATAAAGTTTGCTAAGATATTGTAGATTTTTCCAACATGGTTTATGGGATTTTTACCGCTCGTTGCTTCCATGGACATAGGTCTTCCTGGCGTAATAAGTCCGTTGCATCTGTTTCCTCTTCCAACACTACCGTCATCACCGTTTTCAGCTGACGTTCCCGTGACAGTTAGATAAACTATTCCCCTCTCAATGTTATCCGCTGTATTTATTGAGATTTGGACTTCTCTTTCGGTATATTCAGCTGAAATATCCTTAACGAAATTAGTTAGTTCCTCTTTCACGGAAAGATAATCCCTTATATCGCTTAGGAATCTGTCAACAAAGGCCGCCGCTATTGTCACGCTTATCCTGTCCTTCTCTCTCAGTCCCATTACCTTAACATCTTCACCAATTGCCTTCTCTTTCTTTCTGAATTCGTTGTATATCCGCTTTTCTATGTTTAGCACAAGTTTTTCAGTCTCGCTTAAGGGGGCGTATCCAATTCCAAAGCTCGTATCGTTTGCAAGAGGGGCTCTGTCACCTCTGTGAAATACATCCTTTAGATCCGTAGAACCTTCTCCAATTCTGACATCGAATATGATCTCGGTTTCGGAATCGAGGTATCTCATCGAGCGCCTGATGTAATCCTTGGCAGCTTTGAGGGCGATTTTATCCGTTGGGATATCCACACCGTTAAAGTGCTTCGTAGCTCTTCCAACGAGTAATACGTAAATGGGTTGGATTACCTCACCACCTCCGAATTTTGGAACGGCTTTTCCTGCAACGATTTGAGTTTCATCTGTGTTGTGGTGGAGTATTGCTCCAACTCTCTTCAGATATTCTCTGCATAAAGCTCTGCTCATGGATTCGGCTATCCCGTCAGCTAAGGAGTCAGGATGACCGATACCTTTTCTTTCAACAATCTCTATCATCTGTTCTTCAACAGGAACATGAACGAGTTTTTCAACAAAGATATTTTTCATGAATCTCAAGCATTTTCAACGTAATATAAGCGTTGCTATGAATTACTATTAGTAATCAGTTCGTAAATAAATCTCGCTATCTCTTTAACCTGATCTCTCTTAAACATCTTGTACCCGTTGATTTCACTATCGCAAACAACCGCAAGAATCTTTCCATGCTTGAAAAATTCCAAATCCTTGGGATCTTTCAGGATTACTATCCTGTCCTTTCCAGCTCTGTTAAATCCCTCGGTCAGGATCAAATCATAATCCTTTAGATATTTTTCGCAAATATAATCTAAGTCATCACTCTCCATTCGTCTGATAAAGGCCATCTTCACGGAAGAAGCGATCACTACGTCGGCTCCGCTATTATAAAGCTTCCAAGAGTCTTTTCCCTCTCTATCTATTTCAAAATCGCCGTGTGCATGATGCTTGACTACAACCACTCGCAACCCCATATCCCTGAGGAGTGGAACCAGCTTGGTAAGAAGAGTGGTCTTCCCGCTTTTCGATGGGCCGACAATACTGATGATCATAGAAACCTTATGGTTTCAAGGTTATAAGGAGCTCTCGTCTCAATTCTATACGTCTTGTATATCGTCGAAGCAAGATCCAGACACTTGTCTTCATCGCCGTGGACAGTGATAATCTTTTCGGGCCTAAGTTTGAGATATTTTATATAGTTCAAAAGTTGTCTTCTGTCAGAATGACCTGAAAATCCGTCAACAGTCTCGACCTGCAAATTAACTCGAACGACTTCTCTTTTACCTTCAGGCGTGGACATTGGGACTTCCTTCCATCCTTTTTGGATTCTTCTTCCGAGAGTTCCTTCAGCTTGATAACCCACGAAAACAAGGGAGTTCTTCTCATCGGGAGCCAAAGCCCTGAAATACTCCATTACAGGTCCGCCATTAAGCATACCTGAGGTCGCGAGGATGATTGAGGGTGATGAATCTTCTATAACCTCAAATCTCTTCGATGCTGAATCCACTCTAACGAAGCTTTCACTTATAAACGGGTTGATACCCTTGTGGAATATCAGATCCCTTATATGGGCGTTCAAATATTCCGGATAAGCGGTGTGGATTGCTGTTGCCTCGTAAATCATGCCATCAAGATATACGGGAACCTCATCTATAATCTTATTTCTTATAGCTTCTTCAAGAACTATCATTACCTCCTGACTTCTTCCGACTGCAAAAGTCGGAATCAAAACTTTGCCACCCCTTGATAATGTTGTTTTGATTATCTCGATAAGCTTTTCTTCAGCCTCTTTCCTCGAGGGCTGGATATCCTCGCTTCCTCCATATGTCGCTTCCATTACAAGTGCTTCAAGTCTTGGAAAGTTTGTATGTGCTTTGTCAAACAGCCTTGTTCTTTCAAATTTGAAATCACCTGTGAATGCAACGTTGTACATCCCCTCACCGATGTGAAAGTGGGCTATTGCGGAACCTAGTATGTGTCCCGCATTGTACAAAGTTAATCGGATATCCGGAGATATGTCCGTGACTACGCCGTAATCGAGAGTGATTGTGTGCTTCAAGGCTTCCCTAATATGCTGAGACTCGTAAGGCAATGGATTCCCTTCTCTTGCGGCGACCTCAATGAAATCGAGCTGGAGTAGAACCATCAAATCTCTTGTTGGTGGAGTGAGGTAGATTGGACCCCTGTATCCGTATCGGTAGAGTATAGGGACCAATCCACAGTGGTCGAGATGAGCATGGGTGATAACAACAGCATCTAAGCTATCAAGGGGTTGAACTTCCGGGATATATAAGTAAGGGGATTGCTGGGGAGCTCCAACATTAACTCCACAATCTATCAGAACTTTGCTTTCCGGTGTTTGAAGAAGATAACAACTCCTCCCAACCTCTCTTGCTCCTCCTAAGAAAGTTACTCTTACCCATTTGTCCTCGTAGATTATCCCACGATGAATTTTTTCACCAATTCTTTTCAGGATTTCTTTTCTTTCTTCTCTGACGCTTAATAGATAGTGCCTTACGTTTTCTATTGTTTTCGATTTTATGGGTGGCGTTCGAACAGGTTTAGGACTCCATCCTACAGCTTTCATTATCTCTCTTAATGTCGCACCGTGCTTTCCAATGACGATCCCGGGTTTTTCCGCTTCTATTATCACCTCGCCGTTCTCTTCATCGAAAAAGAAACCTGTTATCTGCGCCTCTTCAGGCACAATCTTCTTGATTATCTCCTTGGCTTCCTCTGGAGGCTTCAGGCTTTTTGGATCGGGTCTGATGATAATTCTTTTTCTCAGATCTTTTGCGAGTTTCTTAATTATGTCACCGCTCTCGGCGAACTCCTGTGGATTCTCCACGTAAAGTACAAGAAGTGGTCCTTCGAACTCTATGTCCTTAATTTTTACATTCTTTGGAGTAATCTCTAGTATCTTCTCCTTTAGTTGCTTCAGATATTCCTTACTTGACATGACAAAATCTATCTCCTATATTTCTCGAGGATCTTTTCGATCTCCTCCCTGCTTAATTCTTTATACTCTCTTTCCGTAATCTTTACGACGTCAATACCATCACCGGAAGAGGAATCTCTTTTCATTGCGGAGTATATCGCCCTTATGGCTAATTCGACCCCATCATTTACGGACATCTCTGGATTGTAAGCATCTTCGAGAACACCGTATGCCATTGGAGATCCAGATCCGGTTGCGACTATGTCGATCTCCTCGATGGCTCCGCCTATTGGGTCTATTGAATAGATTGAAGCTCCATTCTCGTCCACACCTCCTACTAAAAGCTGGACGAGATAGGGAAAGTATCTTACAGAGTTCAATATATTGGATGTAATAGTTGCGATTGCCTTTATCGTTGGTTTTGTCTCTTTCTTTACCTCATATAGGTTCATCTCCACTCTGATCAGCCTTACAAGAAACTGAGCATCGCCCACACTACCTGCTGTCGTCATTGCGACTCTATCGGAGATCCTATAAATCTTTTTTGCTCTCCTGCTCGCTATTAGATTTCCCATAGTAGCTCTTTTTTCCGTAGCCATTACTACTCCGTCTTTGCACACGATTCCTACTGTTGTAGTTCCCTTATACACCTTATCTTGGAGTAGCATATTACCTCCTTCTTTAATTTTTTAGAACAGCCGATAGTCTGTGATTGTATTATCTTAATTTATGTTTTTAAAGTTTACGTTATACTCCAAAAGGAGAGTTAACTTGAGCGGGCTGCTACGGATTTCCTCAGCGACAAGAGTTAAATTTTAATATTTCTTTGTCAAATCTCAATCAATGATTGAGGAATTACCCACTCTAAGTGATGTTAATTACGACGGGAAGAGTGTTTTAATGCGCATTGATATCAACGCTCCCATTGTAAATTCAGAAATCCTCGATACAACGAGATTTAAGAGTCATGCCAAAACGATAAAAGAGCTTGAAAACACAAAACTCGTCCTGATAGCCCACCAATCAAGACCGGGTAAAAAGGACTTTACCACCCTCGAAAAGCATGCTGAAGTCCTCTCAAAAATAATCAACAAAGAAGTTGTTTACATTGATGAGCTTTTTTCTTCAAGAGTATTAAAAAAGATCAAGGAAATGAGTGTTGGTGAGACAATCCTCCTCGAAAACGTTAGATTCTATTCCGAGGAGACTTTAATAAAAACTCCCGAGGAACATGCGAGATCTCATATTGTTACAAGGCTGTCTAAATATTTCGATTTGTATGTCAACGACGCTTTTTCAGCTTCGCACAGAGCGCAGGCGAGTTTAGTAGGATTCCCAGTTGTTTTGCCCTCGGTTATCGGGAGATTGGTTGAAAAAGAAGTCGTAGCACTATCGAAAGCATTAAAGAGCGAAGGATCAAAGATATTTGTTCTTGGCGGAGCAAAGATAAGCGACTCGGTGAAGGTTTTAAAAAACGTTCTCCTTAATCAGATTGCGGATAAGGTCATCCTTACGGGTGTCGTTGCCAACTACTTCTTAATGCTTTCGGGAATAGATATTGGAGAAAAAAACGCCAAGATTGTCGAAGATAATAAAGAAGACGTCAACGACGACGAGATGAAAGAAATTCTTGAGAAATTCAGGGACAAAATACTGCTTCCAAAAGATTTCGGCGTAGAAATAAACGGTGAAAGGAAAGACATAAGCCTTGATGAATTCCTGAAAATGAGTAATAAGCCAATGATAAAGGACATAGGAATCGAAACAATCAGTGAATTCGCAAATGAAATCTTAAATTACGACATCGCTGTGATAAACGGTCCTGCGGGAGTTTTCGAAGAAGATGACTTTGCTTTGGGAACGTTCGAAATCTTAAGAGCTATTTCAAGGACAAAGTATTCGGTCATTGGTGGTGGACACATATCTACGGCGGCGAGACTAGCAGGTCTTGAAAACAAGGTAAGCCACCTCTCGACCGGAGGTGGCGCCAGCATAAGCTTCCTAAGTGGTGAAAAACTCATAGCCTTAGAAGTAATTAAAAAATACTGGAAAGAGAAGTGGAGCCGCTACTTCCATCGTTTGTAATCCACATCCAATCCAAGGAGTTCAGCAACCCTCTTTGAGAAGTGATCCACGAGATCTTCGATTTTTTTCGGTTTTATATAGAAGGATGGAGATATCGGCATTATTATTGCTCCTACCTCACATGCCCTGACCATAGCTCTCAGATGGTTCAGATTTAGAGGAGTCTCCCTAATCGCAAGAATTAGCTTTCTTCTTTCTTTCAGAGTTACATCGGCAGCTCTTGTGATGAGATTATCCGAAAATCCGTAGGCTATGGCTGAAAGGGTTTTCATACTGCATGGGATGATAACCATGCCATCGTGTTTGAAAGTTCCGCTCGCAAAGGGGGCGTCTAAATCCCTCTCAGAGTATGTGTAGTGGGCTAACTTTTTTAGTTCATCCAACTCCATATCCAGTTCGTGAGAGATTGTTATCTTTGCCGCATCCGAGATCACAAGGTGAATTTCGGCGTATTCCCTTAGTATTTCCAATAACCTTAAAGCGAATATTTGTCCAGATGCCCCCGTGATGCCAACGATAAACCTCATATTTCGAGTCTTGCTAATTCTTTTGCGTGAGCTCTCATTATATCGCTCCTAGTGATTATTCCTACAAGCTTTCCATTCTCGACAACCGGTAGTCTCCCGATATCATATTTTATCAGGAGTTTCAAGGCGTTTTCAAGGTGATCGTCGGGAGATATAACTATTGGTTCCTTACTCATAACTTCCCCCACTTTTAATTTGGTTCTGTTCTCTTCCGGAATTGAGTTTATATCGCTCAGTGTGATTATCCCGATAATCTTTCCGTTTTCTACAACCGGATACCCAAGATGACCAGTTTTCTGAATGAGATATAAAACATCCTGAACCGTGTTCTTCGGGCTTACTGTGATTACGTTTTCAGCTGGAGTCATAGCATCTCTAACTTTTAATCCCTCCAGAATATCTCTTGTAAGCTCCCTTCTGTGGGCTGGACTGTCTGCTCTTGTATCCACCTGTTCTCTGTAGATTGTCGTTTCTCCGCTGAGCAAATACGAAACCGCAGAGGCGATCATTATTGCGGGAAGTATCATATAATTCCCGCTCATCTCAACAACCATTGTTATGCTCGCAATCGGCGTTTTGGCGACGGCTGCTATGAATGCTCCCATTCCCACGATCACGTAAATACCGGGATTTATAATGAGGGTTGGAAACAGTAGCTTTATTAGATATCCAATGGCTCCTCCAACCATGCTACCTATAACGACTGAAGGTGCGAAGACTCCGCCGCTTCCCCCGCTACCAACGGTAAACGATGTTGTCAGAATTTTTGCGAATAAAATCATCAGGATTAAATTAAGAGTTAATTTTTCATCAATCGCAAGTTGAACGTATCCATACCCCATTTCGAGAGCCTGTGGAACGAAGATTCCGATAATACCCGTTAGCAGTCCACCGATAACGGGTTTAAAGTACTTGTTTATTTTCAGCATTTTGAAGAAATCGTGAACGGTATAGAATACCCAAACGTAAAGCTTTGCTATTAAAGCCACAAAGACACCGACTATTCCAAAGATTAGGATCTCTGCAGGGTGTTTTATTTCAAAAGGAGGTGTTTGGAATATACTTCTGACAAAATCCGAGTGAATCGAAGTGATAAAACAACTAAAAACTATGTAACCAATTATCGAAGAGATGAATGCGTAAACCAGCCCATCGATTTCAGTGTCTCTTTTGTAAAGGACTTCAACTGCGAAAAGGGCGCCGCCGAGGGGTGAGCGGAATAAGCTTCCGATGCCACCACTGACACCCGCTATAACAAGGAGTCTCCTTTCTCTATCCGTTAGCTTAAAGATGCTTCCGACAATCGATCCGAAACTAGCACCTATCTGGGCGATAGATCCCACTCTTCCGGCACTCCCACCGCTACCTATTGTAAAAGCAGTGGCGATTGCCTTTACTATAGAGACTCTACCCCTTACTATTCCCTTTTCTCTGTGAAAAGCTCTTATCACAGCATTAATTCCATGACTCTCGGCTTCCGGTGCGAGTTTATAAACTATAATTCCCGAAAGCAAACCTCCGATTGCTGGGATTATCCAAAGAGGTATCTTTGGGACGTTTAAGTGAAAATCGAAAAGATTAACCTCGCCGGCTGCGTTTGGTGGTGAGTAAGAATCTAAATTTTCTAGAAAGAACGTGATTGAAAGATCAACAAGCGTGTAGAGGATTATGGCTCCTAATCCTGAGAGTATACCGACGAGAACTACGAGGAGTATGAAATAGCCTCTCCTGACTATTCCAACCACAAGCTCTAATTATGCCGTATGTTTATTATATTTTTCTCAGATTCTACAGAAGGTAATATTTGAGAGATCTGTTTTCACGTAGATCCCGTCTGCCAAACATCCGACATTTACAACTGTTGTTTTTGAAACCTTTAAAACCCCGTAGCTTTCGTGAATGTGACCGCAGAAGATGTAATCAAATTTGTCGAGGTAATCCCTAATCGCTTTTGATCCGGCATTAACGCCATGATAGGTTCTGTCGAGGATTCCGTATGGAGGTGAATGCGAGATCAAAATTGAATTGGCTTTGTAATTAAATTTTTTCAGAAGTTCGTAGTAATACTCCTCACTATACTCCGAAGGTGTAAAAAATGGTGTTTCCGTGGATCCCCCTAAGCCGTAGAACGTGTAACCTTGAATCTCAACAGATTTACCGTGAATGAATTTGATGTTTTCTGCACTTTCGAGAAGCTCCACACACCTTTCATCATCACAATTTCCGTGAACTGCGAGGCATTCTCCTTCGAAATCCATCAGCAATTTATCAAAGACCGAAATATCACGGGGGTTGAAATCGGTTATATCACCGCATACAAGAATAAGATCGGGATTCTCTCTTTCCAAAACTTTTTTAAACTTCCTAAAATTTGAGTGAATGTCAGAAATTATCACCATCATATAACATACATTTCACCGTTCTTTGGAGCGTAACTCTCGACTCCTAGCTCTTCCCTTATCCATGTCGCAAAGGCTTCTGTGTCCTCACCGTGAACTGTGAAGACTTTTTCGGCACCCCTGTCCACAACTTTTCTTACAAGCTCTTTTAACTGGGAGTCGTCAGCGTGAGCCGAGAAGTCATACTGTTCCACTTTCATCTTCAATTTTACAGTTCTCATTCCGAGATCGATTGTGTTCGTTTTGAGGACTTTGTCACCGTTTGTTCCTTCGACCTGATAACCCGTTAGGATTATCTTGGATTTCTCATCATTGTAGAGTCTTGAGATGTAGAAAAGGGCGGGGCCACCGTTTAGCATTCCTGCTGTAGTGATCACGGCAGCAGGTTCTTCTAGAACTTTCTCTCTCTTACCCTTTTCGACTATTATCGACCTTTTTGCAGCTTTCTTAAGTTCCTTGACGTTTTTGATATAATCTGGATGGTTTTCCAAGATCTTCGTTACCTCTTTACCCATTCCATCGACGTAAGGAGTGATACCGTGCTTTGTTAGGATAATCATAATTTCCTGGGTTCTTCCAACTGCGAAAGCTGGAATAATCGCATGACCTTTGTTATCAAGGGTTTCGAGAACGCTCTCGACAAAGAGCTTTTCAAGCTCTTTTCTATCAGGATGCTCTACTCCGAAGTATGTGGACTCCACTATAAGGATATCGGTCTCTGGGAAAGCTGTGTCAGCACCTTCCAAGAGTCTTGTATCCTCAAGCTTAATATCCCCCGTGTAGAGGATGTTGATATTCCTCGACATGTGGATTGTAGCGCTTCCGGGTATGTGTCCAGCGTTGAACAGAGTTATATCCCATCCGTCAACTGTTACCGTTTCGTCGTATCCTATCTCCCTCGTGTTAGTGTGGAACTGCCTGAACTCTCTTTTTCCGAAGGGCGGATTTTCCATGATCTTCATTGAGTCCTTCAAGAGGATATCTGAAAGATCTCTTGTTGGTGGAGTCATGATGATACGGGGATCGTAATCCATAAGATTTGGGGCGACACCGACATGATCGAGATGACCATGCGAGATGATAACAGCTTTCGGGGATACACCATTAATCGGAAATTCTGGAGGATCGGATGGCTTGAGACCGTAATCTAAGATAATTGAGTCTACCATTATCGCCGATCTTCCAACCTCCCTGCATCCCCCGAGGAATCTGATTACGGTCATACCTTAGGGGTTCACCCTTTGGTAATAAATAGATTTCGTTAACCTTTAATCTTCTTCAACTTCTCGATCAGTACAGGAACAATATCGAAGAGGTCTCCGACAACACCGTAGTGAGCTATACCAAATATCGGAGCTTCGGGATCTTTATTTACAGCGATGATAAGCTCGCTGTCCTTCATTCCCATAACGTGCTGGAATGCTCCGCTAATTCCGAGAGCTAGATAGAGTTTTGGCTTCACGGTTTTTCCAGAGATCCCGACCTGTCTGTCCTTTGGCAGCCATCCGCTGTCGATTACCGGTCTGCTACCTGCAACAACGCCACCAAGGAGCTTTGTAAGTTCTTCGGCGAGTTCGATATTGGATTCGTCTTCAATCCCTCGACCAACGGAAACGATTATGTCCGCTTGTGTTATGTCGACCTCGCCCACCTCTGGCTCGATTATTCTGACAAACTCCCTTCTCGGTGTGATCTTGGGTTTCACGCCGGCATTGATTATCTCTCCTGAGAGCTCCATTCCCTCTTTAAACACACCTTGTCTCACTGTGAAGACGTAGGTCTCAGACTTTTTCACAAAAACATCTACGAGCAACTTTCCTTGAAAGATATATCTCGTCGCTTTGACTCCGTTGCTGACATCTAAGTTAACGATGTCGGTCACTATCGGTGCATTCAGCTCCACAGCCAATTTAGGTGCCATTTCCAATCCTCTCGACGTATTTGGTAGTAAAACGATGTCAGGCTTTTCCTTGGAGAATAACTGGAGCAGAACATCCGTATAAAGTTCGGGATTGTAATTTTCGAGAGCGTCGTCCTCTATTTTCCAGACTTTATCGGCACCCTTTGCGAGCTCTTTGGCGAACTCTGACACATCCTTCCCTATTACTACAGCCTCACACGTCCCATCTCCTTTGATGCAATTTGCAAGATTTAGAAGCTCAAAACTGGATTCATCGAGAGTATTTTCTTTAATCTCTGCTATTGCAAAAACCCTCATCATATCAGCCCTCTATCTTTAAGGATTTGTATAATCTTCTCGGCAACCTTTTCAGGATCTCCCGTGATAATCTCGGCTTTTCTAACGGGCGGCGTGTAGATCTTATCGACTTCGATCCATCCTTCTCCGACATCAACACTTATCTCTTTCAGCTCTTTCTTTCTAGCTCTTTTTATACCCATTATCGAAACGTATCTCGGCTCGTTTATCCCGCTCTGCACCGTTATCAACGCTGGTAGAGTCAGAACGTTTTCCTCACCGTATCCTCCCTCTAACTCTCTGATAACCCTTATCTTTCCGTCTTCTAGTTTCAGACTTGTGACGGCGGTTGCATAAGGAAGATCAAGCATCGAAGCCAAAAGACTTCCGATCAGGGCGTAGTTGTAATCCTGACTCATAAGTCCAGCGATGATCAGGTCGAAATTCTCGCTTGATATAGCTTCTTTTATAGCCAATGCTGTGACGTAGGGATCCATCTTTGAATCGATCGGGATTTTTATTGCTCTGTCTGCCCCCATCGCCAAACACTTTCTCAGAGTATCGTCACTATATCCGACCCCGACAACGACGACTTCTCCGCCGTGATTCTCCTTAATCCTTATGGCTTCTTCTATGGCGTATCTGTCCCAATCGTTTATATCGTAGACAAGTCCCTTTTCTTCAATGCTTTTTCCATCCGGAGCAACCCTGATCTCGCTTTCAGGATCTACGGCATGCTTTGCAAGGACAATTATGTTCATGGTTTCACCTCCAGTATTTGTCATTTACCTTTGAACTGGGGCATCCTCTTTTCGAAGAATGCGCTGAATCCTTCTTTTACATCCTCCGTTGAAGTTACAACACCAAAGCAAGCCGCCTCAATAGCCTGTCCGATTTCCGCAGGTAATTCATATCCAAAGTTGATTGCAAATTTTGCAAGTCTTAAAGCAATGGGAGCTCCTTCGGCAAGTTTCTTCGCGAATTTCATTACCTCATCCCAGAATTTTTCAGGATCAACAGCTTTATTGACAAGTCCTATCTTCTCAGCTTCTTCACCGTTAAGTCTTTTCGCAAACATTATGAGCTCTTTAGCTTTTGCGATTCCAATGAGTTTGGCCAACCTTTGTGTTCCACCCCATCCCGGTATCAGTCCCAAGGCTGTCTCCGTCAATCCGATCTGAGCGTTCTTAGACATTATTCTAAAATCACAGGCTAAGGCAAGCTCGCATCCTCCGCCGAATGCATATCCATTGATTGCGGCTATTACAGGCTTGGGAAATTTCTCTATTGCTGTGAATACCTCCTGACCCTTTGCGGCGAGAAGCATTGCGATCGAAGGCTTGAAGAGATCTCCTTCGCTGACCGCTTGTAGATCGAGCCCCGCTGAGAAGGCTTTCCCCTCTCCGGTGATTATAACAACCCTCACTTCATCGTCGAATTCAAACTTGTTCAAAGCCCTTCTAAGTTCATCAAGAAGCTCTAAGGTTATCGCATTTAGCTTTTGGGGTCTGTTCAATGTTATCTTAGCAATTCCATCCATCTTTTCAACTTTAATATTCTCCATAACATTACGAAAACGGAACTATTTTAAAATTTTATTATTTAATTTTATCATTTTTTATGAGTATCTCGGTAACCGATAGTTTTATATTATGAAAAGTCTCCGTGAACTTGGAGGTGCGACGTTGAGGTTACTGCCGATTCTGCTAATCATCTTAATAGGCGTTGCAGGAGCTCAAAAAATCGATTTTCACGTCTCCCTCCTTGGTGATGGAAAGCTCCATCCTGGTGACGACACTACGATAACGATATTAATCGAAAACGAAGCCAAAATAAGCGGTTTCACTCTAAATGAGAATACTTCAGACTTGCTTAATCTTATAACAACTGCAAAAGATGTTAGAGTTGAATTATCCGAGAGCTATTTGCCGATAACTGTTGAGACCGTAAATCCCCAACTTATTGGGGATATTCCCTCCGGAAAGGTTGCCCAAGCATCCTTTAGAATTAGGGTTGATGAGAATGCCGAACTTGGTGAATACAAAATCCCCGTCAAGATTAGATACACAAAAGTTACATACACTTTTACATCCACCGGCGTGGATATATCCTACAGGGATGATTTCAGCACTGAATACGTGAAAATCGAAATTACAAAGAAAGATTATAACTTTGATGTTTTGTCAGTGAAATCAGCGCTACGCACAAATTCGAAGGGAGTTGTGGAGGTTACAATCAAAAACACGGGAAGATTCAAGATTTATGATGCAATCCTTAGAATGAACGCATCTACCCCATTAAGTCCGGATTTGGAAACCCATTCCGTATACTTGGGGGATTTGGATGTCGACAGAACTGCAAAGGCATCGTTTAAAATTTACGTAATGGATGGTGCGATAAGCCAAGAGTATCCAGCCGAGTTAATCTTAGCCTTTAGGAAATCAGATGGTAGCGAGTCTGTTTTGACTAAAAAGATAGGGATTAAAGTTGAAAATAAGGATACATTCGATATAAAAGAAATTAAGAGTTTTCTGACATCTTCAAAAACTGTTCAATCAAATTCGATACCTTCAAGAGGTTTTCTATCAGTTAAGATCAAAGCCAACGAGAACATGAAAGATGCAATTGCCCTTCTTTCGTTCGACACCCCTCTCCTTCAAGCGGAAAATTCACCTTACATAGGCGATCTTAGTGCTGGAGAAGATAAAGAGGTCACATTTTACATCAAATCAACAGCCCCAGTGGGAATCTACAGAGGTAGCCTTACGCTGAAATACAAAAACGATCTCGGAGATGAAATCATTAGTGAAAAGCACTATATCGAAGTGGTTGTAGGCTCATCCCCTCTGAAAGTTGAAAAAGTTGAAACGAAAAACCTTGGAGTTGGAATGAGAGGAGATATAGCGATTTTGATCAAAAGTACACATAATATAACAAACGCTGAATTCGCAATACTCCCGCCACCGTCAATAACACCCCTCAGCCCCGCATATTATACTGCCGTTATCAGCACGAACGAAACAAAAGAAATCAAATTCAGAGTATCCGTGTCGAATGAAATTATCAGCGGATCCTACAAGATCTATTTGATCGGGAAATTCAGCTTAGACAGTGTTGAAGACTTGGTGAGCATATCCGAATTTCCAATCATAGTAAAGCCGAAGGCAGCATATTTCGAAGTGATATCGGTCGAAGGCACTTTATACCCAGATTCAACTGGCGAGATCATAGTTAAGATAAAAAATATCGGAGATACGACGATATACAACGGAGTGGCTGAGCTAACAGTCTCACCACCCCTTACGATCGCCGGGGGAAGTTCGATAAGTAGTCTGATCGGAGTCTCTCAACCGGGTTTATACTTTGTAGGGACATTAAAACCAAATGATGTAGCGGTCGCAAAATTCCGAATCGATGTAGATAAGGATGCAGGTGCCGGATTCTATCCCATAACGATTAAGATTAAATACGACGACGAGGAGGGATACACCCACGAATCAAGTCCAATAACTGCATCAGTGGAGGTTAAGGAGGGCTCCCTTATAAATCCTCTGACTGTCTCCGTTATAATCTTGGTTTTGATCGCAGTAATAGCAGGAGTGAAATTCGCTAAAAAGAGAAAGTTATGAACTTATTAAGAAGTTGGTTAGCATTCCTTCCAGTAAGCTTGGGACTTTTTATGGTTCTGCTTGATGTGAGCATTCTCAATGTAGCTTTACCCCGGATTGCGGAAGATTTTCATGCGAGAATGTCGGATCTACAGTGGGTTGTAAATGCATACACATTAACGATGGTCGTTCTTCTCGTCTTGGCTGGAAGAATTGGGGATATGGTTCGAAGAGATCATTACTTCATTTTAGGTATGGTTCTGTTCACATTAAGTAGCTTCCTATGCGCCCAGTCTTGGAGCATAGAAGCCCTAATAGCTTTCAGAGCCCTTCAAGCTATCGGAGGATCGATACTCAGCAGTAACACGCTTGCAATAGCCATAGAGCTTTTTCCACCCGGAAAGAGAGGTGCCATAATGGGTTTGAACGCTATATTCATGGCCTCAAGTTTCACTCTTGGACCGATAATAGGTGGATGGCTGACAACTCATCTCAGCTGGCACTGGGTTTTTTACATAAACATTCCGATTGGGATTCTCGCGATCGTCCTCGGGTTGATCCTGCTACCACCGCTTGAAGCAAAAGAAAAAGTTCCAGTAGATCTACTCGGGACATTTTTATTGGCTATGGGCTTGGGTTTCCTAACTCTTGGGATAATAAAGGGGCAGGATTGGGGGTGGTTGGATCAGAAAACCCTATCCTGCTTTGTGATTTCTATTCCCTATCTCATAGCTTTTTCCTTAAGGGAGCTGAACTATGAGTATCCCATCCTCGATCTCAGCCTATTCAAGATAAGAAACTTCACAGTATGTGTTTTAGCAACAACGATCACATTTTTCGGAGTTTCGGCAACTCTGTTTCTGATGCCGTACTTCCTTCAAGGGATTAAAGGATTGACTGCTGAAGAGGCTGGATACTGGATGATAGCTATTCCTTTATCCAACATGGTTGTTTCTCCGATTGCTGGAAGGTTAAGTGATAAGACAAACCCCAAATATCTAATGGCGGTTGCACCCTTGTTCTTTGCCTTTGGAATATACATATTAACCAGCATTGACATTAATGTCAGATATTGGGAACTCTTCGTTATGCTAATCCCAATTGGCATTGGAATGGGAATGCTTATGTCCCCCGCATTCAACGTCATAATGTCTTCTGTTCCCCCACAGAAGGCGGGGATGGCCAACGGAACCATTAGATCAATTAACACAATAGGACAGGTAATGGGGGTCGCAGTTGGTGGAGTCCTTCTAACAAGCAGAATGAACGAATGGATTCCCGGTTACGGTAATATCGTTCCCGATCCCGGAACTATGAGCTTTCTAAGGCTTATAGCAAAATTCAATCCGGTTCCCCTTATCGGAATGACCGAAGGTTTCATGGACAGTATGCATTACACCTTCTCCGTTTTCATGTGGTTCCCCCTACTGAGCTCTTTGATAATACTTCTATTTCTGAAGGGAGAAGAGCATCTAAGAAAGATGGAATCTGCCGAGTTTGGTTAATCCTTCTGTAGATTTTTCCAAACGTTCCGTTATTCCATTCTTCTTACAGTGTTGGGATAATACTCCATTGAACAAAAAGATTGTTTTAAAGAACATTGCATGGGTAGATGAAGTTCTTAATAAAATTGATATACAGTCGTTCTCAAATACCTATGTGGAACTCCTTGCGATATCAGTGTTTGGTGTGGATAAGCCGGGGATTGTATACAAAATAACTAACGTCTTAGCAGAGGCAAATGTGAACATCGTCGATATTGAGCAGAACGTCCTTCAGGGGATTTTTACGATGTTTCTTGTTGCTGATGTGTCCAAAGCTACCGTAAGCACCGAAGAGATAGAGAGAAAACTGAAAGAAGCCGCAAGACAGATCGATGTTCAGGTTCACATCTCTCCCTTCAAAAGGATGGAGCAAAGAGATAAAAAAAGATACGTCATCACAGTTATAGGAAAGGATAGAGTCGGAATAGTCAGAGATGTTTCGAGAATTCTTTTCAGCCACGGAGTTAATATAGAGCGAACAAGCTTGACCGCGAGGGATAAGTTAATCTCGGTAACCCTAGAGGTAGATTTAAGGGGTGCGGACATCGAAGTAATTAAAAAGAGGCTTAAAGAGGAGATCGAGAAAACAGGTCTCGATGTGATTATCCAGCCTTACGAAATTGCAATGGAGGAGAAAAAATTAATAATTTTCGATATGGATTCAACCCTTGTGGATGCGGAAATCATCGATGAACTTGCAAAAGCCGCTGGAGTCGAAGAAGAAGTCAAAAAACTCACAGAAAAAGCCATGAACGGTGAAATAGATTTCAAAAATGCTCTTGAAGAGAGAGTTAAGCTCCTAAAAGGTTTACCCGTTGAGGTTATGGAGAGAATTTACGAAAACATCAAGTTGACTGAGGGGGCTAAAGAGCTTATTGAGAGTTTGAAAAAGGCGGGATACAAGGTCGCACTCGTTAGCGGAGGATTCACATTCTTCACGGAGAAGTTGAAAAAGGAGCTTGGTCTCGACTACGCATTTGGGAACGAACTCGAAATAAAAGACGGTAAGCTTACGGGAAGGCTTAAGGGTAGAATCATAACCGCCGAGGAGAAGGCGAAAATTATCGAAGAGATCGCTAAAAAAGAGGGAATAAAAAGGGAAAACATTGTTGCTGTTGGAGATGGAGCAAACGATAAGATTATGATTGAAAAGGCGGGGTTAGGTATTGCATTTAATGCGAAAAAAGCTCTGAAAGAGGTTGCTGACGGCAGTCTGAGCAAGGAAAATCTCATAGGACTCGCAAGCGTTTTAAAGCTACCATCCGAATTCAAGAGAAGAGTTTAGAAGTTAATAGGCTGAAGTCTTTTTTTTCTCCCATTACAAGCCTTACGGCGTCCTTCACCTTTTTAGTAAATTCTCTTGATGGTCTTCCCAGTTTAATGTTCGGACAGAAGAGATCAACGTAAATATAGAATTCTTCACTTCTGTATTCGAAATAAGCAAGATCTTCCCCCTTTCTGTGGATGGAGAAGGGGAACAATTTGCACGAAAGTGGCTTTCTTTTCTGAATTCCACAGAGATTTCTTATCTGAAACGGGCAGTATTTTCCTATTTTTTTGATGTAGAATTTACCCCTTCTTTCGATTGTGTATCTTTTTGGAAGCGTCAGATATTCGTAGAACGTTAGCTTTGGCGTGTATTCGAGACAACACTTCCCGCATGCAGTACATATCCAGTTGCTTACAAATCTCCAAGGGACCTTCATAAAAAATTAAAAGTTACTCAACATTTATTCTCCTCTTTGATTCTTTCTTCGGATGCTTTCTCCTTAGAATGACTTCAAGAACGCCGTTGTTGTATCTAGCTTTTGCAGAGTCCGGATCCACTTCGTCCGGCAGATCAACAACTTCGTAGTATTTCCTGTTCTCGCCTTCGGCTTTGATTTCGAGCTTTGTTTCACTTGCGTTGAGCTCGATATCCTCTTTGTTAACTCCTGGCATCTCCGCAATCACTTGGATTTCGTCATCCGTCTCAATGATGTCAATTAGCGGTTTTCTCTCTTCAATGCCCTCTTCCTTGATCAATGGCTTTGTTCCAAACTCTCTTATCTCTGGCTTTCCGTCGGGGCCGATTCTTATGCTGAATCCCCTGACTATCGGTTTTCCTTCTATGAATTCCGCCCTTCTGAATATTTCGTCAAAGTCTCTCATTATTCTTTTGAATATTTCATCTATCTCTTCGAACGGAAATCTAAAAAATTCCCCAAACCAATTTTCTTCATCCCAATCCCTTCTTCTTCTCCTCCAAACCATACTATCACCTCCTTAAGCATACATTTTATGGAAATCTTTAACAATTTCTTCATACCTCTTAAGATCTTCCTTGGTTAGGCTTGGTTTCACTACCTTCAGTGCTGCTTCAAAGTGCTTTCTTGTGACTCTGATCTTCTTTACCACTTCTTTCACTTTCTCCTTATCTACATCTTTAAGCTCAGCCAAAGCCTCCCTTATCGCTGCTAATCCAGCCTCTCTACAGATGGCTTCAATGTCGGCACCGCTGTATCCCTCAGTCTTTACAGCGAGATCCTCTAAATCCACGTCTTCAGCTAGTGGCATCCCCCTTGTGTGGATTTTGAATATCTCAAGTCTTGCCTTTTTGTCCGGTGGTGGTATGTAGATGTGCCTCTCTATCCTCCCCGGTCTTAGTAGGGCGGGATCAATCAAGTCTGGACGGTTCGTGGCGGCTATTACTACGACATCCTTAAGCTCCTCCAAGCCATCCAATTCGGTCAGAAACTGGCTAACAACCCTCTCAGTCACATGGGTGTCTCCGAGCGCTCCGCGGCGTGGTGCCAGTGCATCTATCTCATCGAAAAAGAGTATGCACGGAGCTACCTGCCTTGCCTTTCTGAACATCTCTCTTACGTGCTTTTCGCTCTCTCCCACCCATTTACTTAGGAGTTCCGGTCCCTTTACGCTTATGAAGTTCGCATTGCTTTCGTTTGCGACTGCTTTGGCGAGCAGAGTCTTACCGGTCCCCGGAGGTCCGTAAAGCAGTATACCCTTTGGTGGCTTTATCCCAACAGTCTTGAACAGTTCTGGATACTTCAGCGGCCACTCAACAGCTTCTTTAATGGCTTGCTTAGCTTCTTCGAGACCTCCGACATCCTCCCATCTTACGTTGGGTATCTCCACAAGAACTTCTCTCATTGCTGATGGCTCTATGTTCTTCAAAGCTTCGAGAAAGTCCTCCATTGTAACCTTTAGGTTTTCTAAAACATCCTGCGGGATTTCTTCAGACTCTATATCGATCTCCGGGAGAATTCTCCTTAAAGCGTGCATCGCTGCCTCTTTACAAAGCGCTTCAAGATCTGCTCCGACAAATCCGACAGTTAATTCTGCGAGTTCATTCAAGTTTACGTCCTCGGCTAGTGGCATCCCTCTCGTATGGATTTCAAGAATCTCTTTTCTACCCTCCTTGTCAGGAACACCGATCTCAATTTCCCTGTCGAATCTTCCCGGTCTCCTTAAAGCTGGATCTAAGGCGTCGGGGCGGTTTGTCGCACCTATCACAATAACCTGTCCTCTTGCCTCAAGACCGTCCATTAGTGTCAGAAGTTGGGCAACGACTCTTCTTTCGACTTCACCTGTTACTTCCTCTCTTTTCGGAGCTATCGAATCGATTTCATCAATGAAGATGATGGAGGGGGCATTTTCCTTCGCCTCTTCAAATATCTCTCTGAGTCTCTGTTCTGACTCGCCGTAG
>CAZZMN010000004.1:0-33779 GCA_964655455.1 uncultured archaeon
AGACCGGCTACGGACGCTTTAGGCCCAATAATAGTGGCCGCCACTCGGGCCGCCGGTATTACCGCGGCGGCTGCCACCGGCCTTGCCCGGCCCTTGCTGTGGGGAGCTTTTTAGGCTCCCCAACAGCCCGTGCAAAGCACGGGCACTCCGGCTAACCCCGTCGCGGTTTCCCGCATTGCGGAGGTTTCGCGCCTGCTGCGCCCCGTAGGGCCTGGACCCTTGTCTCAGGGTCCATCTCCGGGCTCCCACTCTCATGGCCCGTACGGATCTTCGGCTTGGCGGGCCGTTACCCCGCCAACTACCTAATCCGCCGCAGACCCATCCTCGGGCTGCACAGCGCCTTACGGCAACTGTGCACTTTCGGAGATAGGGCATTCCAGCACCTATCCCCTATGGGGGTTTAGCCCCAGTTTCCCGGGGTTATCCCCCTCCCGAAGGTAGGTTGTCCACGTGTTACTGAGCCGTCCGCCGGTGCCTGCACCGCCGAAGCGGCGCAGACCCCATGACTCGCATGGCTTAGTCCCAGCCGGATAGCAGCGGCCTCTGGCAGGATCAACCAGAATTGGCGGGGGAAAGGTGAATACGTCCCCTCTCCCACCGGATTTGCTCTGCTGGCAAGCCCACATCAGACGTGTCTTATCGACACGTCCTCCCCTACTATACCGCGGGAGGGAACTCCACCCCTCATTTCGGGCTTACACCCTATCGGGGTACTTGCCGGACCCGCGGTTCTGGTAATATATTATTAGGGATTTATGATTTATAAGTTTTGCGTTACTTTCCTTATCTCTTGTATTGTTGTGTGATTCCTTGAGAAAGAAAGGAAATATAAATCTTTTGGCTGTTACGGTCGAATACTAAGTTTACTCTTACAGGTTTCACAGAATTCTGATGTTTTTAAGTCAACTTCGTATAGTGAATTACTAAAAGACATCACACAGTATCTGTTTTTACAATGCATCAGCCCTAAAACATGCCCTATTTCGTGTGTTGACTCTTTTACAAGTCTTTCAAACAATCTTGGACCTTTTAATCTGTATATCGAAACTATAGCTCTTGAACCGTAGAGTTCAGCTTCTCCGAAAACGAAGTTCATTCCATCGGCGTAGAGATCCTCACTTATAATCCCAAGAGTAATCCAGCGGGGTTCCATAAGCTTTAAAATACATGTTGAGTTGAATTGTCTTCTTTGGGGATTGTAACACTGCCATGGGAGGTCTAACGGCTCTAATATGGTGACACCCCCGGTAATTTTTGAAATTTTCCGTTCAAGTTCCTTGGACAATTTCACCAAAAGTTCATGGCTGACAAGACCTATTGGCTGTAGATAGATCATGAGTATCGATAATCAAAAAACAAATATAAAGGTTCTATGTTTTCAATCTATGGAGAACCATTTTCAATGTCTTGAAAAGATAATAAAAGAAAGGAGGAGCCATAGAATCTACGAAGATAGAGAGGTCGAAAGAGAAAAACTCGAAAAGATATTGGAACTCGCAATGTGGGCTCCATCCGCCATGAACAGACAGCAATGGTTTTTCGTTGTTGTAGGAGGAGAGCGTTTAAAAACTCTAAAGGAGATAATAAGCAAATCTTTTGACAAGATACTGCCGAGACTTGAGAAGTTCTACTCAAACAATCCGAAAGTAATATCCTTTACAAAACAATTTTTTCAGACTCTGGGAAATGCTCCTGTAGTAATCTTCGCCTATTACACTCCAACTGGGGATGATTACAGTGATGTTCAGAGTGTTTCTGCTGCGATACAGAATTTGATCCTTGCTGCTCACACTCTCGGTCTCGGAACATGTTGGATGACGGGCCCCGTTCATGTTGAAAAGGAAATCAACGAAGTCCTTGGAATTAAAGATAAAAAGCTTGTTGCGGCGATAACCGTAGGATATCCAGCGAAAAAGCCGCCAACACCTCCGAGAAACTTCGAAGGAAAAGTTGTTTGGATGCTTTAAACTTTTCTAATTATCTCTTCAATTTCATCTCCGATAACTGAGATCCAGTCAATTCTCCCGTAACCGAGCTTAAGTTCTCCACGATATATCTTTTCGATTAAATCCGCCAGCTCTTCCGGTGTCATTCTAGTGGTATCGATCTCGTGAACTTCACTACAGACATCCAGAGCTTCGATGAGAATCTGGTCGATAAGCTCTGCCTCCAAGTTTTCGAGGATTTTCTCCTCATCCCACCCTTTGGATTTTAACCTCTCCTTTAATGTTAGCGGATTACATCTCAGCACAACGCATCTATCCGCGAGATAGTGACTTAAGTGCCCCTCAATGAAATCTAAGTCTTCTGAGAAAGATTCTCTTAGCTTTTTAATATCAACTACGAGTTCACCTTCCTCTTCTTCGATACATCCGTATTTTTTCGCAATCTCATTTACGCTTCCTACTCTGTATCCTCTCTTTTCGAGTATTTTCGCCACTGTGGTCTTGCCAACTCCCGGTGTTCCGGTTATAGCGAGCATAAGACTTCCCTCAAAGCATTCAGAAAAATCTCGTTCTCTTCGGGCTTTCCAACGGTCACTCTTAGCGATCTATTGCTAGCACCTTCAAAATTTTTTAAACTCCTTATGATGACACCTCTTTTCTCCAATTCTCTCGCAATAATCTCTGAAGGGTGGCCGGTCTCGAAGAATATAAAGTTCGCTTCAGATCTCACAGCATTCGCTATGGCGCTTAAACCTTCGAATAACCGCTCTCTCTCAGCTATAATCCTTTTCACGACATCTTTCATCCATTTAATATCCTCCAAGGCTGCAATTGCCGCCCTGATCGAAATCGTAGAGAGAGGGAAGGGGGTATTCACCTTCATAAAGGTTTTCCTCAGATCCGGATGCATTATCCCGTATCCAATCCTGAGATTCGCCAAGCCGAAAGCTTTTGAGAAAGTTCTGCCGATTATAACGTTTTCGTACTCTGCGAATTTCAGTAGTTGCTTTTCTGTGAATTCTGCGTAGGCTTCATCTATAAATATGTATCCTTTTACGGATTCGACAACCTCTTTAACGAAAGATTCGTCTTCAACGTTTCCCGTTGGGTTATTGGGAGAACATATCACAGTCAGCTTCGCATTTTCGTCGAATTCGATCATTTTGAATTCAGAATTCCTTTTAAGTTTGGATTCTCTTGCTCTGTATATTCTTGACAGTATCGAATAATACTGAAATGTCGGAATGGCGTAGGCGACCACATCTCCTACATCAATGAGCATTTTAAATACACCCTCCAAAACACCGTCCATTCCCGCTGAAAGAACTATCATCTCAGCGTCGAATCCAGTGTATTCAGAAATTCTTTCCCTCAACTCTTCGGAATCCGGTGGTGGATAGATATGGAATTCTTTAAAATCTTTAACAGCTTCTAAAACTTTAGGAGAGCACCCATAGGGATTTTCATTAGATGCTAACTTAATGACTCTATTTAGTCCGTACTTTCTCTTTATGTCCTCTATGCTTTTCCCCGGAACGTATTCTGGAATCCTGTCAAGATCGGTTCTCATTCTTCTTGATTACTATTTTTATCTCATTCCAATCTTCCCCATATCCCTTAAGTGTGGAGACGAGGGCTGTTATCACTCTCAGGAAGACTTCCCTCACGTATTTGTTCAGGGGAATTTTTTTACCATCTATTGTCAATTCGATCATTGTATCACCCTTTATAGAAGGGTTCTCTTAGCATTACGGCTTTTCTTATCGCATCTATTAAGGTTTCCCCTTTCAGCTCCCTGATATTAATGAGATTATCGTTTCTCATCAAGCATGGTTTAATCTTCCCGTCAGCGGTTATCCTTATTTTATTACAAGCTTTACAGAACTCAGAGTTATCCATGGGTTTTACGAGCTCTACAGCATAGTCTTCGAATATGAATTGTTTTCTCCTTTGCATACTTCTGACTCTGATCTCTTTGGCGTTTTTAAACTTATCGATTAGCGTATAAACATCAAAATATCCGGAAAAATCGTTATTTAGGGGAACAAGCTCGATCAACTGGAGAATTACTTTCCTCTTATATCTTTTTACGAATTCTATCATATCGTCGATTTCGTCCACGTTAAATCCCTTAATAACAACCATATTGATCTTAACGGGTGTCAGCCCCACCTCAACCGCACTTTCAATCCCTTTTAGGACTTTGTTGATGTCACCACCTCTTGTCATAGCTCTGTATTTGGCTTCATCAAGCGTGTCGAGACTGACATTGACCCTGTCGAGTCCCGCTTCCTTCAACTCTTCAGCAAATTTTTCCAATAAAATTCCGTTGGTTGTCATTGAAATCTCTTCGAATTTGGGAAGCTTCTCCAAAATCTCAACAATATCTTTGCGGATGAGAGGTTCTCCTCCGGTTAGTTTTACTTTTTTTATGCCGAGCTTTTTGAAAACCTCTGCAAACGTTGCGATTTCATCCGGGGTTAGTTCCGAATTCGTCAGATAGCCCTCCTTATGACAATAAAGGCAGTTAAGATTGCATCTTGATGTTACGGAAATCCTGAGGTTTGTTATGACTCTCCCAAACCTATCGATAAGCATAAATCCTCAGCCCTTTTCAGATCCTCTGGGGAGTTTATATTAAAAAAAGACAGTAAATTTTTATCAAATTTTCTAAAACATTCGATATCGTAAAGAAAGACCCGATCGCATCTGAAGATGGGATTTAGTATTTTTCTTTCGTTGATATTGAAGCTTCTTTCGATCTCACCCATAACGCTTGGCGAGTATACGGCGAGTAACGGTTCGAATTGACCCTTTTTATAGGGGATCAGGGCAGATGCTCCAAGTTCCAAAGCCTTCTTATAGAGTATTCTGACTATTTTCTCTTTCACGAAAGGCATATCTGTTGCAATTACTGCTGTGTAATCCCCGAAATACTCTAAGGCCGCGTATATCCCAGCTAATGGGCCAAAATTTTTGATTTTATCTACGATGCACTTAGTTTCAAATAAATCAGTCTGCTTCTCATCTCTACAAACTAAAACAACATTCCAATCCTTGAATTTTTCGAGAATGATGTCAATCAACTTTTTTCCGCATATCCTTATCTGAGATTTTTCTACATATCCCATTCTTTTTCCTTTACCGCCAACAAGGATTGCAACGTTCACGAGATTATTTGGTCGCTGATTTTAAAAACTGTTGCAACCAAAGATAGATTATGGATGTAATTGAAGAACTAAAAAAGTTCAGATCCAAAGACATCCCCTATCACAGGATTCTCAGCTCTATGTGCACAAAACCGCATCCGATCGCTGTAGAAGCTCATAAACTCTTTATCGAGACGAATTTGGGAGATCCGGGGATTTTTGTCGGGACTTATGAGCTCGAATCCAAGGTCATCGAAATGCTCGGAGATCTCCTTCACAACAAAAAAGCGAGTGGGTATATATGCTCCGGGGGAACTGAAGCAAACATTCAGGGGATAAGAGCCGCAAGAAACCTAAAAAGGGTAGAAAAACCGAATATCGTGGTTCCGAAATCCGCCCACTTCTCTTTTGAAAAAATTGGAGACATTCTTGGTGTTGAAATAAGGAGAGCAAATCTCGACAAGAATTACAGGGTCGATATAGCGGATGTAGAAAAACTCATCGATGAGAGGACTGTTGCTTTGGTGGGGATTGCGGGAACAACCGAATTAGGCCAAGTCGACGACATAAAAGCTTTGGGAAAATTAGCAATTGAAAATGATATACTCCTCCACGTTGATGCCGCCTTCGGTGGACTGGTGCTTCCGTTCATCGATGAAAAAATTCCCTTCGATTTCGAAGTGAATGGAGTCAGCTCAATTACCGTCGATCCTCACAAAATGGGTATGGCAACAATTCCAGCCGGAGGCATCCTGTTCGAAAATGAAGCTTTTCTAAGGGCATTGGAAGTTGAAACCCCTTACTTAACTGTAAAATCCCAGTACACTCTGACCGGAACACGTCCCGGGACAGGAGTCGCATCTACATACGCCGTTCTCAAACATCTTGGATTTGAGGGCATGAAAAGAATAGTCGAGAATTGTCTGAGGAACACTAGAATCATTGTTGAAGAAATGGAATCACTCGGATTCAAACCGGTGATAGAGCCTGTTATGAACGTTGTTTCCTTCAAAACAGAGAAGGCCGATAAGATAAAGGAGGAACTCTACAGAAGGAGATGGGTTATATCAACGATAAGAAATCCAAAAGCAATCAGAATGGTAATCATGCCCCATGTTACCGAGGATGTGATTGCCGAATTCATTACGGAATTCAAGGATGTTATTCGAAAAGTTTAATTAAACACAAAACGAAGTTTGTTAATGTCAAAGAAAATACTTGTCTGTCCTGTTTGCAAATCAAAAGACATCGAACTTGATGCCGGTGGCTACACGGGGAAGTATTACTGCAAGAAGTGCGGATATGTCGGAAGTTACATCCTTGAAATGACCGAAGGGGAATACAAGGAGATGCTTGAGATGGAGGAGCTTAATGAAAACAAATGAGAAATTTCTCAAAAATTATATACACCTTGGTAAACGTAACAACTATGATCGGAGTGATACACAATAACAAACGATCTATCATTACATTTCCAGCCGAATACGTTGATCCGGAGAGGATCAACCTGCTTATGAAAAACTGCGATAGAATCAGACTTGCAATTCCTTGGAAAGATATAGTCTCATTAAATCTGAACAGTCTCAGATTTTTTGACGGAAACTACATTCCCATAGATTATAAAGAGAACGGAGGAGCTTCCAAAAAAGCTGAATTCATAAAGAAAATCGTAAATAAAGAAATAAAGCTATCTGAGATAACTTATCCGGGCAACATATTCGTTGAAGAGGTTAAGGAGGGAGGAGTTCTTGAGAGACCTTTCTTTGGAGAGGCATCTATCGATTTCTCAAAAATGAAGGGGGCGAAACCTCTCGCAGTTTACGGATACTTAATGAATCAGGACGGAGAGTTTGCCGACATAGAGTACGCAAGAAAGTTTGCGGAAGATAACGGATTCGAATTCCTATCCATCAAGGATATTATATCCCTTAAACTAAGGGAAGGTAAATTCGTCAAGAGGGTTGTGGAGGCCACACTTCCGACGAAATTTTACGGAACTTTCAAAGCGATAGGTTACCAAACTCCTCTGGGTGAGATAATCGCACTCGTCAGAGGGAATGACCTCACAGAGGTCCCCGTTAGAATTCACTCTGAATGCCTCACTGGAGATGTGTTCCATTCCCTCCGATGCGACTGCGGGGAGCAACTCGAGAAGGCTCTGAAAAAGATAGATAAAGAAGGCAAAGGCATTTGCATATACATGAAAGGCCATGAGGGAAGAGGTATCGGATTAATAAATAAACTTATAGCTTATAAACTTCAAGAGGACGGAAAAGATACAGTAGAAGCAAACATAGAGCTTGGATTTCCACCGGATCTCCGAAGCTACGGAATAGCAGCCCAAATTCTTATGGATCTCGGTGTGAAGAAAGTAAGGCTTATGACAAACAATCCCGAAAAGATCGAGGAGCTAAAAGCCTACGGATTTGAAGTCATCAGAGAACCTATAGAGGTTGAACCGACAGAACAAAACCTACCTTACCTAAAAACCAAGAAAGAAAAAATGAATCACTTGATCTGTATCAACGATTAACGTAACACAAAGGGCAAAAACTCCAAGACTTTATTTTTAAAATTTTGATCCCGTGCCTCTCGCACTTTTTATCCGTAACGGACAGCCTCCCTTTTTGGGGAATGGGCAGAGAGTAATAACACTTCGGATAATTAGAACATCCTATAAATCTACCCTTTGCCTTTTTTATCAACAGATCTCCGCCGCAGTTAGGGCACGTTCCGATAATCTTGTCCTTTTTTATACCCTTTTTTAATGTCTTAGAAAGTTCCTCTTCGTTAATTTTATCGAGAATTTCCTCCAAGAATCTTAGACTTTCTTCTATAACCTTCCTCTGATCGAGTTTGCCTTCCTCTATCAGGTTCATATCTTCCTCAAGCTTAGAAGTCATATCCGGTAGCGTGATCAGTTCAGCCTCCTTTTTCAGAGCATCTATCACCGCAAAGGCGATCTCTGTCGGTTTTAGAGGATTTCCCCAGACGTATCCTCGGGAGTATAGCTTTCTTAATATCTCATGTCTCGTCGATTTTGTTCCAAGACCGTAACGTTCCATTAGCTTGATTAGTGTGCTTGCGGAGAATCTTGACGGAGGTTTTGTCTTCTTTTCGTGTAGCTTCTTTGATATAATCTTCAGCTTCTGACCTTCTTCGAGCTTTGGAAGGTGTTCCTCTTCTATTTTGCTATAGATATAGACATCCCTCCAACCCCTTTGGACTATCTTTTTCCCGATGGCTCTGAACAACTCGCCGTTTGATTCTATCTCAGCGCTCTTTATGATCCAAATCGCATCGGGTGAAAGGGTAGCCAAAAATCTCCGAACGATTAGTTCGTATATCAGCCACTTCTCCTTCGAAAGCTCACTACTTTTGGCAACTCCAACGGGATGGATAGGTGGGTGATCCTTTGTTTCTTTCTTTCCTCTTGATGGATTCATGTCACTCAAAGCAATCTGAGCTTCCCTTCTGAATTCCGAATTCAAAAACTGCTCGACAATCGATTTAAGATCGATTGATTCTGGATAAACTGTATTATCTGTTCTCGGATAAGATATAAGGCCTTCCATGTAAAGTTCTTCGGCAATACTCATGGCTTTGTCCGGAAGCATGAACTTTGCGGCTTCCCTTAGGAATTCCGTGGTGTTAAAGGGAATCGGCTTTTTTTCAATCAGCTTTTTTTCTCTAAATCTTTTTACAATCCCGTAATTTCCTATTCTTTTTAAGGATTCTTCAGCCTCTTTTTTGTCTGTGAATCTTTTTACGTGTTTGGCTTTGAAATCCTTGAAATCTACCGTGATCTCCCAATATGGTTTTGGGGCGAATTCTTTGATTTCCCTTTCCCTCTCGACTATAAAACGAAGGGTCGGGGTCTGCACCCTACCAACGCTTAGAAATTCCTTGCCCATCCTTCCGGATGACAGGGAGATCAATCTCGTCAGAACGGCACCCCAAATTAAATCGATTATCTGTCGGGTTTCGGCAGCTTTTGCGAGGTTGTAATTGATTTGGGTTCGGTTGTTAAAGGCTTTTTTTATTTCAGAGGGGGTTAATGCTGAGAATCTTGCTCTGTCAAAGGTAATTTTTGGGTTCTCTTTTCTTAAAATCTCAAGAGCTTCAAATCCTATGAGCTCTCCTTCCCTATCGTAATCAGTTGCTATCGTAACGTGTTTCACATCCTTCGACAGGAGTTTTAGAGTTTCTATGATATTTTTTTCTTTGATTTTTCTGATTAGTTTAGCTTTTAGGAGTGATTTGAACGGGACTTTACTCCAATTTCTGTATTCTTGAGGAAAATCGAGTTCCACGATATGTCCCTTTAATCCGAGAACGGCAGCGCCATTCGATGAGAAGTATACGTTCACGTTGTTTATCTTCTTTATTCTAACATCCTTAAATAGAATTTGGGCTATTCTCCTTGCAGCGTTATCCTTCTCAGCGAGTATCAGCCACATCTCTCAACATCTCGAGGTATGATGCTCTTATAATTTTCTCCCTACTCAGGCCAAGTTTTTCGGCTATTTCAAAAATCTTTTCCTTTGCCTTCTCAACATCATCACTCTCAATTTCTATCTCAACGAAAGATCCTAGATCTTCGATGTGATCCAAGCAGATCAAAGCTTCCCCGTATCTGTAGATCTTTCTCTTCTTTTTAACCCATCCGGCTAACGTAAAACCGAGTTTCTCGAATAGCTTGAAAGCCTTATCAAAATCGTCAACTTTGATTTTTATCTCCTCTCTCGTCTTTGTTTCCGGATCGATCTTCTTCCCCTTGTAGGTGATTTTAATCCCCTCGATATCTCTTCTTATTCTCAGAGCTTCGTCTGTTTCCCTGAAATCTCTACACGGATGGTTAAAGTAAGCATCTTCCTCAACCTTTTCGATTACAAACTCGGCGTTTCCCATTCTCTCCTCGATTTCGGAAAGATTATCAACCTTAAACTTTGCCTCAACTTCCATGCGATTGATTGACCGTACTTTTTTTAAATCCTTATCTGAACGGTAGGAAAGGGGTGGTGACATGATAAAAAAGGGTGACTTCGTCAAGATATGCTATACTGCAAAATTGGAGGACGGAACGGTAATTGATTCAACAGATGAAAACGTAGCAAAGGAGCATAGAATCTACACAGAAGGTGCCAGATACGGTGATATTATCGTTGTTGTTGGGGAAGGTCACGTCGTTCAAGGACTTGACGAAGCTTTGGAAGGCAAGGAAGTAGGATACAAAGGATCCATAGAGGTCCCTCCAGAAAAAGCGTTCGGAGAATACAATCCGGATAACAGGGAGTTCGTATCCATATCGAAATTTAGGGAGAGACCTATTCCGGGTCAGAGAGTCAGAATCGGAGATAAAGTGGGAACTGTAGAAAAAGTCATCGGAAGAAGAGTCATTGTCGATTATAACCATCCCTTAGCCGGTAAGAAAATAATCTTCGATTTCGAGATCAAAGAAAAAATAGAAGGGATCGACGAGAAGATAAAATCCCTGTTTACGATCTACACGGGAAGAGAGATTAATGTGAAGATAGAGGATAGCAAAGCGATAATAGAGGTTCCCAAGGATGCAGTCTTCAGTCAGTATTTCATGCTCGGAAAATTCACAATACTTAACCAAATATTCAAACACATCCCGGAGATAAACGAGGTTGTATTTGTCGAGAGATTTGAAAGAGAAAAGCAAGAGGAAACTCAAGAGAAAAGTCAACTCGACAAAACTTAAATACCCCTACAACAATAATTTTCAACATGAATAAACCAAGCTTCTTTATTTTATCCGAGCATGGAGTAGCCGGTGCTTCGTTAGCGGTAAATATTGCTTCTAAAATTTCCGATTATATTGTATGGATCTGCGGAGAAAATCCCTTGTTAGCTAACAGGATTTCAGAAGCTTACGGTGCTAACTGTGTGATATTTGGAAACAGATCTTTCAACTTGGCAAACCTAAATGAGTTAAATATTCTGATCACGAAATATATCGAAAAGAAAGATAGATACACAATGATTTTGTCAGTTCTACCCGAACTTGCCCTCCTTCACAATCTCGACCGGGTTTATCTGTTTCTTTTGAATCTATTTAAAAAGATTGAAAACGGCGGCTTTTTAATTGGGTTGATGATAAAGCAAGCTCAAGACATAAGAGATGAGATACTGATTTCCCGCCTATTCTCGGATGTTTTTTACCTTAAGAGCGAGCTAAATAATCAACCCGAATTTAGATTGATTTCGGAAGCCCCGATAAATAATAAACATGTTTTCAAATTAAGGCTAAACGGTTACGTCATAGAGATGGAAGAAGGTTTTGTAAAATACCTGAAAGACATCAGTCAAGCTTGATAACTTCTAAGTCATCAGGGAAGTGGCATTTTATTCCTCTCTTTTCCAAGAACTCTTTGATATCCTTTCTACCTCTGTATGCTTCCGGATAAAGGTGGACGAAGTAAGCTTCCCTAACATCGGCAGCATCAGCGAAATTCTCGGGAGACGTATGGTAATCGGATACGCTACCGAAGTGAAGAGACATTTCGTGGACTGTGATGTCAACGTCTTCGTAAAGCTCGGGAAAGGCTGAGGTATCTCCGGAGAAGAGGATGTTATCCACTTTCAATCCGATGCTTTCCACAGAATGTTTTGTTCTTACGGTTTTAAATGTGAGATTTCCTATTCTGAATCTTTCTTTTTCGTGCACTTTAAACTTCAGCTTGTTAATAAGATATGGTGAAGAATTCAGGAAGGATTCCAAAAAATTCCTGCCTCCCTTTGGAGTGAATATATCTAGCTGTCCGCAGTTGAGTAGCCATCTCGCCTTTAGAATACCCATTAGCTCTCCGCAGTGGTCGAGATGAAAGTGGGTGATGATAAGGGCATCCAAGTCCTTGACACTGTATCCCGATTGGGATAATCTTAGCATCGCTCCGAATCCGCAGTCGATCATGATGATCTTGTCGTCTTCTACGATCAGACTTGACTGAGCTTTTCCCGCAACATCTACAGCGACACCGGTTCCCAAAAACGTTACTTTCATGGTTATTTACCTTTCTTTTTTCCGATAACGCTCAGATACGCCAAAAATGCACTTAACTGCAATCTCTCATGAGCACCCTCAGTCAGTCTAAAGTCTATTTCACCGAGCTTATCGATTAAGAAAACCTTAACTGTCTCATCGAGCTTGGATGATATTATCTCTCTATAGAGCTGTGAGACTATATCCTCACCACTCATTCCATACTCTATCATCAGTCTGTCGAGGAACTCTCTGGCTTCAAGGAAGTTACCCTTCATCGCCGTTTCAATCAGCTTCTCGATTTCTTCTGGTTTGGCGGTTGCCGTAATTTGGTAGATCAAATCAGCAGTGATCTTATCCCCTAAAGCGGCAGCGCCCTGTAGTGCGTTTATCGCCTTTCTGAAATCACCGGCGGATATATAAATTAAGGCTTCAAGAGCTTCCTCGTCAATTTCGAGACCTTCCTTTTCACAGATTTCGAGAAGCCTCTTCATCATCGCCTCCTTCGGAACCGGTTTGAACTTAAAGACAACGCATCTCGACTGAATTGGCTCGATAATTCTGCTTATGTAGTTGCAACTGAGGATAAATCTGCAGGTTTTTGAGAACATCTCCATGGTTCTTCTTAAGGCTGCCTGAGCGTCCGCTGTTAGAGCGTCAGCCTCATCCAAGAAGATAATCTTGAAGGGTGCGAAGATCGGAGCAGTTCTTGCAAACTCCTTTATCTTATGTCTTACGACGTCTATACCCCTCTCATCCGAGTTATGTAGCAGGACAGGGATCTCTCCCGCAAAGAACATCTCATTACCCAGAACCGAAACATCGTAAACAAAATCACTGTAGTCTATTAGCTCTACTTTTTCGACTTTTATGGCATTTAAATCTGTGAACGCTAGTTTGTTAAGCGTTTCTTTAATCTCTGGATCCTTAACTTCATCCAGAACTTCCATTATGGTTTTCTTCTTTATAAGCCCTTTTTTCCCGTCTATCGGATAATCTAACTTCTTGATAAGCTTCAATACGGGTTCTGCCGGAAGTTTGGAATTTCCAGATCCGAAACTTAAAAGGAAGCTACCCTCCCTGATTTCGCTTGCTTTAATCGCTTTAAGTCCCCTTTCTGTTAAGATCATTACAGAGTGATTTCCGGTTAATTCAAGGGTTCCTCCATTCTCAATAGATATTTTAAGTATTTTCCGAGCTGGATGGCGGATTAACTTGCTGACATCTTTCCACACAACTTTGTAATTTTTGTTTACAGTCAAAACTTTAAGATCTTTTACGTCTTTGTAGATTTCTGTTCTGTTCTTAAAATAGATCTCGTCAAGCTCTTCAAAGGTTGTTTGCATGGTGTCTCCGTTAATGCGAACAAGTATGGGTGTGCTTTTTGAGACAGATGCATTCATCTCTATGAAGTTGTCTCGCCAAACATCTCCGAAGAGATCCCTTGCCAGCGCGATTGCAGTAGCCGTCTTTCCCGTCCCTGGAGGTCCAGCAAAAAGGAGATGGGGGATGTTTTTCCTTTCAACGTAACCTTTAAGTCTCTGAATCACAACATCCTGACCGACAACCTCGTCAAGTGTTTTCGGTCTATACTTTTCAACCCAGATTTCAGTATCCATCACTTGAAAGGTAAACGTGAAATATTAAAATGTTCTGATTCAGAAGATGCGAAAATAAGAAACGTTGTTCACACCGATAGCATTAACGGACGAAAACGACGAACTCGATTAAGGGTAAGATTTTTATAGATCTCTAATGTTCATATTTACGCATTGTCCGAAGTTGACTCATCTGTTCGCAACGCGCTTTCCACTCCCTTGCTGAAAAGTGGAGCACCGTGAAATTTGTATTGGAAGCGGATAGCGGGAAGGAAATGTCTTTAAGGTGACAAATATGGTCAAAGACACGCGAAAGAAATCGAGTACGCTAAGGATTATGCAAAAAGTGTGGAAAATGCTTAGAGAGGACGGAAGCCTTTCTCCTAAATAATTCCAAAGACCCGTTACTGAGTGATGAGGAGTGGTGTGAAGCTGAAATCTTTGAGTCGATTCTCTTAACGTTACATCATTCTATCGAAATTAGCAAAATTTTTAAACAAATCATCGAACACAAGTTCGATGAGGTTGCTTGAAGTTGTAATTGTCTTGCTGGCAATGATTGTTCCGTTTTTCGCAATAAAAAGATATGACTTGTCTTCCTACTTTTACTGGGTTTGTGTGACGGCTCTTTATCTAATATACATATCTGCAAGGAGGTGGGAAGTTGAATAGCTTTCTCCTCCTTTTGATAGCTTACGCAATCGTGGGAACGCTAATCGCATTGTATGCGAGAAAGTTTGGAATAAGGGATGACGCTGACTACTTCATCGCTGGAAGAAACGTGAGCGGTTTAATATCAGCTTTGACTTACGCTGCCACTACGTATTCGGCTTTCATGATGGTTGGTCTGGTCGGCTTAAGTTACGCCACAGGTGTCGGAGCCCAAGCATTCGAACTCTTTTATCTTGTGGGAACCCTGATGCTTTTATCTTACTATGCTCCGAAACTTTGGAAACTCTCAAGGGATGTTAACGCAGTATCTCCAGCAGAGCTTTTGGGACACAGATTCGGAAAGGAAACCGCGGTGGCCGTATCCATTATCTGTTTAATCGCCCTAATCCCTTATACATCGGTGCAACTGATAGGGGTCTCTCTAATTTTGGAGAAACTATCCGGGATTGATTATCTGATTGCCGTTGTGATCTCAGCAGTTCTTGTCTCTCTCTGGGCGTTAATCGGTGGCTTAAGAGGTGTGGCATGGACAGATGCTGTTCAGGGGGTAATAATGCTGACGGCGGCTTTTGTTGCAATTTTTTACGTTTTTAATATGAATCCGAGTTTTTTTGAAGATGCTCCGATGCTCGGAGAACTGCTCGTCGTCCCTAACAGAATGTGGACACCCCTTAAGTTTATTTCACTAACGGTTCCTTGGTTCTTTTTCGCTTTAACGAACCCTCAAGTCCTCCAAAGGACGTTCATCCCTAGGGATGGCAAAGCTTTGAAGAGAATGGTTGTATATTTCGGGATCTTTGGGCTGATATATACCGTGATAGTGACGCTTCTCGGATTATTGCTGAAGGTCATGACGATTAAAGGGATTTTTCCCGCAATCCAAGACAGAGATATGGTAACGCCGACCCTTCTCTCGTTGATGCCGTCTCATCTCTCCCTCTTGGTTACTCTGAGTATTTTTGCTGCTGCCATTACAACTGCTAACTCGATAATCCTCAGCCTATCTTCAATGGTCGCAAGAGATATCGCAAAAGGAAAAAGATTCGTAGGGCAGATATCCATCGTGATTTTGACGGTTTTCGTTGCCCTTTTCGCATTAATGAGACCCTCTTACATCGTAGAGCTATCCGTCATGTCTTCGACCCTTTTGTTGAGCATATTACCTCTCTTGTTCGCAACATTCCACACAAATTACACAAAAGGTCTTGAAGCGGTTACAATAGCTTTTGCCGTTGCCGTTCTACTAAGCTACTTAAAAAACCCTCTTACACCGGTAATAACCCTGATTGTAGGGATGGTTGTCTTGATAGCAAGAAATAAATTATGCTGTTGACTCCGTCTGCCCATAAAAGTCTCTTATCTCCTTTTCGTATATCTCTGGATTCAGAGGATCTCCTTCTTGTAATCGCAGATTATAAACAATCTCCAAGCTGTTGGAGGAGCACAGAAAGTCGTAACCTTGTAATCGCCTATACTTTCGAGATATTTGTTTCCATCAGTCTTCCGCTGTAATTTTTCTTCATTGTCTGGTAGTTGCTGTTATAAACTCCTCATACTGTCGTCATTAAAATTTTCCATTTACGATAACTGGAATAATTAATCGGGATAGATGAGGTCTTCAACAATCTTCAAATCATCCAAGAATGGGAAAGTCTTCCGGCAATTTACCACATTTTCAAGATTTATTTTCGAAAAAATCAACTCCTGCAGCTCACCACCTTCATTAAGGACTTTCCCGTAAGGATCTACTATCACCGAGTGTCCGTTGTAATTTTTCTCGTAATCAACGCAATTCGTTGCTATGACGAATAGCTGGTTTTCGATAGCTCTGGCTCTTGTGAGAATTCTCCAGTGCTCTATTCTACTTGAAGGGAACTCCGCAGGGATAGCGAGGATCTCAGCTCCCATTTTTGTTAATTTTCTTGCAAGTTCTGGAAATCTAATCTCGTAGCATACGAGAACGCCAATCTTTCCGTAGGGTGTTTCAAAAACTTTAAGCTCTTTTCCGCTTTTGAAATATTTTCTCTCCTCCGTTAGGGGAAATAGTAAGATCTTCCTGTATTTTCCTATGATTTCACCTCTGTGGACAAGAGCTACCGTATTGTATAGATTTCCGCTCTCCTTCTCAGCTATTCCAGCGATTATGAGAATGTCCTTTTTTTCGGAGAGCTTCAGTATGAGATCGAGTTCTTCTTCGGCACTACCAACTTTATCATAGTTTTCTGGAAAGAATCCCGTGTTGCAGACCTCTGGTAGGACAACGATCTTTGCATCAACCTGTATGGCTCGTTTTACAAGACTTAAGGCTTTTGATTTGTTCGTTTCCACATCATTTATGACTCTTTGCTGTGCGGCCGCCACTACGAATTCATTCAAGGAACTTCACCACCGTTCCTTCTTTTGTTACTTTGATATCCCCACCTTTCCTTTCGATACAGAATCCCCACTCAAGTATCTTTAGATGGTATTCGAGTTGTGAATCACTCAGGTTAAGTTCATATTTAATAGTATTTAGTTTTTTACCTTTCAAAAGAAGCTTAAGAACCTGTCTTCTTATCGGGTTATTGATTGCAATCTGATATCTTTTATGATACTCCCGGCTTTTTTCAATGCTATCGCTGTATTCACTCCAGCTTTCTTTCATATCTTTTCAAATTTCCCGTTTAGCTCTTTTAAAATTAAAAGATAAAGCAAATAACTGAGCTTATTCAACCATTCAACAAGTGTAAGACCAACCAATCCCCGATTATAGAGATATACAACCCTTCTTTCGGCTCTTCTGACAACGCATCTTGCTACGCTTAGAAGAGATGTTAACTCATCCTTTTCAAGGATAATAAAGCTCTTGGGGAATTCGACACTCTTTTCTAATTCTCTGATAACGTTGAGAATTTCGTTGAGATCCTCTTGAGTTATCTTCAAACTTCCTCCAACAACTTCTGATCCAGCTTTAAACATCTTCCTTTGGACTTCTTTCAGGATCTCTCTTGTTTCTCCGTTAGATTTTACTTTTGCAAGCCCAATAAAGGCGTTTGCTTCGTCGATGCATCCAACCGCTTCGATTCTTGGATCTTCTTTGTTAACAATTTCGGTAAAAGTTCGAGTTCTCACGGGATCTCCTTTCAATTACACCCCACCTTAAGTAGTTTGTCTACAATATCCTCTGCAGCGGAGTGTGGGTTAATTTCCCCTTTAGCGACTCTCTCCACGTAGCCTCTGAAATCTACTAATTTGTTTTTACTCAATATGGTCTTTATCTCATCCATGATCAGATCGAAAAGCTCTCTGCTTAATCTTCTTACCCTTCTTTCCATCAACTTTCCAGACTTCTTGAGATATTCGAAGTGATCTTCTATAGCTTTAACGAGCTCTTCAATTCCTACACCTCTTTCGGCTACTGTGACAAGTATAGGTGGTATCCAGTCCCTACTTTTCTTCATTCTTTCAAATATCTCGCCGCTTTGAACCGCCGCCTCATCGGCATGTGTTGTTTTGCTCAAGATTTCAACAGACTCCTGGTCCATCATAATCATAGTCTTCAGCCATCTTACGGTCTTGTCAGCACCACCTAGATCGGCTTTGTTAACTACGTAAATATCTCCGATCTCAAGAATTCCCGCTTTATTTATTTGTATTTCATCTCCCATCTCAGGCATTAAGATGACGATCGTTGTGTCAGCAACTTCTACTATATCCACTTCGCTCTGTCCCGCTCCCACTGTCTCTACTAAGATCAAGTCAAACCCAAAGGCATCAAGTAATCTGACGACATCGCCCGTTTTTGCAGCAAGACCCCCCGCCCTTCCGCGGGAACTCATGCTCCTGAAGAAGACACCGGGATCTAGCCAGAGAGGTTTGCTCACGTCAAGCCCATCCATTCTAAGTCGGTCACCCAGTAAAGCTCCGCCTGTGAATGGAGAACTGGGATCTACAGCGACTACGCCGACCTTTTTACCTTTTTCTCTGAACTTCTGAATTAGTTTGCTTACGGTTGTGGACTTCCCGACACCGGGGAATCCCGTGACACCAATAACATGAGCCTTTCCAGTTCTGTGGAATATCCTTTTCATTATCTCTTTTCCTTCTGGATAGTCATTCTCAACATATGTGATGGCTCTTGCTAAAGCTCTTCTGTTTCCCTCCTCAATACCTCTAACGATCTCTTCTACATTCATCTACTTCTCCCCATCTTCTTTTTCTCGGGAACCTTTTTTCTTATGAAGTCTATAATTTTCTCCATAGGTGTTCCGGGTATAAAAACCTCATCAACACCAAGTGATTTTAATTTTTCTATGTCCTCTTCGGGAATTATGCCACCAACAACTATCACCATCTCGTCTAGGTCTCCACCAAATTCCTTTATATATTTCATAACCTTCGGGACGAGGGTCATGTGTGCACCGCTGTGGATAGATATCCCCACAACATCTACATCTTCTTGAACGGCGGCCATAGCAACCTCCTCTGGAGTTCTGTGAAGTCCTGTATAGATCACTTCGAATCCAGCGTCTCTCAGGAAACGTGCGACAACTTTCGCACCTCTATCGTGTCCGTCAAGTCCAACCTTAGCTACAAGAACTTTTATCTTTTTCTCCAATGTGATCACCCCAAAAAATTAGATAATAATCGGTTTCTTGTATGTCCCGTAAACTTCCTTAAGAACTCCCATTATCTCTCCTATTGTGGCGTAAGCCTTCACAGCCTCTAAGATTGGTGGCATCACGTTCTCGTTGTTTTCGGCGGCGCTTCTTAACCACTCTAATGCTTCTTTGACGGCATCGTTATCTCTTTCGGCTTTAACCTTTCTCAGTCTTTCGATTTGCTTCCTCTGGACATCTTCATCCACCCTGAGTATCGGGATTTTGAGATCCTCCTCTATAGTGAATTTGTTCACTCCGACGATGATTCTTCTTCCCTCCTCGACATCTCTCTGGTATTCGGCCGCCGCTCTACTGATCTCCTTCACAAAGAATCCATTTTCTATTCCCTTCAAGACTCCTCTCAGCATACTACCCTCGCCCATCTTCCTTATCTGCTCTATATATCTCCAAGCGAGTTTCTCCATCTTGTCTGTGAGCCACTCGACGTAGTAGCTTCCAGCTAAGGGATCGATAGTGTCTGGAATTCCACTTTCGTAGGCGATTATCTGCTGTGTTCTCAGAGCCACTCTGACCGCTTCCTCGCTTGGCAAAGCCCAAGCTTCATCGAAGCTGTTTGTGTGGAGACTCTGTGTTCCTCCGAGAACAGCAGCCATCGCTTGGATTGTTGTTCTGACTATGTTATTCAAAGGTTGCTGTGCTGTCAGTGTACATCCCGCGGTTTGAGTGTGGAACTTGAGCCACCATGAGCGTGGATTTTTCGCACCGTATTCGTCCCTCATTATCTTCGCCCACATTCTGCGAGCGGCTCTGAACTTCGCAATCTCTTCGAAGAAGTTGTTATGAGCATTGAAGAAAAAGCTCAGCTGAGGAGCAAGCCTGTCTATATCGATCCCTCTCTCGATTGCGGCTTCCACGTATGCCATACCGTCAGCAATCGTAAAAGCGAGTTCTTGAACAGCTGTGGATCCCGCCTCTCTGATGTGATATCCCGAAATGCTTATAAGATTGAACTTCGGAACGTTCTCGATACCCCACTCGAATATATCTACGATTATCTTTACGGAAGGCTCTGGTGGTAGGACGAGAGTGTTCTGAGCGTGGAATTCTTTGAGCATGTCGTTTTGGATAGTCCCTCTGAGCTGATTTCTCGGAACTCCCTGCATGTCTCCGATGGCAACATACATTGCGAGGATTACCGCGGCTGGTGGATTTATCGTAAATGATGTCGACACCTTATCCAAGGGAATACCATCGAACAGGATCTCGAAATCCTTAAGAGTGTCAACTGCAACACCGACCTTTCCGACTTCACCGTCCGCTAGGGGATCATCGCTGTCAATACCCATTAATGTGGGGAAGTCAAAAGCTGTGCTCAATCCTGTCTGACCCTCTTTGAGAAGCATCTTCCATCTCTTGTTCGTGTCCTCCGCAGTTCCAAATCCAGAGAACTGTCTCATTGTCCAAAGTCTTCCCCTATACATTGTAGGATAGACGCCCCTCGTGAACGGGAACTCTCCGGGATATCCGATGTCTCTCAGGTAATCAATGTGAGCTATATCAGTGGGATCGTAAACCCTTTTAATTTCGATTCCTGAGAGTGTTTCGAATCTCTCTTGTCTCTCACCGAAATTCTCAAGATAGGGTTTTAAACAATTCTTCTCCCACTCCTCTCTTTTCTTCTTTATCTTCTCAAGATCTTCCAAATTAATCACCTCTAAAGCTTACCTAAAATTCCTTTTGCGATTGTATTGAGCTGAATTTCCTTCGTTCCCTCATAAATCTCCGTTATTTTAGCGTCTCTGTAATATCTTTCCACATGATTCTCAGCTACGTATCCGTAGCCGCCGTGCATCTGAATAGCCTCATCACATACTTTAACAGCTAACTTCCCTGCGAGATACTTAGCCATGCTTGTTAGGGTTGGATCTATTCCCTTTTTATCGTAAGTCCATGCCGCCTTGTATATCAGAAGCTTTGTAGCTTCTATCATCGTTGCGAGATGGGCTAATCTGTGCTGTATAGCCTGAAATGCCCCGATTGGCTGTCCGAACTGCTTCCTTTGCTTAACGTATTCGAGGGTCTTATCAAACGCACACTCGGCGATACCAAGGGCTTGAGCGGCAATTTCTATCCTACTTTCGTCGAAGAATTCCAGAACCTGATAGAACCCTCTATTTAGCTGTCCGATCACGTCCTCCTCACTAACCCTGACATTTTTGAATACAACTTCAGCGGTCGGAGAAGCTCTTATACCCATTTTCCCTCCTATTTTCGTCGTTGACAATCCCTCGGCACCCTTTCTTACGAGAAATGTAGTGAACCCCCTGTATCTTGGCTGGGCATTTGGATCAGTAACCGCAAGGACGACAAAGTAGTCGGCAATAGTTCCGTTCGTGATGAATATTTTCGATCCGTTAATTACCCATTCATCCCCGTCTTTTTCAGCTCTCGTCTTTATCGCCGTTAAGTCGCTTCCCGCTTCTGGCTCGGTGTAGCATCCAGCCGTTATCGCTTTACCAGAGACTACTTTGGGAAGGACTTCTTCTTTTTGCTCCTCACTCCCAAATCTCATTATGACCTCTGACGAGAAGTCGGCGAGGATGATGGCGCTACCGATCGTGGTGTCAGCCCTGCAAAACTCTTCCACAATCAGCGTGTTCTCAAGAACCCCCATTCCAGCTCCGCCGTATTCCTCTGGGAAGTGGGCTCCGATAAATCCTAGTTCACAAGCCTTTTTCCATAAATCGAATGGAAATTCCTCCTTTTCGTCGAATTCCCTACCTCTCTCACTCGTAAATTCGTTTTGAGCGAATTCTCTGGCAGCTTTCTGGATATCTTTCTGCTCTTCAGTTAACTCAAAATGCATGAATTACACCTCCAGTTAATGTTAAGTTTACAATTTTAAATTATTTTCGTAATCGCAGTGATTAAATCATTTCAAAAATTTCTCAGGAATTATCTGGTTAGATATCAGATCTCCGATCTTTTCCGCATATCTTATTATGTAGAATTCATCCCCATCCACGAGGATTTCGGCACATCTAGGTCTCCCGTTATACTGACTGCTCATGACGAAGCCGTAAGCTCCTGTATCGAACACCACGATGTAATCTCCCTTCTCGATCTTCGGTAGCCTTCTATCTTTTGCGAGGATGTCACCGCTCTCGCAGATTGGACCCACTATGGTGTATGTCTCTTCGGGAACGCTGTCCATCTTATTTGCAACGGCAACCCTGTGATAGGCATCGTACATAGCAGGTCTTATCAGAGTGTTGAAGCCAGCATCTACAGCGACAAAATTCTTGTAAGCCTTTTTTACAGAATTCACTTTAGTTATCAGAACGGTTGTGTTTGCCACAAGGCTTCTGCCGGGTTCTATCCAGAGCTCGGGTTTGGCTCTCAGCTTTTCCAAACCTTTGAGATAAACAGACTTAAGGGCATCCGCAAATTTCTTAATATCCGTCTGACCCCCTTCGTAATCAATACCGAAACCACCACCCATGTCGAGAAATTCGAGCTTTATACCCAGCTTTTCAACTTTCACAGCTATTTCAAACATTTTTTCAAGTTCCTCTACAAAAGGAGCCGTGTCAGTGATCTGACTACCTATATGACAGTGAATACCCACCGGGTGAATGTTCGGAAGATCTACGGCTTGCTTATACGCATCGATAATCTCTTCGGATGGAATACCGAACTTCGATGTTTTTAAGCCCGTAGCAATCTTCGGATGTGTTTCGGGACTTATATCTGGATTAACTCTGAAAGCAATCTTCACGGGACTCTTAGCAATCTCAGAGATCGTGTAGAGCTCATCAAAGCTATCTACGCTGAATTTAACACCCGCTTCGATCCCAGCCTCTATCTCCTCATCGCTCTTTGAATTTCCGTTGAAGAGTATGTAATCTCTATCAAATCCCGCAAGTAGTGCAAGATATAGCTCACCGGCACTGAAGACATCGGCACCGAATCCGGCGTTTGATAAAATCTTCATCAGTGTAAGATTGTTGTTCGCTTTCACGGCGTATAGAATGCGACACCATCCAAAATGTTGTTTAAATGCATTGATGTTTTCTTCGAGAATTCTCTTAGATGTGACGTAAACCGGTGTCCCCGTTTTTTCCACGATTTTTCTGAAATCGACCTCCTCTATGTGGAGAATCCCGTTTTTAGAGCTAAACAATTTCAACACCCTCCAATCTTTTTAAAGCTTCTTTAATCACGCTAACATCTTTAGTCAGAGCGATCCTTACAAAGCCTTCGCCGCTTTTTCCGAATCCAATTCCGGGAGTTACTAAAATACCGGCTTCGTCGAGCAGTTTCTTTGCGAATTCTATGCTTGGCATGTTCACCTTAACCCAGAGATAGAAGGTTGCCTTCGGTTTTTCCACCTTGAATCCCAAACGATTCAAACCTTCGACGAAAACGTCTCTCCTCTCCTTGTAGATTTTGTTGTTCTCCTCGATTACTCTGTCGTCACCGTTAAGTGCTGCAATCGCCGCATCTTGGACGGCGCCGAACACACCGCTGTCGATGTTCGTTTTGACCTTCAACAACCCTTTAACAGCTTCTTTGTTGCCCAATGCGTATCCGATCCTCCATCCAGTCATGCTGTAGGTCTTGCTCAGGGAACCGAACTCGATAACGCATTCAAAGGCATCGTCATACTCTAAAAAGCTCCTCGCCCTGTAATCGAATGTTACTTCGCTGTAGGCAGCATCGTGAGCAAGTATTATCCCATAATCGTTGCAGAAATCAACGGCTTCCTTAATAAAATCCATCTCGGCTACCGCAGTCGTCGGATTGTTTGGATAGTTAAGGAACATGAGCTTAGCCTTCTTTGCAACATCCGACGGAATGCTCTCTAGATCGGGAAGGAATCCGTTTTCCTCCTTTAAAGGTAATTCAAAGGGCTTTCCACCGGCGAACACCGTTGAAGAGAAATAGACTGGATAACCAGGTTCTGTGTAGATCACGTAGTCACCGTTGTTTACGAATGCGAGTGGAAGATGGGCAATTCCTTCTTTCGAACCGATTAGAGCTATTATGCTATCAGTATCCACATTAACTCCTTTTCTTCTCTTGTAGAAGTTTCGAACAGCTTCTCTGAACTCTTCTTTCCCTTCATAACTGGGATATCGATGATTTTCGGGATTTTCAACGGCTTTCTGCATCGCTTCAACAATGTGCTTTGGAGTCGGGATATCTGGATCGCCTACACCAAAATCTATGACTTTGACACCTCCCCTTTCCTTCTTCATTTTCATTTCGTCGAGCTCGGCGAAAAGGTAGGGAGGTAGCCTTTCCAGTCTCTCTGATAATTTGAATCTCATCGGCATAACCTAAAAAAGAGAGTTTATAAACTATTTGATCTCTGATCGATTGGTATGTACTTCCTGCTTTTTGGCCCGACATATTTGGCACGTGGTCTTATTAGTGTGTTGTTCTCGTACTGCTCGATTATGTGTGCGCACCATCCGGATATCCTGCCTATTGCGAATATGTTTATGAAAAGGTCGTCAGGAATCCTTAAGCAAGCGTAAACACTTGCGGAGTAGAAATCCACGTTTGGAAGAATACCTTTGAACTTCCTGACTGCCTCCTCTATCGCCTCACTTATCTTGAACCATTTCGATTCCTTCTCCTCAGCGAGCTTTTTTGCAAGCTTTTTAAGCTCTATCGCCCTCGGATCAATCACCTCTTTGTATACCCTGTGACCGAATCCCATTATTCTTTCTCCCCTCTCGAGTTTTTCTTTAACATAGATTTCGGCTCTCCATGGGACAGCTACTTCTCTAAGCATTTTCATAACTTCCTGTGCAGCTCCACCGTGTAAGGGTCCCATAAGCGTTCCAGTTGCCGCCACTATGCAAGCATACATGTCCGCCAATGTGGACGCTGCAACTCTTGCTGCGAAGGTGGATGCGTTAAATTCGTGTTCAGCATGGAGGATGAAATCCAAATCCATTGCTCTCTCTTCTGTCTTGCTTGGCTCTTCTCCGTGTAGCATGTAGAGGAAGTTTGCCGCATGACTAAGATTATCATTAGGAGGGATTATGCGTTCACCCATCCTAATGCGGTGGAAGTATGCAACAATTGTCGGGAACTTTGCTATCAGATTTTTTGCTTTCTCTAAGCTATCTTCTCTGTTTTTAAAGGCGATCCTTCTATCCATCGTTCCCAAGTAGCTCACAGCCGTTCTCAAAGCGACCATTGGATGGCAGAATGGTGAGAGATGCGTTAGAAGACCTATTATCTGGGGTGGTAGATCTCTTCTTTCTTTAAGTTCTTCCGAAAATGCTTCGAGTTCACTTTTTGAGGGCAATTCTCCAAAGAGAAGAAGATATGCAACCTCTTCGTAGGTGGAATGTTTTGCAAGATCTCGGATATCATATCCTCTATACTCTAAAATAGCTCTTCCATCTTCTAAATCGATTCTTGAGATGGTGGTTTCCGCTGCAATTACATCTCTTAATCCGATGGCAACCTCCATCATCTCACCTCTCTAAAGGATGGATATTTTTCGAGAACCATTCCCGAAACCATCTGAGGAGGGTTTTCTATTGCGAATTCAATAGCTTTATCCAGTTTCCAAGCCTTTTCAGCATATATCGTGATGAGTGGGTCATTTGCTCTTACAACCTCTCCACGTTTTTTGTGGATATATACGCCGGCTCCTTTGTCTTTAGGAGCTCCTGCAAGCCTCGCTATCTTGACGATTCTTTCGTTAAACACTTCGACAACGGCCCCTTCAAAATTGCTTTTTAAAACGAATTTCTCCTCCCCAAGATGAATATCTTTGGAACTAATATCTTTTTTACCACCCTGAGCTTCCACAATCTCTCTAAATTTTTCAAGAGTTTTCCCTTTCATGAAAATGGATTTTGCCATCTCATAGCCATTTGATGTTAGACCAACCATCTCAAAGAGTATTCCAGCAATACCGAATGATTTTTCGAGAAGACTTGAAGATCCCTTTTTAGTTTCCATTGTCTTCAAGGCTTCCCAAGCCTCTATCGCAGGACCGACAGCTCTTCCTATCGGCTGGGATCCGTTAGTAATCGCACAAACTACGTTTAGATTTAATCTTCTCCCTAGCTCGACGAATTCTCCCGCAAGCTTTCTACCCTCCTCAACATTCTCGATTTTCGCGCCTCTCCCTACGGGGATATCCATGGCTATGTGTCTTGCACCAACCGCCCCCTTCTTTGCCATGACGCTTGCAAGTAGCTGCGGACGTGGATCAATGGAGAGAGGATACTCAACATGAATAATTTTGTCGTCTGCGGGAGCGATATTCGTGGCACCACCCCATGCGATCACGCCTCCCACCCTTTCTGTTATCTCTTTTATCTCATCAACACTGAGATTAACGTTAGCAAGAACCTCCATCGTGTCAGCGGTTCCGCTTGCAGAAGTTATTGCTCTGCTTGCAGTCTTTGGAATTAAAAGACCCGCAGCAGCCACAGTGGGAACTATCAGCAAACTCACTTTGTTTCCGGGGACTCCGCCTATACTGTGCTTGTCGACAACAATTCCCTTTTCAAACGATATTGTCTCACCAGTCTCGATCATCGCCCTCGTCATCCATTCGATTTCATCAAAATCCATTCCTATAAGGTGATTTGCTATAACGAAAGCTGTAAGCTCGATTTCGCTGAGATTGTTGTTAACGATATCCTTTATGATTTCGTATATCTCCTCTCTGCTTAACTTTTCTCTGTTGAGCTTTTTTCTGATATATTCTACACTTAGGGGCCTCGAAATTGGATGGATTGTAACCTCATCTCCGTCCGTGATGGCTAAATCCTCAGCGAGGTTTGAATAAATTCCCACCATTCCATCAGGTATCAGAGTAAAGCAAGCTTCTTGACCTCTGAGAACGTCTCCGCAAGCGATCTGAACATGAGCAACCAAGCTCTTGCCGTTTTTTGTTATCTTAACTCTGTCGCCACCCATTAATCCAAACTCCATCGCATCAGTCTGATTCAAAACCACCGAAGGTCTTTCAACAATTATAGGCAAGATTCTGCATTTTAACTTCATACAACTACCTCCTCTTTTGCTTCCTTTGATTTTATAACTCTTGTATTCAATTCATTGGTAACCTCATTTAAAAGATTCTTTACGGAAGAGTTTACGGATTTCTCATCGATTATTATCAGCTCAGCTTCGCTAATTTCGTATGCTTTCTTTAGAAACTCCTTTGTCAGATCGTTGAATGTGTATTTGGGAAATATATGCCCAAAAGCGTAAATCGTTTTCAGTTCTATTTCAGTCTGCCTTGGAGCGTAGTGAGTTCCACCAACACCTAATGCGACAATCCAGTTTTCTTTCATCTGGATAGCCTCTAACATGGATTCTGCTACGATGAATGCGATTTCTTCATCTTTCCATTCATTCTCAGTCGATCCAATTTCGTAGAAAGCTGATGGAGTTTTGATCTCAGATGGGCCGTGATGGGTTGCCTCAAGTGTAAATTCGTATTCAGTATCCTTCAATTTTCTTGTAACGCTTATTGCAAAATTTTTCATTGTTATTGGGGATGGCTTAGCTAAGCTGTAGACCCTGCCTCCGTAGTCAGCCCTTCCTACATTCCCCGTAACGTGACTTGTGATGATTTTGCGACCATCTTTGCTTGAATGTCTCGAAGCGAACAGAATTTCGTCAAAACTTAGATATTTTGATAATCTCTCATCGATGTAATCGGCGTAAATCAGTCTTTCATCAATATCTGCTATTGCAATTCCATCGGAAATGTAAAAATCTATACCGTTAATTGTCTCTTTATCTGCTTGGATTAGATTCAGAAGATTATCTTTAATGTTTTGACTGGCCACATCTCGTTTACTGCATACTATGAGCTTCATAGCTATCAGTTACAGTAAAGTATATATGAGGTTTTCCCCTCCCTCTAAAAAATACTAAAAAAATCGTCGAGCGGTCTTATCATTCTTTAATATCTTAGCGTAATAGGTAAAAGTTTATATAACTACAGTGGATCGCTGAAGAGGGTGAGAGTGTGATCGAAAAAGCCAAGAAAATACTGAAAGAAAATAAAATAAAACAAGTTTTATGTGCCTTCAGCGATGTTCGAGGATATCTACAGACGTTCTCAATCCCAGCAAGAGAATTCATAGAAGGCTCCGCCCTTGACGGAATAGGGTTTGATGGATCATCCATCAGAGGCTTTAAAACTATAGAACAGAGCGATGTAGTCTGGAAACCCGATTTATCCACCCTAAAGATCATCCCGTGGATTAATAATCCCGTTCAAAAAACGGCAATAATGTTTGGAGATGTTTATGAAGCATGGGGTGATGAGATAGCCGATTGTGATCCCCGCGGCTATGTCGCCAAGAGGATGGAAAAAAATATCTCAGAAAAAGGTCTCTCGGCAGTATTTGGACCTGAAATAGAGTTCTTTTTGTTTGAGAAGGTCGATCCCACGAGACTGCAATACGATCTGTGGGTTTCTCCAAACGGTGGTGTTGGAGACAGCTGGGGTCCTCCGAGAGTGATGCCCGAAAGCCCCGAAATATCCCCCGGTGGCTATGTTATCCGCCCGAAGGAAGGTTACTTCAGACCGCCACCTGAGGATCTGACTGTAGAATACAGAAACGAACTTGTAGAGTATCTTGAGACCCTCGGAATTGTTGTGGAATACCACCATCACGAAGTCGCTACGGCGGGACAAGTCGAACTCGACTTCAAGCCAAAAACACTCGTGGATGCCGGAGATGCCTTCTATCTCTACAAGTTTGCAGCTAAAAATGTTGCAAAAATGCGTGGAATGATAGCCACATTTATGCCCAAACCACTATACCTTGATAATGCGAGTGGAATGCATGTTCACCAAAGTCTGTGGAAAGGTGAGCCCTTTAAGGGGACTAATATCTTTGCTGATCCCGATGATGAATTCATGCTCAGTCAGAAGGCGAGATACTACATTGGAGGGCTATTGGAGCACGCAAAGGCTCTCACAGCTTTGTGCGCTCCCACGGTAAACAGCTACAAAAGATTAGTTCCGGGATTTGAGGCTCCGATCTACATCTGCTGGTCGCCAAGAAACAGATCAGCTCTTGTCAGAGTTCCGATGTATCACAGAAAGCCCTCAGCGATAAGAGTTGAATACAGGGGTGCCGATCCAAGCACGAATCCCTATCTCTCGCTATCGGCAATGGTTGCTGCCGGACTTGATGGGATAAAGAAGAAAATAGATCCCGGAGATCCGATAATGAAGGACGTTTATGAACTGAGCGAAAAAGAAAAGAGAGAATTGGGAATCGGAGAACTTCCCACTACATTGAGAGATGCTCTAGATCATCTTGCAACAGATGAAGTTCTACAAAAGGTCTTGGGATCCCATATATTCGATGCATTCATGAGCATAAAGATCGAAGAGTGGAATCAGTATTGTTTATATATCACCCCGTGGGAATTCATGAAATACCTTGATGTTTGAGGTGGTAGTATGGGTGTCCACAGAATAACGAGCGAAGCTGCGAAGTATTACGCGGCAAGGGAAAGAGTTCTCGGCACCTGCATCTCACTACTCGGCTCGGCAAGCGAGAAGGTAAACAGACTCGATAAAGAAGTCTTAGTGAAGCTCGGGGATCTTGCAGCGTATCTCTTACCCCACAGTCCGGGATATGCTGGCAAGCTCATACCGGTAATAGCGAGACTACTGTGGGCGATGGCTGGTGTTAGAGAGAGGGAATTCGAATACAAGGATCTCGAAGAGATAGAAAAGATTGCAGAAGACTTAAAGAAAATTATTGAAGGTTAGAAATACTTTTTTATTTCTTTGTTATAGCGAAAACGTCGTTCCAATAATATTTAGACATAACATTCCTAGCAACGATATCGAACTGAGTGGCAAGGTATTCCACACTTTCCATGCTCCCGAATATGCCGAAGTTGAACGAATTATACCTTATCTGAATATTGCACCATTCTTTTCGTAGAATTCTTTAGCGGATTTAATAATCCTCTCCTGATAGCCTAAAAGGTATTTCGATGCAGTCACTTGAATGTGAGTCTTTCCCGTAAGTGGATCGAATCTTATCTCCACCTCGACTACGTCCTTCTTTTTAGTTACCGGATTGAAATATTCTGCCACCTCTTTCTCTGATCTGAACATGATCCTTAACAAATTCTAAATTAATTTACCATATCTATCTATTATACCCTTTTTTATTCTTGTTGAGGAGATTGGTTTTCCATCCTCTGCCAAGACAAATTCCACTTTTACTATCTTTATCTCTTTCTTTCCCATTTTTCTGCGTTTTTCGTTTATCTTCCTAGCCATTTCGTAAGTCTCTGGACTTACGATGATATATTCGAAATCGTACTCAAGAGTTTTCCCGTAGGGATTCGTTATCTCCACTATTTCGGGTTCGAATCCGTATTTTCTTTTAACATACCACTTTACGTTTTCGGCTCTTATAGCGAAGGGAAGAACGCTTCTTATCCTCTGTCTTGCCATTTTATCGCTTGTTATACCGATTGTTATATCTTTTCCACCTAACTCTATCGCTTTATCGATCAATCTTTTGTGCCCCTCGTGAAAAGGCTCAAAAGTCCCACCGATAGCAACTTTAACTTTCTTCATCGAGCAACACCCTTATAATTCTGGCTGTTTCTCCAGGATCTGCCCTTCCTTTCGTCTTTTTCATTACGTAGCCAACGAGGAAGTTTGCCGCCTGCTTCTTTCCAGATCTGTAATCTTCGACGGCTTTAGGATTCTTTTCGATTGCTTCTCTACAAAGCCTTTCGATCTCCTCTTTGGGTATCGTGAAGAGACCCTTTTTCCTGATAATCTCATCAACACTGTCACCCTCATCAAGTTTAGTCCTTATAACTTCGACAACGCCTTTCTCTGTTATGTCATCCCTAACGAAGTATTCAAGCAATTTGATAAACTCCTTTGGGGGGAATTTCTTTTCAATATCTTTGAATGACCATCCTCTGTAGTTTAGCTCACCTCTCAGTACGTCAACGATCCATCTTGCTGCAATCTTTGGGTCGATCCTTTTTGCAACCTCTTCGAAATAATCAGCCATTTTAGGATCTAAAATGAGAATCTTCGCCTTCTCAGTCGAGATGCTGTATTCTCTGATCAGGCGATCTCTCTTCTCCCAAGGCATTTCAGGAAGTGTTTGTTTTACCTCCTCGATAAACTCCTCGGTTACGATAGGAACTAGATCTGGTTCGGGGAAGTATCTGTAGTCATGCTCTTCTTCTTTCCCTCTCAAGGATACTGTGATGTTGTGGGATTCATCAAAGTGCCTAGTCTCTCTTTTGATCGTCCGACCTCTGCGGAGAAGATTTTTCTGCCTCGTTATCTCGTAGGATAGAGCTTTCTCAACACCCTTAAAGCTCGATATGTTCTTTATCTCGACTCTCCCACCGCCAGCGATACTTATGTTTGCATCGACCCTCATGGCGCCTTCAAGATCCCCATCAAATACATCGAGGTATTCTAAAATTATCCTGAGGTTGTTTAGAAAAATCCTTGCCTCTTTCGGTGAGTTCAGGACGGGCTCTGTCACGATCTCAAGAAGGGGAGCTCCATTTCTGTTATAATCGATCAGGCTGTATCTTGCAGTCGTTATCGATCCCTTGTAGCTAAGCTTTCCTGGATCTTCTTCTATGTGAATTCTTTTCAAGGAGACTTTCTTCTCACCCTCATCAGTCTCTATCGTTACGTAGCCTCCCCAAGCGAGTGGCATATCATACTGACTTATCTGGAATCCCTTGGGAAGATCTGGATAGAAGTAATTCTTTCTGTCAAATCTCACAACGGGATTGATTCGAGCGTTAAGGGCAAGAGCTACCTTTATCGCGGCTTTCAAAGCCTCCTTATTTATAACAGGCATGGCTCCGGGGAGTCCCAAGCAGACGGGGCATACATGGGTATTTGGTTCTTTACCGTGATAGTCAAGAGGGCATGAACAGAAAAGCTTAGTTTTAAGCTTATTTAGTTGAACGTGAACTTCTAGACCGATCGTTACATCCATATTTCGGGTCATCCCGATTGGATTATATCTTTTTTGGAGTGAGTGTTCAGCATTAAGTTTGATACAAATTCATACAAACAACACATAGCACCTCATATTAATTTAGTAAAGTTTAAATACTTTTAGTGTCGAAAGCTCCAGAAGTTCAGAAACGAATACAAAAGCAGAAAAAATATTGGAGGTGGTTATGTGGGAAATTTGAGAACTCCAAATGCAGATGAAGCGACAGGAACTTTTAATAGATCAAGAAGCGTCGTTCCATCCTCTGGACTTTGTTCAAGATGTGTTGACGGGTGCAGAGGTGGATGTGAGATTTGGTTGGCCTCTTTTAGAGGGAGAGAAGTATTGTACCCACAGGATTTCGGTTACGTGACTGCTGGAGCTGACAAGGAATATCCAGTTGACTACTCCCACTTGAACATTCAAGGATATGCAAGAGGTGCAAAGGGATTAGAGGGGGATGTAGGCCCAGATGAGGCAATATTCACGAATGTCGACACAACAACAGAATACGGATGGGATAAGAAGGTGAAAATGAAGCTTCCCATTTTCACAGGTGCCTTAGGATCCACAGAGATCGCCCGCAGAAACTGGGAGCACTTCGCTGTAGGTGCTGCCATTTCAGGCATTACAATCGTATGTGGTGAAAACGTATGTGGTGTAGATCCTGAACTTGAGCTTGATGCAGAAGGAAAGGTAAAGAAATCCCCAGAAATGGATCGCAGAATAGAGATCTACAAAAAATTCCACGTAGGATACGGAGAATTAATCGTTCAGGTAAATGTCGAAGATAGGAGGCTCGGTGTTCCAGAATATCTTGCAAGCAAGCACGAGCTTGAGACAATTGAAATCAAGTGGGGTCAAGGAGCGAAGAGCATAGGAGGAGAGATTAAGGTAAAGTCAATAGAGAGGGCTCTTGAACTTAAGAGAAGGGGATACATAGTCCTACCAGATCCTGAAGATCCAGCTGTTAGAAGAGCATATGAAAGGGGTGTAATCAAGGAGTTCGAAAGACATTCGAGGCTAGCTTTCGTAGATAGGGAATCTTTCTTGGAAGAAGTTGACAGACTCAGAAGCATTGGGTTTAAGAGGATTACATTAAAGACTGGCGCTTACTCAGCCGTCGACTTGGCGCTAGCACTAAGGCTTGGAGCTGAGGCTAAGCTCGACTTAATCACGATCGATGGTGCCGGTGGCGGAACAGGAATGAGTCCGTGGCCTATGATGAACGAGTGGGGAATACCGACTTTCTATCTAGAATGCTTGGCTTACCAGTTCTGCAGGAAGCTCGATAAGAGGGGCTTTAGAGTGCCCGATATCGCAATTGCTGGAGGCTTCTCAACTGAAGACGGAGTATTCAAAGCCATCGCTCTGGGAGCTCCTTATGTCAAAGCGGTGTGTATGGGTAGAGCACTGATGATACCGGCTATGGTAGGTAAGAACATCGAAAAATGGCTTAAAGAAGGAAATCTACCGAAGAGTGTTGCCAAATATGGAAACAGCCTGGAGGAGATATTCATCACCTATGAAGAACTTAGAGAGAAGTATGGAGACAGAATAAAAGAGATACCAGCGGGAGCAATAGGCATGTATACGTTCTGCCAGAAGTTTATGATTGGACTACAGCAGTTAATGGCTGGTAGCAGAAACTTCAAGATTTCGACAATTTCAAGGAACGACTTAATTGCCTTAACCGAAGAGGCGGCGAAAATCTCTGGAATTCCATACGTAATGGACGCATACAGAGAAGAAGCCGAGAGAATTTTGGAAGAGTGATTTCAT
>CAZZMN010000005.1:0-94814 GCA_964655455.1 uncultured archaeon
CAGGTCTAGATCCTATAGACATACTCGTAGAGCTGAGAAGAGCTCACGAGCAGGGCAACGCATACGCAGGAGTTGACGTCTTCAGCGGTAAAGTCGTCGACATGAGAGAGAGAGGTGTCCTCGAGCCGCTAAGAGTCAAGACGCAGGCTATCGAATCAGCGACTGAAGCTGCAGTAATGCTGCTGAGAATCGATGATGTTATTGCTGCTAAGGAGTTGAGCAAAGAAAAAGGAAAAGAAGGTACTGAAGAGTCTGAAGAGTTTGAATGAATGTAACTAACAAAAAATTTTTAATCTTCATTAACTTATTCTTTTAAGTGAAAGAACTTCTTAAAAAAGCTGTTGAGTTGTCCGAGATTTTGAAAAAACAAGATGAGATTCTCATAGTCACTCACATAGATGCTGATGGCATAACTGCGGGTGCCATAGCATATAAAGCATCAGAGAGAGCCGGAAAAGAAGTTGAGATAAATTTTGTCAAATCCCTTGACGAAGAGACTATCAAAAAGATTAAGGATAAGAATAAATTCGTCTGGTTCACGGATTTAGGCAGCGGACAGGTAAGTCTTCTCGCTAATATTGATTGCATAATTACAGATCACCACCTTCCTGAAAAGATTACGAATAACCAGTTGAACCCGCACATATTCGGATACGATGGAAGCGTTGAATTAAGCGGAGCCACTACGACATATCTAATCGCAAGGAGTTTGGGACTGAACTTCGATTTATCTGCTCTTGCGATAGTAGGTGCTGTTGGCGATTTACAGGACAATACTCACGGAAAGTTAATTGGATTAAACAGATTTATCATTGAGGAAGCTTCAAAAAACAGATTCGTAGAAGTTAAGAGGGATATAAGGTTCTTTGGAAAGCAGACAAGACCAGTGTACAAGATGCTCGAATACACGTTCGATCCGTATCTGCCGGGAATTAGTGGGGATGAAATGGGTGCCATTGAATTCCTGAGATCTCTGGGAATACCATTAAAGGAAGGAGATTCATGGAGGAGATGGATTGACCTCAGTCCTCAAGAGAAGCAGAAAGTTGTCTCGGAGATAATCAAAATTCTTGTTGAATCGAATTATCCCTACGAGCTCATACTGAAAATCGTCGGTGAGACTTATCTACTTCGAGAAGAGGAGGAGGGAACCGAACTAAAGGATGCTATGGAATTCTCCACATTGCTTAATGCGACGGCAAGATACGGCGAAGAGGAGATAGGTTTGAAAATCTGCCTCGGAGAGAGAGGAAAAACTTTTTCAAGGGCAAGAAGTTTGCTTGCAAATCATAGGAGAAATCTGAGTGACGGGTTGAGATTGGTCGATGAAATCGGGATCGTGGAACTGAATAATATCCAATATTTCCACGCCGGTAACAAGATCCTCGACACGATCGTCGGAATTGTAGCAGGCATGAGCTACTCTTTCGCAAATAGGAATAAACCGATAATAGCATTTGCCGAAAATGAAGACGGTGTGAAAGTCTCAGCAAGAGCCACTATGAGGCTAGTGGAAATGGGAATCCACTTAGCTAATGCGGTAAGGATAGCCGCTGAGAAGGTGGGCGGAAAGGGGGGAGGTCACAGCATAGCCGCCGGTGCCACGATCCCGAAAGGTTGTGAAGAGGAGTTTTTGAAAATTCTTGATGAAATCATTGGAAAACAGATACGTTGTTCCAAATCAGACATCGTTGCGTAAAAAATCTCGTGAGAACTGCGTTCACTGTTCCTTTTCTTTTTCGATTATCACAAGTCTCCTTACGCCGGAGATGATGTCAGCGGATATTCCCATCGCCTTAAATACACCCCTTAGATAGTGGGTAATTAAATTGATTTCATTCCTTGTTGTTAGGATGAGAACTGTCACTCCATTTTCGGTTTTCTCTTTTAAAATGTTTTTAAATTCAAGACTCTTTAAAACATCGCTTAACGTTAACCCCTTAACTTTGAATTCTAGTCCACTCTCGTATCCGATCTCTTCAATAGTTTTCCACAACTTGTCATTACCCGTTTCGTTTATAAAATCAAGGAGCGCAATCCATATCTCCAAATCAACGATTACATGATCTCTTCTCGTTAGGAATTCTTCATACTTCTTTATAGTTTCAACTTGAGGCTCTCCACCGGTCATAATCTCTGCGTATGTTAGTATAGCTGTTCGTATAATGTCTGAGATAGTTTTGTTTTCATTTTTTGAGAGTCTTTCAAGTATGCCAAGTATTTTATCATCAACGGCTACGGATAGTCTCTTAAGCTTAGTCGCCACGATGTTAAATCAATAATAATAGTATAAATATTTTGCCCATCTAATGAAGATTTATGAAGTTATTATAATGATTTAACAAGACATTATATCTGATCATATTAGGAAATATCCAAAGATTTATAATTAACCTTCCAATGTAATTTATGGATCCAGCGAGTGGATTTTTCGGGTCACTCATCTGGTGGATTCTGCTATTTTACCTCATAATGGCTCCCCAGTTGCAGTATAAGAAACTTCAATTAGAGAGGATGAAAATTATAGACAAACTTGCAGGGAAGAATAATTCCACAGTTATAACGATGATACATAGACAAGAAAGCATAGGACTATTCAACATACCGTTCTACCGTTTTATAAGTATTGAAGACAGTGAAGAAATTTTGAGAGCAATCAGGATGACACCTAAGGACAAACCGATAGATCTGATAATACACACACCGGGTGGTCTTGTGCTGGCAGCAACTCAGATCGCAAAATCTCTACACGATCATCCAGCCGAAACTCGCGTCATTATACCGCACTATGCTATGAGTGGTGGAACGCTGATCGCGCTGGCGGCTGATAAAATCATAATGGATCCGAATGCTGTTTTAGGTCCGATAGACCCACAACTAGGACAGTATCCAGCTCCGAGCATATTAAGTGTCCTGAAAAAGAAGAATATAAACGAAGTCGATGATCAGACGATAATATTAGCTGACGTAGCTGAAAAGGCAATAAAACAGGTTAGAGATTTCGTATATTCGATATTAGTTGATAAATACGGTGAGAAGAAAGCAAAAGAACTTGCGGAGATACTAACAGAAGGCAGATGGACTCACGACTATCCCATCACCTACGAACAGGCAAAGGCTTTAGGGTTATACGTCGAAACCGGAGTTCCAGAAGAAGTCTACGAACTTATGGAGTTGTATAAACAACCGATGAGGCAGAGAGGGACTGTTGAATTCAGACCATATCCTTCGAAAACTGAGGAAAAATAGCAAAGTCATAATATCTTTTGACTGAAAACTCTAATCTTTTTTGAGAAAGGGATCGTATCTGACTTCAACATTTCCCAAATTTCGTCATTAAGGGTCTTTCAATGACCTCCGTTGAGAACGGAGAGGTCTATATTTCCTTGTTTGTGAAGGGCTTCGTTCCGAAGTTCTCAGGTTTGTGAGATAAAATATAAATTTAACGAATTCCCAAAAACTCTACAAGCTTTTCTTTTATTTCAAGAAGCTCCAATCCTCTTAGAATCTCAGCATTTTTAATGAACTCTGAAACGTCCTTTCCCATTGATTTATATTCTGTTCTTACGGCGTTCTCCAATATTTCTCCGATTTCTGTTAACTTCCTCCGCTTGTATGAGACGTAACGCCCGTTTTCAAAAAATCTTGAGTAATCTCTGTTTTTTTCAATAAATCTCATGGAATTCCCGTAATCTTCAATCGGCGGGCCATAATGCTTTTTAACATGAGACAACTTCCCAAAAAGGGTTTCGATCAGAATGTAGCACTTATCATTTGCAAAATGATCTGATCTGAGAACGACGACTTCATTTTGTTCGAGAATTTTTCTGATCCTATTTTCAGCTTTTTCAAGTTGTGTGTAGAGGTTGTCCTCGACGATCGGAGGCCTGTCAAACTTTACAGCGTATATAAATCTCTCTTCAATTTCGCTTTTCAATTTTAGTTCATCTACTTCGATCTTTTGCGGATAGAAAAACTTTTCAGATGGATTTTCAAGAAATAGGCGGCATTTCTCGACAAATCTTGCGAAATTGTCGATGCTAAGATTTGCCGCAACGTTCCTCTTCTCATTAATGGGATCCACAACAAAAATGTTCTTCTGTCCCTTTACGAATTGGATTTTTTTATTTTTCACATCAATTACCATATTCCTTCTCCAATGTGCAGCATTCTTAACGAGGTCTAAGAAGGATTCATAAAAAATGATCAGCAATTCGCACAGATATCCAGAGAATCCCTTTATCTTGAATTCGGCACCGTAAAGATTTGAGGCTTTCAAAAATCTTTTTAAAAGTCTTACATCGTTTTCTTTTCCCTTTATCCTATCCTTAAGCCATTCGTGATGAAATGGAGTTCTGTCAACAGCACTTTTTATCTTTTCGGGAGATTTTAGCTTATAGCAAGGAACAACGTCGACTTCAACTCCCTTTACAACTCCATGAACGTAGGGATGAGCCGCATATCTCAGCTCGTATTCATCAACAATCTTCTTTCCGATTTCCAGACCAATCCTTTCAAGCTCTTCCATCGGATAATCTTCGGGGAAAAGCAGAAAAACGTCTATCTCAAGACTTTCTGGAAGCCAAGTTCCCCTTGCATAGCTTCCAAGAAATCTGTATTCTATCAGTGAATCTTTTAAAAGATTTTCAAGCCTCTCTCTAATGATTTTTTCAGCTTCTTTCGCCTTTTTGACCTCTTCTTCGCTTGGGATTACGTCCTTAATAACCTGTTCAATTACCTCCTCTGGCTTCATAAACGAACACATCCTCGTAAATTGGACCCTTCGGCGTTAAAGTCGACTTTTTCAGTTTGAATTTGTCAACAATCATCTCACCCCATTCTGTGTTAAATGTCTCCATCTCTCTGACAAGTTTTCCCCGCTCAGATTTGTCTAGCATTTTTATTCTCCCTACGGTTAAATGGGGGTGGAATTCTTTATCTTTTTTGAATCCAAGCTTTTTCATCCTTTGCTCAACTTCCTCCGCAAGCTCTTTCAGTTTCTCCCCTTCCACGCCAACCCAGACAACTCGCGGATTCTTTTCGTTCGGAAAGTATCCTATTCCATTAAATTTTATTTTAAAAGGTGAGAATTTGATCTCCTTAAGTTTGCTGTCTATCAGTGGTAGCATTCTTTCATTAACTTCTCCCAAGAACTTTAAAGTAATGTGGAGATTTTTTAGCTCAACTGTCTTGACATTGAATCTACCCAACGCTGAGATTATCGGACTGAATTTCTCCCGTAATTCGTCCGCAAGATCCACCGCTATAAACAGTCTCATAGGGGCAAAGATTATTAACATGTTCATAGCATTTTTGATTTGAATGACAAATAACAAAAAGGGGGAGATAAAGTTCGTCATCCTAAAGCCCTTAGGATACCCGCTCAAAGCAAGCTATCATGAGTATCCGAAAGTAGATAACTTAAAAGTATTTGATAGATACGCAAAGGATCAGTGGAGAGGTGAAATCGTTTACAAGGGGAAGCTTCTATTTGATGTCAGAATGTTTCCAGATTTTGCCTTCGAAGTAAAGAGTTGCGAACCTGAAGAGGGGTTTATAGGAGATAAAACGATATTTCTTGTGGAGAGCGAATCCCGAGACATCATAACCGAGATCGTCACCGATGTTAAACTCGATGATGTTATCGGTCAGGAGGAGGCTAAGAACAAAGTTAAAATAATCTTGGAGTTCTTGAAGAATCCAGAAAAATTCGGAAAGTGGGCTCCGAAAAACATCCTCTTTTACGGACCTTCTGGAACGGGGAAGACTATGACTGCAAAAGCTTTAGCGAATGAGGCACAGGTTCCCTTCCTCTCTGTTAAATCGACAAAGCTTATCGGAGAACACGTCGGCGATGGTGCGAGAAAAATCCATGAGCTCTACGAGAGAGCTCGACAGGTGGCACCATGTATCGTCTTCTTAGATGAGTTCGACAGCATCGCACTTGACAGAGGATATCAGGATCTTAGAGGGGATGTAAGCGAAATCGTGAACGCACTGCTAACTGAACTTGACGGAATAGAGAAAAACGAAGGAATTTGCACAATCGCCGCAACAAATCGCATCGATATCATTGATCAATCGATAAGAAGCAGATTCGAAGAAGAGATCGAGTTTAAGCTTCCGAACTGCGAAGAAAGATATCTAATACTGAAGAACAATCTCAAAGATTTTCCGCTTAAAGTCGAGGCGGATCTATTCGAGATAGCCAAGATAACTGAGGGGTTTTCAGGGAGAGATCTGGTTGAAAAGGTCATCAAAGCCTCGCTCCACAAAGCAATCATCAAAGGAAAAGATATACTAACGACCGAGGACTTTATACTATCCATCCAGAAGATAAACAAGATTTCGAAGCAACCTCCGAAGCAGATGTTTATTTAGCCCTTTCTTAATCTCAGAATAAATACACTTCCCCCTGGCTGGTTGTCTTCAATTTGCACTTCCCCACCCATTCTTTCAATTATCTTCTTAACGATGTATAATCCCAGCCCCGTGTTGGCGGATTCGCCATATCTAAATCCCTTTTCGAAAATCTTTTCCTTTAAATCATCAGGAATGCCCTTACCGTAATCGGCAATTCTAATTTCGCAGTAGTCTTCGTTCCCTCTAATTTCGATGTCAATTTTATCTGTCCCGCTATGCCTTAGAGCGTTCTCGATTATATTACTTATTGCGATCTTTAAACCTCCCTCATTGACCGTAACAGTGTAGTCACCTTTTACACGGAACTCCACGTTGTTGTGAGCGAAATCTTTAACGATTTTTGATAGAACATCTTTTAGCTCTATTTTTGCACATTCTTTGCCTTTAATTGCCTCTTCAAAGTTCCTTACATTGTTTATAATATTAACGATTCTTTTAACTGACTCCTCTATCTTTTTAAGGAACTCGTCGCTCTTATCTTCCTTATAAAGTTCTAAATAGTTCATAATTATCGTAATCTCGTTCGAAATATCATGACGTAAAATACTGTTCAAAAAGCTTAAATCTTCCTCAAGAAGCTTTTGCGGAGTTATATCTACAAATGCTACGATAATAACCTCACCGTCACTCCATTTCATTTTTCTTCCATCTACTAAGATGTGTCTAATCTCTCCATTCTTTCTCACTATTTTTGTATCATACGGTGGGACTGCTTCGCCCCTGATCCTTCTGTGTATAACATGCTTAATCTTTTCGTGGCAGTCGGGAGGGAGTAAATCTAAAACGTGTTTTCCTATTATCTCTTCCTTCCTGTATCCAAGAAGTTTTTCGGCTTCTTTGTTAGCGTAAATAAACTTCCAATCTTTGTAAATGAGAATTGCAAATGGTGCTATCTCAACAATTTTTCGTAATCTCTCTTCTCTCTCTTTTAATTCTATTTCGAGCAAAACCTTTTCGGTTATATCCTTCGCTATTATTCCTTTTAAGAATCCAAGATCGTAAACTGATACGTAGAAGTACCTTCCGTTCAATCTAACGTTCTCATTAAGCCACATTCTATCAATGGGTTTTTCCCTTAAATCTCCAAGGAGTTCTACAGCCTTTTTGTTCATCTCCTTTACGATCATGTTTTTATCAACGAGGATGATAACATCTTCATTGTTTTCAAGTAGCTTCCTTTTTAATTCGCTTAATATCAGGAACTCTAAGGTTTGATCAAGCTTATCCATTAGGGGTTCGAGAATATTTGTGTATTCTACGGGAATTTCCTTCGTTCTTCCAAATTCTAACTTGAAATACTTTTTCTCAAAAGATATTTTATGGAGACCGTTGCTAAAGTTCTTCGGTAAACTCATCTTAAGACCAGCCAGCGGTATCTCAATTGAGGCGTAACTGAATCCGAATCTGGTCATTACATTTTTGATGAATTCTTCTATCATCTCTTTTACATCCCTTGGATAAAGGAGCAGTGAGAGTTCATAGAGCGTTGTGATCAACTTCGTTTTGTCTATCATATATCTCCTACAACAATAGTCTTGTTGTGGAATTCTATAAAAGTTTCGGAGCTTGCGACCTCACCTATCGTCAGAGGTCCGAAGCATTCACGGTCTATTGCTTTAAGCTCTTTTTTAAAATCGTACCCCAAATATAGAACCCTCGATATACAGTCCGCTACAAAAACTCTGTCTGATTCAATGGATTCCGAACATTTTCTCGCCGCTTCTATCAGCTTATTTTTATCCCCTTTCATTAAAGAGAGAACGCTGTTTTGTCGAACCTTTCCAGCACACAGGATCATCCCGTTTTCGGTGGAGAGAGGATCTCTGATGATGAATTCCCCTTCCATTTTAGATACTCCGAAAGGATACGCTTTTGCGACTTCAAAGAAATTCTCTTCGCTAATAATCTTACCCATCTTTTCTAAATGTTCCTTGTAAACTTCGAATGCCGGCTTCCAGTCGAGCTCCATGATTACCCTGCCGTTCGTTTTCGTTGCTATGAAGGTTGTTCCGGTTTCGCTCCATCCGTGTCGTACTGCGAGCTTGATCCTTTTCTTAACGTTTGCGAAGAGACACCCTTTCTTGAAAAAGCCTCTGTTATCGAAAAGACAATCGATTTCCTTTAGAGTTAATGAACCGGCTCCACCACCTATGTAGCTTATAAGTCCGTAATTGAAATAAGCCCTTTCGAGAATATCTTCAGCTTGAGGATACAGACCATCAACGAAAACAATCAGACTTCCCGTAACATGTTCAGGCATTTCCGAATCCCTAAATATCTTGAGCTTTTCTTGAAATCTGACCACCACTATTTTATCGTCATATCTGTTTTTTCTATAAATAACACCCGGAAATACTCCACCGAAGTACGGAATAGATAAATAATTAAGATTTTCCTTTAATTCAACACCAACTTTCTCTGGAGAGAGGATCATAAGTGTTTCGCAGTCTTTTAAATCTTTTATCTCATCAGGATTTATTAAGTCTACATCGATCATGTAACAGTGTTTAGTCTCGTAATTTTTTAAAATTTATCTATTGTTTCAAGCAAGTCATGTCCCAAAGTTTTTCACAAAGTCATCGAGTCTCGTTTTATCGCTGGCGGATATTAATGTTTTTAGATTTTAGAGTTTTCCCATTTCTGATTCCATTTCTCCCAATCTCCTTTTTCAACAATCTACGACAGATAGCTAAAAAACCGTCATCTTGCTGAGATATTTAAAGGAGATCTTGAAGCTTTTTACAGCTCTAACAAAGGCACTTTTTTCTTTTTCATCTATCTTAGCATATTTATGGGCTCTTTCGAGGATATACGGATAACCAGTTGTCGATCCCATAACGCATTCAGCGTAGACAATTTCAGCTATTTTCCTATACAAATTTTCACACCATTTCGGTATTTCGATTCTCGCAGGTAGTGTGGGATTTGATTTAAAGTAGAACGCAAGGAGCGGTGACTTCTTTGTTTCTATCGGATTTGTAAATTCATACAAATTGAGATAATCCGCCAAAATGTATGAATCGTAGATGCTAAATCCCAACTCCTTTATGTAGCTTCTGTCAACATATCCGATTACAGGCGTTTCATATTTCTCGCTTAGGAATAAGACACTGTCGATTTCCCTTCTGTAAGCTCTGCTGAGTGATTCACTTAGTTCCATCGTGTATAAGACACTTAGGCTTCCATCGTAAAAAACTACATCGGATATCTCCAAACAATCCCGAACCAACTCCATTTCAAGCTTGAATCTTTCAAATTCGATGTTGGATTCGTAAACAATATTGCTTTTGTATTTTATATCGTAATCACCCTTACCATGATGAATCCAAACTCTTGCGGCTTGAACACCGCCAAAAGGTATCCCAAAATCCTTTAAGGGGGAAATTTGACTTCCATCAATGCCGGAAACTTTTAAATCTCTCAATATGTCGAAGGAATTTTTTCTCTTAATAGAATTCTTTGCTAATATCTCTTGTAACTTCTCAATCTTCTCTATATCCTGTCTGCTTAGCTCTTCGATCTTTTCCTTAAATTTAGCTATATTATCAAAAAGTTTCCCTTCAAAGCTCATACATAGCTCACTCCATTCTCCTTTCTTACTCTTATGGCGTTTTCAACCATCTCCTCGAAGGTATCATCGTGACTTATTACGAAAATTTGTTTGAAATCTTTAATTTTGGCGATTTTCTGGGCGAAATTTCTTCGCCTGTCCTCATCCATGTTCTGAGTGGGTTCATCAAAGAAAATGATCGATGATGATGTCAACACCTTTAGTAAAGCTAATCTGACTGAAAGGGCGGCGACAGTCTGTTCTCCACCACTTAACTGCCTAAAATCAATGTCTCTACCCATATATTTCGCTTTTATCCCGAAATCTTCCTTCCATTCGATCTGCCACAAGTAATCGTCCATAATCTCACAGAAAATCTTATTTGCTTCAACTGAAACAAATTCCGTGTAGGCTCTCGTTATCTCGGGAACCGCTCTTTTGAAAATCTCTCTCAGGTCTTTAACGAATTTTAGCTTTTTTTCAAGTTTTTCTTTCTTTCTTGTAAGATTTTCGTAAACCTCTTCGGTTTTTTCAAATTCCTTTAGTATCTTCCCGATAGCTTCCAATCTTGAACTTAGTTGCTTTATCTCACCCTCAAGAGAGAATTTATCTCTCTTCAGTCTTTCGACTTCTTCTCTAAGATTTTCAATGTCTTTTTCATCTACAGATCCTATGACTTCTCTTTTCGCTTCAAGTTCTCTTATTTTTTTATCAATTTCCGAAAGATTTCTTTCTAAATCTTTGAGAGAGTTTTCGACCTTCTCCTTGTTATTTAGCTTTTCGGAAAGTCTCAGATAACTGTCGTAATCATGTCTTAACTTCTCGATTATTGTCTCGCACTCGTCTCTTTCCACTTTTAGCTTTTCGTATTCTGAGTAAACATTCTCATAGTCTGATAACATTGACTCTATTTTCTTGAGTTCCTCCCTTCTCCCTTCAAGTTCTAATAGATTCTTAGATATCTCCTCTTCTATCCTTTTTTTCCTTTCAAGTTTCAGTTCACTACCATCGACATGTTTCAACGCCTCAATAAGCTTATCTTTATCCCATACGATCTCCTCGAGTTCCTTCATCCTGTTCTCGATTTCTTTGATCTTAGTTTTTCTCTCCTCTAAAGCCGTAATTACTTCGTTTTCCTTCTTCACTTCAGTTTTTAGCTTTATAACAGCTTTTTCGAGTTCTAATTTCTTGTTAAAAGCTTTTTCAATGATTTTTTTCTTTTCTTCGAGCTCTTTCAATTTTTTCTTATCCTCCTCGATTTCTTCCAGAATCCTATCACTTTCATGAATTATCCGGTCACATTTCTCGTTTAAAATTGGACATAAACCACATCTCGCCTTTTCAAGTGTTTTTTCCGCAATACTTATCTTATCTTTAAGTTTTGTAATAATTTCTGAAATTTTCTCTTTTTTTTCTTCAATCCCCTCAAACTTCTCCAATCTTAATAAAGCTTCTCTGAGAGACTTCTTCTTTTCTTCTATTTTACTTAACTCATTCTCTAATGCTTTAACGTCTTCTCGTAGATTTTTCAAATTTTCTTTCAAATTTTTCAGGTCATTTTCTGCAATTTCGATCTTTTTCAGTTTTTCTTTTAATTTTATTTCTCTCTCAGCCTTTTCTTCAATCCCTTCATAATTTGTCAGCTCTTCTTTTAAATTCTCGATTTTTGTGACCAAATTTTCGATTAAACTCTTAATTTGTGATTTCTTATATTTTAGATTCTCCATTTCCTTTAATTTTTCTTCAATCTCCTTGATCCTATCTCTGATTTCCCTGTATTTCTCCGTAGTTTCAACGTATTTCTTATAATTTTCCTTAAGCATTCTAATTTCTTTTTCGGCTTCTTTGATTTCGTTAAATTCTTTTTTTAGCTCTTCAAGAGATTTTTCAAAAATATTTCTTTTCTCAAGCAAATTTTTTACTTCGTTTTCAATCTCGTTAACTTCTTTTCTTACTCTTTCGAGTTCTTCAAGTTTTCTTCCTCTTTCACTTAGCAAATCCTCTAAGGTTTCAAGTTTAGATTTCTTATATCTGAACTCCTCATTCAACCGTTCAAACTCTCTTTGAATTTCTTCCCTAGATTTTAATCTCTCTTCGATTTTTACAATTTCTTTCTCGATCCTAGCTAATTCGTTTTCAAGATCTCTTTCGTATTCTCTACTTTTTTCGTAAGCCCTTTTGTATTTTTCAGTCCCGATAAGCGGCGAGAAAATTCCCTCTCTACTGCTGGGAGGCAGGAGAAAGTGAGAGACTATATTTCCCTGAGAAACTCCGATTGCGTTCTGAAATACAACATCAGGATCAACATCAAGCCTGAAATGTTCTTTAATCCACTCTTGGACGTTTTTCACACCTTCCCTGATCCTTCCGAACTCCAAATCCTCAACGTAGTAGTCGACGGTCCTATCCTTTTCGATCTTTCTGACTATCCAGTATTCTCTTTCGTCTAAGGGACTAACAATCTTAACGCGAACTTCCCCTTTGATCTCGCCTCTCCTTATGAAATCCGAGATATTGTAAGGGAGATAATTAAAGACTGCAAAACCTATTGCCTCAAGAATTGTCGATTTCCCAGCACCATTTTCGCCAATTATCGCGTTCAGTCCTTTTGAGAATCGAATTTTCTGATTTTTATAACTTTTTATGTTTTCTAAGCGAACTTCTTTGATCATAAATCTCCCACCATTTCCACTCATCTTCAGTTTGCTCTTTTTTAATGACTTTTTTTGCTTCTTCTACTTTTTCCGATAGGATATCCTCTATCAGACTGTCAACAGCTTTTGTATTTCCTAAAACGAATAACTCCTTAAGCCTTATAATCTCCTCACTTATATCTTCATATCCAAAACCCTTCAGGAGGGCTTTCACAACATTCTTTTCAATTGAAAGTTTGTTCGAGATGGTTAGATCTAACGCCTGAACGATACCCCTTTCGTAATCTACTTCAAGTCTAAGAGCGAGAGGATTGAGAATCTCCCTTGCGATCTTTTCTACTTTATCTCTATCGATGTTCTCCTTTGTCTTTATCTTTAGATGGATTACTTCTTTTTCGTTTGTATCAAATTTTTTCAGTTTCTCTTTAAAGTCACTGTAATTCGTGAAATCGATTTCTATTATCCTGAAGGTTCTGGGGGTGTAAAATCCTTTCTCGTGTTGATATCTAAGTTCCCCGTCGTAATCTACAATAAATATCCCCTTTTCATAAAAGAATTCACGAACATCGCAACTTTCAAGACTTCCGGGATTAAATATGAAATCTTTTTCAACGTATTTCTTGTGGATGTGTCCGAGAGCAACGTAATCCAACTTCTCTTTGAATTTATAAAGTCTTTCGGAGCTTATGCATCCATAAATGTTCATGTAACCCTCTATCCCGAAATGAGACATGAAAATAGTGAATCCGTCTTTCCTCACATTTGGAAGGTACAAATCCAAGATATTTTCTGTCAGAGAACCATAATACTTCATTCCGTAAATAATTCCATCACCAAAATCGTATTTGGCACCGTTTCTCCCATTCCATTCCTCTAAAAGAATCTTACTTTCGCGAAATCTCGGTTTCAGGTTTATCAAGAGATCCTGAGATGCCAGATAATCAATCCAAGTAAATTTTTCCCGATAGTATGTCGAATCGTGATTGCCCTCAACAGCGATAACGGGAACTCTACACTTCTCAAGAACTATCGTCGCTTGAGCTAGGGTCATAGGATCCATTTCACTCTTTTTATGAAAGAGATCCCCGGCAATGAGGATGAAATTGGGATTTTTACTTTCGGCAAATTCGATGGCTTTCTTAAACGCTTGTGCGAAATCCTTTGCTCTCTCTTCGCACCCGTACTGCCTGTAACCGAGATGGATGTCTGCAATGTGAACAAATCTCACAGTGTATTTATAACTCGTATTGAATATTTAATCCTAACCCCCGTAAATTTAAATACCATAGTTAACAAACACGATACGATGGCGATTACACCAATGGAAGTTTACAAACTTTTACCGAAAACAAATTGCAAAAAGTGTGGCGAGCAGACGTGCATGGCTTTTGCTTTTAAGGTCGTTAACAGAGAGAGACAGATAGAAGAATGCACCCCACTTTTCGAGGAGGATAGATATAAAAAACAAAGAGAAGAGTTGTTAAAGCTTCTTGAGCCATTAAAGAAAGCTACCGAGACTGGATTGATTGTGAATGAAGAAAAATGCGTGGGATGTGCGAACTGCATTGTTGTTTGCCCCGTTCACGTTGCTGAAGATCCGAAAGGTGCCGGAATCGGACGCGGTCCCACGATAGAAAATCCTATACTAAGGTTGGAGAACGGCGTGGTTAAAGTCGTGAATATGCATTTGTGTAGAAGATATGGAAAAAACAGAATCCTTTGTGTTGCTTGCAGGGAAAACTGCCCAAGCGATGCTATAAGCTTCTTGGAGGGGTGATTTCATGTTTACATGCCCAGGTTGCTCATGTCTGTGTGATGATATTGTTGTGGGAACGGAAAACGGTAAGATATCGATTAAGAATGCATGCAGAAGGGGTGCCGGGATCTTTTTGAACTATAACACTTCGAGAACGAAACCTAAAGTGAACGGAAAAGAAACCGACTTCGATAAGGCTCTTGAGAAAGCCCAGGAGCTCATTCAGGAATCCAAAAACCTTGCAATTTATGGTTTAGATACAATAACACTTGAAGCACAAAAAATAGCGATAAAGCTTGCCGAGAAAAAAGAAGCGTTTATTGACGATAATTCATCTTTCTGTTTGGGAGATTTTGTCGAAATGATACTAAGGGGAGAGCTGCCGACAGCGACGTTCGACGATGTCAGGGATTACGCATACGTGATAGTTTATTGGGGTGTAGATCCGTACCACAGCCTTTCGAGACATTTGTCGAGATTTTCCTACTATCCACGCGGAAAAAAGAGACAGAGAGGATACGAGGAAGATAGATTCCTCGTTGTAATCGATGTAAGAAAAACGCACACGGCAATGCTCTGTAAAAAGAATGCGAAGTTCTTCGAAGTTCAGGATGATATAGAGCTAATAAACGCTTTTAATCAAGTCTTAGATGGAAAAGTCCCCTCGATCTTCACACGAGACATCCCAAGGGTTATTAAGGAGATGGAAAAATCCGATTTCAACGTGATATTCGGAGGACTGGGACTGAAATACGGTCTTAAAGGTAATTACGATTTGTTTAAAGAATTTATGAGAAAGTTCAACACGAAAACCAATGTTTACTTCATTCCCGCCGGATGTCATCCGAACATGAGGGGGTTTAACGAGCTCATGTTTGAAAAAACTGGTAATGTTAATAAATACAGCTTCAGGGATGGGAAATCTTCAGAGGATTTCGCGTTTTACAATCTACTTAAAAACGATTCAATAGACACGGCATTGATAATCGGAACGGATCCTCTAAACTCTTTGCCATTTGAATACGCTAAAAAGCTCGCAAAAATAAACACAATCGTTGTAGATCCCCGTATGAGTTTCACGTCCAAGATTGCGAGCGTTGTTCTACCATCAGCCATAAGCGGTGTTGAAGCTGGCGGAACGATGGTCAGATCCGATGGGGTTAAGGTGGAGTTGAAACCTGTTTTCGAGAGGGAAATTAACGATGAATTCATCCTGAAAAGGCTTTTGGAGGTGGTATGATGCCCCTTCAACTCGCTAAATTTCTTAAAAAGATGACAGTTGACGTTGTTGTAGGAAGATCGAGTTTTCAAGCCGAAGCTGCTGATAGGGGAAAATTCAGTGAAGATTTCATCGAAAAATCCGCCGTAGTTTACATGAAAGAAGATTTTGCCAAGATAAACGGATTCAAAGAGGGTGATATCGTAAAGCTAACGAGGAAAGGGAAGAGCATAAATCTTAGAGTAGCAATTGCAGATTTTGCACCAAATGAAGGTATTTTCATCCCAAATAGCATTTACGCCTCTTACTTATCCGATTTTGACAGTTTCAAAAGATTTAAAGCAAGCTTGGAGCCGGCGGATGGTGATGTTACTAAACCCGAAGAAATTATCCAAAAAATGTTAAAATAATTTTAATTTATTCTAACAAGGTTAAAAGAGGTAAAGTTTTATATCTGTCTTACGATGTATTAGAAAAAAACAGGTCCCACAAGAGGTGTTATAAAATGGCAATTGAATTTAGAAAAGGTTTGCTTGCAATAGATGAAATGAGAAATGTAACAATTCGCATAGGCGAAGTAGTCGAAGAAGAAGAGGAATGGGCTCCAATGGGCCCAACACCGATGCCAAGCATTGCAACACTTCGTGACTGGGACTTCTTCCTGCTCAAGAGATACAAACCATTCTACGCTCCATACTGCGACATGTGTTGCCTCTGCACTATGGGTAAGTGTGACCTGACAGGCAATAAGAGAGGAGCATGCGGTATTGATTTGGCTGCTCAAACTGGTAGAATTGTAACGATTGCGGTAGCAATGGGTACTACCTGCCACACAGGCCATGCAAGGCACATGCTTCACGACATTGAGCATGTAACAGGTAAAAAGCTGAGTGAAATCCCGGTTGACCTCGGGCCGGAAATTGCAGAAGTTGCACCCCTGACTCAGCTGATTACTGGAATAAAGCCGAAAACACTTGAAGACTTGAGAAAAGCTCTCGAATACGTAGAGGAGCAGATTACACAGGTGATGGATGCCGTGCATACAGGGCAGGAAGGAAGCTATTTGGATTTTGAAAGCAAAGCTTTTCATCTTGGAATGATGGATGCACTCGGTAAGGAAATTGCAGATATAGCTCAGATTTGCGCCTTCAACTTACCAAAGGGGGAAAGCAATCAGCCACTTATAGAAGTGGGAATGGGCGTAATTGACAGAAGCAAGGCGGTTGTTCTGGTAATAGGCCACCATGCTCCTCCAGCTTTCAATATCGCTGATTACATAGAAGGCAACGGCTTGGAAAATGAGGTTGAGCTTGCAGGAATCTGCTGCACTGCTCACGACACCACAAGATACTACGAGAAGGCAAAAATAGTTGGCTCTCTCGGAAGGCAGCTGAAGGCAATAAGGGCTGGAATTGCTGATGTCATAGTAATTGACGAACAGTGCATAAGAGCGGACATTCTGTATCACACGAGAAAGCTCGGAATTCCTGTTATCTGCACAAACGAAAAGGCGATGCACGGATTGCCAGACTTCACGAAGAAGGATCCGAAAGAGGCTGTAAAATACCTTCTTGCAGGAAATGCTGGCTGTGTAATTCTTGATCCGCTTAAAGTAGGAGAGGTTGCGGTTGAAGTTGCAAGGGCGAGGAGGAAGCAGAGAAGTGAGGATTTCAAACCGGTTCTCAGTGAGGAAGAGTTCATGAACTACGCCAAAGCCTGCACGCAGTGCGGAAACTGCACGATGGCCTGCCCACAGGGAATAAGGATAGGAGAGGCTATGGAAGCTGCTGAGAAGGGTGACAGGAGCAAGCTTGAGGAGAGATGGGACATCTGCATTGCTTGTGGAAGATGTGAACAGGTCTGTCCGAGGAACATTCCGATCATAGACATGCTGAACTTCGCTGCATGGAACAGACTGATAAATGAAAAAGGTAAGGTAAGGAGAGGAAGGGGACCAGTTAGAGATTCTGAAATCAGGAATGTCGGTGCACCAATCGTTCTCGGAACCATCCCGGGAATTATAGCCATAGTTGGCTGCAGCAACTATCCGAATGGCACAAAAGATGCATACACAGTCATGAACGAATTTGCTTCGAGAAACTTCATCGTTGTAACAACTGGCTGCATGGCAATGGATGCTGGTCTTTACAAGGATGAGGAAGGACTTACAGTTTACGAGAAATACCCCGACAACTTCGATGGTGGCTGTGTTGCAAATCTCGGAAGCTGTGTTGCTAATGCCCATATCCACGGTGCTGCAATAAAGGTTGCAAGGATATTCGCAAAGAGGAATATAAGGGCAAACTTCGAGGAGATTGCAGACTACATACTGAACAGAGTTGGAGCCTGCGGACTTGCATGGGGTGCATACAGCCAGAAGGCAGCAAGCATTGCTACAGGAGTTAACAGGCTCGGCATACCCGTTGTAGTAGGACCGCACGGCAGCAAGTACAGAAGAGCCTTCCTTGGCAGACCGTACAACGATGAAGACTGGATGGTCTGGGATGTCAGAACTGGCGAGAAGGTGAGAATTGAGCCAGCTCCGCAGGATCTGCTTGTTGCTGCCGAAACAATTGAGGAGGCAATTCCGCTGATGGCAAAACTCTGCTTCAGACCCAATGATACCACACAGGGAAGATCAATCAAGCTGACACACTATATCGATCTAAGCTTGAAGTATCTAAAGAGAATGCCTGATGACTGGCATCTATTCGTGAGAACCGAGGCTGACCTGCCGTTGGCGAAGAAGGAGGCGCTTCTCAAGGAACTTGAGGACAAGTTTGGCTGGAAGATAGACTGGGAGAAGAAGAAGATCCTTGAAGGTCCGATAAGGAGTTACTATGCAGGCTTCAACCCGACGAACGTTGAGAGGTTGTTTAGAGAAGGTTTCATGACGTTGTGAGGTGATGGAGATGCCGAAAGTGTTTGAACAGCCGTTTGACGCTGCCAACATTCCCGGACCGAAAATGGCGACACTGCTTGAGAAGGGTAAACCAGTAGCTATGATGATCAAAAAGGCCAAAAGGCCGTTGCTGATAGTCGGCCCTGACATCACGGATGAGATGTTTGAGAGAATCAAGAAGTTTGTTGAAAAAGGAATCACCGTTGTGGCAACGGGCAATGCCATCGTCAGATTCATCGAGGCTGGGATAGACAGCAACGTTAAATATGCGGTTCTTCACGAACTTACTCATTTCCTTTTAGACCCAGAATGGAAAGGATTCGATGGACAGGGCAACTACGATCTTGTCCTAATGGTCGGCACCACCTACTACCACGGTTCACAGATGCTTGCTGCGATAAAGAACTTCGCTCCTCACATCAGAGCCATTGCAATCGACAGATATTATCACCCGAACGCTGCAATGAGTTTTGGAAATTTGTGGAGGAAAGAAGAAGATTATCTAAAGCTCCTTGATGAGATTTTAGCTGAATTATAAATTTTTTGGGAGGTGATAATATGGCTATAGAGAGAAAGAAAATCGAAATCCCGGAGGGTGTTAAAGTAAAGGTGAGTGTTGGCGAAGAGAAAGAATATCCATTCGACATTTCACCGATGTATGAAGGTGAAAGAATCAGAAAAGGCGACATGTTCGTTGAATTTGGAGGTCCTTCACAGCCCGGTTTCGAACTCGTTATAGCTCTTCCAAAAGATCAAGTGGAAGACATGAAAGTCACACTGATTGGTCCGGACTTGGATGAAATGCAAGAGGGGCAGGCTTATCCCTATGCTATGATATACTACGTGGCTGGAGACATGGTTGAGACTGATCTTGAACCGGTCATCGAAAGGAGAAACCATGACTTCCAGAACTACATCGAGGGATACATGCACCTAAATCAGAGATATGACATCTGGATAAGAATCGGAAAGGGAGCGGTAAAGAAAGGTTTGAAAAGCCTCATCCAGATTGCGAAGGCTACAATGATGCTCTACAAGAACGAGCTTCCGTTCATTGAAAAGATCGAAGCCGTCTACATAACTGACAAGAATCTCGTCGAAAAGCTCCTGAACGAAATAGCAATGCCAATCTACGAAGAGAGAGATAAGAGAGTCGAAATGCTCAGCGATGAGGACGTGGAAGAATTCTACTCATGCACACTTTGTCAGAGCTTCGCTCCAACAAATGTCTGCATAGTCAGTCCCGACAGACCATCGCTCTGCGGTGCGATCACATGGTTCGACGGTAGAGCTGCCGCAAGAGTTGATCCCGAGGGTCCGAACAGAGCTGTACCAAAGGGAGAGTGCATCGATCCAATCGGTGGTGAATACACGGGCGTGAATGAATTCGCAAAAGAGGAGAGCGGAGGAGAATACGAGAGAGTAAAGCTCCACAGCTTCTTCGAATATCCTCACACCTCATGCGGATGCTTTGAGGTAATAGGATTCTACATGCCCGAAGTGGATGGAATCGGATGGGTTCACAGGGGATATGCAGAGCCTGCACCCAACGGGTTAACGTTCTCAACGATGGCAGGTCAGACTGGTGGTGGAAAACAGGTTGTGGGATTCTTAGGCGTCGGTATCGCCTATTTCAGAAGCAAGAAGTTCATTCAAGCTGATGGTGGTTGGTATAGAACAGTCTGGATGCCAAAAGAGCTCAAAAAGAGAATTGAGAAATATATTCCAGAAGATGTGAGAGACAAGATCGCAACCGAGGAGGACGTAAAAACCCTCGACGAACTAAAGGAGTTCCTGAAGAGAGTTAATCATCCTGTTGTTACGGGTGTCATCCGCCCCGTTGATGGAAAGAAGATAACCGAGGGATGGAAGGAGGAGGTCGTTAAAGAGGTTGTTGAAGAAGCTCCTCCAGCACCAGCGGAGGCTGCACCAGCACCCGCTCAGCCACAGCCAATGCCCATGATACCCATGATGCCCATGCAGATGCCACAGCTCCAGTTACTGCAGATACCTCAGATCCAGCTTCCGTCAGCGCCAGCTGCCGGAATTAAACTCATAATAAAGGACGCCAAGATCATAATTGACAAAGTCGTAGTGAGAAAAGAGGAAAAGAAAGGTGGCAAGTAATGGAGGAGAAAAAGGAGCCTAAGATGATTAAAATAATCTTAGAGGGAGCAGAAATCAAAATAAGCAGAGTAGTTATCGAGGAGTAACATGATTGTTGCAGTAACGGGGAAGGGCGGAACTGGGAAAACGATAATAGCCGCCCTATTAACTCATTTTATTTCTCAAAAAACTAACAGCATCCTCGCAGTAGATGCGGATCCTGACAGCAACCTTCCTGACGCTCTCGGTGTTACAAAACTCATTAGAAAAACCCTTGGAGATATAAGAGAGCTATTTCAAGTTAGCAGAGATGAAATGGGGACGATGAACAAGGAGCAGTGGCTTGAGGGAAAAATTTACAGCGAAGTCATATGTGAGTGTGATAACTACGATCTCCTTGTAATGGGGAGACCTGAAGGAGAGGGGTGCTACTGTTACGCTAACAGCATTTTGAGAGGAGTTCTTAGAAAGCTGATGAGACACTACGATTACATAATCATCGACTGCGAAGCTGGTTTGGAGCATTTCAGCAGAAAAACGATTGAAAAAGCAGATTACACCATTGTGGTAACCGATATGTCAAAGAAAGGGCTTTCAACTGCAAAAAGAATCAAGGAGCTAAGCGGAGAGTTAAATCTAAATTTCAAGGATATTTTCCTTATTGGAAACAAAGTAACAAACAAAGAAGCCGAAACGCTGATAAGAAGGTTTGCAGAAGAAAACAAATTCAAGCTTCTCGATGTGTTGCCTTACGATGAGAATATCGCAGAACTCGACCTAAGGGGCGAGCCCGTAATAAAGCTTCCAGAGAGTTCAGAATATTATAAAAAAGTTAAGAATATTGCTGAAAAATTGATGGAGCTTCAGGTTAAGGTTATGTAGGGGGTGGATTTATGGCTGAAAAATTTACTATTGAAGAATTTTTTAAGCTTTTAAAAAAATATAATGTTGAGGAACTTGAAGGTGTTAGGATAGAAGGAGATCTCGAAATCGAGTTTGAGGGTGGTGTGATAGATCCCAATCTGATCAACGCTTTAATTGGACTCTCAAGCTACATGCAACTAATTCAGGAATTTGGAGCCTTCCTTTACCACACAAATATGGCTCTGACTTATCTCCAGAGACTCTCCCAAGCCTTGGGGATACCGACGCCTTTTGCCGCCGCTCCTTCCGTTGTCGTTCCTGAAGTCAAACCTCTGGAGGTTCCTGAACTCAAGATACCCGATAAACTTATCGAAGCGAAATTCAAGCCGTACAGAGTGGAGTATCTCGGTAAGATTGAAGAGGTAACTCTGGGAGCAACGAGAGCGGATGGTGGGACGAGGGAAAAAACGGTAACAATTGGGGGAGAGAGAAGCTTAGCGTTCTATCTATTCGATGCCGAAAATCCACATATGCCCGTAATAGCCATTGATGTCTTTGACAGGCCACCAGCCCTTGCAAAAGCTGTCAGAGAGCACTATGAGGATGTTTTGAATGACCCTGCAGAATGGGCAAAGAAAGCCGTTAAGGATTTTGGAGCAGATCTCGTTACTCTCCATCTAATCAGCACAGATCCTCTTCTTGAGAATAAACCGGCAAGGGAAGCTGTTAAGACGCTTGAGGAGGTTCTTCAAGCCGTAAAAGTCCCGGTAATCGTTGGAGGCTCTGGCAACAAGGAAAAAGATCCAGAGGTTCTTGAGAAGGCTGCTGAAGTCGCTGAAGGTGAAAGGATAATGCTCGCATCGGCAACCCTTGACATGGACTGGGAGCGCATTGCGAACGCTGCAAAGAAGTATGGGCATGTCGTTTTAAGCTGGACTCAAATGGACATAAACAACCAGAAAACTCTGAACAGATATCTGCTGAGGAGAGCGGGTGTTCCCAGAGATAGTATTGTAATGGATCCAACAACAGCTGCCCTTGGTTACGGTCTCGATTATGCATTTACAAACATGGAGAGAATCAGAATTAGCGGGCTGAGAGGCGATGAAGATCTAAACTTCCCGATCTCAAGCGGGACGACGAACGCTTGGGGTGCAAGAGAAGCTTGGATGAAAGACTCACCCATAGAAGGTGACACACCATGGGGTTCAAGAGAACTTAGAGGACCTATCTGGGAGATTATCACTGGACTGACGTTGGCTTTAGCTGGAGTCGATCTGTTCATGATGATGCACCCCGGTGCGGTTGTAGTTCTGAAAGAATGGATGAACACGTTGTACGAAAACATAAAGGAGAGCGTAAAGGATCCCGATGCATGGATAACGATGGAGGTGTGAAGAATGAAGGTAAAAAGTCCCCTTGAAATCTATAAATACCTTCCTAAAACCAACTGCAAAGAGTGTGGCTACGAAACTTGCATGAGCTTCGCCGCTCAAATTATCGAAAGAACTGTAAAGCCAACAGATTGCCCGCCATTGGTTAGAGATGCCGAAAAAGATTCCAAAGTAAAGAAACAACTTGAAGAGCTTATTGAACTTACCTCCCCCGAAATTGCTGAGGTTATAATCGGCGTTGGAGATAATGCCGTCAAAATCGGTGGCGAGGAAGTTCTCCACAGACATGAACTAACTTTCTTCAATCCTACAGCGTTCTTCTTCGACGTATGGGATACTCTCGATGAAAATACGTTACATGAGAGGTGTAGCAGAGTTGTCGAATACAGAAAGTTCTATGTAGGATTTAGCCTGACGTTAGACGGGATAGCAGTTAGATGTACTTCAAACGATCCGAAAAGATTTAGGGAAGTCGTAAAAAAAGTTGCGGAATACGGAAAACCGATGATTCTTGTAGCTCTTAATCCTGAATGCATGAGAGTGGCTTTGGAAGAGGTTGCTGATAGAAGACCTCTTATATATGCGGCAACCGAAGCTAATTGGAAGGAATTCTTAAAGCTCGCCCTTGAATTCAAAGTTCCCGTGACACTTAGGAGCAAGAATCTCGATACCCTCAAGAGTATGGCTAAGACATTTAAAGAAGCGGGTGTCAAGGATATAGTGCTTGATCCAGTCACAGAACCCCTAGGTGAGGGGCTGAAGAGATCTTTCGAGAGGGTTATTCAGCTAAGAAGAACAGCAATTCTTGGAGGGGATAAAGACGTCGCATATCCAATAATGGTTACTCCCATCTCAGCTTGGCTCATCGAGGGTGATGATGTAACGAAAGGCTATTGGGAAGCCGTGATCGCAAGCACGTTTATCATTAAATACGCTGACATAATGATACTCAGAAATCTTGAGCAGTACACTGTAATGCCGACGATAATCCTTAGGTACAACATCTACACAGATCCGAGAACACCTGTGCAGGTCGAATCGGGATTAAGAGAGATAAACAACCCCGGACCGGACGATCCCGTCTTTATCACAACAAACTTTGCCCTAACATACTATACTGTAGAGAGTGATTTAATAAGTGGAAACATAAAGGGGTGGCTATTAGTTCTCGACACTGGTGGTCTGGGTGTTGAGGTTAGTGTAGCCGGTGGTCAGTTCAATGCCACAAAGGTCAAAGAGCTCTTAGACGAGACGAAGATCGCAGAAAAGGTCAATCACAAGTATCTCGTAATCCCCGGACTTGCAGCAAGGCTGAAAGGAGCTATCGAAGACGAGACTGGATGGAATGTTCTCGTTGGTCCCATAGATTCCGGTAGAATCAAAGGATGGCTTGAGGGAAATTGGCCTCCTAAAAAGGAGTAAGTTTATTAAACTTCTTTTTTGTTTCCTCTTCATGTATTATCTCAGATGCATCGATTGTAACGAAAAATTCGAAAGGGATGATATTTACACGTGTCCCAAGTGTAACGGATTGCTTGAAGTTGTTGTAGATCTGAGTAATGCGGATTTTAAGCTTGACGGCTCTAACATCAGCGTCTGGAAATACAGAAGCCTCCTGCCGGTTAAGATCGACCCGATAACGCTGAACGAAGGAGGGACTCCTCTATATGAGATGGAAAAGGGTGTTTACATAAAGCATGAGGGCATGAATCCGTCGGGATCTTTCAAGGACAGGGGGATGACTGTGGGCATTACAAAAGCAATCGAGCTCGGAAGGAAGAGAGTTGCTTGTGCATCAACTGGAAACACATCCGCATCAATGGCGATGTATGCGGCGAGAGCTAAGCTGAAAGCCTACATTCTTTTGCCAGCTGGAAAAGTTGCACTAGGGAAGCTGGCTCAAGCATTAATGCACGGAGCAAAAGTGATTGCGATAAAGGGAAACTTTGATAAAGCTCTGGAACTCATTAGGGAGGTCTGCGCGAAAAGGGGGTTCTATCTCCTGAATTCTGTTAATCCTTTTAGACTTGAGGGACAGAAAACAATAGCCTTTGAGATCGTTGATCAGCTTGGATATGTCCCCGATGCCGTTTTTGTTCCTGTTGGAAATGCCGGAAACATATCGGCCATCTACAAGGGATTTAAGGAGCTTAAAGAGGCTGGTTACACAGACACAATCCCGAAGATGATCGGAGTTCAGGCAAAGGGTGCAAATCCTATTTACAGGGCTTTCAAGGAAGGCAAAAAGGATATCGATCCCGTTCCCAATCCTGAGACTATCGCAACTGCCATAAGGATAGGAGCCCCCGTGAATGCAAAGAAGGCTCTAAATGCGATATACGAGTCGAAAGGGTTCGCCATAGAAGTTACGGACGAGGAAATCGTCGAAGCCCAAAAACTTCTCGCCAAAAATGGTATAGGGGTTGAGCCGGCGAGCGCCTCAAGCTACGCTGGATATCTAAAATGCGAAGAAGAATTCGACAGAGTCGTTTGTATAGCAACGGGACACCTACTGAAAGACCCAGAAGAGGTTATAAGTGTTGTTGGAAAGCCGATAGAGGTTGAGGCGGACATTAACGCCATAGAGAGTGTCTTATAAACGAAAAAGATATAAACAAAAATTATCAACTTACAACCGCCGTTGCGGCTGGAGAGGGCATTCAGCCTACAATGAAAAGCCGTCGGCAAGCCGCCAATTACATTTGCGTTAGAAATCTATATTCGGTTGTTTCTCTTGTTCTGCAAACGAAAGACTGCAGAAGAATCAAAAAATCCTTATAAACGCAAAGTGAAACAAAAGCTTCTTGTTCGGAGCGAGCACTGAATTGTTATTCAGAAACTTTTATATTGAAATTCTTATCCACTAAAATCGGTGATGCCTATGGAAGAGATCAGGGAAATTGCTCAAAGGTTTGAGAGATACAGCGCTCACTCCCATATAACAGGGCTCGGATTAGATGAGAATTTAAGAGCGAAAGATATTGGCGGAGGTCTCGTAGGTCAAAAGAGGGCGAGAGAGGCGGCGGGCATTATCGTGAGGTTAATCAAAGAGGGAAAAATGGCTGGAAGAGGGATTCTGATAGCGGGACCCCCAGGGACTGGAAAAACGGCAATTGCGGTTGCTATCAGCAAGGAGCTTGGAAAGGATATCCCCTTTGTTCAAGTCTCAGCAAGTGAGTTTTACAGCACCGAGATGAAGAAAACAGAGGCATTAATCCAAACGATGAGAAAAGCTATAGGTGTTAAGATAAGAGATACAAGGAGAGTCCTCGAAGGAGAAGTTGTCGACATAAGCTACAATATGGTTCCAAACCCATATAACCCGACACAGAAGATACCAGAATCGGCGACAATAACGTTGGCTACAAAAAAGGAGAAAAAGACGTTCAGCGTCGGAAGCCGGATCGCCCTCCAATTCTTATACAACGGGATTAATAAGGGTGACGTAATCATAATCGATAAAGAAACTGGACGGATCCATAAAGTCGGCCGAACAAGAGAAAGCAAAAAATACGACATTGAAGACGAAATTTTTGTAGAAAGACCAAATGGCTATATAGAGAAAGATAAAGAATTCACATATGTTGTGACTCTTCATGATCTTGACGAAGCAAGAGCTCGGAGATCATCCATCTTCAGTCTATTTGGATCAGGAACAAGAGAGATAGACAATGAAATTAGACAGGCTGTTGATGAACAGGTGAAGGAGTGGATTGAGCAGGGAATGGCTGAGCTTATACCGGGCGTCCTCTTCATCGACGAGACTCATCTGATGGATATCGAGCTTTTCGCATTCATGAACAGAGCCATGGAATCTGAGATGGCACCCATCATCATTCTGGCATCGAACAGAGGATTTGCAAAAATCAGGGGAACAGACGTCGTATCACCTCACGGCATCCCATTGGATCTTCTCGATAGGCTTTTGATTATAACAACGGAACCCTACACGAGGGAGGAGATAAAAAAGATTATAGAGACAAGAGCTGCTGAAATGGGATTGCTGCTGGATGAAAAGGCTTTAGAGAAGTTGACTCAACTCGGATACGAAAACAGTATGAGATATGCGATACAGCTATTAGCTCCGGCAAACGAGTTAACGAAACTAAGAAACGGAAGCAAAATCGAAGTAGAGGATGTTGAGAGAGCCGCACAGCTATTCGTGGATGTCAGCAAGAGCTCTGCTTATCTAAAGGAATGGGAGGATAAAATGTTATCATAAAAACAAAAAATAAATAAAAATTATTTTTTCATACTGCTTACTGCAAGCTTAATGTCATCGACCTTAATTGTTTTTCTTCCTGAGTGGCTTGCGAGCTCTACAGCTTTCTTAGCAACCTCTAATGCATAGTTCTCGATTGCTTCTGCAAGGGCTTTCTTAGCATTTTCGCTAACTCTTTGTGCACCGGCTTTCCTAATTATTCTTTCGACTGGCGCAAGTGGCAACTCCATATGGACACCTCCTGACTTTTTTTCGTTAAAATTTAAGTTAATCAATTATATAAATTTTTGGGTGCTTACCGATCTCTGTTTAACTGAATCGAGATCGAACGAAACCGATAATCTTTAATCTCATCAAATCACTTTACGTTATGGAAAGAATCTTTGCCCCTTGGAGAATAAGATACATAGAAGCTCCAAAATATGAAGGATGTATTTTCTGCGATTTTCCGAAAGAAAACAGAGATGAAGAGAGATTAATAGTTTATAGAGGAGAAAAATGCTTCATAATCCTAAACAACTATCCATATAATCCCGGACATGTGATGGTGGCACCTTACAGGCATTTCAAGGAAATTGAAGACATAAGCGATGACGAGGCAATGGAGCTCATAGAACTCACGAAAAAAGCCGTAAAGGTAATAAAGAAAGTTATGAGACCAGATGGGTTCAACATTGGGATAAATATTGGTAAAGTGGCGGGTGCCGGAATCGAGGAGCATCTGCATGTTCATATTGTTCCGAGATGGGATGGAGATACGAGCTTCATGCCCGTTCTTGCCGATGTGAGGATAATAACGGAAGCTGTTCAGGATACTTACAAAAAGCTGAAGAAAGGCTTTGAATAGACAGGATTATGAATATTTGCTTAGGATTTTGGATAGAGAAAGATCAGTGGTAAAGTTGTCATCAGTAAAAAGAGAGGGGCTGTGTAGGATAGGGCGACAACAATCCCGCAACTAGCCACAGCCCTTTTAAGTTCGAGATTTCTCCATCTGTGTATTCCGAAACTCCATATTGTTATCTGCCAAAGATTTACCGCAATCCCTAGGATTATGGACTCTATCGAGAGCGGCGAGCTGGAAAAGTAATAAATTATCGGACTCAGTATAAGGGGCGGCAAATAACCAAGGGAGATTATCTTAAGACTCCTGACAAAGTTTCCTTCACCTCCCAACAAACTCGAAATCCCGTGAATAAGTGCCGTGTAAATCGCCCATCCGATAAATACGAACAGGAATGCTGATAATGCGACAGAAACTCTAATCATTTCAAAGAATTCCTTCATATCGCTTGGAACTTCGGCGGTTTCAAGTGTTTTAAAGGCTATGTAAGCACCGACAACACCGTTCAGAGCGATTATAGTAGTACAAATCCATAGAGAGATGTCTTTTCTTTCTCTAAAAAATTTATCAGGATTAAACAAAACATCTATCATAAACGTTCACAGTCTTGCGCCTATAAAAACCTTTGGGAAATTTTTTATTCAACTTAACCAAACCTCCAACGATGAAGATTCTCGTTGTGGATGCTGGAGGAAGAGGAAACGCAATAGCTCACGCTTTTTCAAGAAGTGATAAGGTAAAAGAAGTCTACGTGGCACCTGGAAACGGTGGCTCTCTTCTGTTCCCTAAATGCAGAATAGCGGAGCTAGACGGAAAAAAAATCCCATCGATAAGGGCTATTGATGAGATAGTGAAGTTCGCAGTCAAAAATCAGATAGATTTGACGTTTATCGGACCGGAAGAGCCTCTGAGCTTGGGAATTGTCGACCTGCTTGAAGAAAACGGTATTCCGACTGTTGGTCCTGAAAAAGACGCTACGATCCTCGAAGCAAGCAAATGCTGGGCTAAAGATTTTTTGAAAAAGATAGGTGTCCCCATTCCCGACTACTGGAATTTCGATGACGCCGAAGAAGCAAGGAAATTCATTAAGGATTTCTATATAAACAACCCGGGAAAGAACCTTGTTGTCAAAGCCGACGGACTTGCGGCTGGAAAGGGAGCTTATGTCTGCGATTCGCTTGAAGAAGCTCTCTTAGCGGTAGATGAGATTATGATAAAGAAGAAGTTCGGAGACGCTGGAAACCGTATAGTAGTGGAGGAGAGACTAGAAGGGATAGAAGTCGCTTTCACGGCACTTTGTGACGGAAAAACAGCGATCCCGTTCGGACATGCGAAGGATTACAAAAGAGCTTTTGATCCGGACGATGTTGAGGGAATGAGGCTGTTTTATATCGGATACCTCAGAAAATACATCACAAAGGAGGAAGCCCTAAAGCTCTACAAAGAGGGGAAGCTTCTGAATCCGAACACAGGAGGAATGGGTGCAGTCTCCCCACACCCGCAGATCGATGAAGAGATGGAGCAAAAGATAATGGATCTCGTCGTCAGGCCGATCGTTAAAGGAGCCAAAGAGGAGGGGATCAAATTCAAAGGAGTGCTTTACCCCGTAATCATGGTTGTCGAAGAGGATGGTGAAAGAGTTCCGAAAGTCCTTGAGATAAATGTCAGAGACTGCGATCCAGGGGCTGAGGCGAAGCTCCCAAGACTTGAGAGCGATATAGTTGATCTTTCGATGGCTGTCATTGAGGAGAAACTGGACGAGGTTGAAATAAAATTCAGCGATAAATGTGCGGTGGCAGTGTGTGCCGTTAGTGGGTTCCTTGTTGGAAGAGAAGGAATAAAGCCCGGCTATCCCGGAGATCATTACACAAACCAGCCAATAACGGGGATTGAGAACGTTAAAGATGCAATCATATACGCCAACGGAATTGCGAAAACAAACGGCGGATTTGAAACAACCGGGGGGAGAGTCCTAACGCTGACAGCTCTCGGAAAGTCTCTTAAAGAAGCGAGAAGCAAAGTTTACAGAGAAATCGAAAAGATAAACTTCCCCGGCATGAGGTATAGAAAAACAATAGGGTGGTAGCATGAGAGTCGGGATAATTGGAGGAACCGGATACACAGGGGGTGAATTACTCAGAATCTTGGCAAAGCATCCTGAAGCCGAAGTCGTAGCTGTCAGTTCAAGGAAGGACAAGGGAAAGAAAATTCATGAAGTTCACCCGCATCTTAAGGGATTCTACGACATCGAATTCACAGACCCGACCGAAAGGATTTTCTCAGAGTGTGACGTTGTGTTTACGGCGGTCCCACATGGAGAGGCGATGAGATACGTCCCGGAGCTTTACGAGTCCGATGTGAAGGTTATCGATCTGTCAGCGGATTACAGACTGAAAAAGGATGTTTACGAGAAGGTTTATGGAAAAAAGCACGAAGCTTACATCGAAGCAGTTTACGGTCTCCCTGAAATTCACAGAGAGGAGATCAAAAAAGCAAGACTTGTTGCAAATCCTGGCTGCTATCCTACGGGGACAATCACGGCTGTAGCTCCCTTAGCTTACCATGAACTCGTTGAAAGAGTTGTTTTTGATTCAAAAAGCGGAATAACGGGAGCGGGAGCTGCACCGACGGAGTTCACACATTATCCGAATCTTCACGAAGCCATCGTTCCTTACAAGATAACGGATCACCGCCATTATTATGAGATGGAGCAGGAGCTTAAGAGATTTCAAAATGACATCAAGATTTACTTTACGCCGCAGGTCTTTCCCGGATCAAGAGGGATACTTACGAACGCCCACGTCTTCCTAAGGGGAGACCTCGACCAGGAGGAGATTGAAAAGATCTTCAAGGACTTTTACAGAGATTGCTACTTTGTGAGATTTCAAAAAACAGTTAGGCTGAGCTACGTTAGAGGGAGCAATTTCATAGACATCTCTATAAATAAGGGAAGTGATAGGGTCGTGATAGTAACAGCGATAGACAATCTCGTGAAGGGGGCAAGCGGTCAGGCCGTCCAGAACATGAATCTTATGTTCGGACTTGATGAGTGGGTAGGATTGGACTATCCACCACTATTTCCCTAAGATTTTTTCAACAATTCTTTTTCCGATCAGCCGTTCCGCCAAGCTCCGGTTCTTGATAATATCTTCGTAATTTCTTATCCCGGCATTAAAAAGCTTCCTCGCCCTTTTCCTACCTATCCATCTTATTGAAACGAGGTCTGCGAGCTCCTCTCTCACTCCGTATTTTACTCTCTTTTCGAGTTTTCCCACTTCTGTGGATAGAGAATTTCCTAAGAATTCTAAGATTCTTCTCAGAGAATGAAGCAACCATTCGGCTGTCTCCACGATTCTTCTCAAATCTCCTGGTGCAATCCCATATTTAGAGCAAATAACATCCTCATCCTTCTCGTTAATCCAGTCGTAGAGGCAGAGTGCCGTTTTTATTTCTTTAAGGAACCAGTCGTAATCCGTTGAATAGTATGAAGGGTGATAGGTTAGCTCGTGATAATCGATCCAATCTTCAATCCATTCATCACCTTTTCTTAGATGGAGCAACTCCATATCCGGAGTTCTGCAGATTAGATGGAGGATTGCTATATCGCTTAAATTGTTGAATCTCCTACCAGCTTCCTGAAAGATGAATCCACTTAGGGGATCTATATAAAGCCTCGAAACGAGTTTTCCCATTTCTGTCGCTAACAGCAGCTTTTCTCCCTTAACAAATCCCCACTTAATCAGTTGCAGCACTACCCTTTGAATATCCCATCTGGCAAACTTGTTCTGATATGCAAAGAAAGTCAGAGAGAAGAAGTCAAGAATCTCTTCAAGACTGTTCGCAAGTTCCTCCGCAATAATCGAGAGCGTGTGAAATCTGAGGTGGTTTTCAGCTCCGAGTTTTGATTCTATTCGCTCGATTTCACCTTTAATAAAGTTGTCCAAATACTTCAGGGCTTCAGTTCTACTATTTGCGACAATAATCGCCTCTCCGTATTCATCAAATTCAGGTCTTCCGGCTCTTCCAGCCATCTGCTTGTATTCGCTCACCTTTATCGGAACGCTACCCAACCCTGACACATATCTTCTAATCCCCTTTACGATTACCCTCCTTGCGGGGAGATTCACGCCAGCCGCAAGCGTCGGAGTGGCTGTTATCACTTTAATCACCCCTTTTCTGAAGGCATCTTCGATTATTTCCCTTTGATAGCTCAGCAAACCTGCGTGATGGAAAGCTACGCCTCCTCTCACACATTTCGCAAGTTTTTGACTCATTTCTCCATCGTTTTCGATCAAAATTTCTTCAGCGAGCTCCTTGTTGTCCTCAACGAAATCTCTGACGATTGGAATCAGCTTTTCGGCTTGTGATTCCGCGTTTCTTCTTGTCGATTCGAAAATTAGAACTTGTCCATCCTCTTTTAGCGTATCCACTATAAGGCTTTCCAAACTTCTAACGGGCAACTCCTCCAAACAATTGTTCACAACTCTGAGAATCTTTCCGGGGTAAAAGACAGACTCGTAAAGGGGAACGGGTCTCCAATCGTCCTTAACTATATCGGCATCAAGCCATTCTGCAATTTCGTCAGCGTTGGGTATTGTAGCGGATAGACCGAGTATTCTTATTTTGGGATTCAGCTTCTTTAACTTCGCCACGAGGATTTCGATTACGGCGCCCCTCTTAGCCGAGTCGATCAGATGGATCTCATCGACAACGAGGAGTGATATTCTCTCCATCCAAGGTGCTCTGTTCCTCAAAAGGGAATCGGCTTTTTCGCTTGTTGTTATGATTATGTCTTTATCTCCGAGTTCTTCGTCACGACTTTCGTAGTCTCCCGTAGAAATTGCAATCTCGACGCCTATATCCTCCCACTTTTTGAACTCTTTGAATTTCTCATTTGCAAGAGCCTTTAAAGGAACCGTATAGAGGCACTTTCCTCCCCTAATGATCTCGTAGATCATGGCAAGTTCTGCAATCAGGGTTTTCCCGCTTGCCGTAGGTATCGAAACGACCAAATTCTTTCGAGAGAATAAACCCTTTTTTACAGCCCTCTCTTGAGGAGGATACAGCCGATCAATGCCTCTACTTTTGAGTAGCTCCACGCAGAATTTCGATATGTATTTTTCAAGCTCCGTGATATCCATTAATGGGGTTTGACATTTGCATTTATTATTGTTTTTGCTGGGTCTCAATATCGTATCTTTCCAAGTCTTTTTGAAGCTGACTAATTCAGCTTCGATAGTTTCAATCTCAAGGTTTAAATCTCTTTATCCCCCTAACCCGATTTTACTAAACCTTACTTAATATGTCTGCTGAACAAACTCCGAAATTTTAAATAAAGTCATGATATGGTCAGTTTATGAAGAAATTCCGAAAATATTTCAAAATAGCTGAATTTCCCAATTACGTAGAAATTAGCGAAGTAGCCAGAAAAAAGGTCAGAAAAGTTCTTGAGGAATTCAATCTTTCGAACGTAATTATTGTTTCGGGTAGAAATAGCTATGAGATGGTGGGATCGAAGATCAAAGAGAGACTTGAGGATTTAGTTGTTAACGTTTTCTTTGTTGAAAAAGCAAGTATGGATGAAGTTAGAAGGATCGAATTCGAAATCGGATACACTGACGTGGACGCCGTAGTGGGCATCGGTGGCGGTAAAGTCTTGGATGTTGGGAAAGTTCTTTCATCGGAGATTAACGCCGCTTTCATTAGCATTCCAACCGTGGCATCTCATGACGGAATTGCCTCCCCTATAGCAAGTTTCAAACTCGAAAAAAGACCTGTATCTATCACAACAAATTCACCAGCGGCAATTTTAGCAGATTTAACAATTCTCAGAAGAAGCCCCATTAGATACACAAGAGCGGGATACGGAGATCTCGTATCAAACATCACCGCCGTGAAGGACTGGATACTTGCCAAGGAAAAGACAGACGAAGAATATAATGAAGTTGCGGCTTCAATGGCTGTAATGCCCGCAAATCTTTTGCTGAAAACGACAAACCTCGACATAAACAACTTCACCCATCTCGAAATGCTTGTAAGGGGGTTGATACTCAGCGGCGTATCAATCTCCCTCGCAGGTTCGAGCAGACCTGCAAGCGGAGCCGAGCACAAATTCAGCCATGCTCTCGATTACTTGGGCTACGGTGAAGGTCTCCATGGAGAGCAAGTCGGTCTTGGAACGATCATCATGGAGTATCTTCATCAAAAGTATTACGGAGTCGGAGACTGGGAGGAAATTAAGCAATCCCTTGAGAGAGTTCAGGCGCCTACAACGGCGAAGGAAATCGGATTGACAAAGGAGCAGGTCATAGAAGCATTAATATTTGCAAAGAAGATAAGGAGAAAGAGATACACGATACTTGAGGACGTAGACCCGAGTAAAGAGGAATTCGAGGTCGTCGTAGAAAAAACGGGGATAGCTTAAATCGGTATTATGATACCCCCTTCGTCAGTTAGTTCTTTGAATTTCCCACGTTTTACATCCTTTATTTCGAAGTTCTCCAATATCACGAGACAGCACTCTTCGTCATTCCCTAACTCATATACCGTGTAGGATTTTCCAACTTTACGACCTTTAATCTCCCCGAAGAAAATCTCCTGAAAGATTTCGTTGAAAAATATCCAGTCTCCTTCGATTAACACCTGTCTTGGATAGCTTCCGAGGATGTATTTCACCTTCTCGGCTACATCCTTTTTGTGGATAAAATCGCAGTACTGACAACTCCATACTTTACCCTTCAAATACCCTCCAGTTTCGTGAATAAGACAAGGATAGAAAGGACAGTAACAAAAATCGCAGTTTTGCCCTTCAAAGTGGCAGGGATAGTATTCACACTTGCCCTTTTCCACTCCCAAAAGGACTTGAAATAACTCCTTAAGCGTTCTCTCCCTCATCTGAGCATCGCCACCATATCGCCCACTTTGACTCCGATATCCTCAGCTACGGGTTCGCATTTCGCCTTCAGGAGGAAAGCTATGTTATCATAATCGGATTCTGAGAGACACTCATAATTTGCCATTCCTTTTGATATTATCAGATCGGCGTTCTTAATTCTTTCTCTCGTCTCTTCAGGAAGCTCCTCCTCGATGATGCCGATTGCACCCTTTCCGTTTGTTAGGATTTCGTCGGCTACCTTATCTATCCCTGCCAGCTTCGCATCTTCGAGAGTTGCATCACTCAGAATCGGTCTTTCCCTAACGACTACGCTGACTCTGCCTCCGATCTTTTTGATCTCCTCTATAAGTAACTTGTCAAATACGATCTCCCCTGCGTTATCCGTTAGGTAAACCACATTCCCCCTACATAGCTTTCTGATTTCGTCAACATCGTCGATTGCAAGTCCTTTATTAAATTCCTCGAGGAAGTAGTTCTCAAAATCCTCATCTTTGACCTCATGACCCATTACACCGTAATCAAAGCTGTTCCCTATTATGCTCGCTATCACGGCATTTCTGAAAATGTCTCCCTTTTCGATAACCCTCCTTACAATGGGTAAAACCTTTAAGGCGGATTTGTTCGCCTTTTCCTTCAAAGCTTTGTAGGGATCGTCGTTTTCAAGCATTCTGTAAACAACTCTGTGGATTTTCGTAGAAGCCACCGCATTTATTTCCTTTTTTCTGAACTCTTCGAGAAGCATCTCAAGGGATTTTTCTATTATCCTCTCAATCTTCGCTTTGTCGTTTGTAACAAGCTTGCACTCTTCGTATATCCTGTTAAGCAGGCATACGGGACATTTTGCGGCCATTCTCATGGTTTTTTCTCAAACATCAAGATTTTTAACTTCTTTCGAATGTTCCATGATGAAGTTTCTTCGGCTTTCAACATCTTCTCCCATTAAGATTCTTACGAGTTCTTCGGCGAGGGAAGCATCCTCTAAACTTACTCTTATAAGGATTCTGTTCTTGGGATTCATTGTTGTTTCCCACAACTGTTCGGGATTCATTTCTCCCAAACCTTTATACCGCTGGACTTCTGCATTTCCGATCCTTTTAAGCAGATTTTCAAGCTCCTTCTCCGAGTAGGCATAGTATATTTTCTTCCCCTTCTTTATCCTGTAGAGGGGTGGCTGGGCGATGTAGAGATGACCTTTCTCGATTAGAGGTCTCATATATCTGTAAAAGAACGTCAGCAGTAGCGTCCTGATGTGAGCTCCATCGACATCAGCATCGGTCATTATAATGATTTTGTTGTACTTAATCTTGTTCACGTCGAATTCTTTTCCGATTCCAGCTCCTATTGCGGCAATTATTGTTCTTATCTCTTCGTTTTTCAAAACTCTCACAAGTCCTGCTTTCTCTACGTTGATTATCTTACCTCTTATAGGGAGAATCGCCTGAAATCTTCTATCTCTCGCTTGCTTTGCTGAGCCTCCAGCAGATTCACCTTCGACAATGAACAATTCTCTCTCTTTCGGATTTTTTAAAGAACAGTCTGCCAGCTTACCGGGTAACATGGCGACTTCGCTCTTCTTTCTTACGAGTTCCCTTGCTCTCTTCGCAGCTTCTCTCGCTCTCATTGCAATCTGGCATTTTTCTATTATCTTTAATGCGTCTTCTCGATTCTCTTCAAGCCATTCAAGGACTTTTCGGTAGACTACAGACTCCACAGCAGTTTTAACTTCACTGTTACTGAGCTTTGTCTTCGTCTGACCTTCAAATTGAGGATCTGGTAGTTTGACAGAGATAATCGCTGTCAATCCCTCTCTTACATCCAGTCCCGATATTGGTTTGTATTTTTTGATGTTCTTTTTTCCGTATTCGTTTATTGCTCTCGTAAGCCCCGTTCTGAAGCCTATCACGTGGGTGCCGCCCTCGTCGTTGTGAATGTTGTTTGCGTAAGCTAGGAGAACTTCGAGATCTGTGTTTGTAAACTGAATTGCAACTTCTATTTCGATTTCGCCCACGATTTCCTTAAAGTATATCGATTTGTGTATAACTGGCTTGCCCCTGTTCAGATATTCAATGTAATCGAGTATACCTCTTTCCGATAGAAATACTTCCCTTTTGTTCTTTCTTTCATCGACAAGCTCTATTTTCACTCCCTTTGTTAGGTAGGCTAGCTCCCTCAATCTGTGGGCTACTATGTCGTATCTGAACTCGGTCGTTTCGAAAATCTCTTCATCGGGCTTGAATCTTATTAGAGTTCCGGTTTCATCGGTTTCACCTAATACTTTGAGCGGTGTGACTGGAACTCCTCTTTCGTATCTCTGGTAGTAGATTTTTCCGTTTCTTTTAACGTATACTTCAAGCCACTCCGATAGGGCATTAACAACCGAGAGACCTACCCCATGCAAACCTCCAGAGACCCTATAAGCTTTTTTGCTGAATTTTCCTCCAGCATGGAGTTTCGTCATCGCGATTTCTAGAGCCGGCTTTCCAAGTCTGTGCATTTCTGTCGGAATTCCTCTCCCGTTGTCCTCTACGCTTGCGCTTCCATCCTCGTGAAGAACTACCTTTATGTAATTACAATATCCAGTGAGAGCCTCATCAATGCTGTTATCGACAACTTCCCACAGGAGATGATGAAGTCCTCTGATACCCACGCTGCCGATATACATTCCGGGTCGCCTACGAACAGCTTCGAGATCACTGAGAACTTCAATGTGTTCTGCAGAATATTCCATAGAATCTCTTGAAGGGTGTGGTTTAAAAAATTACTCGATATATTTTTGTCAAAGCTTTTAATTCGTCCTTTTGTTTTAAAAGATCCACAGATGAGCACATTAGATCAAAATCTAATGACTTCAAAATGAAATCGGATTCTGCTAGCATCATCTATTTTGCAGTCTTCTCCAAAAATACTGAAAAATAATCACGCTAAAAGGCGTTGATGCGAGAATTTTCATAAGCTTATTCTTCGTATTCCTCGTATTCTTCAAATTCTTCCTCTTCGAAATCCTCTTCATCTATTTCGATATCTTCTTCGAAGTATTTCTCTAAGTCTTCAGGATCGAATTCTTCGTTTGTATCAAGCAGTATGAATTTGTTATCTTCGTAGAGTAGTACGGCGTTACAGAGCTCACATCGGATTTCCATTCCCTCGTACAAGTCTTTCAGAACGATTTCTTCACCACAGGACGGACATACTATCAGTTTCATAGTATCGGAAGATTAATATTAATTAGATTTAAATCTTTTGGTTTATTTGTTTCTTCTTAAATATATATAGTTGTCTTTTTGAATTATCTTCCTAACAAGCATTCTCACGAAGTCCACAACGTCGATTCTATCTATCTCCGTGAGAGGGATCCACTTCACATCAGCAGCATCGCTACCCGGTTTCGGGTTCCCATAAATCTCCGCAAAGAAGTCGATAATAACATAGTGGTAGGGTATCTCACCCCTCTCATCATAAAAGATCTCATCCGCGACACATGCAACATCGCCCACCTCAATATCTACGTTAAGTTCCTCTTTAATTTCTCTTTTCAGAGCTTCAATAAGGCTCTCCCCCTTCCTAACAAGGCCTCCGGGAACTGACCATCTTCCTTTATTCGGCTCGTTAGCTCTCTTCACTAGGAGGATCTTTCCTTCCCTGATTATGACGGCTCCTACACCCACAAGCGGTCTATCGGGATATTTCCTCATCATATCACCGATGCAAGAGCGATAGCTCTGGCGTATCCTTCAGGGGACTGGCTACGGCTAGTGTCAACAAGCTTGAATGGAAGGTTCGTGTAAACGGCACCGTATTCCCTCCCATTACCTAAGTAGCAGAGGGAGCGGAAAATAAGATTTCCCGAAATCCCATCGGGTGCTATTACTATGTCCTCTCTTACGGCTTCTTCAAGCTTTATTTCATAATTCTTTGCATCAGCAAGTTTTGCAGTTAATTCTGCGATTGCGAGACTTATGTCGACCGTATCGCTCCTTCCGATATCTCCATATCTACCTCCAGCGAGGATTGCTACGGTGCCGTCTAAGCCAAGTTTTTTCGAAATCTTTTTAGCTTCTTCGATCATAATCAACTTCTCTTTAACGCTTTTTCCTTCGTCAACTCCCACCGGAGCTAATAGGAACAGTTTGCCATTAGCTGTTTCCAACAAGGCGATTCTATAGGTTGTGAAGTCTCTCCTTAAAATTTCGAGGATTTTTGATGCTCTTGCGGTACCTCTTATTGCGGCATCGACTTCACCTTTCTTTAACAAATCTATGAGGGTTTTCTCGGTCTCCTCACCTTCGTCAATTATAACAACGTCGGCAAAATCTTTTGCAAGCTCTTTAGCTTTTTTTATTCTTTTTTCACAGGTTTCGTCAAATCTGTACAAGCCAACAGCGATCCTTTTTCTTTCAACAAGCTTTTTTCTTATAATTTCATGTATCATACCGACTGTTTTAATTCTCCACTACTTTTATAACTTTTGTAACACATGAGGTCTAATCCTCTCATTCAGTGGTATAGATTTCACACGTTAGTAGCTAACTTAGATGTGATTCCATCCATGATGAATTCCATGCTCAGTGCCGCAAGTATTATCGCCATAATTTTTGCGATTATGTCGGCACCGCTTTTTCCAAGAATCTTAAGGAAAGATATCGCATAGATGTGGGTAATTCTAACTGTAATGTAGATTATCGCAATCGAGACTATGACGAGAAGCTTCCCAATCAGATCGGTATTTGACGAGAGAACAACGACGGCTGTAATGGCACCTGGTCCACTATACAGGGGGAGAGCCAGAGGAAAGACAGCTATCGAGTCAATATCTATGCTTTCTCTCCCTTTTTTCTCGTAATATTCTCGGGATCTTCTTCCAAAAAGGATATCGATTGAGATTATCAGCATTAACAAGCCTCCTGCAATCTTTAGGCTTCCTATGGATATCGAGAAAAACTCCATTATTGCCCATCCGCTGAACACGAAAATAATCAGAATTAACGCGCCGATTACAGTTGCCTTCTTAGATATCCTGTCTATAAGGCTTTTGTCCAATCCTTCGGTTAATGCTATAAATGCGGGGATATTGCCGGGGGGATCGACGATTATGAAAAGGGTTGTAAGTGTTGTCAAGAAAAATGATAAGTAGTCATTCATACTTGCTCTTTGCCTTTTTTACGTTCTCAAGTAGCTTCACAGCATGTTCTTGGCTTGGAAAACTGAAAAGACCGCAATCAGGACCTATGTATCTTAAACGATCTTCGAATAGCTTCAGAGCTCTTGAAATTCTTTTTTCGATTACATTTGGGCTTTCTATTGTGTCTATGGCCTTTAGAACTTCTTCACTGCTCTCCCAAGCATTTATCTTAAATTTCTCGTAGTATTCCGCCAAAATTCCATCGATATCGCTTCTGGCAATGCCTATCCTTACGTATTTATCATAGCTCTCTAGATCTTCCCTATCCAAGAAATTCAAAGCTTTCTCGTCTTTTGCCGCTTCTATCCCAATTACATCTATGCTTTTAACTTCAAGCAACTGGGGATAAAAAAGAGGCGAGTGGAGGTGAATTTGAACATCACCCTTGAATTTTATTTTTTCGAAAGCTAATTCAATCTGGTCTTTAGAGGGTTGCAATTCTGGATTCACGCCAAGACTCGGCTCGTCTATACTCACACACTTGACTCTATCGTCGAGATTCTCTATAAATCGGGAGACTGACTTCGATAGATTTTCGAGGATGTCATCGTAGATGACCGGACCGAACTCCCTGTAGTAAAGCTCAAAGGGTCCCGTGACACAAGCTCTTATTTCATCCACCTTCATTTCTTTTAACACTTCAACTTCCCTGATCTTAGCGAATTTCTTTTTTATCAAGTATGGATCTTCCTGATATTTGGGATTTTTTATTAAATTTAGGAACATCTCATTCATATTTCTGAACTGGGGGTAATTGGGCAGCTCAACTCCAGCATTTATTTTCATCAAAAAGGTTCTTTTAACCATCTCTGCATACTCCTTGCTTTCAAGATTTTCATTAATCCATTCTCTGTTTATCCCCTCCGGTAACGGAAAACTACCAATGTCGTCGAATATCATCTGGTCACCTTTTCATGCTTCAATATAAAATTATTTTGTCATTCCAAAGTCACTTCAAGCTCTCCAACACAATCTTCCCTATATCCCTTACATCAGCTTTCCAGCCTTCTCTCTTCAAAACCCATTTTATCATCGCCATGCAGGCGGGACATTGGGTCACAATCACTGGAGCCCCTGTTGAAAGAAGTTCTTTCACTCTTCTTTTTGCCACATCGTAGGCGACTTTCGGGTAGTAGAGTTCCAACCCTCCGTCACCTACGCACAGTGTTTTTTTCTTGTGATGCTCTGGCTCGATAAGCTCCAAGCCTTCTATTTTTTTCAGTATTTCGCGAGGCTCCTCAGTTATTCCAAGATGCCTTGCGTAATAACACGGATCGTGGTAGGTCACACGGAGAGATAGTTTTCCTCCTTCAAATCTAAGATTTATCGCCTCAACAAGGGTTAAAACTTCGATATCCCAGTCATCGATAAATTTCGGATACAATTTTTTGAATGCATAGGCACAGAAAGGTGAGAAAGCTATTATTCTCTTGATTCTTTTCCTTTTCAGTACTTCGTGAACACCTTGGATGTAGCTTTTGAAATCTTCTAAATAGCCCATGTTGTATAGGATTTCCCCGCAACAGGGCTCTCTTTCGAGAAACGTAAACTCATACCCCAATACTTCGAGAAGTTTTGCAATCTTCGTTATTCCGTCCATTTTCTTCCAGAAAATAGGTATTCTTTGAAATACTCTCAGCAGAAAATCGAATCTTGTGAATAAGTCTAACCCGAGAGTGATCTGATCTACTACGGGATAAAGGCAACCAACAAAGAGGAGAGTCTCGCTCTCCTTTTTGGATTTGAAAGAATTTTTGACCCCGAAGGGATTACCGTGTCTCAGAACGTTTCTTCTTATTATTTCACTCTGAGGTGGCTTTGTTGAAAGGCTTCTGCCTTCTATCACAATCTCCGGAATGTTCAGATTAAGGGGGCACTTATCAACACAGGAGGCACACGTCAAGCATGTGTAGAGTGATTTCTTAATCCTATCGGTCGGATCGAGCTCCCTATTTTTTAGCATTACGGCTCCTTGAACCCTCCACCTTGGACCCAAAATGTTGTCGCGGTATGTGATGAATAAGGGACAAGCGATTTCACAGTAACCGCAAAGGGAACACTTCATATGATCTTACCAGGGTTCATTATGTTATCCGGATCGAAAATCCTTTTGATTTTTCTCATTATTTCTAAAGCTATCGGAGATCCACGGCTTTCAAACTCGTATTTGAGAAGATCCTTTTTCATAATTCCTATTCCATGTTCTCCGCTCGTGGTTCCACCCATCTCTATAGCTTTGATACCGATCTCCCTAAAGACTTTTTTAGCTTTTTCGAAATCTTCCTCGGAGTTTATCGCAACCCTTGGATGGATGTTTCCATCTGCAATATGACCGAAAACAAAAAGATTGATATTGTATTTCTCTTTTATCTTGTATATTTCAGCCATCAGCTCTGGAAGCTTGCTCGGAGGAACTGTCACATCTTCGGAAAAGGACGCAATTTTGCTTGTGTTTATTATCGTGGACGTCGCGGATTTCCTCATCACAAATACCTTTTCAATTTCCTCTTTAGATAGATCCGAAGATGTGATAACGGCTCCACACCTCTTTAGAATTAGTTCAACTTCTTCGGAAATTCTACCTATTGATTCTTTTGGAGCGTCTACATCCACAATCAGGGCAAATTCTGATTTAGGTGGAATTTCGAATCCAACGAATTTTGAGACGAGGTCCATAGTCGCTTTATCCATGAATTCCATTGCAAGGGGAACTATTTTCGCTTTTTTGATCTCTCTTACCGCTCTGACACCGTCTCTGTATTCCGAAAAAAAGGCTACGATTCTGTTCACAGCTTCCGGGATGGGATGTATTTGAAGAACTGCCTTAACGATCACACCCAAAGTTCCTTCGCTACCCACAAAAAGCCTCGTAAGATCGTAACCTTGACGGCATTTAACAGTCCTACAGCCGACTTTGATGAGGTCTCCTGTCCCTATCACAACATCCAATCCAAGTGTCCAGTCGCGGATAGTTCCAAATTTCGCTCCCCTTATCCCACCGGCTCCAGAGGCTATCGCTCCTCCGATCGTGGCAACCGCCGAAGAGGTCGGATCAACCGGAAAGTAAAATCCATGCTTTTTCAGCTCCTCATTAAGCTCTTCAACTCTCAAACCCGGTTCCACAACGACGTAACTATCTTCTATGTTGATTTCCTCTATTTTACACATCTTTTGCAGGTCGAGGACTATTCCGCCGAATGGGACAGCTGATCCAGTCAGGCTTGATAATGCTCCTTGAGGCGTCAGAGGTATCTTGTATTTCCTGCAGAACCTTACGGTAGCTATAACGTCATCGACGCTTTCGGCTCTTACAACTGCATCAACGTGTCCCCTGATCCCCCCTGGATCAGTGCTGTGGGAGATTAGATCAAAGGGATCCGTGAAGACTTTGTCTCCTCCCAAGATTGAGAATAATTCTCTAATCTTGTTAGACATTATAATATTATCCTCACTTTATGAATATACACTTAACTGTTGTAGTGGCATTCATATCTAAAGAGAAGGACCGGGAGATTTTGGAATGGATATCCCTCAGAAGTTCTTTCGAATTGACCCAATCGAAAACGTAATCTACATCATTCGGGAAATATCAATCATGGAGAGAAAACTTTTCGGAACAAATGGAGTTAGAGGGATTGCCAACGAAGAACTCACAGTAGAGCTTGCCCTTGATTTGGGAAAGACAATAGCCTCTTTAAGGGAGGGTTTAATCGCCGTAGGAATGGATACGAGACTATCATCACCCATGTTCAAATCAGCTATTATTGCCGGAATTCTGTCAGCGGGTGGAGATGTTGTTGATGTTGGTATTACTCCGACCCCCTCTCTTCAGTATTATGTGAAAGAATCCAAAGCGAATGCTGGCGTTATTATAACTGCAAGTCACAATCCGAGGGAGTATAACGGAATCAAATTCGTGAACAATGACGGAACCGAATTCACTTGGGAACAAGACGCTGAAGCTGAGCGGGTTTTAATGAGTAAGCTATTCAAGAAAGCCCATTGGAATGGTGTGGGTCGTGTTTATGAGGACGATGCGAACAGGATCTATATTGAGGGAGTTATTAGGAAAGTTGATGTTTCCGCCATTGCGGATAAAGAGTTCAAAGTTGTTTTGGATTGTGGAAACGGTGCAGCAACATTCACAAGTCCCTTCATTCTAAAGGAGCTTAATTGCAAAACTTTCAGCATAAACTGCTATCCAGACGGGAGATTTCCCGCAAGGCAATCGGAGCCGGTGGAGGAAAATATCTGGGAGCTCAAAGAGGTCGTTAAATCAGTTAAAGCTAATTTGGGAGTAGCTCATGATGGTGATGCGGACAGAGCAACATTTGTGGACGAAAAAGGGAACTTCGTTAGCGAAGATGTAATCCTTGCTCTAATGGCTAAACATTATGTGGAAAAGAACGGTGGGGGAATTGTGGTAACTCCAGTGAGCTCATCGAAGTGTGTAGAAGATGTGGTTGTGGAGGCGGGAGGCAAAGTGATCTACACAGCTGTTGGATCTCCCGTGGTTGCCAAAGTTATGATGGAGACCAATGCGGTTTTCGGAGGAGAAGGAAACGGTGGGTTAATATTCCCCGAACATCTCTTGGCGAGAGATGGTGGGATGAGTATGGCCAAGATCCTTGAGCTCATGGCAATCGAAAACAAACCATTATCGGAGCTAGTGAAAGATATTCCGAAATACCACATGTTCAAAACAAAAGTCGAGTGTAGAGATAAGAAGAAGCTTTTAGAAGGTCTAAGATCCGAATTCGAAAATGCCAATTTCACGGACGGTGCCAGAATAGATTTTGAAGACGGATGGCTCTTAATAAGACCCTCAGGAACCGAGCCAATAGCGAGGATATTTGCGGAAGCAAAAAATGAGAAAAGGGCTAAGGAGCTTCTTGAGTTTGGAGTAGAAAAAGTTAAAAAGATACTATCTGAGTAGTCGCTATGATTGTTGTTGCGGCAAATTTGCATGGGAATTTTATTGCCCTCAACAGAATGCTCGAAAGAATTAGTGATTTCAAGGAAGAGCTTAGAGAAGAGGGAAGAGAGATAAAAGAAATCTTTATTCTAGGCGTCTTTGGATACATGCCATTTCCCAGAGAGACTTACGAATTCCTGAGAGAATCCGACATCAAGTGCGTCAGAGGAAAATTTGATCACTTAATCGCAAAGTGGCCAGATATGAGTGAGGAGGAGAAGAAGGAACTCCCAGAACTCGACAGATTCATGATCGAATGGAATCGCTCAAAACTTGAAAGCGATGGAAGGAGATGGATTCGATTTGAAGTACCATCGTTTCTGTTAAGGAAATTCGGAGATAACGAAGTTTTCTTAGCATGCGGCTCTTCCCGAAATGGCAACATCTTACTACGAGAAGTTTACAGCACCGTTCAAATACGAGATGATAATCGTTGGATCTAGAAAGCCATTCATAGCTGAAACTACTTACGGAAAGGTGGTAGGAGTTGAAGTCGATTTCGACGCTGGAGATGTTGAAGCTAGGATTAAGGAGGAGAACCTACCGGAGGAGATTGTGAAGATACTCTACCATGGAATCTAAAATGTTTTAAAGCTTTTACTTCTATTTATGACGGGGGTGGGAAAAATGAAAATAACATGGTTTGGTCACGCGGCTTTTCTTTTGGAGGGAAGCAAGAAAGTTCTGATCGATCCGTTTCTCGTCGGAAATCCAATGGCTCCAGTAAAGCCCTCCGACGTGAAGACAGATCTTATTTTAGTCACCCATGGACATGGAGATCATCTGGGAGATGCCGTTGAGATCGCAAAAAACAACGACTGTCCAATTGTTGCAATCCATGAGCTTTCAAGAATATTGGCCGCAAAAGGTGTTGAAGCAGTTGGAATGAACATCGGAGGAACAGCAAAGGTCTCTGATGTTAAGGTGACCATGGTTAAGGCATTCCACTCCGCTGACGTTGAGGAAAATGGGGAGATAATTTCAGCGGGAAATCCCGTTGGATTCGTAGTGGAAATGGACGGCGTCAAAGTATATCACTGCGGGGACACTGATGTATTCATGGACATGCAACTGATTGGGGAGCTGTACAAACCAGACGTAATGCTTGTCCCTATTGGCGGTTGGTATACAATGGGTATTGATGAGGCTGTTAAAGCCGTGGAATTCGTTAGACCTAAGTATGCTATTCCCATGCATTACAACACTTTCCCAGTGATTGAAACGAATCCAGAGATATTTAAGAAAAAAGTGGAAGAAAAAACTAGAACCAAGGTTGTCATTCTTAAGCCGGGAGAGAGTTTTGAGCTCTAAGTCTTTCTTCTTTTTCCAAGTTTTCCGGGCTGAACAATACCGAGACTTCTCGCACATTTAGGGCAGTAATGCTTTTTTAACGTGAATGTATGGATGTTTTTCCTACCAATCATTCTTGTAAGCTCGGGATCAAGTCTGAAACCCTCATAATTCACGAAGGTTTTAAATCGGGGGACTTTTCTTCCACATCCATCACATCTTATTATGTAGTCTTTACCTCTACTGCTGCTTTGCTTATACTCCCTTTTGTAGGGAGCTTTCATAATATTATTCTGAATTTTCAGGGTTTAAAACTTATCGCTTTATCACTCACTTTTCGGAACATCAACAGTTAAGTAATTATTTATTTTTATAAATATAGTTTAATTTTTGTCTGATAAAATATACAGTAGTTTGTATCTCTATTTGGAATTATCAATTTAATTTTAATATTCATTTTTTTAATTATTTTTAAATTATTTTAGTATAAAATTTTTTAATTTTATTAAAGCAATCATAAATTTCATTTATTCCAAAATTTTTAGACTATCTCTGAAGATGATATGTGAGTATTTTGAGACTTCGAGAGACTCATGCAGTTAAGGGGGGATACATGCGTTGTCTACTTCATATTCCTATAATTTTTGGAACAATCGACTTCCCAAATGTCTGTTATTTAGGTCAGCCGAAACTACATGTATTCCACAATTTTTGGACTAATTTAATTAGAGAATTTAATTCAAAATTTTGATTTTAATATATCTTAAATATTGATTATTGTATAGACAATTGCTAGGAATAATATTAAATATTATATAACCACTAATGTCTAAAAAAATAATAATTAAATTTAATACATTTATCAAAATTATAAATTTGTTTAGATTAAAGTTAAAGTGAGTATTAAAGAAAAAGTTCACCAATTGCAGAACAACCGTTACAACGGGGACAGCCGGCGGAAAATTTTTTCAAATTGATATCCCTATCTAATCTCAAAATCTCGGAGTAGACTTTTTTGACATAATTTGGATCAGGTCTATTCAACATTGATGAAGGGGAAGGTCTAAACGGTGCGATAAATGGAACAACAGTTTTTTCAGCCATTTTTTTAAATCCTTCAATAACACTTTTTAGGCTTTCTCCCAAACCTATCAGAAGCCATGATGATACTTTCCACTCTCCAAAGATATCAACACAATTTTCCCAGCATTTGATATATTCGTCGATACCGGGTTTAGCTGGAATAATGTGAGGTCTGATTTTTTCATCAAAAGTTTCCACATGAATCCCGATTGTGTCTGCTCCAGACTCATAGAGTATCTCAATGTATTTTCTGTCAACCGGCTCCACCTGAACATGTATAGGGATATCTATCTCTTTTTTGACAATTTTCGTGACTTCTGCAAGTCTCAGAGACCCCTTATCTGTCGGATTAACCGTCCCGGTCGTTAAAGTAAGATGCCTGTTTTTGTCCTCCTCATAAGCTATTTTAACAACTTCGGCTATTATCTCTGCGGATTTCTCTACGACAGCCTCCTTTAAATTCTCTTGAATCGAACAAAATATGCATCTCCTATCTTTCCAGTAAATGCATCTTCTCGAAACTGCACTCACCAATGCATCGTAACCATCGAGGGCTACAATCCTTCCAGCAGGAATCCCGTTAACTTTGTGGGAGTAGTATTCCGCCTTAGGTAGTTCAACTTTTCCAATCCTTTTGTCGAGCTTGTAGAGGTAACCTTCCGTTATATGATAAGGTGAATTTCGGACATACCACTGTTTTACGGGTGCTGATACTGTAGATTCCTTTACCCGAAAACTTATCCCGCCGATTGGTCCTCCTCCGCCTCGTCTGAGCGGTTCCAAATCCGTCCTAACTCCAAGGACTATTAGCTCTGCTTTTGTCTGATAATCAAGCATAAACAATCACGGCATCATCTGGAGAATTTGAAAATGCAAGTGCGGCAATCGCCCCAATTATCCCCCGTTCCCCTGTTATCTTAATTGTCTCAATTCCCAATCTTTCGGCAATCTCATATGCTTCTTCGATTTTAACTATCCTCGATTTAACGTTCTTACCATATTCTCTTAGATCCTCCGGAATATCTATTCTTCTGAAGACTGCCATAGCCGTTTCATCGCTTAATGTGTTTTCTTTTAGCTCTTTTTCAAAAGCTTTCACAAGCTTTCCTTCATTTTCGGTCGCAAAGGTAACCGAAATGGATACGCAATTTGTCGTCTTTTCGGGTGTTTTCGTATAAAGCTGGGTTATCGTGTGCATTAAATAATAACCCAATCCTTTTGTCTCAAGTTTGTAGGCAATCTCATTGACAAGAGACCAAGTGGCTCCCCCATCATAGCTGTCCGTATCGTCAACACCGATTACGACCTTTCTGTATGGTTTCAGCTTTATCTTAGCTTTTCCAAGCTTTCCTCCACCGCCTACCTGAATTATCTCAATCCCCTCGACACCATCTGCTAAACCGCGACAAACTGTTGCGGCAATCCCAGCACCTGCCAGCCCACTGTAAGTTATTTCGATCTCTTTATTTATTACGACTTCCTCTATACCCGCTCCGGCAATTCCGGGGATTAGTTTCAGCTCAGCTTTACCGGGCTTGATCACGAAAATGTTTCGGGCACCTTCTCTTCTTGCACTCAGTATGAGCGGGCTCACTCTTTGGTAGTGGTAAACCTCCCAAGCAGCCCCTCCGTAACACTTACCTCTCGCATGAAATTCGTGTAACTCGATAAGATTTCCATCAGTCATTGCGATAACCCTTTCATAGGGTGATATCCAACGAATATCGCCAAACTTTTTTAACAAATCGTTTTTGCTTAGGTAACTCATAACAATCATAAACTTAAAGTTATATAAAAATTAATTGGTGATAAAATGGAGGAATACGACGTTATCATTGTAGGTGCTGGCCCAGCCGGAACCACAGCTGCCCTGTATGCTGCGAGATACGGATTGAAAGTAGCCTTTTTTGACACAGTAGATCCCATATCTCAGTTATCTTTGGCACCTAAGGTGGAAAACTACCCGGGATTTGAAGGAACTGGTTTTGAATTGCTCGAAAAAATGAAAAATCAAGCAATTAAGTTTGGAGCAGAATACAAATTCGAAAAGGTTTTGAAATTAAGAAAGGAGAATGGAAAATTCATAGTGATGACGGAAAATGATACCTATCGGGCTATCGCCTTAATCATCGCAACTGGCGGAAAGCACAGAGAACTCGGCGTAGAGGGGGAAAAAGAATTCTTAGGCAGAGGTGTGAGTTACTGTGCCACATGTGATGGACACTTTTTCAAAGGAAAGAAAGTTCTTGTTGTAGGTGGAGGAAATAGCGCTGTGGAAGACGCCATTTATCTAAAAGATCTAGGATGCGATGTAATTTTGGTCCACAGAAGGGATGAATTGCGCGCAGAAAAAGCGTTGCAGAACGAACTTTTCAAGAGAAATATCCCCATTATATGGAACAGCCTCGTTCGAAAGATAGAAGGAAGTGTCAGAGTCGAAAGGGTTGTCCTTCTTAACAGGATTACCAACGAGGAGACCGTCCTTGATGTGGATGGAGTCTTCATATCCGTTGGGATAAGGCCAGCAACAGATATCGTAATGGATTTAGGCGTCGAAAGAGATTCTGCTGGATACATAAAAGTTGACAAAAAACAAAGGACAAATGTAGAAGGTGTCTTTGCTGCGGGAGACTGCTGCGATAATCCCCTTAAGCAGATAGTCACCGCCTGCGGAGATGGAGCTGTAGCAGCGGCATCTGCTTACGAATTTGTCAAGATGATGAAAGGCTAGACAATATCTTTAGATAGACCTGATATAGCTTGTTCGCTGCTTTAATGATCTTTTCTTTTTTAATTCTTTTAAACTTTTCCGGGATTCCTTCTTCACCAACTTCAGCCCCTTTAATCGCACCGGCTATCGCTGCGATCGTGTCCGTGTCTCCTCCAGCATTAACTGCTTTCGTCACAGCTTTCTCGAAGGTCTTTGAAGAGAAATAGCAGTAAAATGCAAGAGGGACTGCATCAAACGCCATTATCGAATTTCCCAAAGATTTAACAGCCTTTTCAAGATCTACATTCCTTATCTCGTATGCATACTCTATTTTCTCCGCAAGAAAACTGTCGTATTTTTCTGTTCTTTTTAGAATCTCTTCAAGTATTCTATCGTCTTCATTAATCACACATGCGATTGCGATCGCCACAGCGACAGCTCCGCCAATTGCAGCTTTCCCCTTATGAGTTATCATCGAAGAGATGACTGCATAATCCTCCACGATGTTGTAATTGAAATGATAGACAAGACCTATAGGGGCAACTCTCATTGCGGCACCATCTGTGTCCGACGGAATACCGCTTTCTCTCCATGAGTATCCCATTTTAAGCCTTTTTATAGCCTCGGATGATGTGGGTCCGTAAAGCTTTGACAGAGGGATATTTTTCAATCTGTTTGCGAAGTCTTCTGGAGAAAAGTATATAGTGGAAGCTATGGATTCCGCTAAAAGCAGAGCTTGCTCGGTATCGTCGGTCCATTCGACTTTTTCGCCAAGATAATCGTATATAGACCCGTATTTATTTTTTATTTCTTCATAGCTCATTCCTTCGACGATCCTACCGAGAGCATCACCTATTGCAAGTCCGAGCAGACACCCTCTAAAATTTGAGAGCATTAATTCGCTTTTACTTGGATCGTATAAAGATTTTGCTGAACACAAAAATTAAATACAGTGAGAGCAACATTTTACTGAAGCGGGGTGGGGTAGCCAGGTAATCCCGGCGGGCTCATAACCCGCAGATCCGTGGTTCAAATCCACGCCCCGCTATAGCTCTTTCATCACCCCACCCTACGAAAAACCTTTTATAAATCTTAATTATTCTTAGGCTGATGAGAGTCAAAACTGGAGTGCTTGGAATGGATACTCTCCTTGGAGGTGGATTTCGTAAAAACACCGTTAATGTTATCGTAGGTGCCGCTGGAACTGGAAAAACTATTTTCGCTCTTCAATATCTTCTTAAAGGTGTCGAAAATGATGAAAAGGGGATTTACATCTCATTCGAAGTCGATGCAAAATCCCTCATAACACTCGCAGAGTCATTAGGCTGGAGGCAGTTGATGAAGGCTATGGAAGATGGTAGGATAGTGGCAACAAGAAGCAAAGCAAATATGATAGATTATATAAACGAAGATCTGTTGAATTTCATTGAGAAAAACGCCGAAGAAAATACAAGAATTGTAATAGATTCCTTAACACCGCTAATTGCTCCGATAGATTTTTCTCAAAGAAATGATTTAAACTGGTTTTTCGAGCAGCTAAAAGCAAATGGAACCACTCTCGTTACGATTGAAGAGAGATTTACGGGATCCCTGAGCTTACCCGAAGTTGCGTTACCTGTTTTTTTGGCTGATTCTGTCATCTACTTAAAAAATATAAAATACGGAGAACCCTTCAGTAGGACTATTGAGATCATTAAGCACAGAGCATCGTGGCATGCTGAGGGTGTGTATCCCTATCGGATTCTGCCGGGCTTAGGGATTGTTGTTGAATGTGACATCGATTTTAAGCCAAGCGACAAAAAAATTTTGGAATATATAAACAGTTTGAATATTCCTGAAGACTTAAAAGAGAAACTAGAATTTTTAGCAAAGCAAGTAGAAGTCACGGAAAAATTCATCGAGAAGGTTGTGAGAATATATGATATGGAGGCTAAAAGAAGTCCTTAGAACAATTTCTGAAGATCCTTCAATTGATGGTGTCATTATCTACAGGGTTGACGGAGTGCCCATAGCTTCAAATCTAAAGGAAAACAGGAAAATTCTTGAACATTTATACGTCCTTGAAAATCAAATAAAAACACTGCTGAGTTATATTTTCAACCAAAATCTTGATGATACTTCTATAAAAATAAAAGAATTAAAGGTAAAACTTTATCCAATAACGAAAACTCTGGTTTTAGTAGCTTTATCAAATCCTTCAGCAGATTTCAGGGTGGAGTTAGAAATAAAAAGGATTATAAACGAGTTAAGAGAGATCCTACTCAATGAATTTTAAAGCAGTAGTTTACCCTCGGATTGATGATAAATGCGTGAAATATTTGAGCGAGAAGTTAAACAAACTTGATTTCGACCCAAAATTTTCTTTCATCTTCTTTTCTACTAACTTTTATGGAAAACATAACAACGTCCTGAAATTCTTAAAAGATGTTATAGATTTTGATTCAGTATGCTTTTTTGTTGAAGCTTTTGGAGATGAAAAAGCAATATATAGTAGTGGTATTTCTCTGCTTCTCTTTGATGAAAGGGTTGATATTTTCAAGACAGGTGATGGGATCCTTGAAAAAGAGCTTGAAAAGATAGCTGAAAGACTGAGAGGATATGACTGTGCATTGGCTGTCTATCCACTCCTATACTTTCCGTCAAAAATTGAGCTTTTAAAGGGGCTTGCGAGAGATAAACTTTACACCACCCTATATCAAGCCACTAAACGATTGATATTTGCACGTATCCACTCTGAATGGTTGCTGAGAAACAGGGTAGTTATCCCGATAAATAGAGTGTTAAAAATACTATCAAAAGCGGGAATTCCTGTGGGCTCCGTCAATATAGTACCTATGGAGGCAAAAGAGAACACACCACTTATCCTTCACAATTTCGAACCCATCGGAAGGAACGTTCTTGTATTGGGATTCAAGAATGCAGATATCCATTTCAAAGATGTATTTATGAAAAAGGGAAAAAGCTACGAAGAAACCCTTAACGTAATCAAAAAGCAGTTTGCTGCGAAGGATTTTGTTAATGTTAAGAAAGCCGGCGTTATTCTCGCCGAAATAGATGGAACGTCCGTCAAAAATTACGTTAAACGTCTTAGACTTAAAGAAATAGAAAAAGGGAATTTTATTGAAAAACTCGAAAAGGAGGGTTTCAAAACGGTCACTCCTTACGGCTTAGCCTTCATAAATAAGGAAACTTTCGGCTCAGCATCTCTTGGATTGTTAAGCACACCATTAAACCTTTACATAAGTTTTTTTGACTTGGAGGAGTTTTTTGGTGAAGCTTTAGTTGTCGGAGAGGTTCTTGCCTTTGATCCCGCAGATTTTGTTAAATTTGATGTTAGTCCGGAGAGAAAGAAAATATTTTTCGTAGATCATTCGGCTCTTTTCGAATACAGGGGAGAAGTCTACAGAATCTACGAATGGCTTTCCGAAAATCAGAAAAATTTCTTCTTAGTTTTTACATCGTGTCCTTCAGCATTTGTTAAGTCGGGGGAGAATTTCCTTTCGGAAAATGGTAGAAACATCTATTACAACGGATCGGGAACAACCATTCTCTTAGAGTTGCGCGACTCCGAAAAGCGTTAGAGAAAGAATTCCTGAAATTATTGCAACGTTAATGGATTTGACAATCTTCAAAGAAACCTCCCAATTCTCTCTAATGAACTCTCTTGCCGAATATAAGATGCCAACTAAGGGAAGAAGTGTGATCAAGTATTTCGGGGAGATAATAACCGAGATAACGAAAAGCATAAAGAAGTATCCTAATAACAGAAAGAAGAAAATCTTTAGTAACGTTTGTGGGGAATAAACAATCGCCAAGGTCTTTAAACCGGCTACTCTGTCCTCACTAATATCCTTGAAGTCTTTTAAAACAACGGTTGATAAAAGCAAGAAGGTTAATGCGAGGGTGAGGATTAAAGCGTTGGAATCGATGGGCCTAACAACATCGTAGAGGGCTAATAAGAAGGAGGGAACTGTTAAAATGTAAGTTAAAAGCTCGGTAACGTAATGTTTTTTAAGTCTAAGTTTTGTTATCATGTTATCCGAATAAAGAAAAGTCATAAGGGCTGCGATAAAGAACAAAAAGACACCAAAGCTTTTAGATGTCACTAAAACGTGGAAAAAAGATATCGGATAGAGAAAGGAAACTAAGAGCAATCCGAGGATTCTTTCCCCCTTCTCCGTAAAGGGGTTGTCTTTCCCGGCGGCGACATCCTCCTCAGCATCGTTAATATGATTCCACAAATTTACGGCTGGATAAAACAGAAAAGTCAGGATGATTGTGCTTAGCGCGCCCTTAAATCCCCCCGCATAAAGACCTACGATAAAAGGAACTAAGGGAATTGGAAATAAAATAGTAGAGGGTTTTACTGAATATTTAAAAATTTTAAAAATTTTTAATGCCTGCATCAACCAGTAAAGAACACCTTGATTCTCTTTCCAACCTCTTCGACTTCCTTCTCCTCTCTTCTTTCCCTCTCCATATCCATCACAAATGATCGTTAATTATCTTACTATTTAAATTTTTTTCTTATTATAATAATTCTTATGATAATGTCTTTAAAATAAAATTGTTCTAAGTTAAACCTTTTAGATTTGAAAGTGAGAGAAACATAGAATTTGACTCTTTTAGAAATATTTATGTCTTTCTAAGAGAAAGCTTATATCCGCCAATTATTATTTGAATGCATGCTGGATAAAGTTAGAAACATATTCATAACTGGTCTTCTCATCTTTATCCCCTTAGCTGCCGTAGTCCTGTTAATATACTGGGTCGTAAGTTACCTTGATTCCCTTTTAAAACCTTTTACAAAAAACTACTTTCCGGGTTTTAGTCTTTTAATCATAATCGTGCTAATCTTTATTGCAGGTATTATCGGAAAACTGGCAGTTGGGCAAAAAATAATCAACAGATTTGAGGAGATCCTTAGAAAAATCCCAGTTCTCAGAGCAATATATATCGGTATTAAAGAAGCTTTGAAAGCTTTGCTCGAATCCGGAACGGGTAAATTGAAGGGTGTTGTTCTTGTTGAATATCCAAGGAGAGGTATATATGCTATAGGCTTATCTCGACATGAGTGTTGAGGAGGCTATGAAGGTGATAATATCAAGTGGCTTCTCCTAATCGTATTCCCTCCAGGTCTTTCCACATTTTGTGCATCTGAAAAATCTGACTTCACTTTCATCTGCCGCTCTTAATTGTCTCAACCACCAGTAAGCTTCTCTGTTCCCGCATGCCGGGCAGACGACATTGGTTGTCGGTAGGGTTTTGACGTTCTCCCCCTCTATCACCGGGATTTCTTCTTTATTTTTCTTAGCGACACTTATTATTTCTTTTTCCTCTTCTAATATTTTTTCGTATCCGCATTTTCTGCAAATGGCTTTGTTACCAATGAATATCATTATACTTTTGCACTTAGGACAGAACTCCACTAAGCAGCACCTCCGCATCTTTTATCATCTTTTCGTGGTCGAAAGCAAGTTTAGGTAGCTCTTTCAGCTTAAATATCTTTACGTCCTCTGCATCACTCGAAGCTCTCAGCTCTCCACCTACAACTTCCATTAAAAAGCAGATACTAACGAAATGTCCCCTTGGATCTCTTTCAGGATCTGAATAAACGCCGACAAGTTTTTTTATTTTGCATTCCAACCCTGTCTCCTCCCTGACTTCTCTTACGACGGCATCTTCTACCCTTTCACCGTATTCGACAATACCTCCCGGTAAAGCGTAGTATCCTTTGAAAGGTTCGTTTTTCCTTTTTATCAGAACGATACCTCCCTTATAAGGGATTATGGCATCAACCGTCAAAGTTATGCACTTCATCCAAAATTGTTAGACCTTTTCGTAGATAAATCTTCGCCATTTTTTTTGACCATGAAACATCGCCTATTCTTTCGGGATGATGAGCGTCGCTGCCAATTGAGTAGATTAATTTCTTATCTACGCACAACTCAAGAAAGTCCTCTGGAGGAGCGTGATGCTGTGAATTCAGTTCAAGGGCGATCCCGTTCTCAATGAGTAGATCTATTATCTCAGTGTCGAGTTCCTCGATCCTACCGGCGTAGAACATCTCAGCGTGAAGATGTCCCAAAACGTGAAATTCTTGAGTCTTTATGCACTTGATTACCCTTTTGTAGAATTCTTTAACGGGTAAGTAGCTGTGGACTGATGCAATTATCAAATCGAAATCGTGATTCGGCTTTTGGATCTTCCCATCTTCAAGGATGCCACACTCAACCCCGTCTAAGATCCTTATACTGTATTTCTCCTCAGCATTTTTTATCTCGAGTTCTCTTAGTTTAGCTTTTTTCTCGTTTAGACCGAGAGGGTGCTCTGAAGAATGATCCACTATTGCAATAACCTTTAATCCCCTTTCCTTAGCTTTTTTAGCTATTTCTTCTATGCTTGATTTCCCGTCAGAGTACTTACTGTGAATGTGTAGATCCACATGCGAATATCTTAAATGCAGTAAATAAATCTTAGGAATCATGTTCGTCTTTGTAGTAATAGCAATCATGATCCTTTATGTCCTAACAAGATTGAGGATAGTCGGTTTCCTTTCGTGGTTGCTTTTTGCCTTAATCTGGTTAGAAAAAATTCCCTACTATCTCAGCATTTATGATTATTACAACACATCGATCATGTTTTTGGCGTTCGTTTTCTTTACTCTAATAGCATTAACAATCTTAAAGTCGGGTAGTGTGGTTTTTGTTATGGTGACAATCCTCGCCGCCGTATCTTCACTGATATACTTCCTTTTCACAATCCCCCTTTTGAAGGATATGTTAATCAAACACACAATCTTTATGACTGTCAATCTTGCGAATTCACTCGGTTTTGAATTCACATCTTCTGACAACTTCATCTACTATAACGGGAGAAGGGTCGAGATAATTCTCGCATGCACGGGAATTGAGAGTATGGCATTATTTTCAGCGATTCTCTTTTCGGTAAATGCCGAGATAAGGAGAAGAATCGCAGCATTCCTCATCTCGGTTCCCGTAATTTATGTGTTAAATCTTTTAAGAAACATCTTTATTGTGGCTGCATTTGGTGAAAACTGGTTTGGTGAAAACAGTTTTTACGTAGCACACCACGTGATATCTAAGGTGCTTGCAACTTTTGCGCTTATTTTAATTTCTTTAGGGGTGTTCAAAATTTTGCCCGAAGTAGCGGATATGATTGTTAATCTGAAAAACGAACTGGTGAGAACATGGAGAAAATCGGACTGAGACTGATCGTGGTCTTCTTAATATTGTTTTTGATAATTCTCTTTATCTATCCCCTCTTGTCTATCCTTTTCATAACAATGATTTTGTTCACGCTTTTCTTTTTTAGAGAGCCTCGAAGAGTTGTGGAGGATGGCATCGTTGCTCCTTCAGACGGTAAAATAATCTACGTAGACGATAAAAGACTGGAAATATTCATGGGTCTCCTTGACTGCCATGTCAGCATATCTCCATGCGATGGTGTTGTTGAAAGAGTAGAGCAATTAGGGGGCAGTTTTCTCCCAGCATTCAGAGAGAAAAAGAATGTGAGAAACATAATTTTTATAAGAAATGAGGATGGTCTGTTCAGAGTGGAGCTTGTTGCGGGATTTCTCGCAAGGAGAATTTTGTGCTATGTAAGAACGGGTGAAAGGATTAAAAAAGGACAGAAGATTGGAATGATTGTTTTCGGTTCGAAAACAGTTCTTGAGATTCCTGAAAAATACAGATTTGTAAGAAAAAAGGGTGAAAAAGTAAAAGCTGGAGAGACTGTTGCGGTGAAAAAATGAGAAACGTTGATATAGCGGATTACTTTTCCTTTTTCAATGTTCTTTTTGGTTTCCTCGCAATAATTTTCAACGAACCTCGTTACATATTTGCATCGGCTTTAATGGATGGGATTGACGGCTATCTTGCGAGAAAGGGATACTCCGGAAAATACGGAAGATACATGGATTCTCTAGCGGATTTCACTTCTTTTGGAGTGGCAACATCCTTTTTCATTCCTTTTTACTCTTTAGCATATCTCTTTGCAGGAATGTTCAGACTTGCAAGATTTACTGCAGAAAAAACCGAATACTTTATCGGATTCCCGATAACGTCTTCTTCCTTACTTGTAATCTCTCTGTTAATGATTTCTGGAGAATTATATGCGGGAATTCTTAGCCTTATTTTGGCGTTTTTTATGATAAGCGAACTAAAGTATAAGAAAGTCAGAAATAGATTACCCCTCTTGATATCAGCGATAGTTATAGGAGGCGCTCTGGTTAATGAGACCTTTGCTTATTTGGTTTTTTTACTTAATTTCATCTATTTGATCTCTCCCTTTTTTGGAGAAAAATTGAGTAAATATTTTTAAACAACTATTTTACTTCATTCATGGACTTCAGAGAAATCGAGAGAAAGTGGCAGGAAGAGTGGGAAAGGGCAAGGATATTTCAACCCGAGATTTCTGAGCGTGAAAAATTCTTTATCACAATTCCCTATCCATATCTTAACGGTAATCTCCATGCAGGTCACACTCGAACATTCACGATAGGCGATGCTGTGGCGAGATACAAAAGAATGCTTGGTTACAACGTCCTGTTTCCTATGGGTTTCCACGTAACCGGAACCCCGATAATCGGATTAGCAGAGCTGATAGCGAAGAGGGATGAAAGAACGATTGAAGTTTACACGAAGTATCACGACGTCCCACTCGAGGATCTCTTAGAGCTGACGACACCCGAAAAGATCGTGGAATACTTCTCAAAAGAGGCTGAAAAAGCTTTAAAAATGATAGGATACTCCATAGATTGGAGGAGAAAATTCACGACAACAGATGAGTGCTACCAGAGGTTTATTGAATGGCAGTATTGGAAGCTGAAGGAGAAGGGATTAATCGTTAAGGGAAGTCATCCCGTGAGATACTGTCCCTACGACGACAATCCTGTAGAAGATCACGATCTCCTAACAGGGGAGGAGGCTACTATTGTGGAGTTCACGGTGATCAAGTTCAAGCACGGAGACCTCATTTTTCCATGTGCCACTCTGAGACCTGAAACAATTTACGGTGTAACAAACATCTGGTTAAAACTGACAAAATACGTAATAGCTCTGGTTAACGGAGAAAAATGGATCGTAAGCAGAGAGGCTTTTGAGAAGTTACAGTACTTAGACAAGGATGTCAAGTTCATCAAGGAAGTGGATGCGAACGAATTCTTCGGAAAATTTGTAGTAAATCCAGTTAATGGCAGAGAAGTGCCAATTCTTCCAGCCGACTTTGTCGATACAGACAACGCTACAGGAGTAGTTATGAGTGTTCCCGCTCATGCACCCTTCGATTATATTGCACTAAAAGAGCTTGAAAAAACATCTTTCGGGGAGATTCTGAAGGATATTAAGCCGATAGTCCTGATAAGGATTGAAGATGAAGAGCACGAGATCCCAGCTAAGGACATTATTAAGGAACTCGGAATTGAGAGCATAAAGCAGAAAGATCTACTTGAGAAGGCTACCAAAATCCTATACAGAAAGGAATTCCACAAAGGAATTATGCTTGATAATACTGATTACGGAGGAATGCCTGTTTCAGTTGCAAAAGACAGAGTTCATGATGATCTCATTAAAAGGGGATTAGCTGATGTCTTTTACGAATTCAGTGAGAAGCCAGTCATCTGCCGATGTGGAACTAAATGCGTAGTTAAGGTTGTGAAGGATCAATGGTTTATAAATTATTCAAACAGGGAATGGAAACAGATAGTCCTCGAATGGCTGGAGGAGATGACAATAATCCCAGATCACTACAAAGAGGAGTTCCGTAACAAAATTGAATGGCTGAAAGATAAAGCCTGTGCAAGAAGGAAGGGTTTAGGAACCCGAATACCTTGGGATAAGGAATGGCTGATTGAAAGTCTTTCTGACTCAACCATTTACATGGCCTACTACATTATAGCGAAATACGTCAATGAAGGATCGCTAAAGGCTGAGAATCTCATCTCAGAGTTTTTCGATTACGTTTTTCTTGGAATCGGGGATCTACAGGAGGTCGCGAACAAATCTGGTCTTGATGCTGATCTCTTAAAGAGGATAAGGGAGGAGTTCGAATACTGGTATCCCGTTGATTTAAGGAGTAGCGGGAAAGATCTAGTTGCAAATCATCTGCTGTTCTATCTCTTCCATCACGTAGCGATATTTCCCAAAAAGTACTGGCCAAAAGCTATCGCCGTAAATGGATACGTCAGTCTTGAAGGAAAAAAGATGAGTAAGAGCAAGGGACCCCTTCTGACGATGAAAAGAGCCGTTGAAGATTTTGGAGCTGACGTAACGAGGATGTACATCCTTCATGCCGCCGAATACGACAGCGATGCTGACTGGAGGAGACGGGAAGTCGAGAATCTTTCAGCCCATCTCTCAAGACTGATGTCGTTAGCTGAAAAGTTCTACGGCAAGGGGACAGGAAGGATAGAGAAAATCGACAGATGGCTTCTTAGTAGATTCCAGAAGGCTATTAAGAAAACAAGGGAGGCGATGGACAAACTTCAGACAAGAAACGCCATAAATACTGCCTTCTTCGAAGTAATGAACGATGTTAGATGGTATCTGAGAAGGGGAGGCAAAAATCTCGACATAATATTCGATGACTGGCTTAAGCTTCTGACACCTTTCGTTCCCCATCTCTGTGAGGAGATATGGCACCGCAGGCACGACACATTCATCAGCCTTGAGAGATATCCGGAGTTCGACGAGAGCAAAGTGGACGAAACTGTTGAAAAAGAAGAAGAATACCTTAAGATGCTAATAGATGATATAAACGAGGTTAAAAAGTTTGTTAAAGATGGAAGCACAGTCTACATTGCTGTGGCCGAGGATTGGAAAAAATATGTTGTCGCGGCGGTTATTGAAAACAAGAACATGAAAGAAGTTATGGAAACCCTAATGAAGGACGAAAGACTTAGAAAAATTGCAAAAGAAGTTCAGAGCTTCGTAAAAAGAGTGTTCAAGGAAAAAATCGAGTTCACGGATATAAACGAATTTGAAGTTATTAACGAAAACAGAGAATTCATCGAGCAGGAAACGTCTCTAAAAGTTGTTATAGATCCAGAAAAAGTCCCTGAAGAGAAAAAAAGAGCTTCAATGCCTGGAAAACCTGCAATATATGTCGTCTAGATTACTATATATTTTTCAAGCTTTTTGACTTCATCTCCCGAGAACTCCTTTCTAATCTTTCCAGCAACCATGAGGTAGATTTTGTTGGAGATTTCTGCAATCTCCTCTATTTTGTCGTGGGAGATTATAGTGATACCAGTGCTTTTTCTTCTTTTATTTATTTCTTCTACCATTCTGTTGCATATTTCATCTGATACACCCTGAAAAGGTTCATCTAATAATAGATATTTCGGATTCGAAATTAAAGCTCTCGAAAAAACAACCATTTGTCTCTCGCCACCGCTCAATTTCTCAACTTTTCTGTTTTTCAATTTCTTAAGCTCTGGGAATATCTTAACGGCATCTTCGAATTTTCCCGAGATTTCGATATTCTCTTCAACGGTTAAATCCAAAGCACATCTCATTCTCTCAGGAGCCATCACGATACCCTTTCTAAATCTCTCATGGGGTTTTTTTCTCGTAATGTCTTCGTCATCCAATACAATCCTTCCCCTGTATTCTATGAGACCCATTATAGCCTTAAAGAGGGTAGATTTACCGCTACCATTTGGTCCTATAATCAGGGCGATTTCCCCCTTATCGATCGTAAAATTCACGTCATTTAATATCGTTATTCCGTCTCTTACTACGCTTATCCCCTCAGCTTTCAGCAATGAGAACCCCCCCTTCGAGTTTGTAAAATCTTTCAGCCAAATCGGAGATGATCTTCTTTCTATGTGTGGTGATTATCATTGATTGACCCTCCTCTTTCATCATTTTTAATTTGCTTTTCAATCTCAGAGCGTTCTCCATATCCAAGCTCGCGAAGGGTTCATCCAAAAGCATGATGTGAGGGTTCGTGGCGTAAGCTCTTAAAATCTCAAGGAGCTTTGTCTCTCCCTGAGAAAGTTTTTCAGCCTTTCTGTTTGCCAAATCTTCAAGTTCGAACTTACTTAAAATATCCCAAGCTAACTTAAGGGCTTTATCCCTATTGTAAGACTTCATGAGTGGTGTTGCCACGTTTTCAAGAAAGCTCATACTTCTGAAGGGTCTCGGAATTTGGAAAGCGTAAACGACGCCGGCATCGACAACTTCCCATGGCTTAAGGTCAGTAAGGTTTCTCTCCATCAAAATGATCTTCCCACAATCCGGTTTTTCTAATCCCGCTATGCACTTTAAAAGGGTGGACTTACCGCTACCATTCGGGCCATATATCCCGATAACTTCCCCTACTTTTACTTCTAAATTTATGTTTTTTAAAATCATAAGACCGTTAAAGCTTTTTGATAAATTTTTTACCTTTAACATAGACGAATCCCCCTATTTTCGGAGAGAATACGAGAACGAGAGCGTAAAAAACATCCATAAGTCCGGGATATACCGAATTGAGAGATCTCTTTAGCAATACTAAGAAAAAACTTGATAGAACTGAGAGAAACAGATTCCCTCCGGAAAGCAGAGATGCTACGAAGGGAAAGATTGAGGTCTCCACAGAGAATACCTCGTAAGATATGTGTCCAAAATCCAAGGCGTAAAGTAGCCCGGCAAATCCTGCCAAAACCGAGGAATACATGATTGTTATAAGCTTTACTCTATCTACGTTTATCCCAACAGCCTTTGAGGCGGTTTCATCATCTCCGACAGCTTTCATGAAGTATCCGAAACGCGATGAGGTTATCTCTGCTGTAAAAAGATAGATCACTATGAGGGAAATTACCGAAAGAATGAAAATACTGTGAAAATGAACGTTAAAGAAATTGAATCCAACCTCACCTCCTACAAGAATACCATCTTTTTCGATTACGATTTTTGGTGTTAAGATCCAGAGCATAATGGATGCTATAAAGGTCAGGAATACGAAAGCAGTTTTTCCGGTAATCTTTGAAAAGACAAAAAAGAGAATTCCCGATAAAATAATCGTGATAGGGAAGAGATATATAGATGCTTCAACGGAATACTGATAACCCATTGCCGAGATATAAGCAGGAAGTCCGAAGAGTAGAGCGTGACCCATACTTAGTCTTCCAATGGTCTTCATAAGATTCCAGGAGATCGTGATAATGGCGTATATCGCCATGATTCCGAATAGCCATCTATAAAAAGATCCCGCGAAATACGAGGTAAGAGCTACTAGCAGTATAACTGATATCTCGGCGATTCTTTTCAAAGTATCACCCCGAAGATTCTCGTTAGAACGAAAGATAATGCTATGACGGACACATAATGATAGATTCCGTTAAGCTTTAATTGTGCGGCAAATGCGGATACGATTATCCCAGATATCAGATAACCGAAGCCGATAGTCGGTGTAATTGCTAAAAGAGATGCGTATATGAATCCGAAACATGTTACGGTTGCTGAAGTTAGGATTATCACCATGTATTTTATTTTTGTCGTATCTACGCCGTAAATCTCTGCCAGTTCAATGTCACTCTCTACAAATTTCAGTTTTAATCCAATGTTCTTCGTAAGATAAAGGAACAAGATCACGGCAAACACCGTAAGGGTTGCGGGAATCGAAAGCCATGAGAGATCATAATTTAAAATATAATAGTAAGACGATTCGTGGATAAAATAGAGAATTCTCTCGATAAGAAGACCGAAACCAAGGCTGGAGATCGTTGCCTCTATAACGCTTTCGCAATACTTCATTATAATGAGGGACAATCCGAATCCGAATAACCCTCCCAAAATCAGGGCTGCTATCAGATTCGGATAAAAGTAAGCTATGTAGCTTCCAGCGGCGAAAAATCCCGCCAATGAAAGATTAAGGAATTTGGAAAGTCTGAAATTTAGGGAGATCATCAAAGCCATTACTGAGATAACAAAAAAATTGTAAAGAAAGCTTAAGGCCATACGACATCTGACGTTTTCAAATTCTCTGGATATACGATCAGGATACTTCCATTAACGAATTCTCCAATAACTCCTTTTAAGTCCTCACTACCCCATAGAGCCTGATGGTTTTCGTTAAATCTGTAGATGCCGGATGCTCCTTTGAATTCTCCGGTTTCAAGCTTTTTAATTGTCTTTTCGGTATCTTCAGCCCATGCCTGTGCGGCTATCAAAACGGCGTCGTATGTTAGGATACCGGCGTAGTTATTCGCTTCTTCACCGAATTTCTCCTTGTAGTCCTCGAAGTACTTTTTTGTTAGGTCAGTTTTCTCGATATCTTCGAGGGCAGCCGCCTGAAATGCTATATAGCTTTCGTTCAGATCCCTTAGAGTCTTTGGCAATGCAAGGACGCCGCCGACAGAGTAAATTATCCCTTTGCCACCAGCATTCCTGTAAGCTTTAACGAATCCGACTGAAGTCCCTCCAGGATCACCCAATACAAGGACATCTCTGTCTTCTAAGATTTTTGCGACTTTTTCGGCTTTTTCTAAGTAATCATTGGGAGAGACTTTCGTGCTTAAGTAATAGGTCTCACCGAGTTTCTTCGTGACGTTAGCTTTTTCGATCTCTTTCAACATACCCTGATTGAATGTCTTAAGTGGATCGTATCCCACGAAGTAATATCTCTCGGCTCCCGATAGTCTCAAAAACTCAGCCGCTAGCAATCCCCAGTAAGATGTGTTATACGCGTTTCTGAAAACGTATTTATTTCCCTCTGAAACCATCTTTTCGAGCTGTTCCGCTGAAGCGACACTTGCTATAAAGACCTTCTTATTTTCTTTTGCGGCTTCCGCACACACGACAGATTGATCGCTTGAATAAGTTCCAACGATTATATCTGCTTTGGATGAAAGCTCCATGAAGGCAGCTTTTGATTCTTCAGGAGTTGAGCCACCGTCTGCAAATATAACTTTGACCTTGTATTCTGACAAGCCGAGCGTGTTGATGTGTTCTTCGGCAAGAGTTGCAGCATTCTTCATGGCTTTTCCGGCCGTTGAAAATACCCCTGTTTCTGGGACGATTACACCAATAGTAAGGGTTTCTTCTTGCGGTTGCTGAACGCAACCGATGGTGATTAAAACGAGCAAGAGGGTTAACATCCAGAGGACAAATATCCTTTTCATAGTATTTTATCTGGATTAAGAAAGCTTATAAAAATTATTGAAATTTACGATTACGCTAATTTTGATGGAAAGCTGAAAAAGCCTTTATCTCTTCCTACAAAAAATTCCAATATGAATTGCGGGAAACTCATTGATACTCATGTCCATCTCTATCCGGATGAAGTAGTGTGGAGATTTTACGTCTGGATAGAAAAGAAGCACCGACTTAATCCGGGAATGAAGATCAAATGGACTGAGGCATTGAAAAAGCTGAGAAGCATGGGAGTTGAGATCTTTTTCAACCTGACACATTCGATCACACCTGAAATGACAGAAAAGCTTGTGGAGTGGAATCTTTACCTGAAAGAAAGATATAACTGCATCGTTTTTTCTGGATTTCATCCCCTTAACGATATATCACTGCTCTATGAGATGTTCGATCGGGGTATTGATGGTCTTAAATTGCATCCTCCCGTTCAAAAGTTCAAACCCAACAGTAAGGAAGCTATGAAGATTTACGAGGTTCTTGATGAGTTAAAAAAGCCCTTATATATCCACACTGGTTATTTCCCAGATAATGCTTTCGAATACTCATCCCCAGAGATGTTTGAAGAACTCGTTTACAATTATTCCTTCCCCGTGATTTTGGCTCACATGATCGTTGGGAGGACGAAAAGATTGCGGGAGTATCTCGATGCTCGAAAGAATGTCTTCACGGATACGTCCAATGCTCTTGTTAAGATGGAAATCTTTGACGAAAAGATTAACGAAAAGATTAGATTCTTTTGCGAGGATGTCGTTGAGATTGTATTGGAATATCCAGAAAAAATACTCTACGGAAGTGAAATTCCAATCCTCTGGTGGAGACCTGATGAGACCCTAAATACTCTGAGAGAGCATTTTGACGAAAAAATAGTTAAGATGATAACGGAGAAAAATCCAAAGAATTTTATAAACAGATACCTTAAATAGGTCATGGAGGAAAATCTCAAAGTTTTGGTGAAGCACTGGATTGAACATAACGAGGAGCACATAAAGAAATACAAAGAATGGGCTGAAAAACTGAGAGATAGTAGGGAAGACCTATACAAACTCATACTCGAAAGTGTAGAGTACTTCGAAAAGGGAAATCAGAAGTTATCTGAAGTTCTCAGGAGGATTTGAATGTCCGAAATGCTTAGAGTCTGCATCGCCGGAATAAAGATGTCAAATCCTCTTATTCTTGCAAGTGGTATTTTGGGGAGCTACTCGGCTTCTTTAAATGTTATCGCTAGGGACGCGGGAGCGGTAGTGACGAAGAGCGTTGGACTGAAAGAAGTTGAGGGATACAAAAATCCTACAGTGATAAATTACTCCCATGGATTGATCAACGCCGTCGGCTTGGCTTCACCGGGAGCCAAGAAGTTCAGAGAAGAGCTTCGCAAATATTTAGGGGAAGCACCCCTTATAGTCAGTATCTTCGGATCTAATCCAGAAGAATTTGCGGAGCTTGTTGGCTACTTCCCTTTCGCTTCGGGTTTTGAGTTAAATCTAAGTTGTCCCCATTCAGAAAAGTTCGGGCTCACAGTCGGCAGTGATCCAGATCTCGTCAAAGAGATCGTAAGAAAAACGAAAAAGGCTACGGATAAGCCGATATTTGCGAAGATCTCCCCCGAAACCGATATCGTAGAGATAGGGAAAGCCGCTGAGGAGGGGGGAGCTGATGGTGTTGTTGCAATAAACACACTTAAAGGAATGAAAATCGATATTCTAACGAAAAGACCCATTCTGAGCAATGTGAGCGGAGGCGTAAGCGGTGAGGGGATAAAGCCGATTGCGGTTAAATGCGTCTGGGACTTGTATGAAGAGCTTAGTATTCCGATAATAGGTTGCGGAGGAGTAACGACATGGAAAGACGTAATCGAATTCATGCTTGCCGGAGCATCTGCGGTTGAAATCGGATCCGCTGTCTTCTACTCTTACAGAATTTTTTACAGCCTTAAGGAGAGCCTAATAGCCTATACAAGAATGATGAACGAGAAATTGGAAGATATTATCGGTCAGGCTCATAGGAGGTAGGTTTTTCTTTTTCGATTGCTGTAACTCTTCGGCGTCACTTTCATATTCCACCGACCATCTTCATGATTCTGCTCACATTCATATGACCTCCCCATCTAACCAAGCAAGTTGGTTAAGAATACTGATTCCTTTTCCACTAAGGTGAACATGAATTCTTTGCCAGCAAATTCAATAACCGGCTGCAAAACGATTTTAACCTTTGTCCTTTCCCCGTTCTTTATATGGCTGACCCACCATTCGTCGAGCAATCTGTTATCGAGTTTGGTAACAAACGTGAGCGTTGCTTCAGACTTTGGCTGTATGACAGTCGCAACATTGCTTGAGCCCTCAGCAAACCTGATGCCGTTCATCTCAACCAGCTGGTGAATCTTCGTTATCGGTACTGGAACCAGATTGTCGTTGTAGATTGTGGCTATGGTTATAATTTCGGTATAATCCTCTTTCACATCTCCCCAGTAAGATTTCGTTGACTTGACTGTCAAAGTGATTGGGCCAGCACCAATTTTTCGCGGCACGTTTGAGCTCAATCCAGCAAGTATGTCGGTCTCTATAGCATTTGAGAGCTCAATGGGATATTTGAATTCTGTAATCTTGAGGTCGAAGACTAGGTAGCCCTTCATCTTCATCACCGATTTCTCAGCATTCTTTATGTGTGAAACCCACCATTCTGGAATTCTGCCATTTTCAAGCTTTGTTGAGATGACTATGGTCGATTCAGAATTAGCCTTAATATCTGCCTTTAACGCTGAACCTTCACCCATTTTTATGTTATTCATGTATATTTCGGTTAAAACATCTTTTAGCGGCAGTGAAATCGGATTGGGATTGTAGACTACAACTTTTGTTATTATTTCAGTCGTTGAAGTCGTTACTTTACCCCACTCGTGGTTTATTTCCCTGATCTCCGGTTTGCCAATGGTTAGTTTTCCCTCCTGAGCACATCCCATGAGGATAACTGAGATTAAAAGAGTAGCCACCAACACCTTGATAACCCACATATTTTTTGTCTTTCTAACTCTTATATATCTTTTGTTGCCGAAAGCTCGAAGAAGGGAAAGTACAGGAATTCAGGCAAAGAAGTGAAAGATATGCCGTGTCACTGGGAATAATCTGGGAATTCATTGAAAAGCTTAAAAGATGAATTGACAGAAACTTTATACGAGACTTAGAAACAAACCTATATTTCACTCGTGAGTGTAAATAGCTAACACTTCTCCATCGAATCTCTCAATTCTGCAAAATGCAAACCTTTCGAATTGGACAACTCTTCCTAAATCGTTCTTTACATTGATCTCAACAAGCCCTTCGTAATCTTTTTCGACTCCGAGGACTTTACAGGGAAGAGCTTGACTTTCGGGAAGCCAGTGAATTATGTTTTTACCCTTCTTGAATTCTGTGTCCTCAACCATGACTGCCTTCCCGTTCTCTATTCTGACGTTGCAAAATCCCTTTAATCTGACAATCTTGTCTCGAAACGTCTCATAATCGTCCTTAGTTATGTAGATCGATTTTTCTCCTATCAGCTTTCGGACTCCTCCCTTTTCAGGATGCAGAGGCACTTCTACTGTAATGGGCTCCTTAAGCCCCTCCAACTCTAATTTAACCGGATCCCAGACGAAGAAGTATCTGCTAGCCTTTTTGTCTATGATCTTTCTGTTTTCCGCATGCAGATTCTTCATGCTTACACTCACGTCGTTTTCATCGACTCCGAGAGAGATGAAAAACCTCCTTATCGCTTCCGGTTCGAATCCTCTTCGCCTTAGAGCTCTTAATGTCGGAAGTCTAGGATCATCCCATCCGCTGTATTTTCCTTCTTCAATTCCCTTCCTTATTAGGCTTGTTGAAAGTTTTCCAAATTCCTGAATCTTTATTCTCCCCCATAACTTAACCAGAGGATACTCCCACCCGAAATATTCATATATAAAACGTTGCCTTTTCTCGGAATCTGCTAAATCCTTTCCTCTGAAGATGTGAGTGACCCCCTGAAGGTGGTCCTCTATCGCAGATTCGAAATCGAGAGTCGGATAGACTATGTAACGGTCTCCAACTAATGGATGATCCGCATAAATTATCCTGAAAGCTACCCAGTCTCTTATGGCGGGATCTTTGTGCTTCATATCTGTCTTGATTCTTAAAACGGCTTCTCCCTCATCGTATTCTCCGTTTAACATCTTCTCCCAGTCATCTAAATTTTCTTCGATCTCTCTGTTTCTGTGAGGGCAATCCTCTCCCGATTCTTTGAATTTCTTGAACTCATCCCTATGGCACTTGCAAACATAGGCTTTTCCCATCTCTATTAGTTTTTTAGCATATTCGTAATAAACGGGGATCCGCTTCGAAGCGTATATCACTTTATCAGGCTTCGCATCGAGCCATTCACAGTCCTCCAAATACCAATCGTAAGCTTCTAAAAGTGGTCTCTTCGTCCTTGGATCAGTATCATCAAATCTCAGTATAAACTTTCCTCTATACATCTTTACGTATTCGCTATTTATCACGATCCCTCTTGCGGAACCGAGAGTGGCGGGACCGTTCGGATTCGGAGCAAATCTCATTACAACGCGATCGGCATTCAGAAGTGGCGGGAGTGTCTCTCGCTTCTCGATTTTTCTTTCTTCTTTGAACCTTTCGAAGAGTTCCCTCTTCCTTTCATCATCGAGCTTTTCGAATTCCTCTATGATTTTTTTGACCTTTTCGAACACTATTTTCGCTTGATTCTTTAATTCAGGGTTCTCCGAGATAACCTTCCCTACTACCGCCTTAGCGTTCGGCTTTCCATATTTCTTTGCATTCAAAATGACGTGCTTCCATATCAGCTCCTCCATGTTCCCACCTAATACTCTCTTTCGATCAGAAAATCTGCAATTTCCATCAGATTTCTCTTTGCTTCACTATCTTCAAGTACATCTAAATTTTTCTTGGCGAGGTCTACAAACTCCCTAGCCTTTTTTCTTGCGTAATCTATTGCTCCGCAATCGATGAGTCTTTTAACATCTCTTTCAAGTTCATCTTTACTCGCATTCTCTTTACCGAAACTTTCGAGCTTAATACCCATCTCAAAAGCCTTTATGACGATTAACGTCATCTTTCCCTCCTTGATATCGCTACACCAGTCTTTTCCGATCTTATCCTTTTCAACTATGTCAAGAATATCATCTTGGATCTGGAAACCTATTCCGGCGAGGACTCCGTAATTCCAGAGAGCTTCTTCAATACGCTTTTCCTCTCCGAAAAGTATTGCCGGAATTGAAGCGGACAGACCGATCAGCACTCCCGTTTTCTTTTTGACCATCTCTATGTATTCTTCTTCAGTGACATCGAGGCTTCCCTCAAAACTTATGTCCATGTACTGACCTTCGCAAATCTCAACGCAGACCCTTGAGAGTTTCTTCACTGCTCTGATTATGTTTTTCGGTTCCGCATCACACATCGTTAGAATGTCGAAAGCTTCTGAAAATAGTGTATCCCCCGCTATAATCGCTGTTGGAACACCAAACAACGTGTGGACAGTCTTCACACCTCTTCTCATTTCGTCTTCATCCATTATATCATCGTGGATTAATGTGAAATTGTGGACGGTTTCTATCGCAATTGCCGCCGGAATTATCTTCCGGTAATCCTTTCCAAGAGCTTCCGCAGATAATAGCGAGATCACGGGTCTCAGTCGCTTCCCCCCGGCTTTAATGTAGTGCCTTGCGGCATAGTATAGTCCTTTCGGTTCCTTAATCGGAAGGTATTTATTAATCTCCCTGTTAATTATCTCGGCCTTTTCCCTTATAACATCAGCTATCATGAAACCTCCTCCTCGTGAATTCGTAAAAATCAAACTCTCTGAACTCTATCCAATCTCGCAAGGAACCTTTTATAAAGATGTGAATTTTGTGAAGATCGTAAACGTGTTTACACCCTGTTAGGAACAGAGTTTTTTTCAATCCCTCCAAGAAAAATCTTATCTTTTTCTCAACCTCTTCGTACCCCTCTTTTGCCGGTTTGAGGAATGGTAAGGCGGCACTTGCGATTTTAGCTCCTAAAGCTATGGCCTTTGCGGCGTCAATCCCATTTCTTATTCCTCCCGTTGCGATCACAGGAAGGACATCGTGACAATCTACGATAGAGAATGCAGTCGGGATGCCCCAATCCCAGAAGCACTTTGCGATTTCTTTTTCCACTTCATCCTCGATTCTGTAGTATTCAACGCCACTCCAGCTTGTCCCACCTTTTCCCCCTATATCCAGCGCCTTTACTCCGGCCTCTCTCATCGTGAAAGCTACCTCTCTTGATATACCAGCTCCGGTCTCCTTGATTATCACGGGAACGTGGAGTTCACTTGCAATCTCCCGTATCGCGGCAAAGCCACCGGTTGCTTTTCTGTCCCCTTCTGGCTGGACGATTTCCTGAAGATAATTCAGATGGATTGCAATTGCATCTGCTTCAATCATTTCCACAGCTTTTTCGGCAAATTCGACACCCTTTTCGATAATCTGGGGTAATCCCACATTGGCGTAGATAAATGCATTTGGTGCGTATTCCCTCACTACGGAAAACGTGTCGATGACACTTTCATCTTCGAGTGCAGCTCTCTGACTTCCAACGCCCATGCCTATTCCGTAATTTTCAACGGCTATTGCGAGATTTTTGTTTATTTCATAAGCCTCATTATGGCCTCCGGTCATTGAAGCAATCAGAAAGGGTGCCTTAAGCTTTTTTCCGAGGAATTCTACCTCCATATCGATGTCATCGTAATTAAGTTCAGGCAGAGATCTGTGAATAAGCATGACGTCCTCAAAACCTGTATGTCCTGATTCGACCTTATTTTGTAAGCAGATCCTGATGTGGTCAAGCTTTCTATCTGAAGTTCTCATCTGAGAAGGATTGATGAGAATGTCTTAAAAATGTTAGCATAACGCATAAAAATCATTATGTAACGATGAAACATAATGGTGAGAGGTATCGGCTTTAAAACACGGACAAACGTTGACGAGGCCATTAACTCTTTGATTTCAAAAATAAAACCCCTTGAAACCGAGGCTGTTAACATCTACCAGTGTTATGGCAGAGTTCTGGCCGAAGATATAAAGTCTCCAATTGATGTTCCTCCATTTGATAGAGCGGCAATGGACGGATTTGCCGTCAGAGCAGAGGACACTTTTGGTGCATCCCTCATGAATCCCATGCTTCTTAGAGTGATCGGAGCGGTGGAGATTGGGGAGAAACCTTCAATAACCGTGGGAGAAGGCGAAGCCGTTAAGATCGTAACTGGAGCCCCTCTTCCAAATGGAGCGGATGCTGTTTTGATGCTGGAACATGTAAATTTGAAGGGGGAATTCGTTGAAGTCCTGAAATCAGTTACACCATTCAAAAACGTTTCAAGAAAAGGTGAAGACATTAAAAAGGGAGAGATAATCTTAAAAAAGGGAGAAATAATCCAGCCGCAGGATGTGGGTGTTATTGCATCCTTAGGCTACGATGAAGTAAAGGTATTTAAGAGGCCCAAGGTTGCCGTTATCTCGACGGGTAACGAGTTGATCGAAGTCGGTGCCCCTCTAGAGTATGGTAGGATATATAATTCAAATAATCCGATGATTTTTGCCGCACTTATCGAAAACGGATTCGAACCAATAAGTCTCGGTATAGCCAAGGATGATGAAGAAGAGATCGAGAAAATGCTTGTAAAAGCTCTTAAATTTGATGCCGTGATCTTCACTGGAGGGACATCCGTTGGGGAGAGAGATCTCGTCCCAAAAGTTGTTGAGAAATATGGGGAGATCATCTTCCACGGTGTTTCTATGAAACCCGGCATGCCAACGGGAGCCGCTGTGATCGATGGAAAGCCAATCTTAATGCTCCCCGGTTCTCCGGCAGCTGCTCTTCTTTCATTCTATACGTTTGCAGTTCCCGCTTTATACGGATTAATGTCCATCCGGCTGATCGCAAGGAAATGGAGCCGTGTTAGGGGGATTGTCCAGTCGAGGATACCGTCGGAGATCGGAATCAGAACAAACGCAAGAGTCCTATGGGATGACGGAAAAGTTTATCCTATCAGAACATCGGGATCAGGGATTTTAAGCTCTCTTGTTAGGGCTAATGCCCTTTTGGTTATTCCTGAATGGAAAGAAGGTTACGAAGAAGGAGAAGAAGTTGAGGTCACGCTTCTAAGAAACATCACGGAGGTTTTAGCATGAAGAGAAAGATATTTAGAGATGTCCTAAGCGTTGATGAGGTCTTTGAAAAAATAAAAGAGTTCCTTCCGGAAAGAAAGATAGAAGAAGTTTCTCTCCTTAACGCAACTGGTATGATAGCCGCTGAAGATATTTACTCTATCTCGGATGTTCCTCCGTTTGACAGAGCAACGATGGATGGGTTTGCTGTTAGAGCGGATGACACCTTTGGGGCCGATGAAGATAATCCGGTCAGACTGAAGGTTATCGGAAAAATAGCGGCTGGAGACTACCCCACAATGGAGGTGAAAAGAGGGGAAGCTGTCGAGATAGCAACTGGTGCTTCAATGCCCAAGGGAGCTAACGCTGTTGTAATGGTGGAATTCACCCGCATGATCGGGGATTTTGTGGAGATATTCAAGCCCGTGTCGCCGGGAGAAAACGTGATGTCCGCTGGGAGTGACATAATGACCGGTGAGCTGATCGTCCGTCGTGGTGACGTGATCACCCACAGGGAGATCGGTGTGATGGCGGCCTGCGGAATAGACCGTGTAAAAGTATTTAAGAGGCCCAAGATTGCCGTTATCTCGACGGGTAACGAGTTGATCGAAGTCGGTGCCCCTCTAGAATACGGTAAGATTTACGATGTGAATTCATACGTTTTATGCTCCGCTGTGAGAGAGAACGGTGGTGAGCCCATTTTTATCGGAATAGCTCGTGACAACAGGGATGATATAAAAAGACTTATTGAAAAGGGGCTAAGGATCGCTGACATCGTTATAACGAGCGGAGGGACCTCCGCAGGCGTTGGAGACATAATCTATAATATCTTAAACGAATGGGAACCCGGAGTCCTTGTCCATGGAATCGCCATAAAGCCGGGAAAGCCAACGATAATTGCCGTTTGCGATGGAAAATTCGTATTTGGTCTTCCGGGATATCCCACCTCGGCTCTGACGATCTTCGAGGTTTTCGTGGCACCCCTAATCAGAATGTTATCGGGAGTTGATGTGGAAAGAAAAAAAATCAGATGTAAGCTTGTTATGAAGACTTTTTCATCCGAAGGACGGAGGGAATTCCTCCCCGTGAATATTGTGAAAGGATTGAGTGGCTTCACAGCCTATCCCGTAACGGAATATTACAGCGGCGCTATAACAGCCTTAGCTTTTACTGACGGATTTGTAGAGATCCCCGAAAACGTTGTAATGCTTGAGGAAGGAGAAGAAGTCGACGTAACCCTTTACAGTGAACTTAAGCCGGCGGATCTAATCTTCATTGGGAGCAACTGCATCGGAGTGGAGATTTTGTTAAGATTGATGAGACCGGTAAGATTCAAGATAATCAATGTCGGCTCCACCGGTGGCATTCTCGCAGTAAAGAGGGGTGAAGCGGATATAGCTGGAACTCACTTATTAGACGAAAGTGGTGAGTATAATCTTCCATTCTTGAAGAGATATGGTATCAAAAACGCAGTCCTTGTCAAGGGATATTTAAGGGAGCAGGGGATTATCGTAGCCAAGGGCAATCCTAAAGGGATAAGGGGGATCGAAGATTTCCTGAGGGAGGACGTGACAATAATCAACAGAAACAGAGGATCTGGAACGAGAATCCTGCTCGACATGTTTTTAAAGGAGATTGCGGAAAATGAGGGTAAAAAATTATCCGATATAGTTAAATCGATAAAAGGATACGAAATCGAAGCGAAAACGCACTCATCAGTAGCTGTTGCCGTCCTGAGTGGAAAAGCCGATGCTGGGTTAGGTATTAAGACCGTTGCCACTCAATACGGTTTGGAATTCATCCCCCTAAGAGCTGAGGAGTATGATTTTCTCATTCCAAAGGATAGATTGGAGAAAAGAGAGGTTAAAATGTTTATCGAAAAGTTGAAATCTGAGGATTTCAAAAGGGAATTGGAAAAAATAGACGGATTAAGAGTTTACGAAAGGACTGGCGAGATTATCACAATTGAATAAAAAACTGGGTTATATATCTGAACGATAGCAGGAGTATCAGAATCGTAAGGCTGATCCTTATCAGCTTTTCGGGTAGGTATTTCTGAATCCGGGCACCGCAATACATTCCGGATAATCCTCCAAATCCCAAGGCAAGTCCGATATCTAACCGCGGCAGATAGCCGAGGGAAGAGTAGCTGATTATTCCGAATACCGATGACGTGAATGTTCCCAAGAGATTTGCACCTGCTATCGCATAAATAGGTAACTTGAAAATTGAGAGGATTAGAGGTGCTGCTAAGGCACCACCGCCAACTCCGTAGGCACCTCCGACTATTCCTATGGCGAGGGAAATTGCGAAGATTCCGAAGGGATTAAAGGAGTATTCCTTTTCCCAGAAATTAAAGGAAACTCTTTTTAAAGACACTTCTTTAAGGGTAACGAAACCTTTTACACCTTTAAACGTTTTTACCTTTTCGTCCATCTCTTTAACATATCTCGCACGTATAGTTCTTGCAAGATTTAATCCCAAAAACATTAAAACAATACCTATAAACAGTTTGAATGTTTTTGGATCCAAAAGAAAGCTCGTTCTCATAAGAGAACCCACATATATCCCGGGCAGATATCCGATAATCATAATTAACGCCAGAATCCAGAGCATTCTCTTCTCTTTCCAGTATCTGTAAACTCCGCTCGGAATTGCTATCACGTTGTAAAGAAAGTTCGTTGCGTTAGCAGAGGGGTCAGTGATACCGAGAACACTTACCAGAAACGGGAGAAGTAGGAAAGCTCCTGAAACTCCGCTGGGAGATGCAAAGAAGGCTATGATAAAAGCTGTTAAAAACGTAAGTAAGAGTTGCATGCTTTCAATTGAACCATCAGCTTAAAACGCTTGCGTTTATAGTCACCTCGGCTATGTCAGAGGAATATCCGATTATCCTCTGGAGACCGTCTAAGATCGTTTTCAAGTTTAATATCTCCTCCTTCTCGTAAGAAAGGATTTTGGTGTAAAGGGCGATTATGTGGTTGATGTAAATTTCAGCATTATTCAGGACATCCTCGGCAGCGGAAATGTCTTTCTTAAAGAAAGAATTTGTCGAAATTCCGAAAAGCTCTTCACATTTTTCTATTATATCACAGAATTCCGGATAGGCTTTCCCGAGATTTATTAAAGACTCGACCATTGCGTCTATGTGATCCGCCGTCCTTTCCAAAGCTCTTGCAAATATTCTGTAGTTAAAGACTTCTAATATCTCGTTTTCACTTAGGCACTCCCACACGGCGTTATTTATAAGTCTCAATGTAAGGAAATAAAGCTTATCTATCTCATTTTCTCTTACGATTATCGAGCTTCCAATTTCTCTTTTAAAACTTTTTATCATTTTTCTGAAATCCGAGAGCATGCTCTTACAGACACGGCTCATTCTTTCGACTATTTCGTTCAGGTTGATCCTTCTTGAGTCGAGGTAAATCTCCAGAGTGACTACTTCTCCCAAGTCTTCCATTATCTCTACACCAATAAGCATATCAGAAGCGAATGCAACGGCTCTTCTTTGTTCATCGTTGTAAGTTCTAACTTTAAGGGAATTGTATCCTGCGAGATAATAGGCAATAATCCTGCGTAAGACTTGATTGAAATCCAGATCTTCATCGTCGATGGAACTCATCTTGCTTGGCATTTTTTGGATGTTGGAAGGTGAAATAAGAAGCTTATTGCGTTTTATATTAAGGTATACACTGTCCCCCTCTTTGAGCCCGTTTTCGATAATCCAGATCTTTGGAAGCGTAAGGATATAACTACCCTTACCGCTTTTGAATATTTTTCTGACATCTTTCATACATCTAGGTATATTACATCATATTTAAGGATTTGGATATAATTAGGTATATGGATTATATAATCTATATATATCTATATATATATTAAATAGGATAGCTTTATTATTATCATTACTGATGAAGTAATTATGTTAATTGAAGCTTTTGCGATTATACTCGGTCTATACATGGCTTGGAATATCGGTGCCAATGATGCTGCCAACTCCATGGCTACATCGTATGGCAGCCGCGCTCTTACGCTGAAACAGATCATTTTTGTGGCAACAATCCTTGAATTCTGTGGCGCCGTCCTCGCAGGTCAGAGAGTTACGAGCACAATAGCGAAGGGAATTGTTCCCATCAGCCTTCTGGATCCCCACTTAGTATCCATCGGTGCTTTAGCAGCTCTATTCTCCGCAGGGTTCTGGATCACAGTTGCTACTTACTACAGATTACCGATTTCGACAAGCCATTCAATTGTGGGTGCAATGTTGGGATTCGGTCTTGCAGCGGTTTCTCAAAACTATCTGAGATTGGAAGACATAAATTGGGCGGTTTTAATGAAAATCGTTCTCAGCTGGATAATTTCACCTGTCATGGGTGGGATATTGGCATTTTTAATCTTCTCACTGATAAGGTTTGCTCTTTTCAGCCGTTACGACGTTTACAGAGTGGAGAGTGTTTTCAGATACCTACAGGTTCTTACAGCATGTTACGTTGCATTTGCTCACGGAAGCAACGATGTCGCAAATGCTACTGGACCGATAGTGGCGGCTTTAGGATTCCTTGGAAGGGAAACTCCGATATGGGTTTTGGCTGTCGGAGGTTTGGGTATCTCTTTGGGTGTGGCTACATGGGGCTACAGAGTCATAGAAACCGTGGGGAAAAACATAACAGAACTAACATTCACAAGAGGTTTCTCTGCAGAGTTCGCTACAGCGACAACAGTTTTGAGTGCTTCAATGCTCGGAATGCCAATATCCACAACACACACCCTTGTGGGAAGCGTTGTGGGAGTCGGACTGGCTGGAGGTCTGGCGAGCGTAGATCTGAGCGTCCTCCGAAAGATTATTATATCATGGCTCGTAACTGTTCCCGTAGCCGCAGGGCTCGCCATAGCCATCTACACACTCATGGTGATATTCGTATGAGATTCCTCAGAAGTGTGACAGATATATTCGGATACTCCCCGTTCGAACCCATTAGGCAACACGCCGAAATCTGTGGTAGGGCAGTAGGACTCCTTCAAAAGCAGTTTCATGCTTATAGGAGAGGTGATTTTGCTGAAGTTGAAAGATTGAGGGAGGAAATAGACGAACTCGAACATGAGGCTGATAAGATAAAGACTGAGATTAGAAAACGCGTCACGAAATCCCTAATGCTCTTGGTAGATAGGAACGATCTTTTGAATTTCTTATCTTTTCAGGATAAAATTATTAATTACTGTGAGCACGTTGGACACATGTTAACGTTTAGGGTTGTGAAGACAGCACCCGAAGACATTTGGGATGAGTTCGATATACTGCTCGCAAAGATTATGGAAACCGTAAATGAATATGAAGAGATGGTGGATCACATCTCCCGGCTTTTAGCAACATCCTTTAATAAGAAAGAGATAGAGGCGGTACTTGAGCATGTTTCCGAGGTAGAGAAGTTGGAGCACGAATGTGATATGATCCAGATCGGACTGCACAGAAAGCTTTTCAACAGCGATGGTATGAACCCCCTTGATGTCCATCTGATGGTAGAATGGGTTGTTCACCTTGGGGAAATAGCAAACAATACTGCAAGAGCCGCAGATAGGTTTAGAACAATGATTTTAGGTAAATAACCTCAGAAACGGGTGGATTCATCACTTCTCAGTTCGCCCTCGTTTCATCATCGGCTGTGAAATTGTAAGCTTAAATTTTAATATAGTTTTTTGACGGTGTTGAAATGTGGAAGTATATGTCCGTCTTCGTGGAAGAGGAAAAATTATTTATCAAAAAATCTAAATAAAAACATGGCGACAATAACCGAAGCTTGCATAGTGAACACAAAATTTCTCGACCTTGTAGATGATTCCGCCTCGATTTTAAAAGCCCTTTTGGAGAAAGACTTCGTTGAAGTTGTAAAGGAGTTGATTATGGATGAAGCTGCTAAGAATAGCTGATATTGAGAAGTGTGTCGGATGCAGTATCTGCATGTATGCGTGCTCAAGAAAAAACACAAGAGATCCCCGCATTGGATACGGTAGATCCGCCATCCTCGCTGTAAGCCTCAGCGGATTCGAGAGAGGATCAGCTGTAATCTTCTGTCATGCTTGTAAAGAACCACCTTGCGCTCAGGTTTGCCCGACCAATGCCCTGAAACCGAGAAAAAAGGGTGGTGTAATCTACAGCGAAAAACACTGCATAGGATGCAAAAACTGCATTGAAGCTTGCAGAATAAATGCGATATTCGAAAGGGAGGATGGAAAAATCAGCGTTTGTATCCACTGTGGATATTGCGCTGATTTCTGTCCTCATGGTGTTTTGGAGGTTGTTGAGATATGAACGTTCTCACGATTAATCTGACAGACTACACTTACGAAATCGAGAGAAGGGATGACCTCGCCGAATGGCTTGGAGGGACGGGGATTGCCGTGCAGTTAATGAAGGAGAACGTAAAAAAAGATTGTGACCCTCTTAGCCCGGAGAATGTAATTGTTTTCGCAGTTGGCCCCTTCACTTTGGCTTATCCGTACGCATCGAAAACAGTTGCGATGTTCAAAAGTCCTCTAACGGAAAATCTTGGGGAAAGCCATGCTGGTGGAAGAAGTGCCGCCGCAATTGCCTCTGCGGGATACAGAGCCATCGTGATAAAGGGAAAGAGCGAGAAGCCTATATATCTGGTGATCGACAACGAAAAAGTCGAATTCAAGGACGCCCGTTCTCTCGTTGGGATAAGGAGCTCGATAATTTTAGGGAGAATAATAGCTGAAAACGAAGGAGGACGAGGAAGAAGAAGCATTATGAGAATCGGATTTGGAGGTCAGAGACTCGTCAGATTTGCGTGTGTTACAACAGAGACTTACAGGCACTTTGGTAGGCTCGGTTTAGGAGCGGTTTTCGGTAGCAAAAACCTCTTAGGTCTGGTTGTAAAGGGTATTAAGACGTTTAAGCCGGTTGATCCAATGAGCTACCGGAAGACTTACGAAGAAATCCTCAGGATGGCTATTGAGTCTGACGCCATGAAGAAATACTATCTTTTAGGAACACCAGTAAATGTTTTGCCACTGAGTGAGCTTAAGGCTCTTCCTGTTAAGAATTTAACCGAAACAGAACTAGATGTTGAAGATATAAGCGGAGAAAGTCTCGCCGAACACAGTCTCGGTAGGAGGATTGCTTGCTCCCATTGCCCTACGGCGTGCATACATATAGCTGCTCTGAGAGAGGAATACGAAAGGGAGAGATATTTCTATAAAACTCTCATGATCAGCTACGATTACGAACTGATATATGCCCTAGGATCCATGATAGGAGTAAACAAAAGGGAAGATCTTTTAAAGCTGATCCACAAAGTTGAAACGTACGGCTTAGACGCGATAAGCACCGGAGTCTGCCTCGCTTGGGCAACCGAAGCGTATAAGAGAGGTTTGATCACGGAAAACGAGACTCTAATCCCGTTAGAATTCGGAAATGCCGAAAACTACTTAAAAGCGATAGATCACATTGTTTACCAGCCTAATGATTTCTACAAGAGTTTAGCTCAGGGAGCGGAAAAAGCTTCGGAGATCTATGGCGGAAAGGAATTCGCAATGTGTTTCGGAAAGAACGAGATGCCTGGATACAACACCGGATACGCCTCTTATATCGGATTGATTATCGGATTGAGACACAGCCACCTTGATAACGCCGGATATTCCATCGATCAGAAGTTCAAGAGACTTGAGCCTGAAGAGCTTGTTGATGCTTTAGTGAAGGAGGAATGGTGGCGCCAAGTCCTGTCGAGTCTCGTTGTATGCTTTTTCGCCCGCGGGATCTACACAAAGGATCTAGTCCTCAAAGCCCTCAAGCCCCTCGGTATAGAAATGAGTGAAGAAGATCTCGAAGAGCTCGGAAGGAAAATCTACTTCGAGAAACTGAAGCTAAAGAAAATGATGGGATTCGATATTAATAAAGTAAGAATTCCCGAAAGGGTTTTTGAAGTGGAAACACCCCACGGCAAATTATCCAAGGATTATTTCGAGAGGGCTCTGAATTACTACAAAGAAAATTATTACAAAAAAGTCTAAAAAACTATATCCATGCCTCGTTAACTGAAACGCCAAAAAATTCTGATTTTTTGTCTTAAGCCGATCCTACAAGGACTTTCCTGTCTATCACTGTTTCGAGCAGGTTCCGTCTATCAGTATCTATTGTGATCGTTTTAACTTCCTTACAGCTATCCTGCATGTCCTAATCCTTTATCTTGAACACAGCATTAAGTATAGCATAGGTGACGAACAGATCCTCGCCTATCGGCTCACAGATAACAACCCTCTTTCCATCGAAAACACCCTCTTTCGTTCCGCTACCCTTCGGAAGGCCGAGCATTTCCGGTAGATCTTCGGTAACATGCAGTCCGGCGGATATGAAAAGTGGAACGACGTAGATCGTATCGCTTTTCATTTCCCTAATAGCCTCATCAGGTGATGGCTTTCTCTTCCTTGCGGCAAACGCAATCTTCACCTCATCAAAAATTCCCGTTTTTTCTATTCTTTTCCTATGCTTTTCCATAACCTCCCGATAGTGCGGCAACTGACTACCGTGACCCACTATCACAAGCCCCTTCATGAAATCACCTCCTAACAAAGATTATTGCATAATCGGATTTAATCTCTAAATCAGATCCTTTGCCGAAAACGATTCTCTCATTTTCCATACACAGATTTTCCATTAAATAAACCTTGCGATTTCCGAAGATCTTGATATCAAATTTTTTATCTGCCAAAATCAAAAGGTGTCTGAATTTAAGGAGTTCATTCAAATTTTCCGGTTTTTTTGCATGGGCATCCACGACGATCACATCGCACAAATCCACACCGAGCTTTGCCAAGGCAACCTGAACACTTGAGATTCCCGGCTCAATAAGACCGTTGAGTTTGCAACCCAATCCCGAAACCATTGGATCTCCTGTCGAAAGAACTACAACATTTTTATTTTTGCTCTCCTCTTCTATTCTTTTGTATTCAGCATCGTTGTAGCTCATTATTCTCTTTTCGCTCCTTATATACTTTTCGGCAAGCTTCAGAGCCCTTCTGCTACCGTAGATTACATCAGCATTTCTAATTAGCTCGATTGCTCTCTCCGTCAGATGTCCTTTGCAAACACCAACGCCCACAATGTAGAGCATTACAACAACACCACATCCACGACGTTTTTATTTAATTCTCTTGCTTTTCTAAATACGGCTTCTCTGTTATTCGCTCCAGCCCACTTAAACAACAGCTTCGGCAATCCTACAATGATGATTTCGCCATCGAAGTTCTTCAGAATTTCGGTTATATGAACGCCGAAAACGAATGGTTGGTAATCTCTGAAGTTTTCCAGTGCATATCTCCATCCGATTCTGCCGGTAGTCACAGCAATTCTGTTGTATTGCTTTGCAATCTTTATCTTTGTCTCGACAAGCTTCTTACACCAAGGTTCAACGAAACCCGTGGTACCCAGAATTGATATGCCACCCGGAATTGGATTCCTCGTTTTTTTTGCAATCAATTCACCGTCAGGAACTTCAATAAGCACACCGCCCCTGTAGTTGTAATTCTCTCTACAAAGGTTGAAGTTTGTCATAATTTGCTCCATAGCTGCTTTGCTAACGAATCCGACTCCTTTCCCGAATTTGATGTTGTTGTTTTTCGCAACGGCTTTCACAGTGAGACCATCGGTGACGTCAAAGGCGTGATCTCCAGCGAACTTCCTTGCAAAAGCAGTGCCATCCTCTGCATTTACTTTGACCTTAAGAGTTATTCCCACTGGTGTCACGACGTCCACTTCGTTTACGTCTTCATACAACGATGCTATAGCGGCGTTTACTGCTGCTGAAGCCGTTGTCGCTGTAGTTATCCCTCTCCTCAGCCAGCCGTCTGGCGTAAGGATGTAAAGGCCACTACGCACTTTTTCGAAGCTATCGCTGTTACACCACTCCTTTGGATATTCGTAGAGCTCAATCGGATCTCTCAGCATACTCGATTAAGCAGTTGATTATAGCTGCGCAAATTCCGCTTCCACCTCTCGTTCCAACGGTTGTGATTGAAGGAATGTCGAGCTTTCTAATCATTTCTTTTGATTCTGAAGCGTTTACAAATCCCACGGGTGTGGCTACAATGAAAGCTGGCGGATACTTTTTTGCAAGCCTACACAATTCGATTGCAGCGGATGGTGAGTTGCCGATGCCTACTAGGCTTCCTTTAAGATAACTTTTCAGCTTTCTTAAACCATCAACAACTCTCGTTTCCTTGCTTTTCCCTCCGAACTCGATAGCTGCGATGGCGTTTTTTCTCAGTCCAACCTTGAGCATTTTAACATCCACGATGATTTTACAGCCGTTTTTTATCACTTTAACACCGTCCATCGGATTTCCTTTAAATACGATCAAATCCTTAACAGTTTCATCACCGGTTGCTATTATACACCTCCTTACAATTTCTTCTTTAAGCCCATCTCCCGGCACGATACGTCTAGCGATCTCAGCACTTTTTTTTGCTATTTCAATTGCATGCTCCGTTTCGGCACCCATGAAACTCATTAGAGCTAGTCGGCAGCTCAGAACAAAAAGTTTTCTAAATTTGATTTATTGTAAAGATAACTTGATTTCCGCTCATCAAAAATCATACTTACTGGTGTAACCCCTAGGTGTCACCATCTTGTTTTTATTTACGAGCGTCTCAGAGTTCGTAATAAACAAAATTGTATTCATGTCCACGATTTCTGGATTTTTAATTATCTCTGAAACCTTTCTTATCTTTACCTCACAACCCTCACGATAAGCGTTTTTCACGATTCCTACTGCCACATCGCCTCTCTCATTCAGCACAATCTCCATAGCTTTAATTAAATTTGGTTTTCTCCTTTTACTCGACGGATTATATATCGCAACAACGAAATCTCCTTTCAAAGCGTGTGTAAGTCTTTTCTCTATTTTTTCCCACGGAGTTAGCAGATCGCTTAAACTGATGACTGCGTGATCCCCGCAAATGGGAGATCCCAACAGAGGAGAGGCGGCACATAAAGCTGTAACTCCCGGGATTACCTCGTAATCAACATTCAAGTCTTTCTTTAGTATAAACTCAACAACAAGCGGTAAAATCCCGTAAATGGATGGGTCTCCGCCGCTCACAAGCGAGACAACACTCTTTTCAGCGAGTTGAACTGCAAGCTTAACCCTCTCTACTTCCCTACCCATTCCGCTCTCTATGATCTTCTTGCCCTCAATAAGACTCTTTATCCTCTCTAAATATGTTTTGTGCCCAATCACGTATTCAGATTCTTTCAAAGCTTTAATGGCTTTAATCGTCAACAGCTCGACGTCCCCTGGACCGATTCCGACGATGTATAGTTTACCTTGCGATTGCAATTGTTACACCTCCGTAAACCTTTTTCGGGAGGATCAATTCTCCGTATTGAGATGCGTAAATTGCACAGGCTTCAGCAACATTCTTAATCCCGATAATCGTTGCTTTTGTTTCTCTGATTTCCATTTTATTGATCACCTCCCTTTTCACAAAAATTAGGGGTTTCTTCAGCTTATCGGCAACATCAACTATCGCACTTTCTTTTTTATCTTCAACAGTCGCGATAACCCTTACATCATCAAGCCTTGCACCGATTTCTTCCAGCGCACGGTTTATTGCATCCAGTATCTTTCCGCTTTCGACATCTCTCCTAAATCCAACACCAACGCTTAAACCTTCAGAGAACTCCATTGTCGTTGTTATCACAGCCTTTATCCCCATTTTTTCGAGGTATTTCGCAACTTCATTTCCTCCGTGATGACCTCCTAAGATCGGGATTGCATGCTTCAGCGGTTTGTCAACAACTATGACAGCGGGATCTTTCCACTTGCTTCTTAAATGCGGACACATACCCCTAACAACTATACCAGACGGCATGTATGCAACAATACAGTCGTAATCCGTCAAATCACTCCAAACACCTTTACGGTATTTGATTAAATCGGTATCGTACTTTTTTTCGAGATGTTCAACCAATTTTTTGGCAACTTCTTTATCCTTTTCAAAGCACACTACCGCTACCCGTATAGTATCGACCTCCCTTTATAACCTTCAACGGCTTTACCGATTATTATCGTGGCTGTCCGCTTTATTCCAGCCTTTCTTACTTTATCAGCAATCTCACCGAGATTGGAGATGATAATCTTTTCGTCCTCTCTCGATGCATGATAGACTACGGCACAGGGCTCGTTCATCCCTCTGATCTTTCCTACTTTTTCGACGATGTACTCTATCTTGTCAACACCTAATAATATCACGAGCGTCAACGGCGTTGATGCAAGAATACTGAGGTAATCCTCTTTGAGGGTTTTGCCTTTGGGACGGGTGATGATGATTCCGGGAGCCTCGGGAGTTGTTAATTCCCTTTTTATAGCTGCCGCTGATGCGAAAACACTGCTAACTCCCGGCACTATCTCGCACTCGATTCCTCTCCTCTCCAGCTCTCTAATCTGTTCCCCCATCGCCCCGTAGATGGATGGATCGCCACTATGTAGTCTGACAACTTTCTTTCCATCCCTTACAGCCTTCTCGATTATGTCAACAATCTCCTCAAGCTTTAAACCGTAGCTGTTAATCTTTTCGCCTCTAAATTGTTTGAGATACTTCTTATCGATCAATGAACCGGGATACACAATTAAATCAGCTTCCTTTAGCAGCTTATATCCCTTTATCGTTAGGAGTTCCGGATCACCGGGACCGAAACCTACAAAATACACTTTCATCGTTTCAACCCTATTAAAACGCTAAAATAACTCGCCCTTTCGGGAATGACCTTCGAAATCCTCTCCCCCTCCATAAACATTTTTTCGACTAAAATGAAATCCTCGAACCCCATCTTTTTAAGCTTTTCAGCAATTTCTCTTGGTTTTTTTGCTTTCAAAACAACAGCCACATCCGTTTGAGCAAAATCTTGGGTTGTTATCAGAACAGATTCATTGACAAACACCTTCGCCTTGGCGAGAGATGCAGTTACGCTCGTTATCCCTGGGATTATCTCAATATCGATTTCGGGGTTTATTCTTAGCACTTCTTTAACAACATGGTGGAAAGTTGAGTAGAAAACGGGGTCTCCGATACAACAAAAGGCAATTCGCTCGTTAATGCATCTCTTCGCTAACTCCTCTCCGAGCTTTCTTGCGACATCATCGCTACCCCCCATTGGGAATTCAACTACTCTCGGCTCCCTTATATCCGCTATTATGTTTCGAGCCATGTTTCCAGGCACGATCACTTCATCGGCTTCCCTTATAACTTCAATCGCCTTAAGCGTCAGATGGGATTTATCCAAGCCTATTCCTACACCGTATAATTTCCCCCTCATACTTCGCCACCTAATACTATAAAAACTGGATTCAGATTTTTAAAGGCGATTCCTCCGGCAAGTTCATAGCTTTTGGACACGTTTATTATTAAGGCTTCCTTAAAAATCCCTTTCCTTTTCATTATCTTCACGACTTTTGCCGCCACCTCAATTCTTGCAGCATTAACTGCGATTTTCTTGGCACTGCAAACCTTAAGCATTCTCTCGATGTTTTTCGTACCTCCAAAGAAGACAATGTCGTAACTATCTTTTTTAAGAAACTCGTAACCGTCTGAGAGAACAAGCTCAACGTTATCATACTTTGAAAGTCTGCTTTTCGCTTTGTTTAAGGCCTCCTCGTCTATATCTACGGCGTAAACCTTCTTTACGAAGGGGGCGAAGAAATCGGAAACGCTACCGCTTCCGCACCCTATGTCTACGAACACTTCGTCTCTTTCCGGCTTGAGTTTTGCGAACAGAATTCCGATTATTTCAGGCTTTGTAGCCTTCATTTTACTCACCGAGTGCTTCTATCGGGAGAACTTTGGAAACTTTCGGTATCTCCTTGATTTCCAAATTGACTGGGAACTTAGAAGCTTCCCTTTTAACAACTTCGAGCATCTCCCTGCTACAAATCAGCATGACAGTGTGACCCTCCAACGCTCTCAGGATGGATCTTTCGAGGACGGCTGACGTTATATCAACTTCAATACCATCCATCGCAGCCTTTTCCTTTGCTTTAATTCCCATCGCCGCCACGAAATCCGCATCTATCTTAGGGATTTCGGAGTTATGAGGAACGACAATAAGTTTGCCTGTGCTGAAAGTCCTTATTCCGAGCTTCAACGCTAGAGCAATGTCGGGTTCATCCCCTTCGAAGACGATTTTACCATCATCCATGAAGATAAACTTATCTCCCACTTTCCTTGCTAAATCAAAATCGTGGGTGGATATTATCAGGCCTTTCCCTCTCTTCTTCAGCATTCTAACTATCTCCACTATGGACTTGAATCCGATAGCATCCACACCAGCGGCCGGCTCGTCCATTATCACGTAATCGGGATCCATTGCTATCACGGAAGCGATTGAGAGTCTTTTCTTTTCACCACCGCTTAGTTGACTGCAAAGTCTCTTTTCGTATCCTTTAAGACCAACTGATTCGAGAGCTTCTTTAACGATATCATCTAGCCTTTCAGCACCGAGGTTAGCGGGACCGAATGCAACTTCCTGCCAGACCGTGGGTGCTATAATCTGATCATCCGGATTCTGGAAAACGAATGCGACTTTCTTTCTGATTTCTTTCAAGCTTTTTTTATCGTATTTTACTTCGACACCGTCGATTAGAACTTTGCCCCTTAACGGCTTCAGAAGCCCGTTAAGATGCATAAGCAGAGTCGTTTTTCCGACTCCGTTTCTACCCATTAGTATCGTGGTTTCTCCCTTTTCGGCTCTGAAATTAACACCCTTCAACACCATTTTATCGTATCCAAACCACAGATCTCTCGTCTCGATCATATGAACACCCTAAAGAAGATATCCAGCAACGAGAAGTGTAACAATGACGGCGACCACAAACATCCCCTTGTTTTTAACGTTCTGGACGGGGTAAATTCCAGAATAGCATCGACTTTCCATGGCCATATCGAACATCTCGGCTCTTCTAAGAGATTTCAAGAAGAGGGAGTATGCCAAAAGAGCTGTTGTATTTATCCATCTCTTGAATCCAAAATATCCAGAGCGAGCTTCTGCAGCCATGTGAAGGCGGAAAGCATCATCTATAAGGTGCTGAATCACTCTGTATGTCATTAGAAGGAGCTCTCTGATAAAGAATGGAAGAAATCTGAACGCCGAGACAATTTCCGGGAGGGTTGTTGTCAAAACAAGATAAATGAGGGCGGATAGAGTAGCGAACGATCTAATAAGAGTTGTTAATGCCACTTCAACACTTTTATCCGTTACTCTTAGAAGACCAAGGCTGAGAATCTCTTTTCCATCCGTTATTAGAAGAATCACGACTGTACTGGCTGCTAAAAAGAAGATGGGGATTTTTATTAATCTGAAGTAGTGTTTTCCAGCCGCGTGGACTGAGAGTGACGTGAACATTAAAAGCGATAGTATCTGAGCCTCTCTGTCGATTAGAATCAGGGGAAGTGAAAGGAAGATAAGGTAGACCTTTATTGCTCCGTCTATTACCTTCTTCGATTTGAGCTGGACACTTTCAAGTGTTTCGTGCATACTTTCCCCTGTAATATCCAAGGATGTATCCGATCACGACGGCTCCAATGGCAGCCTGAATGCTGAAGAGTAGACTTTCTATCTCACCGCTCGGTGGCTCCCAGATGGGAGAAAACCAAGGCTCATAGTTAGGATTTAGCTCCTTGATGACTTCTTCCGCTTTTTCATCTGCACCACCCCACTCCTGTGCGAATACGGGAGCGATTAGTAGCAGGATTAGAAGCAACGCCAATCTCATGCGGTAACCACCTCTTTGACATCTTCTCTGACCTGAAGCAAATACCCCATTAGGAGAACGGCGAGAATTGCTTCAATAATCGCAAGGGGTATCTGGGTTATGGCAAATACTGTCATGAACTTGGTGGTTGATATAATCACTCCGTTAATCTCCGGAGAAGCCGGAAAAGCTAAGGCAAGCTGGATTGATGTGACTACGTAAGTTATCCAATCAGATATCGCAGCGGTAACGAACACAGCTAATTTGAAATTGCTCCTTTTTAGGAGTTTGTAGAACAACCATCCGACGAACGGTCCTATAATCCCCATGGATGCCGTATTGGCTCCGAGAGTTGTTATGCCACCATGGGCGAGCAGCAGAGCTTGGTATATGAGCACTATGAAGGCTAGAAAGGCTGTAACTATGGGACCGAAAAGGACAACAGCGATTCCAGTTCCAGTGGGATGCGAACAGCTTCCCGTAACCGATGGTAGTTTCAGAGCTGATAGAATAAATACAAATCCGGCGGCGACCGCAATCAGAGACTTTGATCTCGGATCCTCGTTGATTTTCTTTTTAATCTTCCAAGCTCCGTAAGCTACGATGGGCAAAGAAAAGGCATACCACACGGCACACCATTCTGGAGGAAGAAAACCCTCCATTATGTGCATTCAAATCACCTTTCTTCAGATGGCAAAAACAATATAAAAATTTTTTGATTTGAGTTCAAATGTTGTTGATTTCGCAGGATAGTGCCCATGATAATGATAACGATTATCTATATATAATGAAAAAGTTTATCATCTGTGATGTCTACGTAGACATATGATAAAGATATCAAAGGAAATTCTGAACGAGAAAAAAGTCTTATCAGCACTTATTCTTCTCACAGCTCTAAATATGGCCGATTTGATCACAACTCTGATCGGTCTAAGGATATACGAAGAACTTAACATCATCATAAAATACCTATACGAGATTTCTCCCGCACTCATGATCTTTTACAAGCTTCTTCTTCCCGTAGTTCCTTTTGTTTACTTGTTCTATCATCTTAATAAAGAAAAGAAAAGCTTGGTTGAGACTGCGGTGGCGAATTCCGTTTACTTTGGAATTCTCCTCGTAACTGGTGTGTATATTTTCGTGGTTTTGCATAATATCTTTCTTCTAGTCATCTAAGCAAAGATGTGCAGAATAAAAATGTATGTGAGAATATCCGGCTAGCGTATTATAGGCTAATGCGCCATCGTATCCGTCTTTGATACCTTTCCCGTCTACCTTAAACGCAAACTTTACATCTTCATCAGCTATGGCGTAGCTGTAATGGAATTCGTGTCCTTTAAATTTACCGGTAAAGAAGGGATTCTTTGAAATTACTTCACCGTTAATATAACCCAAAGCTTGCAACTTTTTCGTAAATATTACGTCTACGTCTATAACGCCAGCCATTTTTTTTGTACCCTCATCAATCTCGATTTTTCTTGCTAAAAGCATCATACCTCCGCATTCCGCATAAATTGGTTTTTCATCCAAGGCTTCTTTTCTTATAAATTTTGCGAAGTTGCTCAAATCGTAAAGCTCTGGATAACCTCCGCCGATATAATACGCATCGCATTCCACAGTTTCACCCTTAAGCGGAGAAAAGAATTTTAAGTCACCGAAATTGGACAAAATTTCAAGATTATCTCGATAATAGAAGGCGAAAGCCTCATCAAATGGAATACCGATTACTTTTTTCTTTGCTTTGGCAAATTTTGGCTTGAGTTCCTCTGTAATTTCGCGATTGATTCCGGAGACCTCGAGGATGCCGTCTACGTCGATGTATCTCTCACAGATTTCAGCAAGAATTTTCCAGTCCTTTTTAGATTCCATACCCAAATGCAAGCCGAGATGTCTACTTTTGATCTCTAAATCTTTAATCTTAGGTAGTATCCCAAAAACTTTGTAGCCTTTAGCCTCAAACACCCTTTTCAACTTTTCGTGAAATGCCGTTCCGCCGTTGAAGATTGCACCGACAACTTTTAGCTCTTTATCAAATTTCTTGTATCCTTCAAATAGAGCTAAAGCTGATAGGGACATTCCCCTAACATCCATCACAAGAACGACTGGCAGATTCAATATTTTTGCTACGTGGGCTGTTGAGGCAAAATCTGATAGCTTGTAACCGTCGAATAACCCCATAACACCCTCAACTATGCCAACATCTTTGCCATTCATCCATTTAGAAAACGATTCTCTTACTCCATCTTCACCCATTATAAATGCATCCAGATTAACAGCCCATTCACAGAATGAGTAATGAGTGGGATCGATGAAGTCCGGACCGACCTTGAACGGTTGCACTCTCATTCCCCTCTTCTTCAAAGCTGCCGCTATGCACATGGCAACCGTCGTCTTTCCCACACCGCTGTGAGTTCCCGCTACGACAAACGCGTGCATAACTTAATTACGGGCAAAAGATAAATATCTTATTAACCTCATATCTCTTTGAGGGCCCGTAGGGTAGCGGATATCCCAGAGGCCTTCGGAGCCTCTAACCCGGGTTCGAATCCCGGCGGGCCCGCTATCTTGTATAGATTGTCAGAATATCTCCGTCCTCAAGAACGTGATCAAGACCAACCCTTTGTCCATCAAATCTGACACTTTTGCCCCATACTTTCGCGTATCTAAAATTCTTTAAAAGATCTCTGTGAAGCTTTCTACAAACATCCTCTACTCGTGCTCCTCTTTTCAGAATCATCGGTTCATCATCAGCCTTCCCGCCGGGAGGCTTCAGGAAAACCCTGATGAAATCGAGCTTTCTGTAGATTTCTTCCATGAGCTTATCAAGATTTATCCTCTTTTCAGCTGAAATCGGAATAACACCGGGAGGGACATCTATCTCGAATAGATCTATCTTGTTCACTACGGTTATCGACGGGATATAGACACGGTTCCCCATTATCGCATCAATCAGCCTGTCGATCGTGATGTCTTCTTTGATTATGATTTCTCCGTTGTGGATTTTGTGCTCTCTCAGAATTTCCTTAATAGTCTGTTCGCTTATAGACAAATCTACAGTCGATTTTATTGTCAGCCCACCGGTAACCTTTTTCTTTATAACGATGTCTGGCGGCTTCTCGTCGAGCCTTATTCCACCTTCGTGTAGCTCCCTTCTTATTACATTCACGCTATCTAACGTAAAGACGTCCGCAACAATGAGGACTAAATCTGCTTGTCTCACGATTGAGAGGATTTCTTTGCCTCTTCCTTTCCCTTTTGAAGCTCCCTCGATCAATCCTGGAACATCAACTATCTGGATTTTCGCTCCGTTGTATCTTAGAATCCCCGGAACTGGTTTTAATGTTGTAAAATCGTAATCCCCTACTTCGCTTTTTGCATTCGTAAGTGCATTCAAGAGGGTTGATTTCCCAACCGAGGGATATCCTACGAGGACGACTGTTGCGTCCCCCTCTTTTTTTATGGAGTATTGAGATGAAGAGGATTTTTTCTTCTGTTTTTCAGCTTCTTCTTTAAGTCTTGCGAGTTTCGCCTTTAATCTACCAATATGGTGCTCCGTAGCCTTATTATAGGGTGTTTTTCTTATTTCCTCTTCAAGCCTCTTTATCTCCTGAAAGATATCCATTGTGAAATCAATCCAAATAAAGATTAAAAAATTTTACAGGTATTTCCTTGGATCCGTTATCTTCCCCTCAACCGCTGAAGCGGCGGCAGTTGCCGGAGAGGCTAGATAGATCTCCGCATTCGGGTTGCCCATTCTTCCTTTGAAGTTTCTGTTCTGCGTTGAGATGCAGACCTCGCCGTCAGCGGGAATTCCCATGTGTATACCGACGCACGGCCCGCAACCAGGAGGGAGGACTATGCCGCCGGCTTCTACGATCGTTCTGAGATATCCCATTTCTTCAGCTTTTATGAAAATTTCTCTGCTCGCTGGTCCCACAATAAGCCTGACATTCTCAGCCACCTTCCTGCCCTTTAGAATTCTTGCGGCAATCTCTATGTCGCTGAGTCTGCCGTTTGTGCATGTTCCAATAAATACCTGATCAACCTCCACCCCTTCGACATCCTCAACATCCACAACATTATCGACATTGTGAGGTGCGGCGACTTTAGGTGAAATATCCCCTACATCAAAGTATAATTCCTTTTCATATTCTGCATCTTCGTCGGGTTTGATTTCTCTGAATTTTTCTGCTCTACCTCTCTCAGCCAGATACCTTTTCGTCATTTCATCGCTCTTGAACAATCCAGCCTTTGCACCACATTCTATCACCATATTCGCCATTGTTAGTCTTTCGTCAATACACATTCCATCGGCACAATCGCCGTGGAATTCAAGAGCCTTGTATGTCGCCCCATCAACACCAAGTTTCCCGATTATGGTTAATATAACATCCTTTGCAAAAACACCCTTGCTGAGCTTTCCATTTAAATCAATGCGGAATGTTTCTGGAACTCTGAACCAATTCTTTCCAAGAACTATTGCTACCGCTATGTCTGTAGATCCCATCCCAGTCGAAAAGGCTCCCAAGGCGCCATAAGTGCATGTGTGACTGTCGGCACCGACTATAAGATCACCCGGATTGACAACCTTTTCAACCATTATTTGGTGAATTATCCCGTCACCGGGTTTATTGAAATCGGCACCAATCTCCTTTGCAAATTCTCTGATGAGTTTTTGATCGTTGCTGAGTTCCCTTCTTGGAGATGGTGTTGCATGATCTATAAAGAAGTGGGTGTTTTTTGCTGCCTTTATCTTATCCTTTGGAAATCCTAAGGATTTTATTTGACGTATCGATAGGGGTGCGGTCCCATCCTGCAGAGCAATGTGATCTATATTCGCAACGACAATGTCTCCCGCATAAGCATCTTTTCCGCTTTTTTCGGAGAAAATTTTTTCTGCTATTGTTTTACCCATGCACACTTTGAAGAAGGATCATTATTTAAAAACTTCCTAAACCACAAATTTCATAAATCTAAGAAGTCCATTCATAACAGGGAATAAGGGCCGGTAGCTCAGACTGGAAGAGCGCCGCCTTGGCATGGCGGAGGCCTGGGGTTCAAATCCCCACCGGTCCATTTTTTCTGCAATTACGACCACGACAGGCTGGGAAACGGCTTTAACGAAACTTTTTATGAACTTTGAAGCGTTATCCGTGGTTTTCTTGAGCCATTCATAGACTTGAGGATCTAAAGTTATGTGAAGCCTTTTCCTGATGCGGTTGACTGTCGGCCTTCTTCTGTCCGGACATATGTATGTCCATGGCTATTTCTGAGAATTTCAAGCTTATTAAAGCTCTTGGGAAATTGGGAAGAATTCTCCACCTCAAATTTCTTCTAAAGTCAAATATCAGAATTTTTATTGAATGTGCATACTCGTAATCCTCTCCTGTTGATTTACATTTTGCCCATAGAAGATTACAGCTCCTTTACGTGCATACGTTTCTATTTCATCTCACCAACCATACTTTACCTCTGTCTTTTAAAACATCGGGTGGAATTCCACTAAATTCACTGTTCCTACCATACTATCAACCTCAGTATCCAGATAAACGGAATGGAGACAAATGCCATGTAAACAACAATTAAAGCTTTAAGGGGTCTCCTTAAGTACAGGTAGGCAGTTAAACCTAAGAGGAATGTAGAAATTCCAGCAATGCTGAAC
>CAZZMN010000006.1:0-134310 GCA_964655455.1 uncultured archaeon
TTTTAAATGGATTAAGGAGAGACAATCTGAGAGATTTGGCTGGAAGTACATCAGAGACATCGTAACAGTGGAGCCCGATTGCTCAGAGATCGAGAAGAAGCTAAAACAGTGGATTCTCGAAGTTAAAAATGCTTCCGCAACACCTAGTAGAATAACCTGTGAAAAGAGAGTATAAAGAAAGTCCTATAATTTGGTTCTGACTTTAGCTGCAGGCTTTACGAGAACATCCTTTCCCTCGAAAAAAATCTCTGGGCGATGGGAAAAGCAACACTTCTTATCTCAGTCTTAGAAGACCGTCATATGCTTATAGAAACTGAGAAAACCAAAATAAAGCCTGAGAAGCCCAAAAAACCGAAGACTGAGCCTAAAACTTTTGACTTTAAAGAATTCTATACAAAAATATAAAACAGAATTAGAGAAATGACTTGAGAAAAAAGTTGAAGAAAGGACTGCAAAAGATTACATAAATGCACTTGATCGGTATTTGGTTGAAGAAATCAAAGGATATTGACAACATAATCAAAAGCAAGACAATGGCCAAAGCCTTGAGGAACTTCCTTAACTTTCTAGAGGATTAGTATTATCTAACCGAACTTGGAGGCTACAGCTTTGATTTATAGAGGAACCACATACCAACAAAACTGGAAGAAGAAGAGAAGGAAAAGCTTTTCGTAACAACCAATGACTTATTATCCGATTGAAGAATTTGCAAAAGGCAAGACGAGAAATGGGGGGCCTCCATTAAAAGTTATTGATAGTTTGACTGTTTTCTTTAACTTTTATCAATTTCAGTTTTATCTATCTATCCCTCTCTCTTTCAACCTCTCTGATCCTTTCAATCATGATTTTTATATATTTATTCCAGTCTTCATGAATTAAAAACTTCTTATTTTCTTCATCGTAATCTTGGAATAGTTTTGATTCACCATCTATTATACCAGTTACGTTTACAATAAATTTCATCTGGGTTCTCTTATTTCCAAGTATTGTCAATAAAGCACTAACATCCATTTCACTCACATGGAAGTTGTCTACATCGTTAAGATCCTTTTCGGACATGTAGTGGATTATCACTTTTGAAAGGATTTTGAAAATTAAGAGAGCAAAAAGTGGACGTCGGACATATCCTGTAGATATGTAGCTACTTATCATCCTTTCAACTAAGTTTAAGATGAAAATGGATTGGATTGCTGAAACGTAGTAATTCCAGTTGGGTGTGTTGAAATCGTCACCGTATACTTTTTTAACTTCCAACAGCGGAGTTAACATTTCACCGGGGAAAAGTCTCCTGTCTGTGGATATATTTACTATTTTTATGTCTTCCAGATCTTTTATAATCTCATCTCGATTCTTGTGCGTGTAACTTAGCTGCACAAGTTCATCAATTGGCAAACCCTCTCGTGTAGCTTCATCGTCAATGATATACGTCCACACTAATTCCGAAATGACGTTTTTATATACTGCAAACTCTGGATAATATTCTAAAATTTCTTTAATTTTTTTTGCTGCTTTAGTAGCCCACTCAGGAGGCATACGATTACTTCTTAGAGATTCCTCAAGAACTTTTTTCAATTCTTTTATTTGAAAAAGAGAAAATTGACAGTTGATGCATATTTTTGAAGTGGAAATAACACCGCACAGTATACAATATGTTTTTCCTAGCATGGACACTTCACCTAAAGAGTTGTGATTGTTAATTCCTTACTTTCATAACTCGTCTTTGTGAGAATAATTGTGACTTTCTCTCTTTTTGCGTACTCTTGTAGTACTTTCAGAATTTCCTCAGTTCTATACTCATCAAAATATTCGTACATGTTGTCGATCACTATGTAGTGAATATTCTCTCTGTATACTTTGTTTAAGGCGAGCATCAGAACGAGAGCAACAGTTACCCTTTCTGACTCGCTAAGAGCAGATGGCTGAATGATCTTTATTTCACCCTCCGGAGAAATGTATTGCACGTTTAGTATGTAATCCTTATCGAGATAGATTTTCTTGAACTCACTAAATCCTGCCCTCTTTAAGACTTCTTGTATCATGTCATTGAATTGCTTTACAGCCTCCTTTCTGATTTTCTCTGCAATTTCTAGAGCGTATTTTCTTGCTTCATTTACGCTTTCGACTACTTTTTCAAGAACTTTTATTGCTTGCTCGATATCAACAGATAAGCCAAAAATCTCGACGTATCCTGATGTAACGTATTCTGACTCCTTCTTTTTCAGTAAGTTCTCTCTTGTTAATTTCTTCTATAAGCTCGGGATTTTCTTTTTTCAAAGCTTCATTGAGTTCGTCAATTTCTTTAATAATTCTGAGCAACCTCTCTTTTTTTGTTTTGATCTCTTTTTTATGGTTCTCTATATCGTTTTCCAGCTTTTTAATCGACCTTTGTATTAGGGAGAACTCATCTGTAATTCTTTTGAGCAATTTTTCAATTTCTTCTTTTCTTTTTTTAAGAGATACTCTGGCCTCCTTGACCTCATCTATCTTTCGCGCAATGCTTCTCAATTGCTCCTCGATTTTTACTATTTCCTCTTTAACTTTCTTTAATTCTGTTTCTAAAAACGCTTTTGTGATATGTCCAGTTTTACAGAGAGGACAAACCGTTTTTCCGTTTTCAAGATTATCAAGAGCAATGTAAAAGAGGTCAGCAAGACCTTGTAGTTTCGTCCTCTCATCTCGAAGATTTTCTTGTTGTTTCTCGAATTCGCTCATGTCTACCTCTCTGTTCTAGTTCTTGTAGGAAACATACACTCTTAACTCGTTGTTCCCGATTTTTTCACGGCCCAGATGTCTACAACTACATTCTCGCCTTTAGACTTGAGCTTAAAGTTCCTGTGTACATCTAAACCAATCTTCCTGAGCACGTGTTATGTTGTTTATTGGGAAAAGCTAGGAAAGAACATCTTAATCGCTTCCTAGATCAATAGATCTGGGTTTGATCTTTTTCTTTTCCCTAATTTTCTCTCTTTTCATGTTAAAAGTTAAATTTTCAACTTCATAAAAGTGATCCCGACAAAAATCCTTAACGATTCCTCATCCAAAAACCTTTTTATAACCGATTTTTTTCTTTAATATTTAAAGTTCAAAAAATAGCTATGAGCACAAAAATGCCTAGATCCGGAATAAGATGCGCCATCTCCTTTACCCTCCCCACAGAAGTTATATCCGCATCGAGCACATTTTATCAATCCGCTTAAGAGGTAGAAATTTTTGCTTTTGCCAAATGGCTTAAATCTCTTTCTAAGCAGCTCCTGAACAAGCCTAAACTTCTCTTCATCTATTATCTTCGGGAATCTTATAGGTATCCATTCCTTCCTATCTCTAAGCCTCCTTCCTGTCTTAACAGTTTTCCTATACTTTTTCCCGGTTTCAGTTTCTACAGATTGAGTTCTATTATAGTAGCCTCTCCCAATATAAGCTTCATTAGTCAATACTCTATGTATCGTGCTATCAGCCCAGATTAAGCTTCCCTTTCTCGTCCTAATCCCCCTTTTATACAATTCCTTCTTCACCTGATGGAGGCTCTGTAGCTTTAGGTAAAGCTCAAATATCAGCTTTACAACCTCAGCCTCCTTCTCATTAATCTCATAGTAGCCTTCTCTTTCACGAGATTTTTTGATGTAGTTGTATCCATAAGGGGGTACGCTTCCAACAATTCCCTTCTCCCTTGCCTTATGGATTCTCCCCCTTCTAGTTCTCTCAAGGATCTTAGCCTTCTCATACTCTGCGATTAAACCCTGAACTCCCAGCAGAAGCTGATCTTTTGGGGTATCAGAGATAGGTCTATTCAGGAAGATAACCTCGATCCCCTTTTTCTTCAATTCCTCAATAACCAGTCCTTGATAAATAAACTTCCTAGCTAATCTATCTGGGGAGTGGATACATACAACCTCAAACAATTTCCTTGAAGCATCGTCCCTCAACTGATCTAGGGCTGGACGAGCTAATGTTTCACCGCTCCAACCATCATCAACGTATTCTCTAACAATTAAAAACCCGTTCCTCTCACAGAACTTCCTCAGCTCCTCGATCTGAGATTCTATTGTTTTCTCTTTTTCTTGCTTTTCTGTTGAGACTCTCGCATATATTGCTGCTTTCCTCATGGATTTTAATCTTATTTGAACGATAGCACAGAATCTAAGATTTGGCAACATTCCATGCTAAAGCTTCAGATCTCTCGCTACATTCATCAAAATCAGCACAATATTCTATGTCCTGATTGGCTGCCAAATATCTCCTTAGGTCTTCTTCAGACAAAATCAAACTCAAAGCTCTAAAGAGCCTCTCATAGCCGAGATCCTCTTTGAGACTCTCAAGGTAAACTCTTATTCTCTTGTCAGTATCATTTTTCATGGAATTTTCGCCCTAGAAAGTTGTTTAGTTCCCTTAGAATTGTCTTTCTCAGCCTTCGCCTTTAAGATCGCAAATTTACCTTAAAATTAGCCCTCCTCAGCCATATTTTGAAAGCTCCACAAGGAAATCAATGATCTCCTTCTTCTCGCATAGTCTTCCTTATCTACTAGGGAGTTGAAGTTATGGATAATGGTCTTTCTGGAAAAGCTCCTTCCACATATTGCCTCAGTAAAGCAAATATACTCAGACCAAGATGGATTCTCTCTTTATCCTGTTAAAAACTCTCTTTATTGACCTCATAATTTATCGTAAAAATATGATTTTCTTATTCTAGTTTATATCGTGTAAATACGATTGTCAAGAGAAAAATAAAAAGCAGGTTTAATCCCTTTTTGAGTTTTGTGTTTAGCCCTCGATTTCTTTTAGTATTTTGAGGACTTGCCTTTTAAATTCTGGGAGTTTGTCTTTGATGGTTACCCAGACCAGTTCTAGGTTCACACCAAAGTATTGGTGGATCAACTTGTCCCTCATACCAGCGATCTCTCCAAGGAATTTCACGGTACTTTGCCTTTAAATCTTTGCTCAAATTCTTCGTTGCTTCGCCGATTATCTCAAGTCCTCTTAAGACAGCGTATTGCTTCTCAACATTCTCAAAAAATTGCTCTTTGGTTAAGCCCTCTACAAACTTCTCTATGTTTGATATCGCCTCTAGGATGTGTTTTAGGTATGCCCTATCTCTTCTCATAAATAATTCGCATTTCCTTTTTTACCTCATCTATTATGTAGGGACTCAGACTGCTAAAAACTCCGAGGTCAACTTTCCTTTTGAACACCCTCCTCAACTCATTTTCTATCCTAACTAAGTCGAGGAGGCTCTTTTTGCTACCTCGCTCAAATTCGATCGCTATATCTATATCGCTCCCCCTTTTTTGTTTTCCCTTGGTGAAGGAGCCGAAGATGGCCATAAAGACTATGTCATTCTTTTTACAGATCTCTGCAAGCTTCTCCTCCAATCCCTTCTTCCTCAACTCCTCTGGCAGATTTTGAACCTCAATCTTAATGCTCATATTTCAATCATTGAAAGTTTGCCTTTGAATTTAAGCCTTTTCCTCATAAAATTTTCTGAGACTTAAAATTCTTCAGCTAGTTCTGGAATTGGGTCTAAGCCCTCATGAACCTAATCTTCCCTCAATTTTTCATTTAGCTTATCTTCTGGAATTAAAAGATAGGCTGCAAATACCTCAGCTTCCTTCTCCTGCCTTCTCTGCTTCCAATAGTTGAACCTATTGTCTCTCTCATCTAAAAAGTAGTTTACCTTCGCACTCCTATGGAATAGGTGGTGCGCTAATCCATGGGCGATCAAATGCCTCTTCTTACATGGATGCAAATTAGGGTCTATTACGATGACTCCCTCGTCTTTGATGTAAACCTCCTTGATTATCCTGCCAAGAGGAAGTTCAACAACTTCTGCTCCAAGTTTTGAAGCTAAAAGCTCAAGGTCATCGATTCCATACTTTTCCCTTATCTCATTTGCTTTCTCGATGATATGCCTCATGTTTTTCTCTTTTGCCTTCTCTCCTTAACTTTTAGGTAGGCATTAATTATAGCTTTTTTATCTTTCTCAGGTAGACTTGGAATATCTTTGAATAAGCTGAGGAGCTCAGGCTCTCTTATCCCTAAAGCCTTAAGCCTAGACTCTAAAAGCATATCCTCAATCTCTTTAAATGGAACATCTAAAGCTCTAGCAACCTTCTTCAGCTTATCCCTTGAAGGGATGAAATGTCCTCTCTCAACATCTGAAATATAGCTATTGGTTTTGTAGCCAAGCTTCTCAGCCAACTGCTGCTGGGTTAAACCTTTCTTTATCCTTAATTGCCTCAATTTTTGGCCAAAATTCTATAAATGATATTAACAAGAGTAAAACCTAATGTCAGGGATTATAAGATTAATTACAATATCGTAAACGATTACCATCAAATCCGGATCCCAAATACTCTTTCAATTTCTTCATTGAAATTTGCAAGAACTCGCTCTCTTTCTTTTAATTCGTATAAAAAGACCAAATTTCTTCTTTTGAAACATCTCACTAAGGAATCAAGGAAAGGCTCTATAGTCGATGCTACCCCTAAGATAATGGAACGAATATCCTGGGTGGTTATACCAAATAACGTAATAAGAAGCGGTATAATTCTTATCCATCGTAAAATGGTGCTACTTTTATATTCTTCTTTGAGATCTAGGTGAACCTCTTTTAGTTGTTTCTCACATTTTTCGATTGTTTTCTTATCGTTCTCGTAAATTGCATTTTGATAAACATTCAAAAAATCCCGAAAACGTTTTACTTTCTTTTCCTTCCGGAGATTTAATGTCACATCTAAAACATCCCAAGGCTCTTTACATTGTGGAAGTATAATTCCAGTTAAGATTGGCAATCTTAATTTAAGGAGAGAAATTTGAAATTGATTTAGTACTTCTGTATCTAGTTCTTTTCCTAATTCTATTTTCTTAAGGATTTGCATAAAGAGAGACAACCCTCTCGCTCTGTAAGAATTAATCATTGTTTCCGTCAATATCCTCATAATAGAAGGTGAATATGGTACTTTTCTTCCTTGTTTTTCTGCCATTTCATGGATATACCTCATATGAATATGCGTGCGCACTAATAGTGAGTATACCGGGATGATATTTTTCTCTCTGATTCCAGCTTCTTTTGCTAACTTAACTATTCCTGGGTTAGTGCTGATCTGGAAGTTGGTGTCATAGCATTTTATCAAGTCTTGAATTTTTCTGTGTTGTTGATAGATTTTTGCAACTTTTCTTCGCGGAACTAATTGAATAATTTCTTTCAAGATAATAGACAAGTCATTTTTTCCCCAAGGGAAAGTTAGTGGGCATATATCCACCAAACCTTTCCTCACTAACTCCTCAAGAATAGGAGGCAGCGTAGGAGGGGTAAATTCATTAGGATATGTAGGAGGCATCACTAAAATTTTCTCATGCAATATTAAAGACTCAATTATAGAGTCAAGGTCGGTGAGGAAGAGTACATCTTTGCTTCTTTTATCTAGTAATTGTTAAGCGAATGCAAAAGAGGTAAGATCTTTCAAAACTTCCCCTTTATATATGCCCATTTTTCTACCTAAATAAAAAAGAGTAAGGAGTTTAAATACCTTACTCTTTCTTTTTTCTAATCCTTATCATTGCTTCAAAGAGAAGTAAAAGAGCTACAAGGATCCACGATATCATTGTTTGCGAGCAAAGCGCAGAAAAAAGCACCCCACAACCAAGGACAATCTCTCCTCCTCGGCCTAGATTAATTCCTTTAATAATAATTTCTTTTTTCAAATTCTCCCAGATCTTTTTAAATGAACTAAAATTCATATTTAACATTAGCATACTTAAAAATTTCTGTCAATAGAATCTACTAAGTTGATTCGTTATTTTATGTAAGAATTTAATATAGCATCCACAGTTTAGGGTCTTGACAATCGTATTTGGGCGATTAAAATGGAATAAAGGGTATCGTATTTTTATGATAGATATGAGAGAAGAGACTTCAGAAATTGAAGTTAAGGATATGGGAGATGGAAATTGGTATTGGGTTTCAAGAAAGATCTTTGATGACTTTGCACCAAAAATTGGAGTTATTGGCTTTGCTTTGTACAATGCATATACCTCCTATGCCAGAGATAAGGGAGTAGCAAAAGCTTAGGTTGAGTATTTCTGAGCAAATCCTCCATCCTAGCTTCCCAGGAATCAATCCAAATCTTCTTGAATGCCTCAACCAGCTTAGCAGAAGATACACCTTCAAGCTTCTCCAAAGGGTTAAAAGCAACAGTCTATCTCTCATGGGTAGGGTCGATCAAAACAACACTCTCCTCAAGCTCTTCCCTAGGTAAAGCTAACGCTAAATAACCTTTAATGTCCTCTATCAAGTCTCCGTGAGGGTTAATTACCTCAAAACCATTACCCTTCCTAATGTCTTGCCTAATTAAAAATTCAAGAAACTTTGACTTTCCAGTTCCAGAAGCTCCAACAACATAGAAGTGTATCTTCCTATCTTCTTCTTTAATCTTTGCCAATTGCCACTCTTTCTTATTCTCAGACCAGTACCAGCCTAAATCAATAACATCCTCATCTATAAAATCTTCATCTGGCTCAAACTCCTCTTTCACCTTCTCCTCCAAATCTAACTCTCTTTCTTCACTTTTTCTCCCAAATATCTTCTTTAGAAACTTCATTATGAGACCCCCAAGAACCTTCTTTTCTATTAATCTTAGATGAGTCTTGGTTTAATCTTATGAGAAGTTTTTCAACAGCTTTGAGAAGAGAATGGCGGACACTTGTTCCAAAAGCTATTAAATCCTGCTGGTCAAAGATATCGAAAGAGAGGATAAGGTTTGATAATCCCATGGTATAGATTGCAGCACCCATCTTGAACGCTTTACCGAAGAATCCTGGATCACATGTCAGATACCATTGAACGTCAAGGTAGTTACCATAATCTCTAGCACAAACATAGATTTTATAATCCTTTAACCTCTCAGTAGTAACCACCAAGTATTCCCTCTCCTTGCCAAATAGGCCCTTTAGCCATCCGGGAACAACCTTTACAGTTTTAGCATCAATCTCCGGAACATTAGATTCTTCAAGAAACCCTAGAAAAGTCATTATAAACCTCCGCCCCTCTATCCTGACCATTCTCAACAAGTATAGACCAAGAATCTAAAAAACTCTCTCTTCAGAAAGCTTCTTAGGAACAATGCCAGAGGGCTTCAACTTCTCCATGTTTAGATCTAAGAATAGGCAACCTTAAAAATTTTTCGACGATCAATGAATAGAATATCCTTATTCTCAACATTCTCCATTCTCAGGCCGTCAGCTCCGCTCACGAAATACTAAAATACCCTTGCATCCCTTTGTAAATGAAGGGATTGAAGATGAGGAAGGGAAAGAAAAAGAATGTGGTAATTTATCTAGATCCTGAAATAGTAAAAGAGGCGAGAGATTTAGGATTAAATATTTCTAAGATCTCAGAAAATGCCTTAAAAGAAGCAATAAGGAGATTAAAAGGAGAAAATCTTCAAAATAGCTATAATTCTGGTAATAGAGCGGACCCGCCGGGATTTGAACCCGGGATCTACGGCTTAGAAGGCCGTCGCTCTATCCATGCTGAGCCACGGGCCCGTTTAGTTGATTTAACTCTTAAGGAATTTAAATTTTTCTCATCACTATTATTGAACCTACCAGGAGATCAAAAAATTATCTGATGTTAGGTATGTTTAACGTTGCTGGTTTTTCACGATAATGAATTTTCCTTTATAAGTTCAACAAAATAAATTTATATTTAATGAACATAATATCAAATATGACGAAATACTACGAACTGAAAGAGCTTGAAGCAAAGGCTCCCAAATTATTCGGAATTCCAACGGGAACGAAGCTCGATGAAATGTTTTACAAGATAGAGAAAGAGGGAGACAAATACGTAAAAAAGCCCCTCGGTGGGATTCCATATTTAGCTGTCATGAACGTCACAGGAGTACCTGATACGGGTAAAAGTGTTTTTGCCGAACAATTCGCCGTAACTCAGGCGGCTCACGGCTATCGAGTTCTGTTCGTTACAGTTGAGAGTCCCGCTAATTTCCTTTACACAGCATTAAAGCAGAAGGCGGAAGCAATGAACTACGATTTCTCAAAAGTAGAGGGGAACATTGTCGTCATCGATGCAGCTGAAAGTGAAGAGCTTAGGGAGAATACGAAGGCCCTTCTCGATACCATGGCTTACGCGATAAGGGAAAAGAAGTGCACCAACGTAATAATCGACAGCGTAACAGGATTATACGAGCACAAAGAGGTAATGGCAAGACTGATTGTCAGGCAAATATTTAACTTCCTGAAAAAGTTCAAGCAGACAGGTATTCTGGTCTCTCAGAAGAGGTCAGCACAGGCAAGCGAGAGTGCCGAAGCCGCAGGCGGATTGGCGGTTGCCCACATTGTAGATGGAACTATCGTCCTCGATAAAAAGCTAATAGAAAGTAGATGGGACGTGAATTTATACGGACTTCCTCTGGGAAGCGTCTTAAGAACAATTAGGATTGACGGATGTCGTTTGACTGCTCACGATAGCAGAACATGGGTTTTTGAGATAACCGAAACCGGTTTAATTAATATTATCGCTCCGCTGAGTGAATATATCAAAACAAAAGCAAGGGAGTGAGAATATGGAGGTTATTGCGAGACCGAAAGGTGGAAATATCGATAAAATTGCCGAAAAGGTCTTTTGGGAAGCAATAAGAATGTTGGGAGGATTAAAGAAGCTTATTGAATATAGAAACCTTACGTGGCTTCCAAGCCTTGCTGAAGCATCCTACGTAGTCGTTTTAAAGAACGAAGCCCTTAAAACTTATAGAGAAATAGCAGAATTCTTAGGGATCACGGAGCAGACAGTTAAGAACATAGCAACCGCCGATGAGGAAGGAGTAAAAAAATACTTAGAAGGGGAACTCGAAAAAAGACCCAAAGAACATATAGCTGGAGGAATTGCGAAGTTAGCCTACAGAAGTCTGAAGGAGCATGGTAGACTCGATGAGAATGAAGTTGAAATAAAACAAGACGAGATCGAAGCTCTTGAGATAGCATGGGCTGTTCTGACTCTGGCAAGGATAAAGGGTGTCGACTTCCCAGCAGACAAGGAAACCCTGAAGGAAAGGCTGGAGGGTATTGTTGTTAAGGAGAAGGGTAAGGAATTCAAAATCGAAGAGCTTTTGGAGAAAATAGAGTATCCTGTGAGGAACCCAGCTGAATTGCTCCATAAGATAAAGGTTGCCGCATCCTAAAATTTTTTAATTCCCTTAGCTTCAGTTGAATAGATGGTAAAAATTGCAATTTCAGGTAAAGGAGGTGTTGGAAAAACAACGTTAGCAGCCGTACTAGCCCATCTCTTCGCCAAGGATGGATACAACGTAACGGCAATAGATGCAGATTCTGCCATAAATCTTCCCACTGCCCTAGGAGTTAAATACGTCAAGCCACTGTCGGAATTAAAGGAAATAATCGAAGAAAGAGTTGTAGGTCCCTTAGGAACCTACAAGCTGAATCCGAAGGTTGATGATGTTTTTGAAGCTTACTCAGTAAGGAACGAGGACGGAGTCCGTGTCGTTGTTCTCGGGACGATAGAAAAGGGTGGTGAAGGCTGTTTCTGTCCAGAAAACGCTTTCTTAAGGGCAATTCTCAGGCATGCGATATTCAAGGAGAAGGATGTCCTTATCATGGATATGGAAGCAGGAATTGAACATCTCGGCAGAGGAACGGCGAGGGGCGTAGATCTCCTAGTAGCGGTTGTCGAGCCGGGAATGAGGAGTTTGGAAACCCTAAAGAGGATTGAAAAGCTTGCTAGGGATATAGGAATAGACAGAGTTGCCGTTGTTGTGAACAAATTCATCGAAAATGAGAAGACGCAAGAGCTTTTAAAGAAGATAGACAAACCCATTTTGGGAGTGATACCATACAGCCAAGACTTTATAAAGGCGGACTTAGAAAACATTCCTCCCTACAAGGTTGTGGATCTTAAACCGTTTGTTAGGATAAAAGAAAACATAATGAAACTAGTAGGAAAATGAAAGTGGCCGTAATATTAAGGAAAAAATACGGTAGGAGAGCTTTGGAGCAAATCTCCAAGAAATTCAAAACAGTATCCTTCAGACTACCCGATGAGCTTCCCGAAGTGATTGATGAACCCGAAAAGATAGAGCTCCCCGAATACATCTTTGATGCCGACATAATTCTAAGTTACGCTCTCCACCCTGACATGAATTACGAGATAATAAGGAGATCGAAAGGCAAGGTCAAATACGTGATATTGCCGGGCGGAGCAAAGAGCGGATCACCATACCAACTTAAGAAGCTAGGAGAGGAAATGGGTGTCAAAGTTCTCTGGGAGGACATATGTTGTGCGACTCCGTTAATCGAGGACGAGGAGCTTGGTGAGTTCTTTAAGAGCTTTGGGGTGCCGGAGTTCGAGATAAAAGTGAGGAATGGTGTAATCGAGGATGTCAAGGTAAAGAGGTCTGCTATATGTGGATCGAGCTACTTCGTCGCCGAGAAGATAAAGGGTTTGAGTGTAGAGGAGGCTCCGAGAAAGGCGGGCTATTTCACCCAGATCTATCCGTGCTTCGCATCCCGTGGGCTTAACGGGGGCATCCACAGAGCCGCAAATATACACAAAAATCAGGTTGAGAAGGCAATAAAGAAAGCTATAGAAGAATAATCAAAAAACGTGAAAATAAGCAGCGCAGAGCTGAGAACGGCGTTGACATTGTAAAACGCTATTTGGATTCTCTTTTCGTCACTTCCCTGACGGATGATATAATGCTGAACTAAAATCAGAAAAAGAATTATGACGAGACCCACTTTCAAGAATATCTTTGGTACGTAAAGATACGTAAAAGAATACAGGAGGATCCCATAAAATATCATGTGGTTCGTGAGTGCCATAACTTTAGCCGCCCGCAATCCATATCGGGCTGGGAAGCTGTAGATGTTGTATTTTCTGTCAAAATCGTAGTCTTGGAGGGCGTAGATCATATCGAAGCCAGCAACCCAGAAAATAACGGCAATTCCGATTAAGAATGGGAGCTTAGCATCACCAAAAATATCAAAGCTGTTCTTTACAACAATCCAGCCAGCCATGGGTGCAAAACCAAGATTCAAACCCAAAACGTAGTGAGAAAGGGTCGTAAACCTTTTCAGGTAGGGATATATGTAAGCAGTGATTGCGGGGATCGGAGAGAGTTTGAAAGCCAAATCGTTTGTTAGGTATGCTGAGATAAAATAAATCGTTAAAGCGATCCCTGCTATTGCGTAAGCTTCTTTAAGTGTTATTAGACCCCTTGGCAGGTGACGGTTTGCAGTCCTCGGATTCAACGCATCAATCTCCCTGTCGATTATCCTGTTGAATGTCATTGCGGCAGTTCTTAATCCAGTGAAAGCTGTGGCAATCAAGATGAATGATCTCAGATCAATTAATCCCCCCTTCGCTAAAAAGGCTCCAAGGTACGCAAAGGGGAGAGCGAAAAGCGTGTGTTCGATCTTTATGAAATCCATGATTATCTTAAGTTTTTTAATCATTGAACCCCGTAGAATATTCGATATAAAAAGGTGATTGAAATGTTTGAAAACGCCGTGGATGCTGCTATTGCAGCTGTCTCTTCACTGCTGCTTGAAGTTTCCTCAAACCCCAAACCGGGGAATGTTGATAGAGATCACAATTTCCCCGATCTTAGATACGAGCATTTTATAATGTCCTCTGTGGCCTCCTACCCGATCTTTCTTGATATCGGGATGAGAAAAAAAAGTTTCGGAAAGGGTGTTTTGGAACTGGTAAAAAACTCAATGAAATGGCACAAAGCTAAGAACGTTCATTTCGGAGCATTTCTCCTGCTCACACCCTTGGTTCATTCGTGGGGCGATGTGGAAGAGGCAAAAAGATTTATCGAAGAGGCCGACTACAGAGACTCTCTTCTGATAAAAAAGGCTTTCGATCTGTCCAGAGCGAGGGTGATGGAAACGAAGGAACTCAGCTTAAAAGACAGGGTAGAAGACGAAATAGTTCGGAAAAAAATTGGTGTTCGTGAATGGATGGAAATGGCGCCTAAGGAAAATTTCATAGCTGCAGAACTCGTAAACGGATATGAATTAAGCATCAGAGGAAGCAGACTAATCTTTGATTATTTCGAAAGATTTAGAGATCCGAATAAGGCGATTGTTCTGACATTTGTCACATTCCTGTCCGAGTTGTTGGATCCCCTTATAATAGCCAAAAAAGGAATTAAATGTGCGGAGAAAGTTAGAAACCTTGCGAGAAGTAGCTTAGAATTTTTTAAGGAAACCGAAAACTTTGCGGTGTTTTACGAGCTAGATTCAAAGATTTTGAAAATTGGTGTGAATCCAGGCAGTGTTGCGGATCTTGTTATCTCTTCGATTTATCTTTCCTTATCGGAGGGATGGATATGGTAAGAGAGTTTGGCTTGCAAGAAGGTATCAACGAAGTAATCGGGATAACGATAGCTGACTGGGTGAATACAGCCCCGCTTGGAGTGATTATCGATGACGGCATAAAGGTAAGGTTGTTCGAAAACCATACGAGGGAATTCGTAAAGAAGACGGGAATTCTTTACGTTAATGTTATACACGATCCAGTCGTTTTTGTTATTGCGGCGTTTGAAGACCTTACGGAGGATTTTTTCGAAAGCTTAGATCCACCCGTCATTAAGAGTGCCCTGAGCTGGGTAAAATTCAAAGCAGATTTAAAAGGGAATTACGCCCACCTCAACTTCATCGAGGGTGAAGTCCTCAGAAGGGATTGTAGAGCAGTGAACAGAGGATTTAACGCGGTCATCGAAGCGACAGTCCATGCCACAAGATATGTGCTAAACAAAAGGGATGATTTGCTGAATAAAATCAGGTATTACGGAGGTATAGTCAATAGATGCGGGGGGAAAAGGGAAAGGGAAGCTTACAAGCTTTTAATGGAATATATAGAATTATCCAAAGCTGAAAGGTGAGATCTTTGCCGAATTTCACGAACTTCAATCGTAAATAGTTTTAACTAGCAATCTCTTTGATTTTCTGGAAGTTTGGACATGTTGTGTTCAACTGTGAAGATGTAAATTATTTTATCTCAAAAAAGAATTTTCTAATCTCCTCTGGATCTGAACTCTTCAGACCGAAATATCTCGAAAAATTCTCCGTTGTCGTTAGGATCGTTGATCTACCTTTTTTTTCCACTTTAATAAACCCAAGTTCCCTGAGTTTTTTAACGTGATCGTAGCATTTATTCCCTCTTATCTTGGCGAGCTCGGACAGCTTTATCGGCTGTTTTACCGCAATAACAGCGAGCGTTCTGAGAACTCCTCTCTCCAAATCTCTTTCTGTCAGCGGTCTAACGACATTCGAGAATTCTGGCTTAACTCTCATTAGATATTTGTCACCTAATTCTGCTATCTCGATGGCGGTTTCTCTGCTCTGGTAGTCTTTTATAAGTTCTCTTACCAACCTGATTGCCTCTTCTTTATCAATCTTGATAATTTTCGCAATCTCCTTTGCAGATATTGGATCCGAACTTGCAAAGAGGATAGCTTCAATTTTTTGCATTAATATACTCTCGTCTGAATTGGTAGGAAAGGATTGTGACATAGATCTTCATACGGCGAACGATATTTTTATACTTTCTGAAGAAGAGTACTCTCACTGAACAAGCTTTTTACTTAAATTTACCAACTCATCTATAACACTTTTTTCCCGAAAGTTTATCAGGAATTTTTTAACCCATTTATTAGCCTTCGGTTATTGCGATTCTGTTATTCTTCTTTGATAAAACCTCTATTTTACTCTACGTAATTCTTCAACCGTTCCAGTTTTCCGCTTTTGTAACTTTTGGTTCCAAACGCTACGGTAACGATAGAGAAAGACGGAGTAACCTTCAAATTCATTATTCTTAAATTTTCGTAACGAATTCGATCTCTATCTCACTTTCAAATATTTTCTCTTGCTTCAATTCTATGTATCCCCTGTAAGCCAAGTGCAAAACCGATAGGTATCTCGATATCAGATCAACTTCTTCGATTTCGCTGAGTTTTAGAGTTTTTTTTCTCAATTTTTTGAAAATTTTCTCTTTAACGATCTCGATAACCCTTTCAAAATCTTCCTCATGGGGGATCTCAAAGGGGGTGGGTATTTCTCCTCGTTCCTTTCTTTTTTTTTCTTTCCTTCTTCTTTGGACTTCTTCGGCTGCTCTTAACTCTCTTATCAGATCTTCGAGAGTTGTGAATCTCCTTGCTCTTTTTCTTGCAATTGAGAAATCTACATTGAAATCGACATCTTCGATTAGGAATTCTGGCATGTATTCTTTTTCAGAGTCTTCTTTATCATCTTTTTCTTTTAGTTGCTCGAAAATTTCATTTGCTATGATCTCGGATTTCATTCTGATCAGGATCGAGGCGTAAAGGAGAACTCTCGCAGGAATTCTTAAGTCAAGCTCTCTAGCTTTTTCAATTTCTTTTAAAAATTTGTCTGCCACATCGATTACATCAACGTTTAGGGGATTGATCTCTCCCCTTTTTACAAGGTCGTAAATCATCTCTACTGGGTAGTCAAAACCCTTATCCCAGTTACCTGCGATGAGTGATCCCTCCCAATTGTTATTCCGATTATAACATCGGCCTGCTCAAGCATGGGTTTTCTTAAAGATACCACGATGAACTGGGCTTTGGATGACATCTCCCTTATCAGTTTTGCTACCTTTGCAACGTTAACACCATCCAAGAACATGTCTATCTCGTCGAAAACATAGAAAGGAGCTGGTTTATAACGCTGAATTGCAAATAAGAAAGCCAATGCTATTAAACTCTTCTCGCCGCCACTCATCTGTTCAAGTTTTCGAACGGGTTTGTTGTATGGCTTAACTCTGATGTGGAGACCTGAGCTAAACGGATCTTCCGAGTCCAGATAGAGTTCACCTTCTCCATCTGTTAACCTCGCAATGATCTCCTTGAAATTCTCGTTTACAGCATCGAAGACTTCGAAGAATCTTTCTCTTTTCATTTTCTCGTATTTTTCAATTCTTTCTATTATCTCTTTTCTTTCTTTTTCAAGCTCGAACTTTCTTGAAATAACTTCATTAAACCTCTCCTTTACTAGTTCATATTCCTGAATCGCCTTTAGATTAACATCTCCAAATTTTGATAGCTCCCTTTCGACCTTTTCTAGCTCAGATAGGGCTTGGGAATGCTCCATTTTTGGTTCGATTTCCGGGAGGCTCGAAAGTTCTGCTTCAAGTTCACGAATCATCTCGTTTTTCGCCTCAATTTTTTCCTCGTAGTTTTTGAATTCGTATTCTATTCTTCTTTCTGAGATTTCGATTTCTCTGATCCTTTCGAAGAGTCTGTCCCTCTCGTTCCTTAGATTTTTAAGACTATCACTTACGTTCTTTTCCTCTTCTCTTAGGATTTCGACCTTCTTAATGAGCTCCCTTATCTCCTGTCCTATTTGCTCTATGTTTTCTTTCAGATTTACTATTTCTTTTTCTATTTCTTTTAACGTTTTTTCTTTTTCTTCTAATACCCTTTCACTCTGATTTAGCTCGAATTCTACCCTCTCGATTTCTGATTCAATCCTGATTAAAGCCTCCCTCGTTACGTTATATTGATTTTTCAGATTTTCGAGATGTTCACTAAGTTTTGGAAGTTGACTGCTCTTCAATTTCCTATTGAAAGAGGATAATTCCTTTTCAATTCGCTCTTCGGTCTCGTTAATCTCTTTGATCTCACTTTCAATTTTTTCAAGGGATTTACCTAACTCGAATCTTTCCGCTTCTTTTCTCTTAATGCTTTCTTCAATTGCGGTTTTTCTCTTAAAATTATCTTCAAGTTTTGCTTGAATTATTTTTATTTCATTCTTCTTGCAGATGATTTCTTCCTCCATATCTCTTATTTCTCTCTGAATATTCTCCCAAAATCCCTCGATTATCTTCAGTCTCTCGAAGCACCTTGCCTTTTCTGATAGCATTCTCGATAGTTCTTTGGAGATCTTTTTTTCTTTTTCTTTGAGTTCTTTTGAAAGCAGAATTCTTTTTCTCTTATCGATGCTGCCGCCCGTCATTGCACCGCTCTTTTCGATTATTTCTCCGTCGAGAGTTATTATCCTTTTTCCGTCCATTATCTTCTTGGCGTTCTCAATATTGTCCACGACTATCGTGTCTCTGAAAATGAAATTGAATATTGGTCTGAACTTTTCCTCACATCTGACAAGATTTACGGCGTAGTCGATCACGCCCGGTAGCCTCAGAACATCCTTATCGAGAGATAATCTTCCGAAATTTTTTCGGATTTTATTTAGTGGAAGAAATGTAGCTCTGCCACCTTTAATCTGTTTCAAATAGTTTATAGCTTTTATAGCACATTCCTCGTCTTCAACTACGATAAAACTCAAAGAGTTCCCCGCAGCCACTTCAAGAGCTAAGGCAAACTCCTCATCGACATCTGCAAGTTGAGCTACAATTCCGTAAACCCCCGGGAGATCTGCTTCGAGAATGAGTTCAACTGCTCTGCCTAGAGACGATTCGTGAGCGGATATTTCTGCTCTTATTTTTGCAAGTTCGATTTCTTTAGACTTAATTTTTTCATCGAGTTCCGATATTAAATCTCTTAACTTAAAAATCTCGTCGTCAATTTTGTTTTTCTCTCTTATCTTTAGTGAAATCCCTTTTTTTAGATCTTTTAGCTCACCTTCTATTTTCAATAGTCTCTCCTTTAATCTCTTAATTTCTCTTTTGATGTTTTCTCGGTCAATGTCAAGCTCTTCTATTTCGATTGAGATCCGTCGGATCCCCTCGTAATTTTTATCCCGTTCTCTTAAAATTTCAGATTTCTTGCTTTTCAACTTATCCAAATGCTCCTTTAAATCTAGAGTTCTGTCTTTTAATGATGTCTCTTCGCTATCGAGGCTCTTTATTTTTTCCGTTACCTCCTCTATCTTCGATTTCAGTTCATTGAGATTTTCTTCCACACTGATTTTCTGGATGTGTAATCTCTCCAAATTTTTTCTTTTCTCTTCTATTTTTTCTTTTATCTTAGATATTTCCAAAAGTATCTGAACTTTGTTTGAGTTAAGCTTCTTAATTTCGTTCGATAACAGTTCTCTTTCCTTTTTAAGGCTTTCAATCCTGATCTGGGTTGTCGATATCTCTTCTTGCAATTTCCTGTATTTTTCGTCGGATTCTTCGAAAATCTTTTTTGATAGCTGATCCGCCATCTTCTCGATTTTGTTTTTCTCTTTTTTTATTTCAGATATCTTCAAAAAAGCTCTGTCCCTTTCACTGCTCATCCTTTCAATGTCTTTTTTCAATCTGTTGATTTTCTCTATTAGCTCTTTCCTTTTAATGGCTTTTAACTCAAGCTTAAGCTCTTCTTTTCTTTTGCTTAGCTCTTTATATCTTAGGGCTTCCTTTCTATCTTTTTTCAAGCTTTCGAGTCTTCTTCCAATTTCTGAGAGAACCAGATCCATCCGATCAGTGTTCTCCTTGACAATTCTCAACTCCTCCAAGGCTTTCTCCTTTTTTTCATCGAATTCGGATATTCCTGCTATATCTTCTATGATTTTCCTTCTTTGTGTTGGTGTCATTTCCACGATTCTCGTAACATCTCCCTGCATTATGATGTTATGGGCATCTCCGTAAATTCCCTGTTTTTCAAGAAATCTGGTGATGTCCGATTGACTGGCACTTTTTCCGTTTAGATAATAGTAGCTGTAGTAGCCCTTATCCGTGACTTTGACCCTTCTTTTTATCTCCAAACCGCTTTCAAAAGTTATTGTTACCTCCGCTTCTTCCACTCTCTTTCCATCTGTCGAGTGAATCAAATCTGGAAGTCTATCAGCCCTGAGTACCTTTGACGACGAATGCAAACCTAAGCAGAAGATTATCGCATCGATTATATTCGATTTCCCGCTCCCGTTAGGTCCGCTGATAACATTAAATCCGCTGACAAAGGGAATTTCCGTTTTCTTTCCGAAGGATTTAAAATTCCTTATCCTTATTTTTTTAATTTGCATGTCAGTCGCAGATAATCAATTTCCCGTAACTGACCTCCTCTTTTTTCTTGTCTTCCTTATCTTCTTCAGTTCCGATCTCTCTGATTTCTCTTGGTTTTTCTTTCTTAATTACCTCAGATTTTATAAAAAGAACTTCATCCATCAGACTTTCAACCGTTTTGTTCAATTCTATAACCTTTGCCTTGATCCTGTCTAATTCCGCCTTGATCTCACTTAAAACAGCCTCTTTAATCTCGTCAACACTCATCGAAGCCACCTTTCTTAGTTCTCTAATTTCTTTCTCTTTTTCAGCTAATTTGCTTTCAAGCCTTTCGATAATCAGATCTCTCTCACTCATTGCACTCAAAAATATTTTTATAAGTTTATTAGTTTTTCTCAATGGACATTGCCATACCCTCCTCCTCTCTGATAAACGAAGGAGATGAAAAGATCAAAACGTTCAAAGTCGGAATAATCGGGAGAGCGGCTACCGTATTCAGGGTTAGAACAATTTACATCTACCGCGATCCGCTGAAGGATGAGAGTAAGTTCATGAAAGAGATACTGGAATACATGGAGACCCCTCAGTATTTGAGGAAGTATCTCTTTCCTCTCAAGGATTCGCTGAGATATGCAGGAGTTTTACCACCGCTACAAATCCCATCTCATAAGCCAAAAAGTTTAAAAATCGGTGAGATAAGAGAGGGGGTTGTTGTAAAGGTTGCTCCTGACGGCACGTCGTGGGTTGATATAGGCTTGAAAGCCTTGGCTCTCTTCCGCAAAAAAGCGGAAAAGGGAGCCCGCGTGACCGTCAGGATCTGTTCGAAGAACCCGTTGGTAGTAGAAGAAGCGAAACCCCAAGAGTATTGGGGATATAAAGTGAAAATAACTGAATTAGAAGAATTGGTGAAAAGACGAGATGCCATAATAACCTCAAGAAGGGGGAGAATACCAAGTATGGAGGAGTTTAAAAAAGTTGGACTGCTAATCTTCGGAAATCCGAAGGAGGGTGTTCCTGAGATAGCTGAGAGAATGGGAATTGACTTGGGAGTAGATATGTGGAATATGATTCCAAATCAGGGTTCGAAAACCGTCAGGTTAGAAGAAGCTTTAATCTCCTGTCTCGCTTTAGTTAATTACGCTAAGGTGGTATTATGAAGTGGCACAGACCAAGGAGAGGATCTCTTGGTTTCTCTCCGAGAAAGAGAGCTTCAAGCATAATTCCAAGGATAAGGGCTTGGCCCATAACCAGTGAAACAAAGCTTCTCGGATTTGCCGGATATAAGGCGGGTATGACCCACGTTGTGATGGTGGATGATAGGAAGAACTCTCCCACCTACGGAGAGGAGATTGTCGTTCCCGTTACCGTGATAGAGACTCCACCGATGAAAGTAATGGGAATAAGGGTATATCGACAGACACCTTATGGACTCCAGATAGCCGGAGAGGTTTGGGCTACAGACCTCGACCAGTATCTCTCAAGAAGATTGAATTTACCAAAGAGGTCAAGAGATCCAGAATCTCTAAGGAAGATCGAGGACATAGCCGAAGTCAGAGTAATCACGTACACACAACCCTATCTGATAACGGGTGTTCCCAAGAAAGTTCCTGATGTAATGGAGCAGAAGGTTGGCGGGGATCCAGACAAAGCCTTAGACTATGCGATCGAGAAGCTCGGAAAGGAGGTCAGGGTAGGTGAGGTCTTTGTAGAAGGTGCTTTCATCGATGTACTCGGTATAACGAAGGGTAAAGGATTTCAGGGCCCCGTCAAGAGATGGGGTGTCATCACGCTCGATGCAAAGCATGCAAGGAGTAGTAAGCACCGCAGAGTTGGAACACTCGGCCCTTGGAACCCTCACAGAGTTAGATGGACGGTCCCCCAGGCCGGTCAGATGGGTTTCCATCAGAGAACAGAATACAACAAAAGGATTCTCAAGATCGGAGAGAATGGATCCGAGATAACTCCTGAGGGGGGTTTCCCACATTACGGTGTTGTTAGGAACGAATTTATCTTGGTGTCTGGAAGTGTTCCTGGAAGTGTTAAGAGATTAATAAGAATGAGAGATGCAATAAGACCGCCCGCCAGGATTTATGAGGGTGTTAATTTGCTCTACATCAGCACTTCATCCAAGCAAGGTAGGTGATAAATATGGAAGCGAAAGTTTACGATCTTAACGGGAATGTTGTCGAGACGATTAAGCTTCCCGATGCTTTTACGGAAGAATTCCGCCCAGACATCATAAAGAGAGCTGTGCTCGCAATTCAAAGCCATAGAAGACAGCCATATGGGCCAAATCCGCTTGCCGGAACAAACTATGCATGGGAAAACTGGGGTCCCGGTTATGGATATGCGAGGGTTCCGAGATGGAAGCTCGGAAGAAGAGCAGTCGTCGTCCCGCAAGCAGTTGGTGGGCGAAGAGCTCACCCGCCAAAAGTTCAGAAAAAGTGGGCTGAGAAGATTAACAAAAAGGAGATGAAAAAGGCGCTAAGGTCCGCTCTTGCAGCAGTCGCTAACGAGGAAATTGTGAGAGCAAGGAATCATATCTTTGAAGGGGAGTTGCCGAAGATCGTAGTGGATGAGTTCGAAAATTTGACAAAGACAAAAGATGTTATCTCCGTCTTAAAGGCAATCGGCGTTTACTCCGACATCGAAAGGGCTAAGGAAACAAAAAGAATAAGGGCTGGAAAGGGTAAGATGAGAGGAAGACGATATAAAATGAAGAAGAGCGTTTTGATTGTAACTGGATCGAAAATACTTAAGGCTGCGAAAAACCTTCCCGGTGTGGATGTTGTAGAAGCGAAAAATCTCAACGTTGAATTGTTGGCACCAGGCGGTCATCCCGGAAGACTTACAGTTTTCACGAAATCTGCTATCAACTATTTGGGTGAGTGGTTATGATTCTGAAGGCGTTTCTCGTAACTGAAAAAAGTACAATGCTTCTTGAGAAGAATATTCTTACAGCGATAGTAGATATAAGAGCGAACAAAAAGCAAATTGCAAGGGAGATAGAAAAAAGATTCGGTGTTGAGGTGGAAAGAGTAAACACTCTGATCACTCCGAAAGGAGAGAAGAAAGCCTACATAAAACTCAAGCCTGAATACTCGGCTGAGGAGCTTTTATCTAAGTTGGGAATATTCTGAGGTGATTTAAATGGGTAAGCGTATTATCTCACAAAATAGGGGAAAAGGGACGCCCACATATACGGCTCCTTCCCACAAGTATAGAGCGGAGGTTAAGCAGATAAAATTCGAAAAGTTCGGATCCTTAGAGCTAAAAATCCTCGACGTCGTTCACGATCCTGCAAGAAACGGGCCTCTTTTCCTAGTTAGATACCCGGACGGCACTGAGGACTATGTATTAGCTGTAGAAGGAAAGGGGATTGGTGACACGATCAAAGCAGGTGCGGACATCGAAATCGATGTTGGAAATGTGACATATCTGGAGAACATTCCCGAGGGAACGCCGATATGCAATATAGAGAAAATCCCCGGAGACGGGGGAAAATTTGCACGAGCGAGCGGAACATTCGGATTTGTTGTAGCTCATGAGGAGGAGAGAGTTCTCGTCCAGCTTCCATCCGGAAAAATGGTCTGGCTACATCCGAAGTGCAAGGCTATGATTGGTGTCGTAGCGGGAGCTGGGAGAACGGATAAACCCTTTGTCAAAGCTGGAAAGAAATACCACAAAATGAAGAGTAAAGCCGCTAAATACCCTAGGGTCAGAGGTGTTGCGATGAATGCAGTTGATCACCCATTCGGTGGAGGCAGCCACCAGCATGTTGGAAGACCTAAGACGGTTAGTAGGAACGCTCCTCCTGGTAGAAAAGTTGGTAGTATCGCCGCCCGTAGAACTGGTGTGAGGAGGTGATAATATGGCTTTAAAGAGTAAGGTTACGAGACCGAAGGAGTTTAGGTATCGCGGTTACACTCTTGAGGAACTAAAAAACATGCCTCTCGATAAGTTAGCAGATCTGCTTCCCGCAAGAGAGAGAAGAAAAATAAAAAGAGGATTCACTGAACAGGAAGAAAAACTTCTGATGAAATTGAAGAAAAAGGGTTCCGTAAGAACTCACTGCAGGGATATGATTGTGTTACCGGAAATGGTTGGCAGAGTCATCTACGTCCACAACGGTAAGGAGTTCGTCAGAGTGGAGATCAAGCCAGAGATGATCGGTCACAGACTCGGAGAATTCGCTCAGACGAGAAGGTTCGAAAAGCACAGTGGTCCGGGAGTCGGTGCCACTAGGAGCAGTAAATTCGTTCCACTTAAGTGATCGCTATGGCGAGGGTTAATTATGCTTACAAGCCGAAGGATGAGGTAAACTCTGCAAAAGCAATGGGGTACGAGATGGAAATAAGCTTCAAGCATGCCGTAGAGATATGCAGAGCCATCAAGGGGATGAAAATCGATGAGGCCATAAAATATCTTGAGGAAGTCGTAGAAATGAAGAGAGCGATCCCGTTCAGAAAGCACAAGAAAAAAGTACCTCATAGAAGAGGTCTTGAAAAGTGGTACGCTGGAAGGTATCCGACGAAAGCTACGAAACACATCATAAAGGTTTTAAAAAATCTGAAAGCCAATGCCGAATACAAGGGCCTCGAAGTGGAGAAGCTTGTAATCACGCACGCCCAAGCAAAGAAAGGAAGGGTGCTGAAAAGATTCATTCCAAGAGCTTTTGGTAGGGCAACTCCACGAAATAAGGTTTTAACAACAGTAGAATTCGTTGCAGAGGTGCGATGATGGCTGTGGAAAGAAAATTTGTAGAGGAAAGAGTTAGAAAGCTCAGAGTTAAAGAATGGATAGTCGATGAGGTCAGAAATGCAGGATTCGGCGGCATAGACATCATAAGGACACCACTCGGAACCCAAGTGACACTCTTTGTTGAGAGACCCGGTCTCGTTATAGGAAGAGGGGGAAAAAGGATCCGAAAGTTAACAGAGAAGCTTAAGGAGTTAGGCTTGGACAACCCGCAAATCGCCGTTGATGAAATTGAAAAACCAGAATTTAACGCACAGCTAATGGCATCTTTGCTTGCGAGAGCTTTGGAGAGAGGATGGTACTTCAGAAAGGCAGGATACAGATTCCTCTACAGGATAATGGAAGCGGGAGCCAAAGGATGCGAAATAGAGATAAGCGGGAAGCTAACGAGCGAAAGAGCGAGAACGGAGAAATTTGTTGCTGGAACGATCATCCATACCGGAGAACCAGCACAGTCGATGGTAGAAGAGGGATTTGATATCGCTATCAAGAAGCTTGGAGTCTACGGTGTCAAAGTGAGGATAATTCCACCATACGTTGAACTTCCAGACGAATTTGTTGTCATAGATATTGAGAGGAAGGAAACTGAAGGAGAGGCGGAGGTGAAGGAAAGTGAGAATGAAGGAAATCAGAGAAATGAGTAAGGAGGAGAAACTAAAAAAATTGATGGAGCTGGAAAACGAACTACTGAGATTGAGATCATTAGTGAGGAGTGGAGGCGCCTTAGAGAATCCGGGGAGGATAAGGGCTGTAAAGAGGGATATAGCAAGGATAAAAACCTCTTTAAGAGAAGAAGGTTACAAGGTCTGAAGGTTCTTGCGAGGGACTGGATTGGCTTGCGAGTAGAAGTTATGGAAAGTCCAAATCCATGTGAGGTCGGTATTAACGGAGTTATTGTGGACGAAACGATGAAAACGTTAAGGATCGAGACTCCGAAAGGAATAAAAACAGTAGCCAAAAAGGGTAGGATATTCGCCGTAGAGGTAGATGGAATAATGTTCAAGGTTAGTGGAGATCTGATAACTTTCAGACCTGAGGAGAGAATAATGAGGGGGATCATGCTAATAAATAGGATAAAGGGTGATTAAAATGAGAGATATCGGGATAGATGTTTCACCACCTGAAAAAGAATGTAATGATAAGCATTGTCCATTTCACGGACAATTATCAGTAAGGGGACAGATATTCAGGGGTAGAGTCATAAAAACATATGAAAAAACAGCGGTGATCGAGAGAGAACTCATCAGATACGTTCCGAAATACGAGAGGTATATGAAGAAGAGGAGCAAACTTCACGCTCACAATCCTCCTTGCATCGATGCAAAACCCGGTGATGTCGTCACAATCGCTGAGTGCAGACCGATAAGCAAGACCAAGAGTTTTGTTATAATTGAGAGGGTGAGAATATGAAAGTGAAGAAAGCAGTTGTCCCAAGGTGTCTGCCCACAGGTGCCCGTTTGGTCTGTGCCGATAATACGGGAGCCAGAGAGCTCGAAATCATCGCAGTAAAAGGATATAAGGGTGTAAGGAGAAGATATCCTGCCGCCGGTGTCGGTGACATTGTCGTAGTCAGTGTTAAGAAGGGATCTCCCGATATTAGAAAGCAGGTTCATTACGCTGTGATAATAAGGCAGCGGAAAGAATACCGACGTCCCGACGGGACACGGGTGAAGTTCGAAGACAACGCCGCTGTGATCACGGATCCGAGCGGGAATCCTAAGGGAAGTGAAATAAGAGGTCCCGTGGCAAGGGAAGCCGCCGAGAGGTTCTCGAAAATCGGATCAATCGCGACAATAATCGTCTGAGGTGGTAAAATGTCGAAACAACCAAGAAAGCAGAGAAAAAGGATGTTTCAAGCAAAGCTTCATGAAAGGCACAAACTCCTTCATGCTCATCTGTCAAAAGAATTAAGGGAGAAATACGGGAAGAGGTCTCTCAGAATAAGAGTTGAAGATAAGGTTAAAGTGCTCAGAGGAAGCTACGCGGGGCATACGGGTAAGGTGATAGAAGTTGACATGAAAAGACTCAGGATAAAGGTCGAAGGTGTCACCGTAAAGAAGGCTGACGGAACTGAAGTCCCCATGCCAATCCATCCATCGAATGTGATGATAGTTGAGCTTGGAGAAGTTGATAAAGTTAGAGAAAAAATCCTGAAGAGGTGATCGAATGCATCAGAAGAGATTATCGGCACCCAAGACTTATAAGATTCCAAGGAAAGTCAAGAAGTGGATTGTCAAGCCATCACCGGGACCTCACGATAAAACGGCAATTCCTCTTCTCGTACTTGTAAGAGATTATTTAAAACTAGCCGATACGGGAAGAGAAGCGCGAAGGATTATCGCAGTCGGACACATCCTTGTTGATGGGATTGCTCGCAAGGATTATAAGTTCCCCGTAGGACTTTTCGACGTCGTTTCAATACCGAAAATGGATCTAAATTACAGAATCGTTTTCGATGAAAAGGGTAGGTATGTTCCGATAGAGGTTGAGGATTATGACAAAAAGCTCTACAGGATAAACAACAAGACAATGGTTAAAGGTGGAAAAATCCAGCTGAATTTGTTCGACGGAACAAACATCCTCGCCACAAACGAATACAAAACTAAGGACAGCATAGTAATGAAGATACCGGAGAAGGAGATACTGCAACACCTCAAATTCGAAGAGGGAGCACTCGTTATGGTTACTGGAGGAACCCATGCAGGTGAAATCGGAAGGCTGAAATCTTACAAGGTAGTTAGAAGCTCCTCTCCAAACCTCGTTACAATAGAGGTCGAAGGTAGAGAGTATACAACAATCGAAGATTACGTCTTCGTAGTCGGGTCGAAGGAAGATAAAAAACCCGTTATAGATCTGGGGGTGTGATATGAATCCAATGAGGGAGGTTCTCGTAGATAAGGTCGTAATCAACATCGGTGTCGGAGAAAGTGGTGAGAAACAAAAAAAAGCTTTAAAGCTATTGGAGGAACTAACCGGCCAAAAACCCACATCAACTTACGCTAAAAAAACTGTAAAGGGATTTGGAATCAGGAAAGGGGAAGCAATCGGAGCTAAGGTGACTCTGAGAGGCGAAAAAGCCCTAGAATTTTTGAAGAAAGCTTTAACTGTTAAGGAAAATAGATTAAGCAAAAAGCAGATTGGGGATGGATACTTCTCTTTCGGTATCCAAGAGCATATCGATCTTCCTGGAGTGGATTACGATCCTGATATGGGTATATTTGGAATGGATGTCTGTGTATCCCTTAAGAGAAAAGGTTACAGAGTTGGAAGAAGGAGGAGAGCTAAGAGCAAAGTCGGTAAATCTCATAGGGTTACTAAAGAAGATACGATAGAATTTCTGAAATCGTTAGGTGTGGAGGTTGAGTAATATGGCCAAGGAAAGAACGAAGAAATTCGGTAGGAGTGCTAATCCATGTAGAAGATGTGGTAGAAAAAGAGGTATCGTGAGAAAATACGGACTCTATCTCTGTAGACAATGCTTCAGGGAAGTTGCCAAAGAGCTTGGATTTAAAAAATACTGGTGAGGTGGTAGAATGCAGAGCGATACGTTATCAAATGCCATGTCAGCAATAAAAAACGCTGAAAGAATCGGGAAGTCAGAGGTTCAAATAAGACCAGCCTCAAAACTCATAGGAAAGGTTCTGAACGTTATGAAGGAATACGGATATATCAAAGAGTTCGAAGTCAAAGATGATCACAGAGGTGGCGTTATTACAGTAAAGCTTCTAGGGAGAATCAACGACTGCGGAGCAATACGACCAAGATTCTCCGTGAAGAGGACTGAATACGAAAAATTCGAAAAAAGATACTTGCCGGCAAGAGATTTCGGTATACTGATCGTTTCAACGACTCAGGGAGTTATGTCACAAAAGGAAGCAATCGAGAGAGGTCTTGGCGGAGTACTTCTTGCATACGTCTACTGAGGTGAGATCATGGAAGAGAGATTTGTAGAGATTCCAGAAGATGTAAGCGTTGAGATATTGGGTGATCATGTTAACGGTTATGAAATCAAAGTTAAAGGTCCTAAAGGTGAAAACAGCAGGTTCCTTAAGTTCAGGGGAGTTCAAATCGAGAAAACGGATGGAAAGATCAGGATTTACACGGAAGAAAAGAAATCAAATATAAGAGCGATGGTAGGGACATACGCCTCCCATATCAACAACCTGATAAAAGGTGTTAAGGAGGGTTTTGAATACAGACTCAAGATTCTTTACTCACACTTCCCAATGAAGGTTAGAGTTGAAGGTAGAGAAGTCGTAATAGAGAACTTCCTCGGTGAAAAACATCCGAGAAGAGCGAAGATATTCGGAAGAGCCGAAGTGGAGATAAGAGGTAATGAAATCATCGTAAGAGGGATCGATAAGGAAGAATGTGGTCAAACTGCAGCAAACATCGAACAAGCCACGAAGAAGAGGAGATTGGATATAAGGATATTTCAAGACGGAATCTATATAGTTGAAAAGCCGGGGTGATACCATGAATCCGAATCTCTCAAAGGAAGAAATCAGGCTCCTTAAGGTTAGAAGGGCGATAAAATCGAGAAAACCCGAATTCAGACACTTTGAAGCTCACAAAAAGTTAAGATTGAGGAGATTGGGATGGAGAAGACCCCGTGGAAACGACAACAAGTGGAGGAAAAGATACGGAGGCAAGTGGAGTGGCCGCATTCTTCCAAACCCCGGATTTTCATCACCCAAGGCGGTCAGAGGACTACATCCCTCAGGGTACGAAGAGGTCCTCGTTTACAATTTAAAGGATCTTGAGGGAATCGATGGAAGCAGGCAGGCGATCAGAATAGCCTCTTGTGTTGGGATGAAGAAGAGACTTATGATCGAGGAGAAAGCTAAGGAGATGGGTCTGAAAATCTTAAATCCAGTTCAGAGGTGATATAATGGATCTAAGGCTTCAGAGAAGGTTGGCAGCCCAAATCCTTGACTGTGGCGTGAATCGCGTCTGGATAGATCCTAACGCACTTGAAGAGGTTGCAGCAGCTGCAACAAAAGATGATATCAGGGAGCTAATCAAGAAAGGATTGATAAAGAGGAAACCCGTCCAAGGAGTTAGCAGAGCGAGAATAAACAAGAGAAGAGCTCAGAAGAGAAAAGGAAGAAGAAGAGGATACGGAAGGAGAAAAGGTAAGAAGACTGCAAGGCTTTCAAGAAAGAGAGCTTGGATAATCAGGGTAAGAGCTCTAAGAAAAAGGCTTAGAGAGCTGAAGCAACAGAACGTTATAGATAGGAGAACTTACAGAATTCTCTACCGAAAGGTGAAAGGTGGTGAATTCAGGAGCGTTTCACATCTCAACGCTTATATTGAGTCCATACTGAGGTGATCAAATGGCAAGAGGACCGAGATATAAGGTTCCGTTAAGGAGAAGGAGAGAAGGCAAAACGAATTACAAAAAGAGGTTAAAGCTCCTTCTTTCAAGAAAACCTCGATTAGTTGTTAGGATAACAAACAGAAGGGTAATAGCTCATATAGTTGAATATCATCCCGATGGGGATAGAACTCTCGTTTATGCGGATTCTAAGGAACTCGAAAAGTTCGGATGGAAAGGTGATCTCAACAACACACCAGCCGCCTACTTGACTGGTCTCCTTGTCGGTAAAAAGGCGCTTGAAAAGGGAATTAGTGAAGCAATCCTCGACATCGGTCTTAGAACTCCTTCGAAAGGGGCTAAAGTGTTTGCAGCGCTGAAAGGTGTGGTTGACGCGGGGATGAGGATACCTCACAGCGAGGAGATACTTCCAGATGAATCAAGGATCAGAGGTGAGCACATAGCCGCATACTATGAACAGAATCCTGAAATGTTTAGCGAATACGAAAAGAGAGGTTTTAAACCATCTGATCTGCCCAAACATTTCGAGGAAGTGAAATCAAAGATAATGGGGTGATTAAATGGAGTGGACCCCGAGAACAAGGCTCGGTAGGCTTGTAGCTGAAGGGAAGATAAAAACAATTGACAAAGCCTTAGCCTCAGGGCTACCGCTAAAGGAGCCGGAGATCGTTGACTTGTTGCTTCCAGATCTTGAAGATGAAGTTCTCGAAATAAATCTCGTCCAGAGGATGACAGATAGCGGTAGGAGACTCAAGTTCAGGGTAACCGCTGTGGTGGGAAACAGAAACGGATACGTGGGTGTCGGTGTTGGGAAAGCTTCGCAAGTAGCTCCGGCAATCCAAAAAGCTATCAGGAATGCTAAGATAAACATCTTTAAAATCCAGCTCGGATGCGGATCATGGGAATGTGGCTGTGGGGGGGATCACAGCATTCCCGCAAAAGTCACAGGAGCGGCTGGTAGCGTCAGGGTCACTCTAATCCCCGGACCAAAAGGCTTGGGATTAGTTGCCGGAGACACCGCAAAAAAGGTTTTAGAACTCGCTGGTGTTAAAGATGTTTGGACTTTCACGAGGGGGCAGACGAAGACTACGATTAACTTCGCAAAAGCAACATTCGAAGCCCTTAAGCAGACTGTTTATTTAAAGAGGTGAAATTATGCTTGCCGTTATAAGGTTAAGAGGAACAGTGGATGTTAACAGGAAGATTAGAGAAACCCTGAAATATCTCAGACTCCATAAAAGGTATCACTGTGTTGTTATCCCGGATACCCCTTCCTACAGGGGGATGTTGCAGGTCGTAAAAGATTACGTAGCATACGGAGAGATTAATGCGGAAACTCTCGCACTCCTTCTGAGGCATCGAGGAAGGTTGAAAGGAGACAAAAAGCTGACTGACGAATATATCAAAGAAAAAACGGGATATGAAACGATTGAAAAGTTTGCAGAAGCAGTGATCGAAGGAAAGGCAAGCTTAAAAGATCTCCCGGATCTAAAGCCAGTTTTTAGGCTTCATCCTCCGAGAGGAGGTCTTAAAAGCATAAAATGGCATTACGGATACGGGGGGGATCTTGGCTATCATGGGAAGGATATTTCAAAGCTGATCTATAAAATGAGGTGATTATAATGCCAAAAAAGAAGGTCAAGAAGTATAGGGGATCCAGAACTTGTGGAGGAGGAAGCCATAAAAAGAGGAGAGGTGCGGGACACAGAGGTGGAAGAGGAAATGCTGGAGCTTTCAAGCACAAATATCTGAGAACGATCAAACTCGTAAAAGCTGGATTATATCAGATCGGTAAGAGGGGCTTTACGAGACCTGCATGCATTGTTAGGGAGAACGTTCTTGCAAGAATGCTGTTTAACAGGTTGAAAGAGCTTAAAGAAGAAGGCATTCTCGACGAAAACCTCTACAGATTCTTTAAATCAAGAGTAGACTTAAACGTGGGAGAATTGTGCCAAGTTATTGAGAAGCTTGCAGAAATCGGTATTGCCGAAAAAAAGGGAGATCTGTATCGGATAGATCTATCCAAGATTGGTTACGCAAGGTTGCTCGGTAGTGGAAACGTTAACAAGAAAATGCATGTGATTGTTGAGTATGCAACACCAAAAGCTATAGAGAAGATAGAAGCAGCTGGAGGAACAGTCGAAACATCTTAATCATTTTTTAGGAGGGGTTTTTGTGGAAAAAAACCCGATTGATCAAGCACTTAGAAGTCTGAGACCCTATTTTGAGAAAATTCCCAGTGTTGAAAGGCCGGTAGGTCATGTCCCGTTCAACCAAAAATTCATGTGGACTGTCGCCATACTGATATTGTATTTTGTTCTGTCTAATGTTCCAGTTTTTGGTTTGGACCCCTCTTCTATAGACATTTTTGAGCAGTATAGAGCCTTATTTGCTGGAGCCACAGGCTCCATAATTGCCTTAGGTATTGGACCAATCGTTACGGCGAGTATCGTTCTTCAGCTCCTTGTAGGTGCCGGAATAATCAAGTTGGATTTAACAAATCCTGATGACAGAGCAGCGTATCAGGAGTTTCAACGCTTTTTAGTTCTCGTAATGATTGTGGCAGAAGCCCTCCCTCAAATATTAGGAGGGTTTTTGAAACCGAATTCTGAGATAGCGGCACAGCTTGGTGTCTCCTTGGGTGTGGTCTCGCTTCTCATATTCATACAGTTGTTTATCGGTGGTGTTTTGATAGTCTACATGGATGAAGTTGTATCAAAGTGGGGTATAGGTAGCGGTGTTTCTCTTTTTATCCTCGCTAGCATTTCTCAGTCAATCATCGTAGGTTTATTTAACTGGGTCGTCCCATCGAACGCTCAAATGCCCGCTGGGATAATCCCGAGATGGGTTTGGATTGCCCAGAACTATTCAGCCGAGCAGCTACTTAGCGGAAGCGGTCTGGTATTCCTTCTAATTGATGGGGGGATTTTAGCACTAATAACAACGGTAGTGATAATACTGCTTGTCGTCTATGCTGAAGGAACAAGGGTTGAGATTCCATTAGCCCATGCGATGGTGAGAGGTGCACGTGGACGCTTTCCAATAAAGCTAATATACGCAAGCGTCCTTCCGATGATATTTGTCAGAGCTTTACAGGCAAATATCCAGTTCTTCGGGCTGATGCTATATCAGAGGGGGATAACAGTCTTTGGAGAGTATGTGGGTTCAACACCGATAAACGGTATCATGTATCTTTTGTCACCGGTAAGTGGCCCCTATGACTGGGTCCCTTCCTTAGTGAAATCGAATCCGTATTTTGCGGATCTACCTGACTGGATGATAATCGCTCACCTGCTTGTTGACGCTTCGATACTAGTTATCGGAGGTATAATCTTCGCTATATTCTGGGTGGAAACATCGGGAATGGATGCGAGAACTGTTGCAAGGCAGATTGCAAGAAGCGGAATGCAAATTCCGGGATTCCGTCGATCCCCGCAAGTTCTTGAGAGGCTTCTCCAAAGATACATTCCGAAGGTCACGGTAATCGGGGGTGCGGCAATCGGAGTCCTCACTTTGGTGGCAAACATGCTCGGAACGATCGGCAATGTAAGCGGAACAGGTTTGCTCCTAGCGGTAAGTATCGCATACAGATTCTACGAAGATCTTGCAAGGGAGCAGTTAACGGAAATGCATCCGATGATTAGGAAGATTTTGGGTGAAGAGCGATGAAGGGGATATTAAAAAATATAGTAAGAGTGATTGGAATTGTTTTCTTTTTCGGTATTCTTATAAGTGAGGATTTCAGAATTGCATTAGGCGAGCTTCTATCCCCCGTTTTGGATCCCTTATACTATCAGATAGGATTCCTTTTAACAGTGATCGTACTCTCTATCGTGACGGGACTGTACAGCACAATCATCCAAAAGCTGACGGTAGATTACCGGAGGCTGAAAGAGATCCAGAAAGTCGTCATGGAATTTAACAGGGAATATGCGGAAGCTTTGAAAAAGAATAATCAAGAGAAACTGAAAAGACTTGAGATGAGAAAGAACGAAATCCAAAAAATGCAGAGTGAACTGTTCAGCATGCAGTTCAATCCAATGTTCTACACGGTTGTCGTGACCATACCAATATTGATGTGGTTGTATAAGATCTCTCACTTAAATCCCACAGTGATCGTTCCGTTTGCTGAGGAGATTCACGTGGGTCAGTTTTATCTGATCTTTCCTTGGTGGATATGGTGGTATATGTTCAACTCGATAGCTTTCGGTCAGGTGATGAGAAAAGTCCTTAAAGTGGGGTTCTAAAATGAAGATCACGATATCGGGCCCCCCTGGAAGTGGAACTACAACTGTGGCGAGAAAGCTATCAGAAAGGCTTGAGATCCCGCTAATTTCAGCGGGAGAAATTTTCAGACGACTTGCAATGGAAAGGGGAATGACGCTCGAAGAGTTTAGCAAGCTTGCGGAGTCCGATCCTGAGATTGATAGTCTCATAGATCATAAGCAGAAGGAGTTATCCCTCCAATACGATAGCGGAATATTCGAAGGAAGACTTTCGGGATGGATGATTGATGCAGATCTAAAGGTCTGGATATACTGCAAAGCTGATATCAGATATGGGAGGATTGCAAAAAGGGAGAAAAAGCCAATAGAAGTTGTAAGAGCTGAGACAAAGCTGAGAGAAGAAAGCGAGAGAAAAAGGTATCTGAAAATTTACGGAATAGATATCGATGATCTCTCCGTGTATCACTTGGCTATAAATTCCGAGAAGTTTAATCCGGATCAGATAGTTGAAATAATATTAAAGACGTTAGAGCTGATGAAATGAGCGAAATGAGGAGAGAAATAATCAAGAAAAAGAATTTTGAAGATATTTTTTTGACTAAAGAAGAAGGATATCCGAGTGAATACGGAACGTATCCCTACAATAGAGAAATGGGAGAATACATAAAGAAAGGTATGGTCTGCATTGACAAGCCGATGGGTCCAAGCAGTCATGAGGTCGTAGTCTGGGTTCGAAAAATTCTTGAAGTTAATAAAACGGGTCATACTGGAACCCTTGATCCAAGGGTTACCGGTGTTTTACCGATAATGATAGAGCATACGACAAAACTTGTTAAATACTTGCAGGAATCCGACAAAGAATACATCGCTCTAATGCATCTCCACGGAGACGTTAAAAAAGATAGGATAGAAAAGGTTATGGAAGAATTCGTTGGCAAGATCTACCAGCGTCCCCCCCTTAAATCAGCGGTCAAAAAGAGGTTGAGAATAAGAGAGATAAAGGAAATCGAAATCCTCGAAATTGATGGAAGAAACATCCTTTTTAGAGTTGCTTGCGAAGCTGGAACCTATATCAGAAAGCTCTGCGTTGATATCGGAGAGGTTTTGGGTGTTGGAGCACACATGCAGGAACTGAGAAGGATAAGAACTGGAGAATTCGACGAAAGCAAAGCGTTTACGCTCCATGATCTTCTCGACGCCTATATCTTCTGGAAAGAAGAAGGTGAAGAAAAGTATCTCAGAAAAATAATCATGCCAATGGAGGAAGTGGCGAAAAGCATGAAAAAGATAATTATCAAGGATACTGCTGTTGATGCAATCTGTCACGGAGCCCCTCTCACAGCTACGGGAATTCACTACATAGAGAAGACAATCAAAAGAGGAGACATCATTGCCCTATTCACTTTAAAGAGCGAATTGGTTGCGATTGCAAGGTCACATATGGATGCTGAAGAAATCTTAAAAGCTAAAAGAGGCATAGTTGCGGAAACCCTCCGTGTGATCATGGAAAGGGGGACTTACCCGTCCTATTGGAGGAGGGGGAAAGAAAAAGATTAAATTTAAAGAAAGTTATAAATAATATTGCTTGTAAATAATCCTTACTGGTGGTGGCGATGATCGATTTGATTATGGAGGGAAACATGCTTAAAGCAATAACAAGAGCGATGGCGGCATTGGTCAGTGAAGCTCGATGGCACTTCAAAGAGGAAGGGTTTCATTCAAGGGCTGTAGATCCCGCTAACGTGGCGATGGTTATCGTGGACGTATCGAGGGAGAACTTGGAAGCTTATTCAATAGATGAAGAGAAAGTCGTCGGCGTTGATGTGAACAGAATATATGATATTGCAAAGAGCATTAAGAAGAACGAACTTGTTGAGTTACAAGTGGAAGACGAGACGAGGCTTAAGGTAAAGTTTGGAAGTGTTGAATACAGTGTTTCACTCATCGACCCAGCCGCAATAAGGAAGGAGCCGAAAATCCCCCAGCTGGATCTGCCAGCGAAGATTGTGCTAGATGCTGGAGAGTTCAAGAAAGCCATAACAGCGGCAGATAAAATAAGCGACCATGTGGTTTTCAGATCCAACGAGACCGGATTCTACATCGAAGCTGAGGGAGACGTTGACAAGATAGTGTTCCACATGAGCGAGGCGGAACTGATAGAGTTCAACAAGGCTGAAGCGAGGAGCATGTTCAGTATAGAATATCTAAAAGAGTTTTGCAAGATCGCAGGTTCCGGGGATCTTTTAACGATCCACTTGGGGACAAACTACCCCGTAAGACTCGTTTTCGAAGTGGCAGATGAAAAAGTAAGGGTTGAATACATCTTAGCTCCACGTATAGAAGCGGAATGAAGCTTTTACCTCTTTTACCCTTCCTTGCCGATTATCCATTTTTAAAACCCGCAAAAAGTTTTAAGATCGAAAAAGACAGCCAGATACTTGACGATGCAATACACAGGGCGGAAAACACACTAAAAGATATATTTTTTGGAAACTTAAAAATCAAAGTTAATGAAAAGCCGTTTTACTGTGATGATTGTGAAAAAGATTGCAGAATGTTCTGCGAGAGAGGTGCCTTAAAAGGTAAGAGATACTGGACAAAATGTGTTTTATGCGGTAAATGTTTTGAAAACTGTAATTACGTAATCAGTAAAGAAATCTACAACGAACTTAAAGTTAAGGCAAAGATCTCGGTGTTCACTCATGTGGCAATGATGTCCGCCGTGTCCAGCTTTCCCCTTGCAAAAAGGAAATTTGCAATAACGCTTGCAAGAGCTTATAGAAAAGCGATGGAGGAAGATAAAAGTGAAAGACTCCCAGAGATACTTGCGGCAAACTTTGGAATTAAGATAATTAGAAATGAGAGTATTCTGATCCACGTTAGCGATTACTTAAAGGCTGCAGCAAAGATCAAATCAGAAGAGTGGAAGCTGTGTAACAGGAATCTCAGAAAGGGTTACGTCGATCTCAGTCTGAAGGAATTTTACAGAGTTATCGAAGAATACCTGAGGGAGCTTTTCCTTAAAGATGTTTCGATTAACTTAGAAGATCTGAACAGATTAAGAGAAATCACTGCAAAATTTGAGCTAAAGAGGTCAGCTCACACTGTTAAAGGGGAATTCAGCAGATTCCCTCCATGTATGATGAAAATTCTATCCAATTTACAGATGGGAGAAAACGTCCCGCATACAGCGAGATTTGCTTTAACGACGTTCCTTCTTAACATTGGGTATAGCATCGACGAAATTATCAATCTCTTCAGAAAAGCTCCCGATTTTGATGAAGATAAAACAAGATATCAGGTGGAACACATTGCTGGAAAGAGGGGTTCAAGAAAGGAATACGATACCCCATCGTGCTCGACGATGAAGACTTATCACAACTGTGTAGCTGAATGTGGCGTTAAGCACCCCCTCGAATACTACCGAAAGCACCTTCGTAAGAAACACTTTTAGAACAGATGCGATGAGGTAGTCCAGATGAAAGTTGTCGAAGAAAATTTAAAAGGAAATGAGGGTGAAATAAAGCTCATTCCTGAAACGATAGAAGATTTATGGCATTTAAAATACATAGTGGAGCCGGGGGACATCGTATTCTCCTTAACGAAAAGGGTTAGTGAGAGTAGTGACAAGCTCAGAAGCGATAAAGAAATGGTTGTAGTAAGACTGGGAATACAGGTGGAAAAAGTAGAATTCCACAAATTCGCAAACAGGTTGAGAATAACGGGGAGGATTGTTGGAGGTATTGATGAATCGGGATATCATACAATCAACATAACAATGGGGAAAGAACTGAGCGTAATAAAAAAATGGAAAGAGGAGCAAATCGAAAGGATAAAAACGGCGGTCGAATCGTCAAACAGACCCGAAGTTGTGATAGTGACAATTGAAGAAGGGGAAGCTGTGATCGGCGTCCTGAGACAGTGGGGTGTCGAGGAAGTCGGTGTCGTCAGAGGTAGCTACGGGAAAGATAGGGGAGACTACAGGAGAGAATTTTTCGGTGAAGTGTATTCAGCTTTGAAAAATTTAGATTTTAGGTATCTCGTTATAGCGGGGCCGGGATTCGCAAAAAATGATTTTTACGAATTTTTAAAAGAAAAAGAAAAAATTGATGCTGTAATTGTGGACACATCATCCATAGGGACAAGGGGGTTTGTCGAAGTTCTGAAAAGAGGTGTTATCGACAGAATTGTCGGGGAGATAAAGATAGCGAAAGATGCCAAGTACATCGATAAGCTATTGGAGGAAATAGCAAAGGACGGGAAAGCCGCTTACAGTCTTGATGAAGTTAGGAGAGCGTTCGAATACGGAGCAATCGAAACCCTACTCATAACGGATGAATTTCTAAGAAAGGAGAGGGAGAAGTGGGATATCGATGAATTTCTGAAAAACGTTGAAAACATGGGTGCCAAAATCGTAATAATGAGCTCAGAATTTGAGCCGGGTAAAAGGTTGAATGCTCTCGGAGGTATAGCGGCACTTCTTAGGTTTAAATTTTGAACTTCCACTCTCTCCTGATTTCGGGAACGTTTGCTATGGCTTTTCTTCTTATAAATTCCAGACAATCTCTTCCATATTCTTTGATAACCTTTTTTAAGTTTACGACAATGCATCCTGGAATTCTTAAATCCGTGATTTCTTCAAGCTTTTCAGAAACCTTTAAGAATTCTATTAGTCTCTCCGTTCTCTCCATATCAAGACCGTGCTTTTCCATTAACTCTACGTTGTATACGGAGAGCGGTTGAAGAAACATTTCCATTTCAAGGGAGTTAGATAGCTCAGCTATTTTGAAAACATCTTCGTCGTTAATTCCTGGCATGTGTATCGTTCGGATAATACCCTTTACGGATGACAATTTCAGAGCTTTTAAGTTTTCGATTAGTGTATCAAAACCGTCAAAACCTGTTATTTCGATGTATTTCTTTCTTGATGCGGCATTCAGACTGACCATTGCGATATCGAAGTACTTTTCCAATCTTTTTATTGCTTTTTTATCCAAAAAAATCCCGTTTGTCTGCAAATCAAGTCTTGCGTCTGGAAACATCTCTTTTAATCCTTTTGCGACCCTTTCGACTTCATCGATCCCTGCCAAGAGTGGCTCGCCGAATTGGGAGATCGTTATTGCTTTAACATTTTCTGTTTTGCCGTAGTATCCCGGTTTCGGAGCTTTCCCCTTCTTCACTGCAATAATCGAGTAGCAATAAATACACTGTAAATTACACCTCGTCGTGATCTCGTAACTTGGATGGTGGACTGGATCCCCCTTCTCGTCATTCCCCGGACAGAATTCGCAGTGTGAAGACGCTTTCATAGCCTCGTCGTAGGCTAAATACTTTTAGTTTAAATAATCTTCTACAGCCTTTACAGAAAACATCGCAGAGCGTGCTGTGCGAAACATTTATGATCTATTGTAAAGAATTTTTGGATGGTGGGATTATGATTGAAAAAATATCACTGTTTACTCGTATAGTAAATAACCCTATTACAAAGAAATCCCTTCAGGGTCTTACCGGTTACTGTGAGATCGATGGGAAGAATCGGCTTGAGGTTGCGATCGAACTTGCTCTTGGTTACCGAGAGGATGCTTGCTGGAAGTGCAGGATGGCTTCGAAAACGGTGGAACCCATCTTGATAAAGGGTGCTGAATCCTTTAACGTTACTATGGACGATTTAAAGGAGAAATTTAAAGATGCGTATTGGAGGAAGGGTCTCGTTAGCGTCATCAAAGGATTAGCCTTTTTCGGAGTTAGAAAACCCTTCGTTCCGGGAGCCCCCTTTCAAGTAGTCTGGGATGTTACCTACGCATGTAATCTGAGATGCAGACACTGCTATTCAGCTGCAGGCAAATCTCTGAAGGATGAGCTTACAACTGAAGAAGCTCTGGACGTGATTGACAAACTTGACAGACTTGGTGTAACCATTATCTCCTTTTCGGGGGGAGAGCCTTTATTGAGAAAGGACATTTTTGAATTAACGAGTTATGCCGCTGATAAAGGAATCTACGTAGCTGTAGCTACAAACGGAACGCTTATAGACGAAGAAACTGCAAAAAAGATGAAAGAAAACGGAGTTGGATACGTCCAGATTAGCCTCGATGGAGCCAAAGAAACTCACGAATCTTTCAGAGGGATTAGGGGATGCTACGAGAGAACAGTGAACGGAATAAAGAATGCCGTCAAAGAGGGGCTTTTTGTGAACGTTTCGATGACCGTGACGCGTCTGAATTATGACGACGTTCCAAAAGTCATTGAGCTTTGTGAAAAAATTGGAGTCAACTGGTTCATGCATTACAATTTCATTCCAACGGGAAGAGGTACGGCTGAGATTGACATCACACCAGAACAGAGAGAAAATCTCTTAAAAATGATTTACGAAAGAAATAAAACATCTAACATAAGCTTGCTATCGACGGCACCTCAATTCGCCCGCGTTGCTATGCAGTGCGATGCCGAATTAATCCCAACTCATTTCTACAACATTAAAGCGGGAGAAAGGCTTAAGGAATTGGCCGAGTTCATAGGAGGTTGTGGCGCCGGTAGATTTTACTTTGCAATAAAAGCTAACGGCGACATCCAGCCCTGCGTTTTCTTTCCTCTGAAGATTGCAAACATAAAAGAGCTTAGCTCGAAAGAACTCGAAGATCTATGGCTTCACAATCACGTTTTTGAGGATCTTAGAAACAAAGATATCCTGAAAGGTTGTGGGGAGTGCGGCTACCGATACTACTGTGGCGGATGTAGGGCGAGAGCTTTCAACTACTTTGGGGACTACACAATGCCAGATCCCGGTTGCATAAACAACCTGAAGTATTGGAAGACCGTTCATGATATCTCTTATAAATCCGAATGCGGACGTTGAGGTAGTAAGAAAATTAGATATATCCACCCCTCCCTTAGGTTTGGGTTATCTTGCATCGTGTTTAAGAGAAAGGGGATTTAGAGTTGAAATAATAGACGATTTGGTTGAAAGATTGAGCTTTGATCAAATACTGAAAAGGATTAAAAACTCCCTAATCGTAGGGATCACTTCGACAACGCCGACATTTAACGCTGCCCTAAGATACGCAAAAAAGATCAAAGAGGCATTTCCGAACATCTTTGTCATCATGGGCGGTGTTCACGCAACATTCAAACCATACGATGCCCTGAAATATGCTGACGCGGTCTGTATCGGAGAGGGCGAAGAGACGATCGTCGAAGTTACCGAGAGAGTCGAAAGCGGGAAAAGTCTCGAAGGAATCCGCGGAATCATCTACAAAGAAAGGGACAAGATATTCGTAAATTCCCCACGCAAATTTATAGAGAATTTGGACATGATTCCTTTCCCAGCTTACGATTTAATGCCCCTCGATAAGTACACAGTCTTTGAGGGAAGACTGGAGCACTTTCCAGTAATGACTTCAAGGGGTTGCCCTTTTGGATGCAGATACTGCTCTTCATCCCTATTTATGGGTCGCAAATTCAGAGCGAGAAGCCCTAAGAATGTTGTAGATGAAATAGAGTGGCTAATCAACGATTTCGGAGCAAAACACATAGCTTTTGCCGATGATACTTTCACGTTAAGCAAAAGAAGAGTCCTCGCAATATGCGACGAGATAAAGAAGAGAGGGCTCGAAATCGACTGGAGTTGCTCATCGAGAGTTGATACAATAAACGAAGAAGTGCTCAGAAAGATGAAGGAATCTGGATGTTCTGCCATTTATTTCGGTGTTGAGTCGGCAAGTCCCGCAGTATTAGAATACTACAAAAAGAAAATCGACTTAAATAAGGTCGAAAAAGCTGTTAAACTCGCTAAAAAAGTAGGAATAGTAACAATCTGTTCGTTCATCATTGGTGCTCCATTCGAAAAAAAGGAAGATATGAAAAAAACTCTCGAATTTGCGTTAAAGTTAGATCCTGACTACGCCCAGTTCTCAATTCTCACACCTTATCCAGGAACAGAAATATATCAGGAAGCAAAGAAGAAAGGACTTCTGTTAACGGAAAACTACGATGAGTATACAGCGGGAAAGCCCGTTTTAAAGAATTTTTACATGTCTCCGAGGGAAATTTCGAAATTTCTTAGATTTTGCTATGTGAGGTTCTACCTCAGACCAAGATTTCTATTAAGAGAAATAAAAAAGGGAAACTTAAAGGTTGTTTTAGGAGTTATAAAGAGAGTTCTAAAGAGTTCTAAAAAAATTTAGAGGAGAGGCTTTAATATAACGGCGTTTTCCACACCCGCCTTGAACTCGTTTGGATCTGCCTCTGTGTTCGGAATCGCACCGTAGTGCATCGGGATGTAGTATTTGGCTTTGATATCTTTTGCGGCTTCAATCGCCTCCTTAACATCCATTGTGTAGGTTCCGCCGATCGGTAGCAGAGCAATGTCTACTTCTATGTTCTTCATCTCCGGAATTCTGTCAGTATCTCCTGCATGATAGATCTTCACGCCATCGATGTTGATTATATATCCAACGCATCCGGCTTTGTGGAAAGGCTTGTCCACGTTGTAGGCTGGAACTGTCTGGATTTCAACACCCTTCACAGTAACTTTGTCTTCTTCCATGACATCGCATGTCTGGTAACCTTCGATTATGCAACCTTTCGGGTGGACGATAACTGTATCCGATTTCGAAAGGTTTCTAATCGATTTCATATCCATGTGATCGAAGTGATCATGGGTTACCAAAATGATGTCTGCCTTTTCGAGCTCTTTCGTAACCCCGTAAGGATCAATGTAGATGACGACGGAATCCTTTATTCTAAATCCCGCATGCTTTAGCCAAGTTATTTCAATATTTTTGTATTTGAACGTGCTTTCTTCCATGAGATAATTTGGATTTTTGAAAAATAAATAGATTTTGGATCAAGTTTACAGAAAGAAGATGAAAGAACTCAACGTCCACCTCTCTGATATTTTAACTTGACGAGATCTCTTGAGATGAGAGATGAAGTATTTACAATATCAAATCTCGAACACCAGAGTAAATGTTGATTTGGTTGAAAAGGGAACTTTGGAGAGATTCGAAGGTAAGACTGAGAGAGTTAGCGACCTGAGAAAAGAGTTATAATTTTCCTTATTCCAATAAATCATAATGAAAAAAATACTGTTGCTAATCTCACTTATCCTTCTAATCAATGGAGCGGCGGGAGAAATTGTAGAAGTCAAAATAGAGGGAACGATAAACGAGGGGACTTTCGTCACAGTAGATTACGCGTTTCAAATCGCTGAGGAAAGAGGAGCTAATGCAATCTTGATAATCGTGGACACTCCCGGTGGCTTAGTATCCTCTACGGAAAAGATAATCTCAAAAATACTCAACAGCGATATTCCCGTAATAGCTTACGTTCCGCCGGGATCTTTCTCAGCCTCAGCTGGCTCTCTTATCGTCGTTTCGGCGAATATTGCGGCAATGGCAAACGGGACATCAATTGGGGCGGCTACACCCATAACAGTCGGGTTAGGAGAGCCAAGAGTTGAGGAAAAAGTAGTTAATTATCTTGCAAGTTACGCAAAGTCGATTGCGGAAAAAAGGAACAGAAATGCAACGGCAATAGAGAAATTCGTAACCGAAGCCTATAGCGTATCCGCAGGGGATGCCTATAAATACGGGATTATCGATATACTCGCAGATTCAAAAGAGGAACTTTTAAAAAAGATCGATGGGATGGTCGTTGTAACATCCAAGGGTGAGATGACGATAGAGACGGAAAATCAGGAGATCTATCAGGTGAAAAAGCCCCTAAAAGCAAAAATTTTTGAATTGCTGTCATCTCCAGAGCTTGCGTCCATCCTTCTGATTTTGGGGATATACTGCTTAGTTTTCGGATTAAATTCACCGGGTTATGGTGCTGAAGTCCTTGGAGCGATCTGCTTGATCTTGGCACTTTTTGGTCTCGGAGTGATTGGGATAAACTACATCGGAGTAATCCTTATCCTCATGGGGATTCTTTTCCTGATCGCGGAAATGCTCACACCGACGTATGGGGTTCTCGGAGCCGCTTCAATCGCATGCATAATTCTCGGATCGATAATGTTGTTTAACGAGCCATTAATGCCCAGAGATTTTTACACAAAATTCCCGATGCTAATTGGTGGAATCACCACAGGACTCGGGATAATCATGACCTACGCGATCGTGAAGATCATTCAACTTAGAAAAATAAAAAGAAAAGTTGGTGGAGAAGCTCTCATCGGAGAGACGGGAGAAGTTGTCGAGTTTTCGAATGGCCAGGGATTCGCGAGGATTCATGGAGAGTTGTGGAGCATCGAGAGCGATGATGATTTAAAGAAAGGTGATACTATTATCGTTGTTGAAAGAAAAGGGTTAAGGCTTAAGGTGAAGAAGTATGAGCGTTGAGGATGAGCTGAGAAGGGAGACAATTAAGTGGCTTGAAAGGATAGAAAAGCTAGACTTTGATGGAGACAAGGATTTCGTAGAGAATGTGAGGGCATACATTTCCGATTCAAGATACTTCCTTGAAAAAAATGACCTTATAAGAGCTTTTGAGTGTGTCGTCTGGGCTTGGGCTTGGTTAGAAATTGGAAAGAGGTACGGGTTCGTATGTCTTCGGTAAAAATATTTAGTGTAAAGGGGATCGACGTTAAAGTGCACTACTCTCTGATCTTAGTCATATTTCTGTTTTCATACGTCTTTTACGTCATGCCACCTCCTTACGGTTTCCGAGATGTCTCCTATTCGCTTCCTCTATCGATCTTGGCGTCAGTTTCCCTCCTGATTTCGGTATTACTCCATGAACTTGGGCATTCTTTACTGAGTTTAAGAAAAGGTATCAGGGTAAGGGAGATAATCCTCTTCATATTCGGTGGCATAGCCGTTCTTGAAACTCAGCCGAAGGGAAAGGATGAACTCGTGGTATCCTTGGTTGGCCCGCTCGTTAGCTTGGTAATAGCCTTTGCATTCTACCTGATCTCCCTTTCAGGAATCCCTCTTTTAAAAGAGTTTTCAGATGTATTTTTCAGGGTAAATTTGGTGATAGCCCTTTTCAACCTGCTACCGGCGTTTCCCCTCGATGGCGGAAGGATTCTAAGGGGTTATCTTACAGAAAAAATCGGATTCAGAAAAGCCACGATAATATGCGGAGAGCTTGGAAAATCCCTTGCAATATTCCTCGCAATCATTGGGCTGTTCTATAACATCTGGCTGACTCTTATAGCGATATTCATTTACCTCGGAGCTTCAGAGGAAGAAAAGCTGTCGAAGATTGAAAGCATCTTCGAGAAGCTAAGGGTTAGAGATATAATGACCAGATATGTGAAAACTGTTAGTCCCGAAATGACCGTTGAAGAATTTATAGAATTCGTTTTCGAAAACAAGCACCTTGGTTACCCTGTCACGGATAACGGCAAAGTTATCGGGATGATCACACTCCACGATGTTGTCGGGAAGGATAAACACATGAAGATAAAGGATATTATGAAGACGAATGTAGTCTCCTTATCACCAGACGATTCGGCTTTTAAAGCGTTCAAAATAGTCAACGAAACTGGTCTCGGCAGAATTCCCGTAATAGAAAACGGAAAACTAGTCGGAATTGTATCGAAAACAGATCTCGTTAGAGTCATGCAGATAATGGAGGTGCTCAACGTTGAGTGAGATTATCGTAGTCGGGACTGCTCACGTATCCAAAAAAAGCATCGAGGAAGTTGAGAGAATTATAGAAAAAGAAAAACCGGATGCTGTTGCGGTGGAGCTCGATTTTAGGAGATTTGAAGCTTTAATTGGAAAGAGGCAGGATATCAATCTCGTAGAGATAATAAAGAAAGGAAATCTATTTTTGTTTCTTTTTCAACTCATTTTATCAAATCTTCAGAAGAGGTTGGGTAAGGAAACAGGAGTTAATCCCGGCGAGGAGATGCTTAGAGCGATCGGGAAGGCGAGAGAAATTGGCGCCGATGTTCTGTTAATAGACAGGGATATCGCAATAACGATGAAGAGACTGTGGAATGAGCTATCATTTTTTGAGAAACTTAAGCTCATGTATCATCTGTTTAAGGGGAAGGGTGAAGAGTTCGAAATCGATGAGATAATTGAAAAGAATCTTGCCGATCTTTTTATCGAGGAGTTCAGGAAGATTTCTCCAAAGGCTGCCAAAATTCTAATAGATGAAAGGGATATGTATATGGCTTTGTCTTTGCTAAACGCCTCCAAGAAATACAACAAGATAGTGGCCGTAGTTGGAGCGGGTCACAAGGAGGGAATTGAGAGGTTTTTGAGAAATCCACCCGAAATCGATATAAGACAGTTGGTAGAGGTAAAAGAAAAAAAGATAAGTGTTCTAAAGATAATCGGTAGTCTGATTACTCTTTTCACAATCCTTCTGTTAATTTCGATTTTGATAAAATTGGGGACATCAGAATTCTTTTCGGCTCTCATCTTCTGGTTTCTCATAAACGGAATTCTTTCATCCGTTTTCGCTGCCATAGCAGGTGGTCACGTTCTTTCGATTCTTACAGCTTTTTTTGTCGCTTGGCTGACATCACTTTCACCTTTATTGGCGGCTGGCTGGTTTTCAGGAGTAGTTGAATTCTTCGTGAGAAAACCAACTCAGGAGGATTTGGAGAGATTGATAAGGGCGGAGAGCCTAAGAGATATGTACAAGAATAAAGCTTTCAGAGTATTGCTCGTAGCTGCTCTAACAAATTTGGGAAGCGGTTTGGGAACTCTGATCGGACTCTGGTATCTTTCGACACATTACGGAATAAATATAAAAGACGTAATTTTGGAATTTTTAAGTTTTGATCCTATTTGGATTGAAACCTTTTTTAATGAGTAACTCCTTCACACGGGACACATGATTCCCCTGAAGCTCTATTACGTTATTTTTAACGGTTCCTCCGCACGCCAATTTAGATTTAAGGAACTTTGCAAGCTCTTCCAAATTTATCTCGCTTTTGTTAATTCCTTCAATTAGCGTAACCTCCTTACCATATCTCCTTTTAACGACCTTGATCGTTATTTGCTGTTGGTCCTTGGCAACCTCCTCGCAAACGCATAAATCTTTAGGTAACCCGCAAACAGGACATATCTCCAGACCCATTTTTTTATGTGACCTCCCTTAGTTTTTAATTATCTTTAAGATTACCGAATTTTAAGTTTTCGGTAAAATTTTCGGTAAATTTAAATAGCATTCTTAATTTTTTGAAACAATGGATTTGGGGGATTTCTTAAAAAAATACTTCATAAATTCCATAATCTATAAGGAAGGATATAATATCGTCAATACACTGACTTTCGCTGTTATTCTCGTCGTAGTAGCGTATCTAATCTACAAGTATCTCAGCAAAAGGATTGACTTCGACTTAAAGTTTGCTGTTAGCACATTCCCTTATATTCTTTTTGGATCTTCTCTTAGAATTGTTGAAGATGCTGACTTTATCCAGCCACCTTTGTCTTATCTTTTAATGACGCCACTGATTTACGTGGTTGTATTTACGATCACAATATCCTCTCTGATTTTTTCGCTTAAATTTTGCCGTAAATGTTATCCATACATCGGAGTTGCCCTATCGATATCTGTTCTCGGATATCTTTTTCTAAATTTGAATGTAGAAAATTGGTGGGTTTTTCCCGCAGCAATTTCAATCTCTTCGATAGTTCTGCTGGTATATCATTACTTTTCCGATAAATTTAGGGCAGATGAATATAGCAAAGCCGTTCTTTTCGCTCAGTTGATGGATGGATCAACAAGCTTTATAGGAATGCAGTTCTTGGGCTATTGGGAACTTCACGTTATCCCCCGTTATCTTGTTTCAGTAACGGGTGCTTGGGTTATGGTATTGGTCAAGGTAATCGTTATAGTTCCCGTTCTGTTCGTCCTCGACTCAAGCAAAGAGGATATAAAGTTAATCAGATTTATAAAGTTCGTTCTGTTTACTTTGGGTTTCGCTCCGGGATTGAGAAACGGATTGAGAATGACCTTTGGGGTGTAAGGGATGAAAGGCTTGACAACAATTACGGTGGTATTCATCCTCTCGCTCTTTTTGGGATATCTGTTCGGATCGACTTACGAGCAACAGGCGAACGATTTAATAAACGAAGTTTTCTCAAGCTTTAGGTTTGTTAAGGAATGGGAAAGCTACAAGGTTTTTCTATTCATCTTAATCAATAACGCTACAAAAGTGTTCATGGCTATGATCCTTGGAATACTTTTCGGAATCGTGCCTGTCTTCTTTGTTTTACTAAATGGATTTCTTATAGGATGCGTGGTCTCGGTTCTTGGCAAGAAAATGGGGATCTGGGTTATTTTGGCGTTGCTCCCGCATGGAATTCTTGAGATTCCGGCAGTTCTTCTAGGCTGTGCTTACGGCTTTGAATTGGGTATTCTATTTTACAGAAAAATCCGTAAGTCTTACTCTGATCTAAACTACGCAATTCTCAGCAATATGAAAAAATTTTTGAAAATTCCACTTCCCCTGTTGATTGTCGCGGCATTTGTAGAGACCTACATCACCCCGCTTTTTGTTCCGTAAACAATAAAAGAGATAACTAAGATATTAGAAGAAATGCTTGAAAAAAAGCTACAAAACCTTAAGGAATTCGTAAAAGATAAGGGTAAAAACGGTGCCTTAATTGCCTTCTCAGGAGGACTCGACAGCACAACTCTTGCGGTAATCTGCAAAGATTTAATTGATGTGAAACTCGCCACTATTGTTTCAGATATCTTTCCCGCATCGGAAATTGAAGAAGCCTCGAAAATTGCAAAAAAACTCGGACTGGAGCACATCAAAATCGAATTGGATTTGCTTTCAGATGAAAACTTCATCAGAAATCCTGTGGATAGGTGCTATTACTGTAAGAAAATGATGATCAAACGGTTAAAGGAATTCAATCGCGTGATATTCGAGGGAACAAATGTAAGCGATTTAAAAAAGCACAGACCGGGATACAAAGCACTGCTTGAGGAGGAAAACGTCTACAGCCCATGGGTTGAGGCTAAGATCACAAAGGATGAGATAATTCAGATAGCGAAGTCGTTGGGATTGCCAATAAAGTCACCCTCCCCATGTCTTGCCACAAGAATTCCGTTCAACGAAAGGATAACGCGGGAAAAGCTCAAGAGAATAGAAAAAGCAGAAAACATAATCAAAGATATTTCGGGTGTTAAGATCCTCAGGGTTAGAGATCACGGAGATTTGGCGAGAATAGAGGTGGGAAAAGAAGAAAGAAAATTACTATGCGATACAAAGATCATGGACGAGATATTAAGGGAACTAAAGGCTCTCGGATACAAGTACGTCACTTTGGATCTGGAAGGATACAGAGAGGGAAGCCTGCTATGATCGAGTATCATCCATGTTTTACAAAAAACGATTTTGGAAGGCTACACCTTCCGGTGGCACCAAAGTGCAATATCAGGTGCAATTACTGTTCGAGGGGCATTACAGAAGATCACAGACCGGGAGCCTATGATTTTGTTCTGAAGCCGAAAGATGCTGTTAACGTTGCGAAAATTGTTCTAAAGACACGAAGTGATATAAAAGTAGTAGGCATAGCTGGACCGGGTGAGCCGCTCTACAATAGGGAGACTTTTGAAACCCTTTTATTACTGCCGGATAACGTGATCAAGTGCTTATGCACGAACGGATTGTTGCTACCGCGCTACATCCAGGATCTCAGAGATCTCGGTTTAAGATTTTTGACAATCACAATCAATTCAATCGATGCCGATGTAGCCGCCAAAATCTACGAGTTCGTGGAGTTCGAAGGAAAAAGATTCGAGGGAGTTGATGCTGCTGAACTCCTCGTTAACAACCAGTTTAGGGGTCTTAAGCTTGCGTCAAGATTTACTTTTGTAAAGGTTAATACTGTTCTGATACCGGGAGTAAACGAGGAGCACATAGTCGAAATAGCCAAAAAAATAAGACATTATGCTGTGGTTCAAAATATAATCCCCTTGATCCCCTGTTACAGATTTTCGAGAATCAAACAACCAAGCGTTGAATTACTTAGAGAAGTTAGGGAGAGATGTGCCAAATACATCCCACAGATTTACCACTGTGCAACGTGCAGAGCAGACTCCGTTGGAAAAATATGTGAAAGAAAGAAGCTATCTCAGTTCCTTTAATTCATTTAATGTCAAAACCCTTGGTATTTCAAGATCTCTGTTTTTCCATATATTCTCGGCAAGTTTTCTAAAAATTTTGGCGGTCTCGCTTTTGGGGAAAAATTCTATAACAGTCTTGCCATTCAATTCGCTCAGGTGAACGTCTCTGCTCCTCGGTATAAAGCCAATGAGCTTGCTTCCAATCCTTTTGGCGAACTCTTCGACTATCTCTCTTTCTCTTTCAACTTCCCTTGAATTGCAGATTATTCCGCCCAATCTTGCTCCCACCCGCTTTATAGCTTTGCAAATGTTGTTTGCGGCAAATAGAGATAGATACTCGCCCGAAGTGACTATATACACTTCTCTAGCAAATCCCCGACGCATTGGGACTGCAAATCCTCCACAAACAACATCTCCCGGAACATCGTAGATAATCATGTCGAGCTTCAAATCGAAAACACCTAACTCCTCTAAGGTTCTAAAAGCTAAGAGCAAGCCTCTACCGGCACATCCGATACCTGGTTCCGGGCCACCTATTTCAACACAGAGAACGCCGTTAAATCCTTCGTGAACTACTTCTTCGAACTTGACATTCTCTTCTTCCATGATTACCTCTAAGAGGGGTTTTAATTGTCTCTTAACGAGATTTATTGTTGAGTCTCTTTTTGGATCACATCCAATCAACAAAACTTTTTTCCCCATTTCCGAGAGTGCCGCAGCTACATTTGATGCGATTGTCGATTTGCCTATCCCTCCCTTTCCGTATATCGCTATTTGCCTGATGGTATCACCCTTGCGATTTTTTCAGCAAGATTTACCGCTCCCTTGTAACACATTGTGAGCTGGTCTGAATGCATAACGTCACATATCGGGACTCCAAGTTCCAAACTGAAGGATTTTTCATACATTCCTCCGATGATTAGATCGGGTTTCAGATCTCTTACTGCGTTCAGAACTTCGCTATATTCCGGTTCCTTTAGGATTATGGGGCTTAATCCGAGCTCTTTAGAAGCTTTATTTAGCCTTTTGAGGGTTTCCTCACCGAGCCGATCTATAGAAACGAGAACCGGTATCATTCCGAGTTCATCAACAAACCTCAGTAGGGGTACTGCTCTGCTCGCGCCGCTGATTATGCAGACCCTTTTTCCCTCTAATTTTTTTCTGAATTCTTTAATTTTTTCTTTTGCTGTTCTTTCTTTTTCTTTTAGATTACTTGGGTTTATCCTAAAGAATTCTGAAATGCTCTCGAAGAACTCCGTCGTGCATGAGATTCCGATGGGTAAGGGAGGGACAATATACGGCTGATCGAATCTTTTTTCCATAAATCTTGCAGCATCCAAACCGCTTGCCTCGCACATTACTACATTCAGCATGGCTTTAGATGCTCTTTTTATCTCATATAGCTTTGTTTTTGCAGTTAGAATCGAATTCACATTTATTCCCATCTCGGATAAGATTCCGAGTGTTTCCTTTAAATCCAAACCGTATCTGTAAACGGCTAAGAGATTCACACATCTATCTTCCTTTTCATTATCTTCAACGAGCTCTAGAACCTTCTTTAATGCCTCTCTGTATCCATCGATCTGATCACCCTCAAATCCGCCTGAGTGGATTGCTATAAGTTCCGCATTCACGTTATCTCTCATTTTCCTAACAATTAAGTCCACATCCTCTCCGATTATGCTACTCGCGCATGCTGTTAAAACTGCTATTAGGTTTGGAGAAATCCTTTCGTCAATATCTTTTATTGCTTTTTTCAGCTTTGCTTCTCCGCCGAATATTACTTCCCTTTCACCCATATTTGTTGTGAATATTCTTCTAACTTTTGCACCTCTGGCAGTTAACAGATATCTGAGATTGTAGGCACATCCGATCGGACTGTGTATTAAAGCGATGGCATCTGATATTCCTAAGATTACTCTTACCGCACCAAAGAGTTTACAGGTTTTGTAAGGTTCCACACATCATAATTGGAATCACAAATCATAATCCTTTCTAATTCGTTAAATGTCGATTCAACATTCGTCGAATGAATATTTTTAAATATTTTAATGTGCAAAATCTAATATGCTCATTTCTACGGGATCGTATCTTCCCGACAGGATTGTCCCCAACTCTTATTTTGAGGACATTCTTGAGACGAGTGATAAATGGATACAAGAGAAACTTGGAATCAAATTTAGGAGATTCCTGAGAGAAGACCAGACTACATCGGATCTCGCTGCATTAGCTGCTTTGAACTGTCTTAGCAAAACCGATACAAAACCTTCTGATGTTGATATGATCGTGCTAGCTACAACAACTCCAGACATGATCGCTCCATCCACGGCATGTATAACGCAAGCAAAATTGGGCGCAAAAAACGCCTGCGCTTTTGATGTCATGAATTTTTGTTCTGGATTCAATTACGCCTTCGCCATTGCAACTCGGTTGATTGGATTCGAGGCTAAAAATGCTCTTGTCATAGGTGCGGAAGCTTACTCAAGATTTTTAGATTTCTCTGATCGAAAAACATGCGTAATTTTTGGAGATGGAGCTGGAGCGGTTTTTTTAAAAAAGAGGAAAGCTAACGGGTTTTTCTTTCATTATCTTAAAAGTGACGGGAACGGATGGAATATACTTCAAATTCCCGGCGGTGGTGCTAAATACCCTGCAAGTTACGAAACAATCTGCAAAAAAATGCACGTATTCAAAATGGACGGTAAAGGTGTATGGGAGTTCGCCACAAAAATTATACCAAAAGAGATTTTAAAAGCTTTTAAACTTGCGAAGGTTGATCTAAAAGATTGTGATTTTTACATATTCCACCAAGCAAATCTGAGGATTATCAGAGAAATCATGAAAGTTCTTAAAATTCCCGAATATAAAACACACACAACGATAGAGAAGTATGGGAACACCGCATGCGCGTCAATTCCTATTACGCTGAATGATGCAATAGAAAAAGGGATGATTAAAAAAGGTGATTTGGTAGCATTAGTTGGTTTCGGCGGTGGACTTGCGTGGGGGATAAATATTTTCGAATATTAATCCAGAAACTCAAAGGCTCCGAGTTCATAGCACAGTCTTTATCGCTCCAATCTCTGTAGGCGTTTTGGAGTGTCTGCTCTTCTGGATTGTATGATGAATGTTTCGTAGGCGATTGTTCTGAAAATAATCCCTCTAATAGCGAGATAATGGGAATTGAAGATGTCAAATGACAACTTTATGATACCCAGTCCAGAGTGCTTCACTCAAGTCAGAAATCGCGGAGTGTAAGGAAAGGTTTTAAATAAACGAAAGCCTATCACGAAATATGGACGAACTCGAAGAAATTATCGAAATAGAATTCGATGAAGATGAATTTGATATAGAAGATGATGTCAGGTTAACCGAGATTTACAAGCTAACAATCAAGCTCATAGAACATTTAGATAGATTGAAAAGCCAAGAACTAAAAGAAGCTGCTTCCCTTATGATAATTAAGGAGATAATATCAGACGACCGTGTCTTAATGGGTCTAGCCACTAAAATGCTTCAAGACTTATCATACGGTTTCGATGGGGATCCAACATATTCGTCTTAGTTATGGCCTTTACTAGATATGTCAAGGATAAACTATTTTAACTAATTTGTATAAGTACTTATGTGGAGTCGAGAAAACTTCAACTGATTGGTGGATCGAGCTACATGATTAGTCTGCCGAAAAATTGGGTAAGGAAAAATGAGCTAGATCAGGGAGATGAAATTCTTCTGGATATTAGTGACGAAGTAATAAAGATAATCCCGAAGAAGCTCACAGAAAAACATCGAATTGTTAGAGCTGTTGTCGACAACATCCCCAAATATGACGAGAGCTTTTTTAGAAGATTCATAATAGCTTTATACATTCAGGGTTTAGACGAAATAATCTTACAGGATAAGCTGCTATCTCCAAAGATCGTGGAGATTATCAGCAGCATCGCCCGCGAAATAATCGGGATGGAGGTTATCGACGCAAGCGATGGAAAAGTGGTTTTAAGAAGCTTAACCACCGCTGAATTTGATGTAGAGGGTGTTCTTCGGAGAATGTCCCAAATAATCTCCGGAATGATGAATTCAATAGTCGATTACATAAGAATAAATGACAAAAACAGTCTCAAAGAGATACCAAAACACGAAGAAGATATCGACAGACTCTACTTCTTAGCAGTTAGGCTCGAAAATAGAAGGATTCGAGATTTAATGTCCCCATCAAAATGGAGCGAAATGAGACATATACTGGGGATGAGAATTACGGCAAAAATTCTTGAAGAGCTTGCCGATGCCCTTATAGATTTTTCAGAGAACCTCTATTCTCACGAGAATTACAATGCAGATGAATACGCAGGGACACTCTCCTTAGTGAACAATGTGTTCAATAAAGTAATGGTTGCTTATCTGAATTCAGATTTAGTGAAGGCAAACGAAGCAATAGACATGGTTGATGAGCTCGAAAACAAGTTGTTGTCAAAGCTTGAAGAAAAAGATGCCTCACTAATTTATCCACTCGTTGATATATGCAGAAGAATTAAGGGGATTGGTGAAATAGCCATAAACAGGTCAGTTAGAGAGATGATAACTTAACTTTTTTATCTTTTCATAAAGCTTGGGCAGGAAAAGTCCAACATCCGTTACGATGCCGATTGCCTGATGGGATCCTCTGTCAACGAGTTTTGTCACGACGGATGGATTAGTATCTACACATATTGTTTTGACTGTAGATGGGAGCAGATTTCCCACCGCTATGCTGTGTAGCATTGTCGCAAGCATTATCACCATATCTATGCCTTTTAAAGCTTTTTTCATCTCTTTCTTTGCTTCCATTGTATCTGTTATTACTTCCGGAAGGGGCCCGTCATCTCTTATCGAACCTGCAAGGATAAATGGAATGTTGTTCCTTACGCATTCAAACATTATTCCGTTCTTTATGAGACCAGATTCAACGGCTTTTTTAATGCCACCAGCGGCAATCACCTTGCTTATTGTATGGATATGATGTCGGTTTCCACCAGGAACGGGTCTACCAGTTTTTATATCCATTCCTAAAGATGTACCAAACAATGCAATTTCGATATCGTGAACAGCTAATGCGTTCCCTGAGAGAAGGAGATCAACAAACCCATCTCTTATTAACCCGGCAAGGGCATCTCTTGCACCTGTATGGTTAACGGCTGGTCCCGCTACAACGGCTATTTTGCCACCTCTTCTTTTCAAGTCTACGATCTCTCTTGCAATCGCTTCTATGACGTTTTCAGTCGGTCTTTCGGTAGATATAGTCCCTCCCATGAACTCAAAGGTCGTTGATTTTCGCGGTCTTTCCGGCGGTATGACTCGGACACCCTTTTCTCCAACAACTATCAGATCTCCCTTTTTCACTTCATTTAGGAATTTGCAGAACGCTCTTTTCTCCTTTGGATCCACCACGATGACTCTGTCCATGCTGATATCTTCGACCATTATCCATTCTCCGTTGAGTCTGATAAACGTTGGATTATTTGTCGTCACGTAGAAATTTTCAGGCAAAACTCTATCCGCTGGAGCCTCTCTTAATTCAACATCTTCCACATACGGGATACGGGCGCCAAGCTTGTGGAGCTCCTTCAGAATCTTGTCTAAATGAGCCTCATCCTTTCCGAAAACGATCATTCTGGCGTAGCTTGTGTCTTCTTTCCTTTTTCCAATTCTGAATTCGGTTATCTCAAACTCACCCTCAAGATCGAGGATTAGGTCCAAAACTTTCGGAAGGATGTTCGAATCGATGAGATGACCTTCGAATTCTACTTCTCTTGCGATCATAGATTGAGGTATTACGGATTTAATAAAGATTTTATCCTCGATTTACCCGGTGGCAAAAACTTGGATATCTCATCTGGCGTAGCGATGCTCCTGACGATATGCTTTTCGTCATCCTTCGCTATCTCGATGAGCTTTTTCGCAACCTCGACGCTGAACTCGTTGAACTCTTTATCTCCGATCTCGATTTCGACATAGTAGTCGCAGTGCTTCTTTACACCCTCCACGGGTCCACCCAGTAACCTGAGGTTTTTCAGATCCACGCCGATCGCTGCCCTCAACGAAACGTTTAGATAATTCCTCTTTCCTTCGATGAAAAAGCTACCTTTTTTGAGATACTCACCAGGTTTTGCCGCTCTCTTAACCTGTTCTGGTAAAACATAATAGACCTCGCCGCTGTACTTACCCTCCTTCCACAAGGAGGAGTAGATGGCGGCAAATTCAGCAGCCTCTTTTATGCTTTGCTCTCCAGCCTCCTGACCCCTCTTAAGGATGGTAGCTGCACCGCCGGGTGCGGAGGTGTGGAAAAAAAGATCCTGACTTTCAAGATGCTTTAAAACGATCTCCTCATTCATCTCTGCATTTCTGCCACCGATGACCAAAAAGCCCTCAGAGGTGATATACCAGCGGTATTTTTCAAACCATTCCCTCTTTCTAACAATTCTTATGCTCTTGAGCATTTTTCTCATTTCAATCTCTTCAACATTCTTAATCTCTTCTTTTGTTTTTTCTATGGCTTTTAATAATCCATCAAGCTTTTGTTTAATCTTTTTTGCTTGGTTGTAATAATCCTCGGCAATTTCTGGAAGACTCTTATCGAGACTTATTTTGATGTCCAATCCAGCAATTTCAACGACTACAGCGTTTTCCTTTGGGATTATTTCTTTGATCTCCTTTAGATTACCTTTTCTTTTTTGCTCTAAAACTATTCTTTTTATCTCATCCCAGCTTTTTTTCTCCCTCGCTTTTAAGAAAGCTAATCTAATTTCCTCTAATTTTGTGTAGTTCTCATATATCGCATCGGCAATTCTTTTGTTAAGATTGTAATCTCTTTCGAACTCTTCTTTTTTCTCAATTTGCTTTCTTAACCTTTCCTCGAGAGTTTCAATGATTTCACTTTTCTTTTCAGCTTCCTCCACCTTTTTGCTCTCATTGAATGCGAAAAAGCTGTCTATCGCTTCGTAATATCTATCGAAGTATTTTTTCTCAAAATCCTTGTACTTGATTAGTTCAATGGGCTGGTAGTCGTAGTATTTTCCGTCTCTTATGACTATGTGCGGTTTTAAGTCATTAAATCGGTAGACCTCTCTTATCGCTTTTAATATCCTTTCAAGCTCCTCATCGCTTATCTCAGACCCTTTTTTGTTTTTTTCCACGTTCGCCCTTTCGAGTATTTCTTCAGCGTAAAGACCACCAGTTCCAAGCTTTGTTGCTATTATCTTGACGATCTCCCGCTCATCTAGTAGATTCTTTAAATCCTTTACGGATAATTCAAGGGGAGTGACACGCTTTTCGGGAAAACTGTATCTTTCACCCACTTTACCCTTTAGGGGCGTTATAACTCTAAAATTCTCATCAGTTAGGATAACGTTCCCCCTCGAGAATAACTCGGCGATAAGATATTTATTTTCTTCCCTTTCAAACTCTAACAGAATCACCCTATCGAAATCGTATTGTCTAAGAGAAACAAGTTTTGCCCCTTCTAAATGTTTTCTTAACAACATCGCAAAGGATGATGGATAACGGGGGCTCTCTTTCGGGAATATTGTCGGATGGAATCTCTTTCCGGCTTCAATTACAAGATCCCATCTGCCTTTCCCCCGTAATTTTATCCTTATCTCGTCTGGGGGATAGTGATAGATTTTATCAACTCTACTCCCGATTACATCCTTTAACTCATTGATGATTATCGCTATGTCGAGAGATGACATCGATCGCATATAAAAAACAGTAATAAGCAGATTAAAAAATTTATTAAAATGCGATTAACAGAAGTCCACCGTAGGCTGTCGCTGCCAAGAATAGCAATATCGTTATTGCGTTAACTGCTCTCGCATTTTTACCTCCAAAATCTGTGTCGAGGAGAATTGCTCTCAGTCCGTTAAAGGCGTGGAAGGCAACCGCTACCAAGAATATCCAGTAGAATGCTCTGATAGTCGGATCACTCAGCCTCAGGACGACCTGTTCGTAACTTAAGGCTTCATGGGATGATAGGTGGGTTATGTAGAGGTGGAATAAAACAAAGCCTAATAGCAGAAATCCTGTAATCATTTGGAGTATCCATCCGAATGGATCTAAAACGCTTCTTGTGTGCATTGCCATTGCCAATCACCCCATTACGTAGATATACATCACATACGTGCTCCAAAGCCAGCATATAACTGCCAATGCTGCGAGAATGTATAGCAATGCCCTCCTGTATTCATAGAGTATTCCGAACTCGTTAAGAACAACTCTAAGTCCGTTAAATGCGTGGTAGAATATCACGAGGAACAGAAGGGAATCTAATGGGAGGGTTTCAGGTCTCACCGTTAGGGAGATAAAGGCTGTATAGACTTCCTCTCCAAGTCTTATCGATGTCAGGTAAGATAGATGTGCCACCAGATAAATCAAAAGGATAATTCCCGTCAGTCTCTGTAAGGAGAACGCTAAGCTTTGGAGGGATACTCCCCTAATTCTGAACCATCCTTTTACTCCAACCATAATTTCACCTGAATATCTTCTTTATCATGTATCCGGCAGCCGATTTTCTCATTTTCTGCACAGCCTTTGCAGGTTCGATCTTCTTTGGACAGACTTCACTGCACTCTGCGGCAAAGTGACATCTCCAGACTCCGTTCGTTCCAGAAACTGCTTCGAGCCTCTCGTTCTTGCCTTTATCTCTGCTATCGGCACAGAATCTGTAGGCGGCCGTTATCGTAGCGGGACCCAAATAATCCCCTCTCGTTGATGCTGCAGGGCACATGGAGTAACAGCTACCACACTTTATGCAAAGCGTGAAGTTGTAGTATTCTTTGAGCTCTTTGGGAGTCTGTAGAAGCTCTACCGGCTTTGAATAGAATACGTCATCCCTTATAAGGTATGGCTTGACAGCCTCGTGCTTCTTAAAGAAATCATCGAAGTCGACAATGAGATCTTTTAGGACTCTCATGTTGTCAAGAGGCTCGATGTCCAGCTTTTTCGCTTTCAGATTTAAGATTTGTGTTTCGCACGCTAGCATTGGCTTTCCGTTTACTCGAACGGCACAGCTTCCGCAGATACCCATTCTGCAGGAGGCTCTGAATGCGAGAGACCCGTCTAAGTTCTCTTTGATATAGTATAAGCCTTCGAGCAGTGTCATCCCTCTCTTGACGGGGACTTTAAATCGTTGCCAGTAGCTATTTATCCCGTTAAATCTTCTGATATTGAATATAACCTCCTCCATATACTCACCTTAATACTTTCTTTCCACTGGCTCCCATCTTGTGATCGTTACTGGTATGTAATCAAGTTTTGGACCTTCCGGAGTGTAATATGCGAGTGTGTGCTTTAACCAGTTCTTGTCATCTCTGTTCGGATAATCAAGTCTGTAGTGAGCACCTCTGCTTTCAGTCCTTGTGTAGGCACCTATAGCAACAACTTCGGCAACATCGAGCATGAATCCGATTTCCATGGATTGAAGCAGGTCCGTGTTGAACCCTCTTCTCTTGTCTACGATTTCGATGTTCTTGTATCTCTCCTTTAGTTGTTTAATCTTCTTTATGCCCTCTTTCATCTCATCTCCTGTTCTGAATATCCAGAAGTGCTTCTCCATTACTTTGTTTAGTTCTCTTTTAATGTCGTAGGGGTTTTCATCTCCACTCCTTCCAAGGAACTCATCGAAGATTCTCTTCTCTTCAGCTTCGGCTTCTTCTTTTTTTATTTCTTTAAAGTCTGTTTTCAGAGCGAATTCTGCGGCTTGTTCTCCAGCCACCCTTCCGAATACAAGGCACTCCGCTGTGGAATTCGAGCCTAATCTGTTGGCACCGTGGACGCTCACGCAGGCACATTCTCCGGCTGCGTAGAATCCCTTAACGGGTGTCTCGCATTTAACGTTTGTGTGGATCCCGCCCATTGTATAGTGGGCTACGGGTCTGACTGGAATTAGTTCCTCAACGGGATCTACGCCGACGAACTTCTTTGCGGCCTCTCTGATGAGAGGTAGTCTCTCTTCGATCTTTTCCTCTCCCAAGTGGGTCAGATCTAGAGCTATGTAAGGTCCGTGTTCACTCTCAATTCCCCTTCCTTCGAGTATCTCCTGCCACATTGCTCTTGCAACAACGTCACGGGGTGCGAGCTCCATCTTCTGAGGAGCATATTTTTCCATGAACCTTTCTCCATACTTGTTCCTTAAGTATCCTCCCTCACCTCTGCATGCTTCTGACATTAAGATACCTGAGGGAACCAATCCCGTTGGATGGAACTGGATGAATTCCATGTCCTTTAACGGAACTCCGGCTCTGTAGGCTATTGCCAGACCATCGGCGGTAACCTGATGGCTGTACGTTGTGAAACCGTAGAGTCTGCCAGCGCCACCTGTAGCGAATATCACAGCCTTTGCTTCGAATATTATGAGATCTCCCGTTTTCAGTCGGATTGCGCTAACTCCTTTGATCCTACCGTTTTCAATAAAAAGATTTGTAACGAAGTGCTCATCGTATCTCACAATGTTGGGATATATGAGGCTCCTCTCGTAAAGCGTGTGAACTTCGTGGAATCCTGTCCTATCGGCAGCAAATACTGTTCTGTTAAAGCTGTGACCTCCAAAAGCTCTCTGAGCAATCTTTCCATCTTCTCTTCTACTCCAAGGACATCCCCAGTTATCTAGCAACAAGATCTCTTTTGGCATTTCCCTGACGAAGAATTCGACAGCATCTTGATCAGCTAAGAAGTCGGCGCCCTTAACGGTATCCCATGCGTGGAGATCGAAGCTATCTCCCTCTTCGGGTCTTAAAACGGCTGCAGTTCCCCCTTCGGCGCAGGTGCTGTGACATCTTATCGGGTATGTTTTCGCTATAAGGGCTATGCTGATTTTTCTGCTCTTTTCGGCTGCGGCGATTGCCGCTCTTAATCCAGCTAGACCTGCTCCAACAATTACTACATCATGTTTAACCTTCTCCACCATAATTCATCCCTTTAACTTCATTTTGACAATTTCAGCAACCTCCATAGGTGTTCTGCCAACCTCAACTCCCACCTCGTTTAAAGCTTTAATCTTAGACTCAGCGGTTCCGCGACCTCCTTCGATTATCGCACCGGCATGACCCATCCTCTTTCCAGGTGGTGCCGTTATTCCCGCAATGTATCCAACAATGGGCTTTGTCATGTTCTTTTCGATAAACTTAGCGGCTTCTTCCTCGTCAGTTCCACCTATCTCACCGATAAGAACGACGAGATCTGTTTGGTCATCTTCTTCAAACATTTCCAGAATGTCTATGAATGAGGTTCCTACAATCCTATCGCCACCGATGCCGACAACTGTTGACTGACCGATTCCGAGCCTTGTGAGGTTGTAAGCGATCTGATACGTAAGGGTTCCGCTCCTCGATACGATACCGACGTTTCCTTCCTTGAATATCTGGGGCGGCATTATTCCGAGGTGAGATTTTCCAACACTGATTACACCGGGGCAGTTTGGCCCTATCAGGATTTTACCTGCAGATTTAACCTTCTTATAGGCTTTCAGCTCATCGTAAACTGGGATCCCTTCGGTTATTGCGACAATTACTTCAATACCAGCATCTACGGCCTCCATTATTGCATCGGCTGCAAACGGGGCTGGGACAAAAATCACGCTGGCGTTTGCTCCCGTTTTCTCCACAGCCTCGCTGACACTATCGAATACGGGAACACCCAAGACTTCCATGCCTCCCTTACCAGGGGTAACTCCTCCAACGATTTTTGTTCCGTACGCCAACATCCTTTCGGTGTGAAATCTGCCCTGAGAACCCGTAATCCCCTGAACTATCGCTTTTGTATTCTCATCAATAATAATAGCCATAATATCACCTCGCAAGCTCAACAGCTTTTTTAGCACCTTCCTCCATAGTTTCAACAATATGGATATTCTTTATGTTGTTCTCTTTTATGAATTCCTTAATAATTCTGCGACCATCCTCCTCGTTAGTTCCGGCCAGTCTCAGAACGATTGGTATATCCACCTTTACCTCACTGAAGGTCTTTATAAGGCCCTTGGCTACCTCATCACATCTCGTAATTCCACCAAAGATGTTCACAAAGATCACTTTTACATTCTTATCCATTAAAACCAAGTTCATTGCTTCCTTCACAACGTCGCTAGTTGCTCCACCGCCCACGTCGCAGAAGTTTGCCGGCTTTCCACCTTCTAAGTAGATCAAATCCATTGTTGACATGCTCATTCCAGCACCATTGGCAATGACGCCGATATTTCCATCGAGCTTTACGAAGTTTAGTCCTTTTTCTTCTGCAATTCTCTCGGATTGATCGATTTCCGTATAATCTTTCATATCCTTTAGGTCGGGATGTCTGTATAGAGCGTTGTCATCGATATTAAGTCTCGCATCAGCTGCAATAATCTTTCCGTCCTTAGTTACAATCAGGGGATTTATTTCGGTTAATTCAGCTTCGTGATCAATAAGAACCTTATAGAGTGCTTTTATTATTCTGCTTACTTCCTTCTGATACTCTTTTGGCATGTTCGATCGATAAAGAACTTCTCTGATCTGATAATCCCATAGCCCGAAGAGAGGATCCACCGTGACCCTTGCAATCTTATCTGGATGTTTTATGGCGATTTCTTCAATATCCATACCTCCAACACTACTGACAATAAGGGCGAAACCTTTGTTAGCTCTATCTAATGTGAAACCCACGTACATCTCCCTTTCGATATCGAGTTGCTCCTCAACGTAAATCTTCTCAACTCTGTGGCCTTTGAGTTCCATTCCAAACATTTTCTTTGCAAGTTCTACAGCCTCTTCAACGCTATCTACTTTTTTAATTCCTCCAGCTTTACCTCTTCCGCCAACGAGAACCTGTGACTTGAGAACGACTTTGCCACCCAGTTTTTCTGCAATCTCTTTAACTTCATCGGGATTTGTTGCAAGTTCACCTCTTGCGATTGGTATTCCGTACTTTTTAAAAATTTGCTTTGCCTGATATTCGTGCATTCTCATGGATATCACCTTCTAATCTTGTCCAAGACTAGCTTATTATTGATGAAAAAAGTTTCTCCTCGGCGGTATTAATTGGTACTACTCGTTATATCTTTTTGGATAGGCTATTTTTTAACTTTTTTAGCTCCGTTTCACAGAAAACGAATATTTCCTTAGCTTCCTCTTTACTCAGCTCACCACTAGCGAGATAACTACCTATGTATGGGTAGATGAAATTGTCAAGTTCCCATTGAACTTTTTTATAAGAAAGATTACTTTTTCTTGCTTCTTCGAAATATCTTTTTAAGATTTCCTTTATCTCTTCTACGATGCTCATAACATCTCGTTTATTTTCAAAATTATATCGGATGTTTTATACAAATCGGATATCTTAATTTTCTCCCTCTCCGTATGGCAGTCTATGAGGGAGCCGGGACCCCATATCGTTACTTTCCATCCGTTCTTCTTAAGGTTATACGCATCAGTCCACGAAAGCATTACCGTTTTCTCCTTGACAAATTTTTCAAGTTCTTCAATTCTATCACACTTTATAGGTTCGTAGAATTCTGTGATAGTGTAATCCACTCCTTCAAATATCCTACAGAAATCATCTCTGTTAATTTCTTTATCGAAGATAAAACTCAATCTTACCTTGCACTCATCAGGGATTCGGTACTCTTCGCTACCACCTCTGATCATTTGGATAGAGAAGTTTAGCTTTCCTTTTAACTTGTTAGCGAAGTTTATAGCTTCATCTATTGCATTCGTTCCCTTATCCCAGTAGGCACCGTGAACACTTTTTCCTTTAAATTTTAAGATGACCTCCGCACTACCGAACTGAATTGTCGCAATCTTCAAGTCTGTGGGTTCCATAACAACCGCTCTCCCAGTGTAGTTTTGCGAGAAATGTTTTGATCCGTTTCCACTCTCCTCTTCATCAACAAAAAACGCGAAATTCAGGTTTAGCTCATCTATCTTGCTGATTGCGCTGAGAATGGCAGCTATACTTCCTTTTGCATCGCAAACACCAGTTCCGTAAGCGAATTCACCGTCGTATCTGAACTCAGCTTTGATTGGGACTGTATCCATATGGGTAACAAACCATAAGTCCGAGGATCCTTCTACTATGACGTTTCCAGCTTTATCGATTTTTGAATAGAATCCCAAATCGTCGATTTTTTCCTTTAGGTAATCTCTCAATTCATCCTCAAATCCTGAGACAGATTTTATCTCCACGAGCTCCTTCAACAATTGCAACATTAAACAAATTTTAATCCTTGGATAAAAAAATTCGTCTGTGATAATTAGGAATGTAACCGAGGATGATTTAGATCACTTCGTTAAGGTTTACATTGACGCATATAGAGGCTACGAGGAATATGCGGAAAGGTCTGTAAGAGATATAAAGCGTTACTTCAAATGGTTATTTAAAAGAGATAAAAACGGTTTCTTTGTTGCAGAAATTCTCGAACCGATTGGTTTTGTTGCATGTGACACTAACTGGATATGTCCCTTTGAGGGAAAAAGAGTCGCAGAACTCCACGAGCTCTTCATAAAGACCGAATTTAAAGGAAAGGGGATCGGATCCAAGCTTCTCGAAAGGGCGATACGGTACGGAAGGTCAAAGGGGCTGTCCACCATGGGATTGTGGGTCGGAGAGAAGAACGAACCCGCTAAGAGATTTTACAAAAAGCACGGATTCATCGAGAAAGGAAGATGGGGAGTCTGGATAAGAATGGTTAGGAAAATTTAGGATTTAGAATTTTTAAGCCTTGAGAAAATGCAAGCTTAAAGAGCTCTTGAGTCTTTAACCTTTATAATGATTCAACAAATTCGATAATCCTATCAGATGCTTCTTTAAGCTTTTCAATTGAGACTGCATAGGCGCACCTAATATATCCTTCGCCGCAATCTCCAAATGCATTCCCGGGAACGACAGCGACACTCTTGCTTAAAAGAAGCTTTTCCGCAAACTCCTCGCTACTTAATCCAGTTTCTGATATGTTTGGAAAGATGTAAAAGGCTCCATCGGGCATCGTAACATCAAAGACATTTCTAAGTCTCTTTACAAAGAAATTCCTTCTTCTAATGTATTCGGATCTCATTCTCTCAAGCTCCTCTTCTCCGTTCTTTAAAGCTTCGAGAGCTCCGATCTGAGCTGTGATAGGAGCGCAAAGCATGGAATACTGGTGGATTTTCAACATTCCGTCAAGGATATCATCGGGTGCTATCGCAAAACCGATCCTTAGTCCCGTCATTGCGAAACCCTTTGAGAATCCGTTCAGGATTATCGTTCTATCCTCCATTCCGCTGAGAGATGCAATCGATAGGTGCTTGAAATTGTAACTAAGTTCACCGTAGATCTCGTCAGATATAACAACACAATCGAGCTCAATGACGGCGTCGGCGATCTCTTCGAGTTCCTTCCTCCTGTAGCTAACCCCTGTCGGATTGTTTGGATAGTTTAGAATGAGTGCTTTTATCTTTTGATTTTTAAATTTTAAGAGCATCTCGTAGGTTAGTTTGAAATCGGGAGTTGTTGGGATTTTTATCACTTCAGCACCACTGATATAGGCGAGAGGTTCGTAGGAGACGTAAGTAGGTTCTGGAATTAAAACACGATCACCGGGGTTGATTATTGCTCTGAGAGCCAAATCTATGCCCTCGCTAACTCCCGTTGTTACCAGAACGTTTTCGTAGGTTGTTTCAACACCGAATTTCTTGTAATATTCGGCTATAGCCTCTCTAAGCTCAAGTAATCCATAATTGGATGTGTAAGATGTGATCCCTCTCTCAAGGCTGTAGATCATCTCTTCTCTGATTCTCCATGGAACGGGAAAATCTGGCTCACCAACTCCCAAGCTGATGACGTCATCCCTACCTATGATTAGGTCGAAAAATCTCCTTATCCCCGAGGGTTTCAATTCTTTTACCCTTTTATTTAGAAAGTCACGGGACAATTGCGAGCCTCCTATCTTCTTCATCTTTAAACATCAGAACGCCCTCTTCCTTGTAAGTCCTAAGAAGGAAATGAGTCACTGTATCCCGCACTTCTGGAATCGTCGAGATCTTATCGGCAACGAAGAAAGAAATATCCTTGAGAGATTTTCCTTTCACGACCACTTGGAAATCATAATCGCCACTTACAAGTCGAACTGTGTGAACTTCCGGGAATTTTGCGATTCTTTTTGCGATATCATCGTAACCTTTCTCTCGTGTTAGATTTACGCGGACGTCTATGATGGCGTAAACTTCTTCAGCACCGACTTTTTCCCAATCGATTAGGGTTTTGTACTTCAGGATCACTCCTTCTTTTTCGAGTTTCTCTATAGTTTTCTCAACTTCCTCTACACTTATGTTGAGCATATCGGCTATTTCCTTATTGGATATTCGAGCGTTATTCTCAAGAATTTTTAGTATCTCAATTTCGGTATTCAATTTCGTCACCGAAATAATGAACGAATTGAAACTTTTAAGCTTTTTCCTGCTCTGAATAATATATAAGGGGGTTATGTGCACCTGCAGTATTTAAGAAAAAGATTTAAATAAAATCATACTTTGAATAATTGTGGTGATTGGCATGCCGCGAGGTGACAGATTTGATCAAAAAATTAGACTAAGATATAGGATCTCCGGTCTCATGAGATGGCGATGGAGAAGACGAAAAAGACATGGAAGAAAATAGGTCATTTCAAAATTTCTAATGCTTCCTTCCATCCAGCGTTTTCGTGGACGATCATTGAGATTGCTTTTGTCATCAGACGTGGATTCTCGGCTTGAAAGATATTCCTCCCGATCGCAACACCAGCAGCTCCTGCCTCCATAGCCATCTCTACCATTTTCAGTATCTCTTCGTTAGAATTCATTTTCTCTCCACCAGCAACAACAACGGGAACAGGACACCCTTCTACAACCCTTCTAAAGCTCTCGACACTTCCCGTGAAGTTCGTTTTCACGATATCTGCTCCTAATTCAGCTCCCACCCTCGCCGCCAGAGCAACAGCCTTTTCATCAAACTGGTTTATTCCTTTGCCTCTTGGGTACATCATTGCAAGCAGGGGCATTCCCCACTCTCTGCAGCTCCTGCTGATCTCTCCTAACCTTTTTAATTGCGCTGTCTCTGTATTGCTTCCGATATTGACGTGTATGCTGACTGCGTCAGCTCCCAGCTTTAGTGCTTCTTCAACGCTTGCTACAAGAACTTTTTCGTTCGGATCCGGTCCTAAGGATGTAGAAGCACTCAGATGGAGGATTAATCCAATATCTCTTCCGTATCCCCTGTGACCGAATTCAACCATACCTTTATGCAGAACGACAGCATTTGCACCCCCTTCTGCAACCTCATTTATTGTTTTTGACAGATTGATTATTCCCTTTATGGGTCCCATGCTCACTCCGTGATCCATTGGCACAATTACGGTCTTGCCAGTATCTCTGTTTATTATTCTCTCTAATCTTATACGTTTGCCGATCTCCATACTATACCACCTTGTCACTTTGATACTTTGAGACAAAGTAGCACAATGAATATTTAAATTTTTTGATTTTATCGCAACGGACAGTTCAGAAACGTTAATCTCTATTAAGTCGTCTTCTTAGCAAGTATACGACTTCTCTCCAAACAATATAATCGTCAATGAGCTTGTCAAAATATTCATGCTCCTGAAAACCGTGCTTAATAAGCAGTTCCAAAACTCTTTCAAATTCTTCGAAACCCATTTCGTATTTTTTCCTGAATTTTTTATCTATCTCCTTTAGCACATCCGTGTTATAAATATTTTTAACCATATTTATCTCCTCACATCATATTTCATAAATTTTTTGATTTTAATCTTAAATGTGATGCCTGTAAATGTATTCCTTTATTGCTTCCTTTATGATTACATCAATTCTAAGACGATTTTTTTCTCCAAATTTCCTGAGCCTAACCCATAGATCATCAGGAATATCTATCTGAATGACTTCCTTATCGATGACCGAGCATAGTCTTGGAATTATGCGGGTTACGTCATCCTTAACTACTTTTGGATCTGAGTTGAGATACCACTCTATCGCATTCAGTATTAAATCATCAAGCTCTTCGATCCTCCTTGCGAGAGACTTTTCGACCTCAATTACGTATTGCACGTTGTTATGTATGTATTAATCATTAAAAATTTTACGATAATTTTTTAGATATGAGTGCCTCAACATCCTTTAGTGCCATTATCACGTGCTTCTTACAGACAAAAAATTACAGCTAAATATATCGGAGCCAAGCTTCTCGTTATGTTTACGTAGAATCCCGCTGTTAGAGCTTCTATTACGAGCGATGTTTTTTGGCTTCTTCCTCACAATTCATTAACTCTCACGATGAATCTTCATTTCGTTTGCAAACCAGATTACTCTCTGAGGGAACGGAATCTCTATTCCGTTCTTTTCAAGCTCCACCTTTATATTCCAGAGGAGCTTCATTTTCACGTCAAACCACTCTCTTGAGGGTGCCCAAATTCTCACGACAATGTTTACACTGCTGTCTCCGAGATTGTCCACAAAAACTTGGGGTTCTGGATACTTTAGGGCGAACGGCTCCCTATCTATCAAATCTCTGATAATCTCTATCGCTCTGTTTGCGTCGTCAGCATATCTGATTCCTATTACGTATTCAAACCTTCTCGCAACGTTCGCCACGTAATTTGTTATGTTTGAAGTGAATACCTTCTCATTCGGAATTCGAACGAAGATTCCATCGTAGGTTCTGATAATTGTCGACATTATGTGAATGTCCTCGACAAAGCCCGCAATGTTATCAACATTTATCTGATCTCCTATCTTAATTGGCTTCTCCCAGAGTAGGAACAATCCAGAGATAAAATTGGATACAACACTCTGACTTGCGAATCCCAGAACAATCCCCGTTATTCCCCCAGCGACGAGGAGGCCGGAAAGGCTTACACCGAAGAGTGGCGTGATCGTAACAAATCCCAAGAAAATAATCAAATAGTAAGAAATCTTGACAAGAATTTCGAGTTGATCCCTTTTAAGGCGATCAGATAACGCCCTTCGCAAACTTGCCGCTACGATCTTTGCTATCAAAACAGCAGAAGCCATTATCACAACTGCAAGGAGTATTTTAAAGAGATCTATTTGCTTGAAGAGCTCATCTGTCATAAGCCCCACTCCATAAAAAATCTTCTTGCTACAACTTTTCTAGGAGAGAAGATCTCAATCGCCTTTTTCATACCTTTCCTTAAGGGTTCTGAAAAAAATTTCGTTTCAGCAACCATCCTCGACTGAATGTCCATTTCGGCTGTGGAAGATACGATCTCTTCATCGTAGTATATCTTCATTAACTCAATGTTGAAAACAGCCTTGCTGATGTCAATCCATTCTTTTGTCGTGTTGACTATCTTTAATTTCATTATTCCTTCTCGAAATCTTTCCGCTCTTTGCTCCTGAGTTAGATCGCTCTCCCAGTATCTACATATTAATCCTCTAACGGGATCTCCGTAAAGGGAATACTTGGGATTGACAAAACTGAATACATCTATCAGGTTCACGTCACCTACTCCTGTGACGAAAACACCTATTTCTACGGGAAATGTCGTGTATAACGTTTCGCTATGATTTGGTTCTATTGTTATAGGTTTTCTGAATTTTATCTGCAAATAGCTGGTAATGTTCTTTGGGAGATTCACGGGTTCCACCGGATTTATGACGATCTTACCTGATCTGGACAAGATCTTTTTTTCTAAGACTTCTTTGTTATGTTCCCTCCTGTAAATAAAATAATGTGGAGTTCGCTCGATGGTAATCTTTGAACCATTTATGTTAATTTCAAGTTCACCGAGATCGTAAATACCGAACACATGTTTTTTTAGTTAGGGGACTATATTTAAGTTTTTAAGTATCGCAAAGTTTATTGATTAGATTATGAAGAGCAAAAGGATTATATCCCCTGACCTTGACAAAAATACTTGACAAAATATCAAATTAATTTGATATGGTGGGAATATGGAGCTGAGCGAAACTGCAAAGGTTGTTTTGGAGAAGAGATATCTGCTTAAAAATGAGAGAGGGGAACCAATCGAGACCCCCGATGAAATGCTCTGGAGAGTTGCAAACGCCGTAGCACAGGCTGAGGAGAGCTACGGGGGTGACGTAAAGGAATGGACGAAAAAGTTCCACGACATAATGGATAGACAGGAGTTTATGCCAAACTCTCCCACACTGATGAACGCTGGAACTCCTCTCGGACAGCTTTCCGCATGCTTCGTCATACCTGTCGATGACTCGATTGATGGAATATTTAAGGCTCTGTGGGACATGGCGAAGGTTCAGAAGAGCGGTGGCGGTTGTATCGACGGAAATGCGAGGATAATTTACTGGAATGACGAAGAGATACATATAGAGACCTTAAAAGAAATGTATGAATCCTATAAATATTTCGGAGAGTTCTACGATCCCGAATATAACCGCTGGGGAATTGATGTTTGCGGAAAAGAGATATACGTCAGATCATTTGATCTCACTAAGGGAGAAGTAGCTAAAGGAAGGGTAACCCATTTATGGAAATACGAGCTTGATGAAAGTGTTGCGAAGTACGAAATAACAACAAATAAGGGAACAAAAATCCTCACGTCACCTTGGCATCCGTTTTTCGTTTTTACAGAGGATATGGAAATCAAAACCAAAAGGGCTGACGAAATAGAAAGTGGAGACATGATTATCTCTGCAATTCCTCAAAATCTCAGAAGTTTTATAGAAGACTGCTGGATCACTGGATTTATTGCTGGAGACGGTTGCATGGAGTTTATAAACAAAAAAACAAGATACACATGCAATCGACTTAAAAACTACACGCTTCTTCTTGAGAAGAAATACAGCAAAAAATTCGCCTATCAGGAAGATAGAAAAATGCTAAACAGAATCGAAAAGGGTATTCCAAAAGAAATCCTGAGAAAAGGAGATAATGCAGTTCTGTCCTTCATAGCGGGAATATTCGATGCAAAGGGTCATGTCAGCTCAAAACCGGGGATCGAAATATGTGTGAAAAATAAAGCTCTGATAGAGGATATCGTGTACTACCTTAATTCGCTTGGAATTAAGGCAAGAATCAGAAAAAAGAAGAAAAAAGATGGCGTCGATTATGTAATAAACATTGAAGAATACACAGCATTGTTGATATTCTACTCGCTGATTGGAAAGCATCTGCGTAATACAGAGAAAAGAAGAAAGCTTGAAGAAATAATCGAACATCGTAAGGGTGGATCGTTCGGACTAGATATAAGCTTTGAAGCATTTAAGAAATGGGCTGAAAAATTTAACGTTAGATTTAAAACAAACGGTAGTCAAACTCTCGCTGTCTTAGAGAGCGAGGTGTTTTCGTTAGGACAGTGGCATAAAAGGGGAAAAGTTTCCAAAGCTAAGCTTGTGAAATTCCTGACAAGGCTGTCAAATCATACGGAAAGCGAAGAGATTTTCAAGCTTCTGGGAATTATAATCAGTCTAGAAGTCGTAAAAAATGTTAAGAAGACGTATGAAAGAAAGACATTTTACGATCTTACAGTTGAGAATTACCAGAATTATCTTGCAGGAGAAAACGGCTTAGTATTTGTCCATAATACCGGTTTTAGTTTCTCTCGCTTAAGACCCAAAGGAGATATTGTAAGATCAACGATGGGAGTTGCTTCGGGTCCCGTTTCGTTTATGAAGATTTTCGATGCGGCAACAGAACAGATAAAGCAGGGTGGCAAAAGAAGAGGAGCAAACATGGGAGTTCTAAACGTCCACCATCCCGATATAGAAGAATTCATCACAGCAAAGTGGGAAGAAGGTGTGCTGAGAAACTTTAACATCAGTGTTGCCGTCACTGACAAGTTTATGGAGGCTCTATTAAGGGACGACGAATACGAACTGATAAATCCGAGAACGGGCAAAGTCGTCAAAAAAGTCAAATCGAGGAAAATTTTCAACCTCATAGTTGAGGGAGCTTGGAGGAACGGGGAACCGGGATTGATTTTCATCGACGAGATTAACAGGCACAATCCAACACCTCACCTCGGAGAAATAGAGGCAACAAATCCTTGTTTGACCGCCGACACGTGGATAATGACTTCAGAAGGGGCAAGACAGGTCAAAGACCTTATAGGAAGAAAATTCACAGCAGTTATCAACGGAAAACGATACGATAGCGATGTAATTGGATTCTTCTTCACCGGAGTCAGGAAGGTGTTAAAGCTGAAAACAAAAGAGGGTTTCGAAGTCAGGTTAACCGAAGATCACCCGGTGCTAAAAGCTAAGAAAATCATGAGGCATGCAATTGGAACAGAGTGGTGCAAGGCTGGAGAGCTCAAAAAAGGTGATAAGGTCGTGCTAAACAACCATCGAGGCTTAAGCTGGGGTGGAGATTACAGCGAGGAAGAGGGTTATCTTATCGGACTCTTGCTCGGAGATGGAACGATCAGGGAGAGACCCATGCTCTCGTCTTGGGGTAAAAGTGTCGGAGCTAAGTCTGTTAGAAAGACCGCATACAGTTATGCATTAAAGCTACCGCATCGTAGTGGATGGATCAGGGTTAAAGGTAGAAACGAATACAGGATGTCAATAGCGTACTTGAAGAAATTAGCTACAGAACTCGGGCTCAGGATAGGTGAAAAGAAGATTACAGAAAAGATGGAAAAAGCTTCATCAGACTTCTATATCGGTCTTTTGCGAGGGTTGTTCGACGCAGACGGTACTGTAGTCGGTGACCATAAGAAAGGTGTAAGCGTCAGACTTACTCAGAGCGACTTAGAATTCCTGAAAGCTGTTCAGAGAATGTTGCTTAGGCTTGGAATCCTTTCGAAGATTTACCACAGACAAAAAGCGGGCAAAAGCTTGTTATCAGATGGAAAGGGAGAAAATGAGCTTGTGATCTCAAACGACAGCGTTGTCGAGTTCTACGAGAGAATCGGATTCAACGATATCGAAAAGATGGAGAAGCTTAGAAAGGTGATAGAAATCTACAAGAGACATCCGAATAGTGACAGATTCGTTGCAACTGTTGATGAGGTAATCCCGGATGGAATAGAGGACGTTTACGATGTCAGAATCCCCTACATAAACGCATTCGACGCAAACGGCTTTGTTGTGCACAACTGCGGTGAACAGCCTCTCCTCCCCTACGAATCCTGTAATCTTGGATCAATCAACCTTGCAAGGTTTGTTAATGAAAAGAAGAAAGATTTCGATTGGGATAGGCTTAGGGAAGTCGTCTGGATAGCAACAAGATTCCTCGACGATGTCATAGATGTCAACGCGTATCCGATACCGGAGATAGAGGAAATGACTAAAAAGACAAGGAAAATCGGCCTCGGCGTAATGGGGTGGGCAGACGCCCTTTTCAAGCTCGGAATTCCCTATGACAGCGAAGAAGCACTCAAGCTTGCCGAAAAAGTTATGAAATTCATTCAAGAGGAGAGCCACAAAGCCTCTCAGAATCTCGCAGAGGAAAGGGGAGTCTTTCCAGCATGGAAAGGAAGCGTTTGGGAGAAGAAAGGGATAAAGATGAGAAACGCTACAACAACGACGATAGCACCGACTGGCACGATAAGCATCATAGCGGGATGTAGCAGCGGCATAGAACCAGTCTTCGCCTTAGCATATAAAAGGAAAAACATCCTTGATGGAGAAGAATTTTTCGAGGTAAATAAGGTATTCGAGCAGAAACTGAAAGAACTTGGACTGTTCACAGACGAAATTCTAAGTAAAGTCGTTGAGGAGGGCTCCATCCAGAGCATCGAGGAGATTCCAAAGGATGTTAGAAGGGTTTTCAAATGTGCGTTGGATATTGCCCCTGAATGGCATGTCAGAATGCAGGCGGCTTTTCAGAAATGGACAGACAATGCCGTAAGTAAGACGATTAATCTGCCAAATCACGCAACCAAGGCGGATGTCGAAAAAGCTTTTCTCCTTGCATACGAGCTCAAATGTAAAGGAATAACAGTTTACAGAGACGGAAGTCGTGAGGAACAAGTATTAGCGATAAAGAAGACTGAGAGGAAGAAAGAAGAGGAGAAGATCAGACCTCCGGCGAGATATCACAAACCAAGACCTCGCCCGAAGATAACAAGAGGTGTTACAATAGAAACAAAAACTGGATGCGGATCTCTATACGTCACGATAAACGAAGACGATGAAGGGATCGCCGAGGTCTTCGTTCAGCTCGGAAAGAGCGGGGGTTGTGCAGCCTCTCAGACCGAAGCTATTGGTCGACTGCTCAGCATCGCTTTAAGGAGCTGGGTAGACCCAGAATCTCTGATAAAACAGCTCAAGGGTATAAGATGCCCATCTATCGGATTTGATAACGGTGAAATCATTACGAGTTGTGCTGACGGTGTTGCAAAAGCTTTGGAAAAGCATCTAAAGGGAGAATACAAGAAAATAAAGCTTGACGTGAAAGGTGTCAAGCCGTTGACGGAATTTGTCAAGGAGACAGAGGAAGAGAAAACCAAAACAAAAATGATCGGAGGCGTCTGTCCGGAGTGCGGGAATGTCCTTGAATACGGAGAGGGGTGCGCGACGTGTAGATTCTGCGGATTCACGAAATGTGGCTAATTTTTTAAGACATCATTTATAGCTTTTTTCAGTTTTTCAGCTACGATTTTTCCGTCCACTTTTCCTCTGAAATCCTTCATAACGAGTCCCATTAACGGTTTGAATGAATGTTCTCCCTTTTCGAGGATTAAGTCTCTCTTCTCTTCTATCAGTTTTGCTATATATCCATCGAGATCCTCAGATGGAGACAATCGCTTCACGATTTCCTTTCCGCTAACTTTCTCCTTGCAAAGGATTTTTAATGCTTCTTCAGCCCCCTCTTTTGCTATTTTCTTTTCCTTCAGTAAATCGAGAACTAATATGAAGTCCTCTTCTCTTAGATTTTCAACTTCGTATCCATCCTTTTTGAGCTGTGCGGGAATCAGGTGGAGGACTTTCGTGACGATTGTGGGTTCAACATCCTTTGCATACTTTTCGAAAATTTCTGCGAATTTTGGATCTGCCATTATCATCGCAATATCCTCGGAAAGTCCGTAGTCTCTCACAAATCTTTTTGCCCTGTCCTCTATCAACTCCGGGATTTCGACATCCTTCATTTTTTCGTCTATCCTTACGGGAGGGACATCTGTCTCCGGGTACATTCTTGCCGCACCCGGAAGCGGTCGGAGATATGATGTGGTTCCATCCTCATTAGCCTTTCTTGTTTCCTCGGGAACTCCTACAAGACAGAATTTTGCTCTTTCAATGATTCTTGCCAATGCGTTTCTAACTCTCTCTCTATCTCCGGCGGCTATGATCACGCAATCCTCGTCGGAAGCTCCGACCCTTTCTTTTAGAGCTGTAACTTCTTCCTCGCTTATTCCGTAGGCAGGAAGCTCATCCGTATGGAGGATGCCACCAAGACCAAATGTCCTTGCGATGTCAGCGAATTCCGTTCCGAGTCTTCTGTTTGGTTGAATTTCAGCACCAACGAGTCCAGAAAAGCCGCAGAGCTTTATCGCCATTATGGCTTTTGCTCTCTTCAAGATCTTCGATTTCGTGTTTTTGAAGACATCTTCCACATTGTAGATTTTTTCATCTACATAGGCTTTTCGTCTCCTGAGCTCGTCCCTAATTTTGAGAAGATTCAACTGCCTTAAGACTTCGTATTCTACTATTTTATCGAGGATGTCCACATCCTGAACACCTTTTATCTCGACCCTCGCTCCACCCCTTATCGAGATGTTTACGTCTTGTCTAATAGTTCCCAAGCCTCTTTTAACTCTGTTAGTGCTTCTAAGAATCATTCCAAGTTTTTTCGCAACCTTTTTTGCGAGCTCTGGACTATCTATATCGGGTTTTGTCCCAATCTCTACCAGAGGGATGCCAAGCCTATCAAGGGAGTAGATGACTTCTCCCGCCATCTCTTCGATCTTCCTTGCAGCTTCCTCTTCGATGCAGAGCGTTGCGATTCCGATACGTTTTCCATCAACGTCCAAATACCCATCAAAGGCTAAAAGAGCTGTTCTCTGAAATCCGGTAGTGTTGCTTCCGTCAATCACGATCTTCCTCATTACGTGGAGCTCATCAACAATCTCCATGTTTAGCATCTTTGCTATCATGATTCCAATCTCTAATGCTTCTCTGTTTATCTCAGTCGGAGGCTCTTCATCCGCCTCAACCAAGCACGTAGTATCGTAGAATTTATAGATGAATTTCTTACTTCTCTGAACCTCCTCTTTTGCTGCTCTATCCTCTTCGCCCAATTCGCTTTTCTTCAGTCTGAGATATCTGAAGAATTCAAAATTCGATTCATTCACATCTCTTAGAATAGTGGGACACCTGCAAAATAACTTGTGTTTCGTGTCAAGTTGCTGGTGAATCTCGATACCAACTTTGAGACCGATATCTTTCATCGGATTTTGGTGGGCTAAACGATAAATATATTTTTGCCTAATGCGTTTATTCGTCATGGAAATCATTGTTGGAGGTATAAGGGGTACCTACACAATCAAAGGGGAGGGGTCCGCTCTCTTGTGTCCTCCACACCCTCTAATGGGAGGAAGCCGGTTCGATATCCGACTCGAAAGGATTTGCGAGGGTCTTCACCAGATTGGCTATTCTACACTAAGATTTGATTACAAACAGCCTTTTAGGAATGGATTAGGAGAAGTGGAGGACGCCAGAATCATGCTGAGATATTTAAAGGAGAGACACAATTTTGTTGCAGTAATTGGCTATTCTTTTGGGAGTGTTGTTGCGAGTAATATTGCTGATGAGGCGGATGCCGTGGTTCTTATCTCTCCTTTGAAGAAAATTAACAAAATAGAGCTCAGGGACTCGAAAAAGCCAAAATTGATTATCTACGGAACTTACGATGAGATAGTCAGTGTAAAGGAATCAAGAGAAATCACCGAGAAGCTGTCGCCTCCTAAGGAGGTCGTGGAATTGGAGACTGATCACTTTTATACGGGAACGTTGGATATCCTTACAGAAAAGATTGTTGAGTTTTTAAAGAAATGCTGACCGAACAAAATCACAAAATTTAAACATTACATCATCAACATATCAAAAGAGGTGATGAATTTGCTAAGCGTAAACGAATTGGCACTGGATATTGTAGAGGAGATGTTAGATTTTGAAGAGGAGCTTAGAATTGAGTCTAAAAAGCTTGAAAACGGTGCAACCGTAATAGACTGCGGAGTAAACGTTCCAGGAAGCTACAACGCTGGAATCATGTATACAGAGATCTGTATGGGTGGCTTAGCTAAAGTAGACATAGTCGTTGATTACGTAAAGGACATCCCATTCGCTTTCATAACGCAATATACCGATCACCCAGCGATCGCCTGCTTAGGTAGTCAGAAGGCTGGATGGGCGATAAGCGTTGACAAGTACTTTGCGATGGGAAGCGGTCCAGCAAGAGCTCTGGCGTTAAAGCCTAAAAAGACTTACGAGTTGATAGAATATGAAGATGACGCTGACTACGCCGTTATAGCTCTGGAAGCAAGCAAGCTCCCAAATGAGAAGGTTATTGAATATATCGCAAAGGAGTGTGACGTTGATCCCGAAGACGTTTACGCTGTCGTGGCGCCTACGGCAAGCATTGTAGGATCTGTCCAGATCTCGGGAAGAATTGTTGAGACTGCCATTTACAAGATGACGGAAATTGGATACGACCCCAAGAAGATCCTATATGGTGCCGGAAGATGTCCTATCGCTCCGATTTTGGAGAACGACCTTAAGGCAATGGGTGCGACAAACGATAGCATGCTCTACTACGGAAGCGTTTACCTAACGGTAACCGAATACGATGAGATATTAAAGAACGTTCCAAGCAACACAAGCAGAGATTACGGAAAGCCGTTCTACGAGATCTTCAAGGCTGCAAACTATGATTTCTACAAGATCGATCCAAATCTGTTCGCACCGGCTCAGATCGTTGTGAACGATAAATCAACAGGAAAAACATACGTTCACGGAAAGCTTAATGCGGAAGTCCTGCTCCAGAGCTATCAGATACAAATCGAATAATTTTTAACTTTTTATCATTACTTTTATTCATGGAGGTAGTTAGAAGAGATTTTAAAAGCTTGGATAATCTGGTAGTCCCTTCTTTCCATGTCAAAGCGAGGGCAAATGAAGCGGCCGTAATAATTCACGGATATTCCTCCTCAAAGGATGAGTGGCTTGGATTCTCTTATAACATCGCTGAAAAAGGTGTTGATGCTGTCGCCATCGATCTAAGAGGTCATGGGGACAACGAAAATCCACTTGACGAGAATGTTTTGAACGATGTTGAAGGTGTGATTAAAGAGCTGCGCAACGAGTTCGAAAAAGTGTATACGATAGGTCACTCTCTGGGAGGTCTTCTCAGCCTCTGCAGTACATCTGATTTCGCTTTCGCAATCTCCCCTCCTTTGACTTCAAAGCTCTTACCGGAACCGAAGTTCATGTTGAGATTGAATTCTTGCAAGGTTAGGGAGAAGCATCCGGAGGTTCTCTTCAACATTCTTGAAAGGCTAAACCCACCCCGAAGAGAGGGGAACGCCCTGATCTTTTACGGGAGCGGAGAGTCCAAGGGAATAAAAATGGCTGTGGAGGTGTGGAGTAAAGACAGAAACGTGGATGTGGTGGAGATAAATGAAAATCAGGCAACACTACCCGAGATCGATGTGGATGCCGAAAAACTCAAGAATTACCTGCCGGCTTTTATCAGCCATTTGTCGATCGCTACGGCAAAAGAAATAATTAAAAAAATCAGATTTTAATTATTTTTCCTTCACCTCCGACGTTTACGTCGCCTACGTATCCTTCTTCTGTTCTCTTGAAAGACGGAAGGATATCGCACTTACCCTTTACCTTGATCACGCCACCCTTCATGTCCGCTCCTACGAAGCCGCAGTTTCCTCCGATGATGATTTCGCCACCCTTCATTTCGATTCCAATAAAATCTCCAGCATTGCCCTTTATCTCAATCACACCACCGGACATCTTCTCCCCGATGTAGTTACCGGCGTTCCCCTCGATCACGATTTTGCCTCCCTGCATTCCCGTAGCATCACCGTAGTAAGGACACCCAATAAGATTTTTGGCGTTACCCTTTACGATTATCTCTCCGTCCATCATCTCCATTCCAAGGAGATCATCCGCATCTCCTTCGATGATGATTCTGCCCCCTTTCATGTAGGCTCCGCAGTTCGTTCCGACGCTACCCTTTACGATAATCTCTCCTTCAGTCATCCCGCAACCGATCCACTTCACCTTGGAAAAATCGCCATCCAAGATGATCTTCTTTTCGTCCCCCTCTTTCTTTATCTCGAATAGATCCTTGAGCTTTTTGACTTCTTTACCATACCATACTTTGAACTCCTTTATCTCATCCAAGCTCTTTTCCGCAAGATCTGGCGTGATTTCGGCTTCAACACTTACCTCGAAATCGAATTTTGGCTTCAAAATGAGCATCATCTCACCCCCATCCTCTCTGGATTTCTTATCCATTCTTCCTTTACGCCGAAATTCCTTCTCTTAATGCTGTAGTAATTGAAGAACTCATTTAAGTCGCTGTCAATGATTTCAGGGCTCGCCTTGCTTCTTGCATCGATCCAGAACGTCCTTCCCCAAGTTTCCTTGAGAATCACTCCATTCTCGACGATTATGTCTCCAGCCTTTATCGTATAGGCTGCTCGTCTGAACTCTTTGTCTATTACTTCATATTGAGTGGACGGATCAATTTCGTTCGGATTTATGTTGTAAATTGCGATATCGGCGTCTGCCCCGATACCAAGGTGACCTTTGTTCTCCAATCCAAGGATTCTCGCTGGAAGGCTCCTTGTCATGTGGATTACTTCGTAAAGGGTTCTCTCCGTGTCTATTGCGGGGAGATTCGTTGCCTTCTGGACGTATTGATGGACTTTTTCAAGTTCTTTCTCTCTCATCTTCTTGCTCATCAGCATTGCCATCACATAAGGATACTCGGTGAAAGGACCGCCGTTCGGGTAATCTGTTGTCAGGACAACTTTATCGCTGTCTACCATTAATCCGAGCTCCAAGCCGATAGCCCACTGGAGGGCGTGAACTGGATTCTTTGGCAGATACATTATCGGGACAATTCCAGCACCCCCCTCTATCTCGCTGTCTTTGTTGCTCCATTTTGCCCCCAAGAGCCTGTGAAGGACGAACTGGAACGGTGCATCTCCCGTCATTGCAGTTGCGTGCCCAAATATGGCGGCACCCATATCTATCGTCACGTTGTCCATCGAATTAACGGTTTTGGCGATATCCTCGACACCGCTGCAAACGTCCCTCCAAGAGCTACCTCCGTACGCGTTGAACTGAACGTGAGTGACATGAAGAACCTGCCTCTTATCGTTCTTGAAACCAGCTGCAAGTTTTATCGACTCCACGGTCGTCTGGTAGTTACCGGGGTTTCCCAAGTTGTTGCAGTGGAGGTGAACGCTGTGTGGAAGGTCAAGCTCCTCATTAGCCCTTATTAGGGAGGTTATTATATCCCTTGGGGTGATACCGAATCCCGGAACTTCATCGTCCAAGTTCCTACAGTTCTTTCCATACATCCATGCCTCAATACCGCCGGGGTTGACTACTTTGACACCGAAGCCTTTTGTTCTCTCCAAAGCCCATACTATGAACGCTTTAAGCTTTTCAAAATCCTTTTCAGCTACGAACTTCAGAACGGGATGCCAGTTTCCGAAAACTGGGAGAGCCGCTTTATCGAGGATCGGGATGGCGTCGAGCTCCTCGTGGGTGTGAAGGCTTCCGATTGGTGGGTTAGCAGCCTCCACAGCGGTTGTGTATCCCATCCTTGCGTATTCGTATCCGATCGCGGGAGATGTCAGCAACACTCTACCAACAGTTGCCCTTAATTTGTTTGCGGTCTGCCTTACAACCCTCATCTCCTCTGGCCTCATCGTCCTTCCGGTGTTGATCTTGCTTCCGGCTATGTGGGCGTGCATTTCGACGCCACCGGCAACCACAAGCTTGTTTGATGCATCGATAACTTTACATTCGTCCTTCTTGACTTCACTCTCTTCGACTATCTTTCCGTTCTTGACGAATATGTCCATCTTCTCTCCATCGATCTTGTTCTTCGGGTCGATAACAATTCCATTCTTTATCCAAAGCATGTGATGCATAAGATCACCCCTTAAGCTCCTCAACCTTCTTTAACAACTCCTCAAGAATCTTCTCATCGCTCCAGAACTCTGAATCCACAAGCTTCTTTACCCTAAGCGGAATCACATCCATCCTGTATGCAGTCCCCTCAGCTTCGATTCCGGCAACCGCAGACGGAATAACGACGTTCGACAAAAGTGTCGTCAGGTTTGGGAAGGGATCTATCTGGATCACTGGAATGTTTTTCATGTGTTCCACAGCCTTTCTTGGGAAGTGAGCTGCCGGATCACTTGCTACAACCATCATAGCATCGCAATCTCTTCTGAGAAGCATTTCCACGGCAGAAAACTCTGCTGGAGAGAATCTTGGATATCCCCTGCTAAAATCAATTGCGTATTGGTAGCCGACTTCCCAAGCCGGGACTTCGCCGGCGCCGACAACGTTATAGTGACCTCTCATCGGCCAGATTATCCATCTTGTTGTTCTGTTAAGAAGCTGGATCAGCTTTATAGCATTCTCGACGGTTCTGTCTCTGCCTCTTGACTGAGTAACTCCTAAACCGTAGAATATTACTCCATACTTTGCATTTTTCATATCCTCGGCAAGCTCAATGAGCTGTTCTTTTGGAACACCGCCGACTTCATCGACTTCTATGTCTTCTCCCTTGATAATGGCTCTTAGTGCCGAGATCACGGCGAAGTCGTAGCCGGGCTTTACTTGAATGAATTTATCCGCTAATTTCGCAGTTCTCGTTCTTCTAACATCCACAACTACAACTTTTCTGTCCTTTCTATCTTTTATCAGATAGCCTTTGGCGTGAACACTATATCTCGTCGGATGCCTTGGATGTGCCTCCATCGGATTGCTTCCCCAGAAAATTACCATATCGGCTCTGTTCTTCACGGAGCCAAGGGTTCCGCCAGGTAACCCCTCTTCTATCGTGGCAAGAGTTCCGGGGGCGTGGCAGACGCTTGCACACTGATCGTAAACGCCACCGACAATCTCCGTCAGGATGACTCCAAGTCTTATGGCTTCGTTGACCGTTGAAGCCCATCCGTAAAGCAAAGGTCTCTTAGCGTTCACGAGAATTTCGGCCGCCTTTTCAATCGCCTCCTCGTAGCTGACCTCCTTTCCGTCAATCATTGGTGACTTTATTCTCTCTTTCTTTTGGAATTTCGAAAGGCCTAAGGGGCAGAATCTCTTTCCTTTTTGTTTTTCTACATCAAACTCCACATCATCGCAAACATTTCCACAGAATGTACATACGGCTTCCATTCATTTCACCCCTAACAATTCTTTAACGCTCAAAACGTTTTCATCGGTTTTTTCTACAGTTCCCTTAACCCCTTTAAACTGGGGCATCCCCGTTCCATCCGTGGATGGATCGATCACCTGATTCGCATAGGGGCCCATTGGGATAAAGACAACACCTCTCGGCAAGTCTCCGATTTTTGCAAAGACAACAACTTCTCCGAATTCCGTCTTTACCTTTACTTTATCTCCTTCGCTTAATCCAAGGGCTTTAAAGTCTTCTTCGTTAAGTTCGCAGTAACTCACAGCTTTGAAGTATTCCTCTGTTAGTTTCTCTTCAACGGTCTTTCCCTGATCTATCGTTCTTCCGGTAATAATTTCAACCTCGATCATACACGTCACCGCTATTTTTTGCGATAATTAATCTTGAAAATATTTAACAATTGCTATTTTATCCAAGATCGGTGTGGTATCGGTTCTGAATTGTGAAGGATTAAGCTAAATAATCAATCAAACAGACCGTAAATATCCTTTCCACATTTCCAGCACTTTCCGTCCTTAATCCAGTTGTTTAAAACTCTGTATGAATGTCGGTTTATCAATAATTCCCCGCAATTCGGGCAGTAAGTGTTCTCATATCTGTGAAACGGAACATTCCCGATGTAGACAAATTCGACACCTTCCCTCTTTGCAATTTCAATGGCTCTTTCAAGCCTCTTCACCGGTGTAGGTGGCTTATCGAAGAGATATGCGGGAAAATACCTCGTAAAGTGGAGGGGGACTTCGGATCCAAGCCTGCTGAGGTGATTCTCTACGATCCACCTTACCGTGTCTTCATCGTCATTTAAATCCGTTATAAGTAAACAGACTATCTCAACGTGAATTCCCATTTTCTTCGCCTTTTCAGCAGTTCTCCAAACGAATTCCGCTTTCCCACCGCAGTATTTCTCGTAAACGGATTCATTACCCTTTACATCGATGTTAATTGCATCGAGACCTGCCTCTCGCAGCATTTTTAAAGCAAGCGGTGTCAGGTAGCCGTTAGAAACCATGGTGTTATATAATCCTCTTTTCTTTGCAAGGGGGAAAAGATCTAAAAGAAACTCGAACAAAAGAGTGGGCTCGTTAAAACTTGCACACGTAGCGACGTCCCCGTTAGAGATTGCGATTTCTACGATTTCTTCAGGCTTTATTGGATTGTAGCTGGATGGTGGCTTTACTTTTGATAAGCGCCAGTTCTGACACCATGGGCAGTTGAAATTGCACGAATAAGTTGAAAACGTTGTTGCATTCCTTCCAGGAAGGAAATGGAAGAACGGTTTAATCTCCATGGGTCTGCTCTCTATTGCACTGAGATTTCCGTAGGTTCTCGTAAACAATTTCCCGTTTTTTACATAACGGGCACCGCATTTTCCCTCTTTCTCAATCTTGCAGAAATGCCAGCAAAGCTGACAGGTGATTACTCCTCTAACTTGCCTGTAGGCTTTCGCTTCCATTTAAAGTATCTTTTCGAATTCTCTCTTAAGTTTTTCCTTCTTATATCCCATCTCGATTTCATCCCAAGGAAGCGGAGAATCCACATCCATACATCCCAGAAGTCTTGAAAGATCTGATTTTAGAATCCTGTTGAGGCTAATCTTTTTCATGAGTCTTAGTCTGACCCCTCTTGAAATAATCGTTTGAATCGCAAAATCATCAATTTTATCTGCGTTTACTTCACATATCTTCCTTAAATGGCTGATCAAATATTCCCTCTTCCACTTGAGTTCCTCGATATTTTTTTTAACACTTTTTTCAGGATTTCCTCCAAAAGGTAGCCACTGAAAAGGAGTGTGAGGCTTTGGAACCAAGGGATTAAGGGAGACGCTTACTTTTTTTCCCAAAGATCTTACTTTTTCTACAAGTTTGATTATTCCATCGAGGTCTTCTTTCTTCTCGAACGGTAATCCATACATGAAGTATAGCTTGATCTTTTCAGCCTTTGATATCCTGACGGCGTTCAGAACGTCCTCCTCATCAATTCCCTTATTCAAAATTTCCCGTAATTTATCGCTTCCGGCTTCGGGAGCCAGTGTCAGGCTTTTTGTAGGGAGAAGCTCAGCCACTTCCTCATCGAATCTGTCAGCCCTTATAGAGGAGGGAGAAACCTCGAACCCCATCTGGATAAGTTCCGATACGATATCTTTGAATTGAGGGTGATCTGTTGGTGATGGAGCTATAAGAGCTACTTTTTCTGCGAATTTTCTGTTCACCTCTGCTATTTCGATTACATCTTCTTTTTTTCTCCATCTTGCAGGTCTGTATATCTGCCTAACAATGCAGAAGCGACAACTTCTGTAGCATCCCCTTCCGATCTCTATAAGGATTGATTTGCCATAGGCGTTTGTTGATATTATCTGCATTTTCATTTCGTTATCGAGTTTGGACACTCTCCTTCTCTTCGAAAAGGGCATCAATCCCTCGACACTGGCGTCTTTAATGACATCTATGACAACGTTCTCGGCTTCTCCCAAGAAAAATCGATCAAAAAAGTCGTAGAACGAGAAGGGATTTTCAGTAACACAAGGCCCTCCAACCACAACTCTGCCAGAAAATTTACTCTCCCTCAAAATCTTAAGGGCGTTAAAGTAATCCTCTTCGTACTGAATTGAGATTAGTGCAATATCAAAATAATTCAGCGGTATTCCGAACTCAACGCTCCTGAGACCTCTTTCGACATCTGTGTAGAATCGTTCTGCCACAAATTCCTCGCTTTTGTTAATCTCGTAGTATATTCGCTGTAGTCCTAAGTTTGTAATGCCGCCAATGTATCTGTTTGGGTAGATGACGGCAACCTTCTTTAATCCAGGTCGGTACTTCTTAAAAAAAGGGTTGAACTCTATCATTCCATGGACTTGCTACCTCTCTGCATGGCTATTTTTCCCGTCCTTGAGACCTCTTTAATCCCGTATTGCCTCATCAAGTTTATAAAAGCATTTATCTTATCCTCGTCTCCGGTTATTTCGATAATCAGAGAATCGCGGGCAACATCGACGATCCTACCTCTGAAGATATTCGCAATTTCGATGATCTCACCTCTCGTCTGAGGGGTTGCCGTAACCTTAATAAGGGCGAGTTCCCTCTCGACAGAATTTTCCGAGAGATCGCTAACCTTTAGAACTTCTATCAGTTTGTTTAGCTGTTTTATAACTTGCTCTATCGTTTTATCGTCGCCGCTAACGACTATGGTCATCCTTGAAATGTCATCTCTCTCGGTGACTCCGACCGCAAGGCTTTCGATGTTGAATCCCCTTCTCCTGAACAATCCCGCAACCCTCGCAAGAACTCCCGGTTTGTTCTCAACCAGAGCAGCAATAGTTCTCCTCATAATCACACCTCCTCGTCTATAATCTCGTGAAGGGCAGCGCCAGGCGGCACCATGGGATAAACCTTTTCTAAAATATCGACTCGGAAGTCGATGACGACGGGTGCATCGATCTCAAAGGCTTCCTTTAGAGCATCTTCAACCTCGCTGCTTTTTTCCACGGTCATTCCGACAGCACCGAATCCTTTTGCAATCTTCTCTATGCAGATCTCCTTGTATGCTAAGCAGGTGGCGGAGTATCTCTCTTTGTAGAAGAGTTCCTGCCACTGTCTAACCATTCCAAGGTATCCGTTGTTGAGGACTGCAACCTTGACATTAATCCCGTAACTGACGCATGTGGCAAGCTCTTGGATGTTCATGAAGAAGCTGCCGTCTCCGGCCATGTCAATGACAAGTCTGTCTGGAAAGGCGACCTTGGCACCTATTGCCGCCGGAAATCCGAAGCCCATCGTTCCAAGACCACCGGAGGATATGAATTGTCTCGGATATTTCACTTTAAAGAACTGAGCGGCCCACATCTGGTTTTGACCAACTTCAGTCGTGATGATTGCGTCAGGTGCCAGTTCGCAGATCTTTTCTATAACGAATTGGGGCTTTAATTTTCCATCCCTTTTATACTTTAGCGGGTAAGCTCTTCTCAATCCTTCGACTTTTTCTTCCCACTCCTTTCTTCTCTTGTAGTTTATGTGTTTTAGAAGTTCCCTTAAGACGAGCTTTGCATCTCCGACGATCGGGACATCGACTCTGACGTTCTTTCCAATCTCAGCGGGATCGATATCGATGTGGATTATCTTTGCATTGGGGGCGAAGTCAGAGAATCTTCCTGTTGTCCTGTCAGAGAAGCGGACACCAACTGCGATTATTAGGTCACTCTCCTGGACAGCGTAATTTGCATACTTAGAGCCGTGCATTCCGATAAATCCCAAGCTGAGTGGGTGAGTCTCAGGAATTGCTCCCTTGCCCATTAATGATGTAACAACGTAAGCGGGGATTGTTTCGGCAAGCTTTGTTAGCTCTTCGCTCGCATTCGAGATTATGACGCCACCACCTGCAAGAATTATCGGTCTTTCAGCATCCATTATCAGTTCGGTTGCTCTCTTAATCTGCCTCGGATGCCCCGTATATTTCGGTTTGTATCCGGGGAGATTAACCTTTTCAGGATAATCGAATTCTATATCGGCCATTGTGACATCTCTCGGTATATCGATCAGAACAGGCCCCGGTCTTCCCGTTGATGCGATGTAGAAAGCTTCCTTGATTATTCTTAGTATATCCCTTTCATTGGTAACGAGATAATTATGCTTCGTTATTGGCATCGTTATCCCTGTGACGTCAGCCTCTTGGAACGCATCGTTACCAATCAAGCGTCGGGAAACCTGTCCGGTTATCACGACGATTGGCGAAGAATCCATGTACGCATTCGCAATCCCCGTCACGGTGTTAGTCGCTCCCGGTCCCGATGTTGCGAAGGCGACACCCGTTCTTCCAGTAGCTCTTGCGTATCCGTCAGCAGCGTGGACTGCAGCCTGTTCGTGCCTCGTTAAGATATGGGTTATGTTCGAGTCGTAGAGCGCATCGTAAACCTCTAAGATGGCGCCTCCGGGTATTCCGAAAATATGCTTCACACCTTCATACTCTAAGGCCTTGATAATAGCATCAGCCACCCTCATAAAACCACCTACCTCAGAATGGTTTAGCATACTACTACCAAGAAAAGATCCATGGATTTGGATTTAGCAAATCTTTGCATTGGTTTAAGCTTGAGTTGAGAGTATATATAATTTTCCTTCAGGGATTTAGGTTGGCAAGTGTAAACTTCAATCTATTGCTGGAAACTCAATAAATTTATTAGCCAATTCATAATTGGTTGTGAATTGTGAGAATTTTGGGAATAGCCGTAACATTCAAAAAATCTTAAATAAATTATCCAGAAAAATATCATAATGCTCGATATTTTGGAAAGATTCGATATCTTGATCTACAGAAGGAGATTTTGCCCACACTTCTCCCTAAGGATTGACGGAGTTGATTTCCACATCGATAGTTTACCGGGAAAAGGATTCAATCTGATCACCCATGCTCATACCGATCATCACGGTCTGAGAAATATGAAGAATCGGAAAGCGGTTGCATCTAAGGAGACTGCACTTGTATTAGAAGTTGTTAGCGGGGAGAGATTTAGGGGAATTACCTTCGAAGTAGGGAAAACGCTAAAGATCGGAGGAGTAAAGATGAAAACGTTCGAAACAAAGCACATGCACGGTTCAGCCGCCTTTTACTTCAACGGTGTTCTGATTACCGGAGATGTTAAGGATTTCTCTTCGCTCCCGAAATGCGATCTTCTGATAACTGAGGCGACATACGGGCACCCTATTCATGTTTTCGAAGATGAAATCGATAGGGTCATCAAAGCCGCAAGAGATGGGTGGGAGCTTGGAGCTTATCCCATAGGTAAAGCCCAAAGGGTTGCCGAACTTCTTAACGAGAATGACATAGGATTCAAAACTACCGAAAAAATCAAAAGGATATGCAAGGCATTGGGGATAAACTTCCAAGATGGTGACGCGAAATTACTACCAACGAAAGAAGTCAGAAATGGCTTTATCCTTTCGGCACAGAGGTTTTACAGAAATCGGATCATTCTAAGCGACCACATCGATTACAGAGGGATAATAGAAATGATCTCCCACTGTGATCCGGATTACGTTCTTTTCTACCATGGAAAAGCTGATAGGAGATTGATCGAAGAGGTTAAAAGGATGGGCGTGACGCCTCTAACCTTGGACGATATTGACATCAGACTCTAATTTTTTGAAGGTTTCCACCGAGATGTAAAGGAACGGCGTATCAAACAGTGCTATTATCAGTTTCAGAACGTATTGTCCAGCGATTAGGGGCAAGAGGGGGGCAACACCGTAGAAGGCTACTGTTATGAAGACGGTTGTATCTATCAGCTGGGAGATTGATGTGGAAACGTTATTTCTGAGCCACATATGCTTGCCTTTCGAAAGCATTCGCAGAAAGTGATAGGCGTAAATATCATGAGTCTGGCTGATTATAAATGCTATCAGCGATGCCGCCACGATCCTTGGAGTGAATGTGAACACGGTGTTAAAGGATTCAACTACTTCTTTCGAGAGAAACGGTGCGGGAGTCATTTTGACTGCAATGATTATGGAGAGGACCGCTATAATGTTTGCAACTAACCCCGTTATGATGGCTTTCTTTGCAGCTTCCTTTCCGTAAATTTCGCTTATGAAGTCGGTTACCAAAAACGTCACCGAATACACGATCACTCCAGCGGGAGCAGTAATCCCACCGACCGATATTAATTTGACGGCGATGATATTGGCTACTACTGTAAGGACGGCGTAGATTCCTATGGCAATCTCCTTTCCATAAATCCTCGCGAAGGTGAGGACTAAGCACACAGATGCCAAAGTGATACCCGCCCACAGTATGAACTCTTCGAAGAGCATGGGGTTCCGTTTATCAGCTCGATTTAAAAACTTATGGGATGATCTCCGTTGTGTTGTTGAATTTCGGGTAATAGAGTCTGTTCAAGTCCAACACACCTTTTTCGCTCAATCTTATTGCAATCTCTATCGATTTCTTCATCTCCCTTATCAGATGGATTGTTGCGTCGCAGAGCATCTTGAATCCCTTTTCACCCCAAAGTCTTTCCCGATTTGTGAAAAGGCATCTACCTCCGCAGATTCTAAAGTAACCGCATTCGGGACACGGGGATTCGATGGTGATTTTTCGCCTTATCCCACTCCATAAATCTCCCACAACATTCCAGTCGAATTCTGCAGCTATTGGACATGCTATGATCTTTCCATCGGTCGTTATCGCAAAGCTTTCCGTTCCAGAGCCACATGGAGGCTTCAAATTTTCCTCGAATATCATCGCTCTTAAAACTCCGAGGAACGGAACGATCCCGGGAATTCTCCCTTTTTTCAGCTCGTTGTTAAAGAAGTCTGCGAGCTTGGTGATACCTCTTTTATATCTCCTAAGCCAATTGGGAAATTCTGAGGGATAAGGGTTCCAGACTGCGTCGATTTGCCAGTGGACGTGAGTGAATAAACCGAGATTTAATAGATGCACAACATCCTCATAGATGTCCGTCTTTAATGAGGCGACCATTCTTGCGATGAGCTCATTTTTATAATATTCTTTTATCCTTTTTACTTCTTCTAAAACCCTATCATAGATCTTACCCCTGTAATGTTCGGTGACACTTTTTCTTCCATCAATTGATACGAGGATAGTCGAGAATTTCTGGATGTATTCCCTTTCGAGTTTGCTCAACATTAATCCGTTTGTCTGGAGGATGAAGTGCTCTGCATCAACTTCATTCATAATTTTTTTTATTAAATCCATCCTGAGGAGAGGTTCTCCACCGTAAAAGGCGATTGATACTCTTTTAAGTGAATTGATAAAATCTAAAAGCTCCCCGATATCGTAGCTGATTTCTGGTGGCATTACGCTTTCATCAATGTTTCCACCGCAGTATCTGCAATTGAGTTGGCACTTACCGGTCAGAATCAGGATAAGGAGCATACAGTTTTAAAACCGGAGGGTGTTAAATAACCTATGCTGGAGAAATCTAAGAAGCTTTATGAAAGGGCTGTTAGTTTGATGCCTTCAGGTGTTAGTTCTCCTGTCAGAGCGGTAAAGCCTTATCCGTTTTACACAGTGAGAGCAAAGGGATCAAAAATCTACGATGTCGACGGAAACGAGTTCATAGACTATTGTATGGCTTACGGTCCCCTGATCTTAGGACACTGTAATGAGAGAGTAAAGGAAGCTGTTAAAGATCAGCTCGAAAATGGATGGATTTACGGAACTCCGGTAGAGCTTGAAATCGAATACGCTGAACTTTTGACGAAACTATATCCTTCCATTGAGATGGTTAGATTCATGAACACAGGATGTGAGGCGACAATGACCGCCATAAGGCTTGCGAGAGGATTCACAGGAAAGGATAAAATCGTGAAAGTAGAGGGAAGCTTTCATGGGGCCCACGATGCTGTTCTCGTCAAAGCGGGAAGCGGAGCATTCGGCACACCAAGCTCCGCTGGAGTCCCAAAAGATTTCGTTAAGAATACACTCCAAGTTCCCTTTAACGATACAGAAGTCCTAAGCGATTTACTTGAAAAAAACGATGATGTAGCGGCCTTAATCCTCGAGCCAGTCATGGGAAACTCTTCGCTGATCCTGCCTAAGGATGGATATCTCAAGGAGGTTCGTAAAATCACACAAGAAAACGATGTCCTTCTAATATTTGATGAAGTCATAACGGGATTCCGCCTGTCTCTTGGGGGTGCCCAAGAATATTACGGTGTAAAGCCTGATCTCACAACGCTCGGAAAGATTGCCGGCGGCGGCTTTCCCATTGGCATTGTTGGTGGAAGAAGAGAAATCATGGAGAATTTAGCTCCATCGGGGAATGTATATCAGGCGGGAACGTTCAGCGGAAACCCGATAACGCTTACAGCGGGACTAACAACCGTGAAAATACTCATGGAGATGAATCCCTATAAGGAGCTTGAAAGAAAAACAAAAGAGATCGTGGAGGGAATCAGAGACTCCATCAAAGGTAAGGGTGACGTTGATTATATCGCCTCAATATTCTGCGTGTATTTCGGGGAAAAACCATCAAATTACGAGGATGCGATGAAGCTCGATAGGGATAGATACCTCAGACTCTACTGGAGACTTCTTGAGCATGGTGTTTTTATCCCGCCCTCTCAATATGAGGTTTGCTTTGTCAGCACAGCTCACACCGATGAGGATGTGAACAGGACGGTGGAGGCTTTTGAAAAATGTCTGAAATAATTGTAGTCGGAACGAGAGGAAGTAAACTCGCATTGGCCCAAACTTCAAAGGTAGTTGAGAAACTCGAAGAAAAAGGATACAACGTGGAAATCAAGATAATAAAAAGTATGGGAGACATAATGAAGGATAAGCCGTTATACGAGTTTAAGGGATCCGGTGCCTTCGTAAGGACACTTGAGCATGCTTTATTGAAAGGGGAGATAGACATAGCCGTCCACAGCTATAAAGACATCCCCAGCAAGATGCTCGACGGAGTGACCGTGGCAGCTGTTCTCAAGAGGGATTCGCCATTTGATGCATTCATTGCAAGAGATGGTTCTACACTCGACGAGATAAAGCCCTATGCGGTAATAGGCACATCAAGCTTAAGGAGAAGAGCCCAGCTGGGGCTTTACAGACCCGATCTGAGATTCGAAAACATAAGAGGAAACATCGATACACGCCTGAGGAAGCTTAAGGATGGTTTATATGATGCGATTGTATTAGCTGAAGCCGGATTAATTAGATTGGGTTTAGAAGTGGAATATCATAAGTTGCCGATTGAAAAGTTCGTCCCCTCTGCAAATCAGGGGATTATCGCGGTGCAGACGAGAAAAGGAGAGGAGGAGCTCGTCAGCTTCATAAATCACAAAGACACTTGGATAGAAGCTGAGGTTGAGAGAGCTGTTATGAAAGAACTTGGCATAGGTTGTGCGATTCCAGCTGGGATTTATGCTGAGTGTAAGGGCAAGGTGAGGCTGATCGTTCAGATAATAAAAGATAGGAAGGAGTTTAAAGTTGACGAAGAGATTAGTAAGACAAGTGCTGTTGAAGAGGCTAAGGAAATAGCTAAAGATTTAAAGAGGTTAGTAAGCATCAATTTTTAATTCTTCCGGAACGTTAAAGGAACTCAAATACATGACATCCGCAAGTTTGTCTGAGCCTTTAAGGGCTAGCCTCTTTTAAACCTTCAATCGGCAAACCTACTCTAATTAAGCTCCTCACGATTTGTAATTCGTAGAGTTCTCCTTTTTTGCTGTTTTCAAGATTGCAAATACATTTAAATTTTTAAAATCTGCTAAAAAATAGATGACTGGAAAAGTCTACATAGTCGGTGCAGGTCCGGGAGATCCTGAGCTACTGACTTTGAAAGCTTTAAAGGTCATTCAGGAAGCTGACGTAATCTTATTTGATGAACTCATCGGTGAGGAGATCAGGGAGCTTTTAAAGAGGGAAAGCAAAGCGGAGCTAATTGACGTTGGGAAGAGGCACGGAAAACACAAAATGAAACAGGAAGATATAAATGCCCTAATGGTCAAACTTGCGAAGGAAGGCAAGACAGTCGTTAGGCTCAAAGGTGGTGACCCATTCATTTTCGGAAGAGGTGGAGAGGAAATCGAAGTTCTCGCAGAAAACGGAATAAGATTCGAAGTTATTCCAGGAATCACGTCAGCCATAGCGGCACCGAGCTACGCTGGGATCCCCGTGACTCACAGAAGATACGATCCTGCCGTTGTCTTCATCACAGGAAAGCAGGAGAGGGAAAGGCTGGACTGGTCCGCACTCGCAAAGCTCAACGCAACCATTATCATTCTGATGGGAGTTTCGAGCCTGAAAGAGAACGTTGAAAGATTGCTAAAGCACGGAAAAAATCCAGATACCCCAGTGGCGATAATTGAAAACGCTACAACCCCAAATCAGAGGACGATTATCGGAACCCTGGCAAACATCGTTAAGATCGCTGAAAGGGAGAGAGTGAAGACTCCTGCAGTAATCGTCATCGGAGATGTCGTAAATGTGAGGAAAAAAGTCAAAGATTTCTTAGAAAATACAAAATCCCGTAAAGCTGAGAGAATTTGATGAAATTTTCTTCTAACTTTCTTTTCAGCAGATTGTAGGATTTTTTCTCAACCTCGAATTCGAAATCGTATCTAACATCTTTGAGAATTAGCCCGAATGGCGGTGCGGGGGTGAGTGGAATTTTCTCTCCTTCAAGCAGTCTATCGATTAGACTTTCGTCTCCAGTTTTCCCGACGATCTTCAGTGCTGTCACGATTTTCCTCACCATGTTCCAAGCGAAGGCGTTTCCCTCCACTTCGTAGAAGATCAATCCGTTTTTTTTGGATATTTCTGAGCGGTGGATTTTCCTAAAGCACGGTTCACAGGACTTCGCAAAGCTACTGAAATCGTGCTCCCCAACGAGCTTTTTAGCGGCTCTTCTCATCTTTTCAATATCGTAACCGAGATCAGGCATTACGTACACGTAGATCCTCGATTTGGCTCTCTTTCTTGGATTAAAGTCTTCATCAACGACTTTGTATCCCCATACTGTGATATCCTCTGGAAGATTTTTGTTTAAGACTATTAAAAACCATTCATCGAATTCTTTAAGATTCAGAGAAAAGACATTTCCTAAGGCACTTACTCCGGCGTCTGTTCTTCCGGCGATCTTATATTGGCTCTTCTTCGGATCTATCCCTATCTTCCTGAGTGCACTGAATATCTCCCCGTCCACCGTCCTTAAAGCCGGCTGATACTGATTTCCGTGAAAGTTCCATCCGAAATAAGCGTGCTTAAACGCAACTCTTAACATTCCATGCCTCCATTCAGAAGCTCCGTAAGCACTTTCGTGTTTCTGTCATGGAGAGAGTAATTGATCTCTTTGTATTCCCTTATATCCTTAAGGTCGATCTCAGCCTGAATAAGCTCCTCCGCATTCTCGTCCCTGTATATAGCGGGAATACCACGATGGGTAGCTATGAGGCTTCTTCCGACGCACTCCTCTCCTGTAAATGTGTATCCAACTCCACCTGCCTTAACTATGGCGTAAGCGTTGTCAAAGCACCTTGCAAAGTATAAGCAGTGTCTGAACTCCTTTGCAGGAAAAACGGAGTGTTTAAAAGACACAACTGGATTCAAAACGATCTCAGCACCCTTCAGTGCTGGAATTCTCGAAAGCTCTGGGTAGAGGATGTCCGCACAGATGAGAGCAGCAATTTTCACTCCATCAATTTCGAAAATTTTTATCTTACATCCGCATTTTATCCCGAGACTTCTTTCGGTTCTTGTTGGATGAATCTTATCCTGATATCCCAATAGCTCACCGTTTTTGAATATATAGAGGCTGTTGTAGTAGTGTTCGTCCTTCCGTATCACGTTCCCCGCTACGGTCGCTGAGAACTCCTTGCTTACATTTTCTAGCCATTTCAGCGTTTCTTTAGAAGTTTCAAGGAATGTATCGTTAACCTTATAAGAAAAGTACTCGGGGAGGAGATATAGGTCACAATCCCCTTCCGATATGAGTTTTTCTGCGCTTTCAAAAGCTTCTTTAACACCAACTTTGCATTGGACGGCAGCAACTTTCATTATTCTGAGTTTGATCCAGATATATTAAGTCTTCTCAATCTTCTTTCCTTCGGAACATAGTTGATTATCCTATCCCCGACACCCTTCCCGCATCCGAGGAGATAGTCTTTCCACTTTAAAACAACGTATCCCTTAGCTTTTCTTTTTAAATCTTCCCCGCTTAGCCATTTTATCATCTCATCGTAATCAACTTCGATTACGTTCTTTTTTATCTGGTCTTTTAAGAGATAGCAACCTTCAATTGATAGGCGGATTCCATCTCTCTCAAGCTTACCGAAGTAAACACCCGAATGATACTCTTCCAACTCTTCAAAACAACTTCTATAAGCGTAAATTCGATTTTTTCCCATGAGTTTGAGATTAAAATCTATCCTCTCCACACCGAATTGCTCCTTCAGGAGCCTAAGAATTTCATCCATAGTCACTTTTAAATTATTTAGAGTTATAAAGATTATCTATCATGTCCTGAACGAAAAGTTCTCTGTATGTTGGAGATTTCGTTTCTCCCATAACGCGGGAGAACCGCAGTTTTTCTGAACATCTTCGATCGTTACACCAGGATGGACTGAATACATAACCCCGTTTTCATTGAATCTGAACATAGCCATATTTGTGTAATCGTTTCTCTCCAAGTTGAGATCGAGCTTTTCGACTTATCCAGTCAGTTTCGTAAATCCTTATCGCGTTCACGGTGTTAAGCAACCAAGTGCACTTTGACGGCTTCTTGTTTTATTTCATGCTTAAAAGTTACCAATAACGTAAGCAATAGCGTCACCCCTCGCAATCATTTCATTGATTAGGACAAAAAATTTTACGAGCTTATAAAATCATCTCTTTGATAGTTTCGATATCATACTTTTCCGCTCTTTTTTCAATCTCCTTATTTATCCTATCCAAGCACTTCCAAACCTCCCATACTTCAGGAGCTAAACTCCACTCCTCTGGTTTTGTTGCGTATTTTTCACCGTTATTTATAAAAGTGTACATATACACAACGCAACCTCTGTACTCTCTGTTGTCTCCCGCCCATCTTGTAAATCTTCCGGGAAATATTCCTGCGATTTTCCAGCCTCTGCTTATGCACAGTTTCTGGGTTATATCGTGCCAAGTCTCAAGGAATGCTATCAGGTACTCGGCTCCGCTTTCCTTAATCTTTTCTGCTATCGCCAAACCGATACCGAGGGGGATGTGTTGCCTTCTGTATTCGGGGTGAGTAACTAGCATTGAGTATTCGATTTCAAGATTTTTGTCGTCTTTTTTTAATAGGGCAGCCGACAAAATCTTTCCGGTTCCTCTTTCCTCGGCAACAACCATGCAGAATTCCTTTTCAAATCTGTCTCTCTCCCATCTATCTTCAAGTGCAACTCTCTCTTTGATCTTCTCTGGGTAAAGAACAAAATCGTAATTAGATCCGTAAATTTCAGGATATCCCATTCTCCAGAGTTCGGCAACTTCTTCGACATCTGCACTTCTCAAAACCCTTGCTCTGTATTTTCCACCAAAGTATGATTCTAAGTGAAATTTTGGCCAGATAACCTTTTTTTCTCTAATTTCCCTTGTTTTGCATGTCTTTGCCATTTCTCTGAATGGTTTGTATTTGCTCATATCTATCATTGTTTAATACTTGTCTTTTTTGGAATTTAAACATATCTATAACCGACAATGTTTCGAGCAAAGATTTTTAAGTGAGATTTAATTCAAAACTTCGATGTTTGAAATTATAGCGAAAGATGTAATGGGAAGAATCGGAAAACTGCAAACACCTCATGGAGTAGTTGAGACACCCGCTCTCATGCCTGTGATAAATCCTAATATTGAATTTATCCCCGCCAAAGATATGAAAAAATATGGAGCTGAAATTCTCATAACCAACTCGTACATCATCTACAAAACAAAGAAACTCCGAGAAATGGCACTAAAAAAGGGTTTACATTCTGTTTTGGGAACGGATCTGCCAATAATGACTGATAGTGGGAGTTACCAGCTTATGGTTTATGGTGATATTGATGTGAGCAACCGTGAGATAGTAGAATTCCAGAGGGATATTGAAAGCGACATAATAACTCCCCTCGATATTCCGACGCCTCCAGATGCGGACTACGAAACGGCGAAGAAGGATCTTGAAGAAACAATAAGGAGAGAAAAGGAAGCTGAAGAAATTGTCGGTGAAGGTAGCCTTCTAACAATTCCGATACAAGGATCTACACATTACGATTTAAGAAGACTGGCTGCAATAGAGGCTTCGAAAATCAGAGGAGACGTATTCGCCATTGGAGCAGTAGTCCCCCTCCTCGATACATACAGATTTGCAGAGGTTTCCAAAATCGTTTTGGAAGTCAAATCCAACCTCCCTTCAAATAAGCCAGTCCATCTGTTCGGAGCCGGTCATCCAATGATCTTCGCAATCTTTGCGGCTCTTGGAATCGATTTGTTCGACTCTGCTGCTTACGCACTCTTCGCAAAGGATGATCGCTATCTAACTCCTCACGGAACTTTAAAACTTGGAGAGATACAATACTTCCCTTGTAGCTGTCCGGTTTGCCTTTCTTACACACCAGAAGAATTAAGAAGGCTTGATAAAAACGATAGAGCTAAGCTGATTGCGGAGCACAATCTTTATGTGAGTTTCGAGGAAATTAGAAGAGTAAAGCAAGCTATAAAGAATAATGAACTCTTCGAACTCGTTGAAAGGAGGATAAGAGGCCATCCCTATCTGATTCAGGCTTGGAGGGTTATAAAAGACTACTATGAAGTTTTGGAGAAATACGATCCATCTCTGAAGCGGGTCTTTTTCTACCTTGGGAGAGAAAGTCTTCTGAGACCTGCTATCAGGCGATATCATGAAAAGGTTTTGAACGTCAGCGTGGATAAAAAAGAAATTACGATCTCATCAGATTTCGGAATAAGGGCTGATTTCTACCTAAAGCCAGCTTTTGGAGTTATACCCGCGGAGCTTCTTGAAAGTTATCCGGCAGGACATGCTGAGATGCCTGAGGATATAGACGATGAGGCCTATATTATGGCGGTGGAGGGATTAAAGAAATTCCTTGAAAGGAATAAAGATAAGAAGGTGAAATTAATTTTAGGCGAGAAGTGGAAGAGGTTTTTAAATGAGGATTGAAAAAGAGGATGGATTCGCAAGAATTTGTGAGTTTGACGGGATAGAGACACCCTACATTATCGATTTAAGGGGGGACTTCAAATTTTTAGATAAGATCGAAAGAAAACCACCGGAGATTTTAAAAAAGATAAAACCAGAACTTTTCGAGGAATTTCATAAAGAGAACGAGATAAAGAAAATCGTTCCCATTTCCCTCTACTCATCAGATTTTTTCAAAGCTATCTACGATCTCAGATCCTCCACAGAGGCTCCCCTCTATATATCTTCGTGTGCAACGCCGCAGAATCTCTCCCTTCTCGTTTATTTGGGAGGAGATTTTTTTGACAACGCGTTAGCCTTAAGAAAAGCTTTTGAGGGCTTATATCTTACAGAGGTGGGTGAGTTCGAGTTGCGGGCACTCAAAACACTCCCGTGCAACTGCGAAGCTTGTCTAAGTAGAGATAGATATAAGAGCGATTTCGAATTCTTGGCCGATCATAACACGAATGCACTCCTAAGAGAACTTAACATCGTAAAGGAGGCGATACGCAATGAATCTCTGAGAGAGCTCGTTGAATCGAGAGTCAGAACAAAACCCGAAACTACTGCAGTCCTGAGACTATTCGATGCGAATGCGGATATACAAAAGTTCCCGCGATTCAGGAGATCGAATCTCTACCCCACTACAGAGGACTCGTTTAACCGACCCGAAATCCGATATTATTTTAAAAGACTTGAGGAGATATATGATCCCGTCTCTCCTACGGCTTTGATACTTCCATGTTCAGCAGTGAAGCCATATCTCCTATCAAAAACTCACAGAAGGATAAGGAGTGCCTTAGGTGATCTCATAAGAGGGATAAACGAGATCATAGTTTCATCTCCCTTCGTCGCTCCGAGAGAGCTTGAACTAATCTATCCAATCGCATTTTACAATACCCCGACTACGGGAATTTGGAGCGAGTGGGAGATCGATTTCGTTGCCAAAAAACTCGCTGGATTGCTGGAGAAATTTGAAAACGTAATAGCATTTGTCCACAACGGATACAAAAGGGTTGTCGAGCGTTCTGCAAGGCTCATGGGAATCGACGTAACTTTTGCTGATGACTTTAATGAGCTTAGAAGCTACCTAAACAGAGCTGAAAGAGAAGATTTTGATCTCTACAGGGAGATGTTTAGACATATGCTCAGATACCAGTTCGGTGTGGAATTCGAATCAAAGAGTGTACGCGGCAAATACCCGAATCTCGAATTTTTTAACGAGGAGAGAATTGCGAGGGTGGACATGAGATACGGAAATCTGGACGTGTATTTCGAGCTTGCGGAGTATTTACTGAAAAAGCAAATCTACACTGTTGAGATAGAGGATTTCGATGTTAAGGGAACGATATTCTCAAAAGGTGTGATAAGGGCGGATGAGAAAATAAAACCTAATGACGTCGTAGTCTATTATAGCAGCTATATCATCGGTGTGGGTCAAGCTGTGATTTCGGGGAGGGAAATGGGAAAGATCGATGGTAAAGCAATAATCTCAAGAAGGAAAAAACTTATCTGATCTTTATCAAGCTTACATTATGTATTACGAGATCAGGGAGATAAAATCCAGATCTCTCCAGATCAATTTGGAAGATGGAAAAGTGGAGAAGCCCAAGTATTCCGAATTTGAAGGAAAATCCTTTAGGGTTCTGAAAAACGGATTTTGGGGATATTTCGTAGGAGATGTAAATGACGAAGATGGGATTAAAAAGGCTGAAAGGCTAGCAATTATCGAAGGGGATGCAGATGTTGATGAAAAACCTTTCAGTGGAAAATTTTTTTACAAAGAAAAGAAACCATTCGACGAAGTGGATGTGGAAGACAAAATAAAAATCTTAAGAGAAATCGATTACTATCTAAAAGAGAACGTTATCAGTAGGAAAATCGTCTACATCGAAACTGTAAAAGAGGTAACGATCAGAAATTCTTCAGGTGGCGAGGTCACGTTCAGAGTTCCGAGATGCGGAGTTATAATGCAAGCTTTCGCTAAGGGAAAAACGCTCCAGTTTTATTCAGATAGAATATTAAAGGTTGGAGGATTAGAGGTGATCGAAAAAGCTCACGAAAAAGCGAGCGAAGTATCAGAGATTGCCGTAAAACTATCGAATGCCGATGCACCCCCATCCGGCATAATGAACGTTGTTATGAATCCGTCTCTCACGGGTGTATTCATCCATGAGGCTTTTGGGCACGGAGTTGAGGCAGATCACGTTCTTCAAAACGCAACTGTTCTAAAAGACATGAGAGGAAAAAAAGTCGCGGCTGATTGTGTTAACGTGTATGATGACCCCACAATTCCGGAGTTCGGCTTTTTCCCGTTCGACGACGAAGGATACAAAGCCGAAAGGAAAGTGATAATCGAGGGAGGTTATCTAAGAAATTTCCTTAATACAAGGGAAACTGCGAAAAAATTGGGAGGGGTCGCTGGTAATGCAAGGGCGGAGAATCTCGCCGTTCCGATTGTTAGAATGAGCAACACCTTTATCGATTCGGGAGACTACACCCTTGAAGAGCTACTCAGTGATGCGGAAGTAATCCTCTTCGGTTCGAGGGGAGGAGAAACAAATCCAGCGACGGGATACTTCCATTTTAACGCCCAGTTTGGCTATATAGTTGAGAAGGGCGAAATGACAAAAATGATAAGAGACGTATCTCTGAGTGGACACACACTCGAAATTTTGAAAGATATAAAACTTGGAAAAGAGATAGAATTCAATCCCGGTTTTTGCGGAAAGGCTGGACAGATCGTTCCTGTTGCAGATGGCGGCCCCTTCGCCCTTGTAAAAGCGTTAGTGGGTGGTTCCTAATGGAGTGGGAGATTTACAAAGAAAAGGTGCTCATAAAAGAGGTAACCGTCGAAAATGGAAAAATCAAACTGATATCAGAGAAAACCGATAGAGGTGTCGGAGTTAGGGTTATCTCAGATGGAAGGGTCGGATTTGCCTCGGGCTCTGATGAAAAGAGGGTAATGGAAAAAGCCTTAGAGATATCAAAGATCTCCGAAGAGAGTTTAAGTAGCTTTGCGTTCCCAGAAAAAATTAAAAAAGTCAAAACCTTCGACAAAAGGGTGAATCAAATCGATGAGAGTGATTTAAAAGATTTTGGAGAGATACTCGCTCAGGATAATGTGGCGAGTGCCCAGTTCTCTGTGGAAATCGTAGAAAGAGAAATAAGGAATTCAAACGGCATAGATTTGAGAGAATGCGAGAGCTACATATCCGTGATGGTTGAAGCCATTTATGACAAGGGGAGTGCCTACGAATTTCAAGATGCCAGGAGGCTCTTTGACCCCGAACCGTTTGTTGAAAGAGCTTTGGAACTTGCCAAAATCGATAGCAAAGCTGAGAAATTGGAAAGCGGTTTTTACACCGTAATTCTCTCACCAATAGCGATTGATCAACTCCTTAGCAACACTCTGTATCCCGCCTTTTATTATGAAAATATAAAAAGGGGTAGAAGCCGAATAAACGAAATAAAGGAACTATCGAAGGTTAGTTTAATAGATAATCCTCTCATAGACTTTGGACTGAACTCCTGTTCCTTCGATGACGAAGGTGTTGCCTCAAGGAAGACCGTTCTCGTCGAAAAGGGAGTTGTTAAGGGATATCTATCAGACCTCAAAGGTGAAAAGAGTACAGGAAACGGATTCAGAGACGGATACGATTCTTATCCTTCGACAGCTCCTACAAACATTGTAATAGAATTCGAAGAGAAAGGAGAACCGGAGGGGATCTACATCCACTCCTTTATAGGTTCTCACACGTCGAATTATGTAAGTGGAGATTTTAGTGTCGAGATAATGAACGCTGTCCATGACGGGAAGGGGATTAAGGGAGCCATGATTTACGGTAACATCTACGAATTCTTGAATAAGATCAGCCATATCGGTAGGGAAAAAAGACAGGTAGGATTCACACTAACACCGGAAATCGTATTTGAAAATGTTAGGATACTATGATCATTCGATCTCAATCTCCCTTTCAGGCTTCCTGATTATAACAGAAAAGATCAAAGCCGCCATTAGTGAGAAAAAGGCAGCACCGCTGAAGGCGAAGTGGATCCCGGTAACGCCCCCTCCTCCGAAATCATACAAGATCCCAGCTATGATAGGTCCTAGGGCTCTTCCAAGACTTTTTGATGCCGAGAAATAACCCATGAGTCCACCGATATTTCCGGAACCCTTACCTTCCACAGCGATTATACTGCTAACTGCGGGAATAGAGAAAGCCGAGAAAACTCCTAAAAGAATGTTTAGAGCGATCAAGCTTGTGAACTCTTTACTGTACGGAATCATATGCAGAGCAAGAGCTGAAGCAAAGTTGGATGCCACTATCGGAAGGATAACACCTCTCCTATCTGAAAAAATACCAGCATACGGCTGGATAATCCCCGAAACGATTAGATTCAAAAAGATAAGTAAACCTATTTGGGTGTAATCAAATCCTATGAAATAGCAGTAAATTGGGAGAAAAGTCATTATGCTTCCTCTACCGATCGAATTTAAGATTCTGTAAATCATTGCAGCCAGAACTCTTCGGTTAACAGCTCTCCTCATATGACTTTTCTTCTTTAATCTTACCTCTGGGATGGTTACAGCGGCTATTAAGAGACTTATCAAACTCAAAAGGCTCATAAAAACAAAAGCAAAGCTCTCGTCGATAATATCTGTAAGGAGTCCTCCGACAAATGGACCGAAAGCCATTCCAAAGAAGATCGATCTGTTCAGGATTCCCATGAACTTTCCCTCCTCTCCGGGAGGTGTTATTGAAGCAACTAAAGCAAAGATAACTGGAACAGCCATGGCGGAACTCATTCCGTGAAGAAATCTCACAATAATTAAGTGAAAAGGATCCTTTACGGCGGTATATAAAAAGGCGATAACGCTGTACAGGGATAAACCAAGTAGGATTATGATTCTTTTGCTATATTTATCGCTCAACGTCCCGAAGAGTGGGAGAAAAAGAAGTCTCGAAATAGAGAAGCTTGAAAGGATTAATCCAATGAGGATACCGCCAACACCCATATTTTCAACTAGGATAGGCAATATCGGAGAGATTATCCCGATCCCCAAGGTTACCGTGAAGAGTACAAGGGATGCTGAATAAAGCATGAAGCCTTTATCAACAAAGTATATATAAGGTTTCCACCAAATGTATTTGCCAAATAATGGCACAAAAAGCGAGAGGTGATGACAATGAGAGCACCAAGTGATACTACCAAGTATCTCATATATGCAGAAATTGTTGCTGAAGGCGTTGTCGAACGCCCCGACGTTGTTGGAGCGATATTCGGGCAGACCGAAGGTTTGTTAGGCGATGATTTAGACTTAAGAGAACTTCAAAAAACGGGAAGAATTGGTAGGATCGAGGTAAAGATAGAGAGCAAAGGGGGAAAGAGTTATGGCGAAATAAAAGTCCCAAGCAGTCTTGACAAGATAGAAACAGCCATACTGGCGGCAGCTTTGGAGACAATCGAGAGAGTTGGGCCATGTGCAGCGAAGATTAAAGTGAAAAAAATTGAGGATGTAAGAGCGACAAAAAGAAAAAAAATTATTGAGAGAGCCAAGGACATTTTGAGGGACCTTTTCGAAGAGCCTGAAATCGAGAGCGAGAAAATTGTCGACATCGTTAGGCAGGCTATAAGAACCGAAGAAATTATCGAATATGGTGAGGACAAACTGCCAGCGGGTCCGGCAATCGATGAAAGTGATGCAATAATTGTAGTGGAGGGAAGAGCGGACGTTTTGAATCTTCTAAAGCATGGAATCAAAAACGTCATAGCAGTCGAGGGAACAAACATACCTAAAACCATCATAGAACTCAGTAAAAAGAAGATTGTTACAGCATTTCTCGACGGAGACAGAGGTGGCGATCTGATTTTAAAGGAGCTTTTACAGGTTGCTGACATCGATTACGTTGCAAGAGCGCCAGAGGGAAAAGGAGTAGAGGACCTAACTCAAAAAGAAATTGTGAAGGCTCTGAGAAACAAAGTTCCAGTCGAGCAAGTTCATATTTTAAAGCAGAAAGAAGAGAAGAAAGAGGAGAAAGTAGAGGAAGAGGAGAAACCCAATGACATAGTCAATATACTAAGGAAGCACAAAGAAGAGGTTGAAGGACATTTAATCGCAAGATTGCTCAACAGCAATTTTGAGGTAGTCAAAGAAGTGCCTGTTAGAGATCTTGTGAAGCTACTCAAATCTAATAACGTAAAGGCGCAAGGAATAGTCTTCGATGGTGTGATAACCCAGAGAGTCGTGGATTTGGCTGCTAAGAGGAATATAAATTACCTTGTTGGTGTTAGAATAGGTAGTGTCGTTAAGATCCCGTCAAATGTCAATATCATTACGTTTGATCAAATTTGATTTATTATTTTTTATTAAGCTATCCCATTAACTAAGGTTTTGGACGTTAGCTTACATTGTCGTAGGTGACCCCCTCCCGCCCTTAAAAGTTTTTTTAACAACTGATAGTAAAAAAAATAAACAAATTTACGCGATTTTATTTAATGATATTAGCTAAAACGCAGAGAGGGTTAGAATACATCGCAGCAAGCCACGTAAGAGATCAATTGGGTGACGTGGAAATCGAAGTAAGACCAGACGGATACTTAGGTGTTTTGATAATTCACTCTGATGAAATTAATAAGATTAAAGAAATTCCGGAAATAGAAAAAGCAATACCCATTCTGTTCACAGTTAAAAGTAATCTGGACGAGATACTATCAAAAGCAGAAGATATAGTTAAGGCAATGGGTGATTTCGAAACGTTTGCAGTCAGAACTACGAGAAGAGGCTTGAAGCACAACTTTAACAGTATGGACGTCAATATAAAACTCGGAAAGAGAATTCAAGAGATATCCAACGCTGATGTTGATCTAAATAATCCAGATAAAGCTGTTTACGTAGAAATATTCAACGAAAGGACATTTATCGGGATTCTCGATGGTAAAGAGGAAAGAAGAAAATACACGCCGGAGAAAATTGACAGTCTAAAATTCTTTGGGAAAGTATCTTTCGTTCAGATGCCTTATTTAGAGAATTTAAAAGGTGCAAGGGAAATCGGTGAAAGGATTGGAAGAGCTGCCCAATCTTTTGAGATCAAAGAGCTTGTAATAGCCCCCTACGATTATGTCGATGCTGTAGAACTGATGGAATTCCTTAAAGGACTTAGGAGAGGTCAGCTTGCAAGACTTGGAATTCAGAAGAGAAGCTATTCGAGAGAAGTCAGAGAAGTGAAAGTGTTTGTTCAGGATTTATTCCAGACTTTTAGAGATAAAAGAAGGAAGAAAAATCTTCTCATCTCGACTGATCCTACTGGTAATCAAATAGCGGATATAAGGGAGGATCTAAAGAAAGCCATAAGCAGGGCTAATGAAATTGTGATATTCGCAGGGAGTCGCGTTGGTCTGCCTAAGGGAATTCTGAGACTTTCCGACTTCGTTATCGATCTAACACCTTATATCACTTTTCCAACCGAGATTGCCCTACCAGCATCTTTGATAGCGTTGCTCGATGTTTATGAGGAGTTGGTAAAGCAAAAAAACACATCAGAGGAGATGGAGACATGAGAGATGAGATATTAAAACTACTCGAAAATTACGATAAGGATCGAATAAAGATTGGAACTATCGGAAGTCACTCAGCTCTGAACATCTTAAAGGGAGCTAAGGAAGAGGGGTTCGAAACAGTTTGTATCTGCCGAAGTGATGACAGATTCGTTTACGAAATGTTTGAAGTGGCGGACCACTTCATAGAGGTTGATGATTTCAAACGGCTTCTCAACGAAAAAATCCAGAGGAAGCTAGTTGAAATGAATACGATCTTAATTCCCCACGGAAGCTACAACGCATACATTGGCAGCCTTTACAACCTAAAGGTACCAATATTTGGTAACCGTGTTCTCATGGAGTGGGAAATTGTCAGAGAGAAGCAGAAAGAGTGGCTAATGAATTCCGGGCTGAAGATACCGAAAACGTATTCAACTCCAGAAGAGATAGACGGACTCGTTATCGTAAAGTATCCCGGAGCAAGAGGTGGCAAGGGATATTTCATAGCAACGAGTAAAGAAGACTTTTACAGGAAGTCTGAGGAATTCGTTAAAAAGGGAATTATTTCGCGAGAGGATGTAAAAAAAGCCTACATCCAGCAATACATTTTAGGTGTTCCCCTCTATTTCTCTTTCTTTTACTCTCCCGCGTACGAAAGGGTGGAGCTAATCGCCATCGACAGAAGGTACGAATCGAACGTTGATGGAATTGGCAGAATCCCCGCACAAGATCAGATTAAGATCGGTATCAGCCCAACCTACACCGTCGTTGGAAACATCCCCCTTATTGTTAGAGAGAGTCTACTTCCAAGGATTATGAAAGACGGTCAAAGAGTCTACGAGTATTCGAAAAAGATTGCAGAGCCGGGAATGATTGGCCCATTCTGTTTAGAGAGTGTAATTGATGAGAATGGAGAAATTTATTATTTCGAAATATCCGCAAGAATAGTTGCCGGCTCAACTGTAGGAATCCCAGCTTCTCCATACTCTTACATCCTTTTTGGAGAAAACATGTATATGGGTAAAAGAATCGCAAGGGAAATTCGGCTCGGAATAGAGAGGGATATGCTTGAAAAAATGATTTTTTGAATATATTTTCAGTTCTGACAGAGGGACAGAAGTCTGAAAATATCGTGCAAGGATACGTTGACCTTCCAGAAGGCAGGGTTAGGAATGAGAGACGTCTTCCAACGATAATATATGGCATATGGGGAGTTTTTGTTCTAGTCCCGATCCTCAGAGATTACATCATGCGTCCACTATTTCAGCTTTAATGGGTCCTACTTGGTTCTGCTGATGAATGAGCCCACTACAAACTTCGATCCGATAGTAACGGAGAAAATAGAGAACTTAATCTACGAGCTCAAGAAAGAGTATACGATAGTAATCGTCACTCACTCACCATTGTTGAACTCGACACGCGTGTTGACGAAATAGAAGATCTACTTGTGAAAATCGGTGCACGATTAATATTCGTGAAGGAAGGGAGACATGTATGGGTGAAATAGATTAGCAAAAAAGCTATCTGATGTGCCGTCGAATCATTAATATGGATGAAAGGCTCATTGGATTGTCACTAATAGTGGCAGGTCTTTTACTGATACTGGCAGGAGCTATAATCTACTCGCTTCCTCTTAAGGAATGGAAGGAAAATCCTCTAATATTTGTTCCCTTAAGAAAGAATGGTCTCTTGATAGGAATCTCGCCCATACTTTTTTTGATTCTTTTGGCGTTTTATCTTCTGTTGCTTTTCTATTTAAAATCCTGAGAGAATACACAATTATCGCCGAAATAAATATTAGATTTCCAATCAGCATGCCAATTGCAATGTAGTCTGGCAACATCAGATATCCATGAACAAACATTGTATAAACTGGGGGCAAAATTAAGATAACCATTTCGGTAGTAATATCTTTAAATATAACCGTGTCAATATCTATGTGCTAACATTGAAAGATATTGTTAAGGCGAAAGTGAAGGAATTCTTGATCGAGAAAAAGGGTTACCCTGAAGAATGCGTTATCGTTGATTATCCACTTAGAGTTGAGGTTGACGGAAAATCCTTTATCAGTCCCATCGATATTCTCATTAGAATAAACGGAGAAAATTCCATAAATATCGAGTGCGCGCCCCCCATGGTGTTGGCGTCTTTGGAGCGAAAAGCCTTAGCGGTTTCAAGGATAATTGGTGCCCCTATCACGGTTGTAACTGACTGGGAGCAGACTAAGATATATGACACGGAAAGTGGGAGGGTTACGGGAAATACACTGGAAGCTCTTCCATCCTACAATGAGATAGAAATCAGACAAATCCGAATCGATGAGGAAAGACTTTTGAAGGAAAAGAGAATTCTTTTTGCTTATATTGGAGTTCTTCACTGCGAATGTGCTGTATGCGACCTGAAATTCTGAGAGCTTTGGAAAAGGTTGGAATAAAAGAGCTGAATGAGTTGCAAAAGACAGCTTATCCAAAGATAAAGTCGAAAAGAAACTGCCTGATTGTGGCACCGACCGGAAGCGGAAAAACAGAGGCAGCTCTTATCCCAATAATTGAGGAAATTTTCGAGAAGAAACCCAAGGGGATTGCTCTTCTCTACATCACACCTCTCAGAGCTCTTAACAGGGACATGCTCAGAAGAATAAGAGGGATAGCGGAGCAATTAAATCTCACAGTTGCTGTCAGACACGGGGATACCGAAAAGAGGGATAGAGAAAAGCAGTCAAAGGACCCTCCTCAGATACTGATAACAACCCCCGAAACTTTTCAAATACTATTTCTCGGAAAGAATTTGAGAAAATCTTTGAAGAATGTCAAATACCTTGTGATTGACGAGGTTCACGAGCTTATCGATAACAAAAGAGGTGTCCAGCTATCCGTGGCTATCGAGAGGTTGAGGGAGTTGACATCGTTTCAGATAATTGCAATGTCGGCGACAATCGGAGATAAAAAGAAGATAATGAGATTCTTTAAATGCGATGAGTTAATAGAACTCAAAACTCAAAAGAAATACGAAATATCAGTGATATATCCAGAAACAAAGGAGGAGGACTACGTACTTTCAGAACAGTTGGGCGTTAGCTTGAAATTTGCATCGGTGCTAAGGCAGATAAAAGAAATTATCGAAAGCCACAAATCAACGCTTATCTTCGTCAACACAAGGCAGACCGCCGAAGCATTGGCATTAAAATTAAAGAAAATAGCAAATGTAGAGGTTCATCATGGCTCCCTCTCAAAAGACGTCAGAATTGAAAACGAGAGAAAATTAATGGAAGGAGAGATCAAAGCTCTGATATGCACGTCTTCATTAGAGCTCGGAATAGATATTGGATCGGTTGATTGCGTTATACAGTTCGGTAGCCCAAGGGAAGTTGGAAGATTGATCCAGAGGATCGGAAGGAGCGGTCATAAGCTTGAAAAAGTTTCTAAAGGGTTTGTGATAGTAGATAACTTCGATGACATTCTTGAATCCGCCGTGATCGTGAAAAGGGCGAAAAAAGGATGGATCGAAAGACCTTTCATTCACGAAAATTGTGTTGATGCTCTTGCGAATCAGGTTACCTCTCTCTCAATTGAATATAAAAGAATCAATTTAAGAAAAGCCTTTGAAATCATAAGCAGGGCTTATCCGTATAGAAATCTTAAGTATGAAGAATTTGAAGAGCTTTGCAGATATTTCAGCGAGATCAAGCTCATCGGCCTGAAGGATGGTATGATATATCCTTTAAGGAGGACGAGAAGATACTTTTACGATAACATCTCAATGATAATTGATGAGAAACATTACATCGTTAAGGACATCGTAAATAACAGAGTGATCGGTATTTTGGATGAATCCTTCCTTCAAACGTTTGAGGGGAATATATTCGCAATGAAAGGTGAAGTCTGGAGGATCGTCTCGATCGACGATGTTGTGAAAGTTGTCCCGGAGAGCTATGAAGCTGAAATCCCAACATGGGTTGGTGAGGAGATACCTGTCCCATTTGAGGTCGCCACAGATGTCGGAAGGCTAAGGGAAACTCTGTTCAATCTCGTTAAAAAGGATAAAACAAAGGCGATCAAGCTCCTCGAAAGACTCGGTGTTAATAAAACCGGCGCCCATATTGTTATCGATTTGATTAAAAAGCAAGATATCCCGCCACCAACCGATAAGAGGATAATCATCGAGGAAAAAGACGAAATCTCTATAGTAAATGCCTGCTTCGGACACAAAGTTAATGAGGCGCTAGGGAGGATCTTAGCCCTTCTCGTTTCGATAAGAACTGGAAGGAACGTAAGTGTTGAAGTAGATCCTTACAGGATTAAGTTAACGCCCGCCGAGGGTGTTGAGGATTTGATCAAAGAGCTTCCAGTCGAGATAGAGGGATTGCTTGAAAGAGCTTTAATAGATACAAAACTGTTCCAGTGGAAGCTCATAAACGTAGCGAGAAAGTGTGGCTACTTGAGTAAAGATATAGAATTAAGTAAGGTGAACGTGAAAGCACTCGTACAGAGGCTCGCAGACACGCAAATCTATCGGGAGACTCTAAGGGATATTTTCACAGAAAAAGTAGATTTAATAAATCTCAAAAAAATCCTGAGAAATCTCGATAAATTCGAGATAGTCACCTACAAGGGATTTACTCCGATTGGTCTCGCATCTCCGAGAAAGAGTTACGATATTTTTCCGACTATGGATCAGACAGAAATTCTTTTGGAGAATTTCAAGCAAAGACTGGAAAACGAGGAGTGCTACGTTATCTGCCTTAACTGTGGATATTCGATAAAGGTGCCCGTTAAGATGGTGGAGTTATCGTGTCCGAGATGCCATTCAAGTATGATTGCGTGTGTAAACGCGAGAAGAGATCCAAGAAAAGTTAGCAAGAGTGAGCTTTTTAAAATCGCAAATCTCGTTTCAATGCATGGAATGAGAGCTGTCTACGCCCTTAATACTTACGGTATAGGAACTGATACAGCTTCACGCATTCTGATGGGCTATTATCCAGATGAGAAGTCATTTTTTAAAGCGTTGCTCGAAGCTGAAAAGAATTATATAAGAACGAGAGCATTCTGGGATTAATGGAAAGGTATGGCTTGATCTTGCTGCTCGTAGGGGTAGCGATAACCGTAATCCTCTGGTGGTTTAGATGGACAGGATATTGAGGGAGATAAAAGAGCACTTCGGTGAGTTGATAAATGAGGATGCCGCCATAACTCTTGCAGAATACCGTCTCGGGAAAAGGGGGATTCGAAGAGTTCAAGGCTATTTCGCTTACAGCGACGGTGAGACGACCGTGGTTGTTAGGGATTCTCCCGAAGTCTATAAGGGATTCGTGAGTGCAAAATGTGGACAGTTGGTTGAATTATTCATCCAAAACGATCTGATTATCGATTACGTCCCAAAAAATGAATTTCGTGATGTATTCACTCCTTTATGCGATTTAATTGTTAACCGATATCACTGTGTTCGCGGCTTTGTCTCTGGAATCGGAGGGATAAAGGTCGTGAAGAACGGGAGGAAAATAGCTCTTCTGAGAATCACGGACAAAATGAGTTTCGCAACCGTAGTTCTCTGGGACGACAAAGTAGATTATTACAAAAAAGTAGATATCGGTGACGAGATCAGACTATATAATGTATTTGCTAACGAGTTTAACGGTGAGATAAATCTTCATGTTGGGCGGAGATCCTTCGTCGAGTTACGGAACTCCTGATACTTTTTTAGAGCCTCCCGACTCTTCTCTTTCAAACCCAATTTCTCATAGGCTTCTGCCAAGTGTTTGAACCACGTCGGATCTTTTTCAGCTTCTTGTTCGCAGTATTTTGCAAATCTTGCCCAAGCACCAGCTGCAAGCTCCTTTTCACCAAGTTTCTCATAGATTTTTGCAACATCCTTCCAGAAAACTCCCTCCTCCTCGACTTCCTTCTTATAGTATTCAAGGGCCTTCTGCCAAGCCTCTTTCGCCTTTTTGTTATCTCCAATCTCCTCATACATTTTTGCACCGTCTTCCCAGAACCAAGGCTCATCTTCGGCATACCTTTCAAGGCATTTTGCGGCATTTCTTAAGTCTCCAGCCTTTTTGTAGAACTCACAGGCTTCCTTCCAATAGTAGCTGTCTTTATTTTTCTCGGCAAGCATCTCGTAGATTTTTGCAACTTCTTCGAATTTTTCAGCCTTCTCATAACACCATGCGGCACTTTCAAGCATTCCCGCATTCATATAGGTTTTTGCGGCCTTCAGGTATTCACCCTTTTTCTCGAATTTTCTTGCTGCTGCCTTTAAGTTTCCCCTTTTCAGAAGACCTTCGGCACTGAGGAATCTTTCCATTAGGCTTAGATCGGGCTCACTTATATACCACAGAAACACGGCAAATGAAATGACAAAGACGAGGGCTGTGATGAGTATCCTATCAGGTCTCCACAGATACGTGTTGTATAAACCGTAAAGGGAAAGTAGCAATCCTATAATGGATAGAAACGAATACTTAAACGATCTTGCATAAATCGTAATCACAGCTACAAAACCGAGAATGAGGGCGAGTCCTAAATAGAACAACCCGAATATTATTTTCAGTAACATTGTAACTCCGAAAAAATTCACTATCGCAAGTGCGACAGCAACGATGACAACAAGAAACGCGATTAATGCCGCTGTTATGCGATCCATGATTGATAAAATTGTTTGATGTAGATAAAATTTTCTAAAAAAATAGAGTATTAATCTTTCGATCGCACTCTTTAGGAGGCAATCCTCCTTTAGTGGCTTGAGGTGCATCAGTAATGTTGCTTTAAAGTATTGCTAATCGTGGATTGCAGAAAACGAAAGACTTATCATTAGGTAATTCAGATTAATGGAAGGTGTCGTAGTTTGATCGCCGATGAAGAGCTTATAGAACTCTTTAAGACGATTCCAAAAGAATCCTTTGAGTTGATCTTAAGAAATATTAAAATAAAAAGACTACTCGAAAATCTCTACAACAAGCATAGAGATGGATTGGAATTGACTTATAACGAACAATTTGATGAAATTTTTGAGGAAATGTTTAGGTTTTTCTTCAGACCCCTTGAAATGGCCATTTCTGGAGCTAAGATGCTAGAATCCTTATTTATTCTATCAAAACCCTTGAACTTTACAAAGATCCAGTCAGAACTTTTGGATAGCTATTTAGAACTCATGAAATCTCTCTACGATCATATGAGATTAACTTGGGAGATTTGGCTAGGTCTAGCACCGAAAGATCTTGAGAATCCCGCTGAGAAATTCATAGATCTTTACTCTGAAAGAATAAAAAATTATAGAAGAGAATTCACAGAAACAGAACTGCCAGTTGAAATCTTATTCGTCTTTCCAAAAAAAGTGTTTGAAAGATTTGAAAATGCTATCGAAAGTTGGAGTGAGTTTAGTTCATTTTTCAAAAGATTCAGGGAATTGGTAAAGGATGCCTACACTAAAGGGGTAGAGTCATTCATAAAAATCGCAAACAGCAACAGATTCGAAAACTATAATGATTTCGTAAGCACCTTCTTTAGCGAAGAAGCAAAGGTTTTTGATGAGCTGTTGGTTTCAAAAGAGTATTTAGAAACTCAAAAGAATATGCTGAAAAATCTTATGGATTACATCTACAATTATAGGATGTTTTTCGAAGAAATTGCTATGAGCAATCCGTTGAATCCTTTTGCTACTATTTCCCTTTTGGATAAAGCATTCGAAAGAATATACGATCTCCGCAGAAAGATAAGAGAACTTGAAAAAAGAGTTGAGAAACTCGAAAGGGGAGAAAATGCTGATCGAAAAGATTAGAGATATAAAACCCGGATATTCGGAATTTGAGGTAGCTCACGAAGACTGGATGTTTAGACTTCTTCACTACAAATCAAAGCCAAAGCTGAAAACGCCCCTTCTGATATGCTATGCATATATCAATAGACCTTACATCCTCGATCTGCACAAAGACGTTAGCGTGGTAAAGAGACTCATTAACGCTGGGCTTGACGTCTGGATGGTTGACTGGGGATATCCCACGCTGGCTGACAGACATCTAAAAATTTCGGACTACATAGATTACCTCGATTTTTGTGTTGATTTTATAAGGAAGAAAAAAAGTGTCGATAGCGTTACCCTCCACGGATACTGTCTTGGATCGACACTGTCTGTCATTTACGCATCCCTTTATCCCGAAAAGATTAGAAACCTCGTAATTCAGACTCCACCGATAAATTTTGATACAAAAAATACCCTTGCAATCTGGGCGAAATACACAGATCCTGTTAGAGTTTCGAGAGCTATGTTAAACGCTACGGGAGATTTTCTTAATCTTGCGTTCTTACTCGTCGATCCCATCAGGCTTGCCGTTGAAAAATACCAGTCATTGCTGGATAATCTCGACAATGAAAAATTCGTCAGGGATTTCTTCTTCATGGACTACTGGATATTCGATTCCCCGGCAATCCCGGGAAAGGTTTACGAGGAATATATCACGAGGTGGTATCACAGAAACGAACTAATAAAGGGAGAATACGATGTAGATGGAAGAAAGGTTGACCTAAACAACATAAAAATGCCCACTCTCGTTCTTGTAGCCGAAAGGGATCACATAACACCTCCGGATTCTGTAATGTCGTTTTTTGAATCAATTCCCTCCAAGGATAAGAAATTGCTCATGTCGGAAAAAGGGCATATCGGTCTGACAGTCAGCAGAAGCTCTCACAAAAAAATATGGGTAGAAGCTGTGGAATGGATCGTCGAGAGATCGAAGTGATACATTTAGCACCAAAAATTATTTAAACTCATGGTAACATATACCGTATAATGGTAACGGAAACCTTCAAGGAACTTCAAAAGATCTGGGAAAACTCGATAAAAATGCAGCTAAAATTCATAGAGAGTTTCATGAATGCCCTTGATAATCTGACGAAATTTAGTTTGATGCAGAACAATGTAGCGGTCTTCAGAACAAAAGTTCAGAGTGGGGGTAGAATCTCCATTCCGGAAGCCGACAGAGCCTCTCTGCAGATTAAGGAAGGTGATATCGTAAAGGTTATTGTAATAAAAGAAGGAGGTGATTAGAATGGAGTTTAAAGACTATTTGGAAATGTCGAAAGCGTTTTACAAAATGGGATTTAGCATAGCGAAAACGATATTGGATCTGACAAAGGTAGCGAGCGACAGTTACGTAAGCATGTATGAGTTCTATATGAGGCAGATTGTTCCAAGCGAGAGCTTTGATAGCATAAAGAAGACTATCGAGCTTTACAACAACTCTCAAGCCAAGGTCTTCGAGAACTTCAAGAAGCTGATAGAACAGGTCGAAAAATCTCAGGACGAAATGATGAACAGATTGCTCGAAGTTACAAAGGAAACCAAGGAACCAAAGAAATAATTTAGTTTTATTTATTATTCCTTTTTTCCACCTTCCAGATAAGGATTATGCACTCTCCTTTAGCGACGGTTTCTTCGTTCTGGTTCTTGCACTCCACTTTGACTCTGTACCTCCCCTTTGGAAGCTCTTCAACTATTTCGGCTTCCGCTGTCACGGTATCCCCGATGTATACGGGCTTTACATATTCAACGGATTGTTTTACCAGAACTACAGCTCCCGGTATGAGTGCTAAAGCGTTTGATATGAGACTTAAAGTCAGCATTCCGTGGACAACCCGTTTCTTAAATCGCGTCTTCGAAGCGAATTCTTCATCATGATGGATAGGGTTCCAATCTCCAGAGACTATGGAAAACAGATACACATCGGCATAGTCGATTCTTTTTGAGTATGATGTTTTATAACCGACTTTAACTACATCTGGAGGGAGATCGGGTTTCTCAACTTTTTTGAATTCTGCCATTGTTGAGTATATCTCCTTTATCAATTCGAGTTTGCTGCCATTTCTATCTAAACCATACAGCTTTTCTAATCCGTGTAAATAGGTTAAAAGGTTTTCCATTGTTGTTATCAACATTTCTTTCTGTATTTTTCCGATAATTTTCGCAATACTATTCATAAATCTATCCTTTTTATTTGGTTATTTAAAATTAATTGTTTTATCTAAACCTCTCAAAGTTTACGCAAAGTATATATTCTCTGCACGTAACCTTGTCCCATGACAGTTAAAATCGTTAAAAGAATGAGAGATGAAACCATCACGGCTCCGCCGCATGCTACTGTTAGAGAAGTTGCAAATCTCATGAAAGAGTATAATGTAGGGTGTGTTATTATTACGCAGATGGATGCTCCGGTCGGCATAATCACCGACAGGGACATTGTCGTAAGAGTTGTTGCCGAAGGAAAGAGTCTCGACACTCCAGTGGAGGAGGTTATGACAAGAAATATCGTTGTAGCTCACGAAAACGATCAAATTAGAGATGTGATAAAAATAATGAGAGAGAAATCGATAAGAAGGATTCCCGTTATCGATGATAATGGGAATTTAAGCGGGATCGTCACATTTGATGACATTTTCGTCGAACTCGCTGACGAAATATTCAACCTTTCAAGAATTCCCAGAGCTGGAATGCCGCCGAAGCCTTATTAATCTCTTCTCATTCCTCCACTGACCGGGATAGTAACACCCGTAATGTAGGAAGCATCATCGGAGGCCAAGAAGACGACAACCTTTGCGATCTCATCCGGATCCGCAAACCTTTTCATCGGAATTCTTGAAAGAATCTTTTCTCTAACTTTTTCAGGTATCTTTGCCGTCATATCGGTTTCTGTGAATCCGGGTGCCACAGCATTAACCCTAATGCCATATCTCGCGAGCTCTAAGGCTAAGGCTTTTGTCAAGCCGATCAATCCAGCCTTGGATGCCGCATAATTCGCCTGACCCACATTCCCATCCTGACCGACAACGCTCGAAACGAAAACTATAGATCCTTTCGTCTCGATCAGATGATCTATGAAAATACGGGTGACGTAGAAGGCTCCGGTAAGATTGACCCTTATAACTTCGTCCCAGTCCTCTTTAGACATTTTGACAAAGAGATTATCTCTTGTAATACCGGCATTGTTAACTAAACAGCTAACAGTTCCGAAGTCTTTAACGATCTCCCACATACTCATGACCTCGTCCCAGTTTCCAACATCGGCTTTAACTGCGATGGCTTCCCTTCCAAGATCTTTAATAATCTTAATAGTCTCATCAACAAGGGGTTTGCTTTTGTCGCTTACGTAATTCAAAACGATATCGGCACCACATTTTGCAGCTTTGATCGCAATAGCTCTTCCTATGCCTCTTGATGCTCCCGTCACAAGCATGAGTTTTCCGTTGAGATTTGGCATAATAATTAACAACTATAGGAGAATATATATTTTATTATTTTTATGCTAAAATATTTTTATCCTTTATTATACTGGAAAAGTCCAAAAAAGTATGAAAAAGTCAATCTTTTATAATAATGACTCTGACGATATCTCCCTCTTTCAGGTTCATAGCTTCTCTCTCAATCTCAGGGATTGCAATCCGTCCGCCTTTTTGAATTCTTGCCCTAAATACAGCACTATTTTCTTCTAACTTTTTATAATTGGCGAAATTAGTGAGAATTTCAATTAATCTCTCCTGATATTCAATAATAATTCTAAGGTATGATTCGACTAAATTTTTCTGATATTCCAGGATTTTATCTATAATCAGTTCGCAATTCTCCAATCCATTAATCATACGATAGTATTTCTGTTTTTATTCCTAAATATACTTTACCGTTTTACGGCAATTATATCGAAATCAAAGATATTCTCGCAGATTCTTTTGATTTCAAAACTTTTGGAGAGATGATTGGCTATTTCTGAAGGAGTGGGGAATTCTTCGATCTTTTTTAAAAGATATTCTCCATAAATTCTGTCAATGTTTTTTTCAATGATTTTAAGAAGTATTTGCCTTGCTATCCTCGGCATGTTTGAATTTACATCTCTTATGGCTAAAAAGCCGTTATTCTTCAGGACTCTTTTAACCTCTTTAATAGCTTCATCCATTTCGAGGTCGTGGAGGGTAAAACAAAGCGTCACAAGATCAAAAGTATTTTTCTTAAAGGGAAGTCTATGAGCATCACCCCAAATCCCCTTTGAAGCTTTACACATCTCCAGAGAGGAGTCAATTCCCACAACGAGGGCTTTGGGAAACACGTTTTGGAGAACTTCCGCAAATAATCCCGGTCCACATCCTACGTCGAGAATTCGTTTGGGGATAAGGTAAGCTCTGAGCGATAGGGCGAAGAGATAGTAATACCATCTAAACTTTTCAGCCCAGATCCGGTATTTAATAACCCTTTCGTTATACACAAAAACTTTTTAACCACTAAATCAATAAGCCTTATGCTCAACGAGATTGCGAAAACTTTTGAAGCTGTAAACGATTTTATAAGGACGCTGTTCGATCCAACAACGTATCTCGGAGATTTGTCTCCTAAAGAATTTGAAGAGTTCTACAACGACATCGTAAACTGCTTTTTTAAAGTATCTTTCCTTAACGCTGAAACATATCTCAAAGCTATTACTGAAATGCAACGAGGTGATACGGAATCCATCCTAAATCTGTATCTTAATTACATTTCGAATCTCGAAGATATTTTTGCAGACCTCATGGACAATCCCGTAATTGCCGCCTACCTAAGCCAATTGAACAAACTCTATCTGAGATCCCTACATTTCATCCAAAACTTAAACAACGCCTTCTTCCACTCTATAGGTCTTGCAACCCGTAAGGATATTGTTGCTCTATCAGAAGCTTATGTTGACCTTAAAGGAGATATAAAAAGGGAGACTCGGAGAATATTAAGGGAAATCAAAAAATTACAGGAGGGATCGAAATGATCGGGGAGTATTTGAGAAATACGCGGAGACTTCTAAAGCTATCCGAGTGGCTACTGAAGCACGACTTTATTCTTCCCGATGAGGACCGTCCCTACTTCATTCCCAACATCGAAACGGGTCAGACGGAGAAAGTTGAGATTTTCAGCGACAACGGTGTGAAGCTGTACAGATATATTCCAAGAACGGAAAAACAATATGAAATCCCATTGGTGATCGTTTACGCCCTTATAAACAAACCCTACATCCTTGATCTCTATCCAGAAAGGAGCGTTGTTAGAAGACTCCTCGATGCCGGTTTTGATGTCTATCTCATTAAATGGGGTGATGCAACGATCGCAGACCAGTTCGGTCTCGATGAATACATAGATATATTCCTGCACGACTTTATAGAGGAGGTCAAGGATTATGCCAATGTTAATTCCGTGTCTTTATTGGGATACTGCATGGGTGGAGGTTTTGCGGCGATATATTCCGCTCTTTATCCAGAAAATGTTAAAAATCTTTTGCTAATGGCGGCAACCCTATATTTCGGAGAAGATGTAGGCGGCTTAGTCGCCCTATCCGATAAGAGATTTTTCAACCCTGAAGATGTTACATCAACTTTCGGATACGTTCCGGCATGGTTCTTAGCTGAGAGATTTAAAATTCTAAGACCCCTTGAAAATTATGTTACAAAATATGTAAATATGTTCCTAAACGCGGATAAGGAAGGTTTCTTGGATCTATTCTTCAGGATGGAAAAGTGGATTCACGACGGAGTGAATGTTGCTCCGTACGCCTACATTGATTACGTCAAGAAATTATACCAGAACAACGCCCTCTGTGAAGGAAAGCTTTTTATAAACGGAAAAAGGGTCGATCCGAAGAAAATAACAATGCCAGTAGCTGTGATAATTGGTAAAAGGGATCATCTCGCTCCTCCTAAAAACACACTGAGCTTTTTGGATTACGTAGGAAGCAAGGAAAAAGCAATATTCGAAGCAGATGTCGGACACGTCGGGCTTGTAGTGTCTGGAAAAGCTGTGAAGCTCTGGGATGATGTCGCAAAATGGCTCGGTGAGAGAAGTGGAAAGAAAATTAAGCGGGAGATTTGAAATGCTTTTTGAAAACATCGAATATGTCTTCTGGCTTCTCCAAGATGAAAACGCCGTCCATAGACGTAAGCTTTTTTACATGCTCAACATCTTCTTTTCTAACTCTTAACTTCAGATCTCTTCCGTCTGGGAGTTTTGTCACAACCACACCCTCTTTGTAATCGGAAGGCATAATGTAAACGGGAACAAAAGCCTTTAGAGCCATTATCGCTGCATTTGTGAGAAGTGTGTCCGCAATTCCCATCGAAATCTTCGCCACGGTATTTGAAGTCGCCGGGGCAATCAGCAAAAACTCGTATCTGCCAGTCTGAAGCTGTCCCGCCAAAAACGGTGTGTTGGAGTCGATTTCCACCCTGACTACTCCGATTTCCTTTAAATCATCTTTCAGTTTGTAATACCTTACGACCTGTTCTCCCGCTTTCGATAAATAAACGGCAATTTCAACATCTGGATAGAGATTCTTAATCTCTTTCATAACTTCAACTGTCTCAGGCAACTTGTCCCCGCTTCCTGTTATACCCCATGCAACTTTTTTTTACTCATTTTTACCACCTTTTAATAAATTCAGTAAAGCTCTTGACAACCTATCCTGTCTTCACCAACGGCAAGCTTCAATCATCTTCAGGGCTTCCCTAAGAACAAACTCCATTGCCTTCTTCATTGGACTACTATCATCTTGCAAGCTCAACTCCGAGTTCGAAAGCCTTTTGGAGCTCATCCTCATTCGGTCTGAACTTAATCATCAACGGTTCGAGCGTTTCGAGCTTTAGTTCCTCGAAAACTTTTTGGATTTCTTTCACTGCGTTTCCGTTCCATCCGTAAGACCCGAATGCCAAGGCTTTCTTATTCTGCGGCTTTAATCCCTTCAGATACGTAAGAAATCCTGCCACCGTCGGAAACAGCCCGTTGTGGATCGTCGGAGATCCAACAGCGATTGATTTAGCATCGAGAATTTCCGTTACTATATCCACCCACGGGTCTTTCCTGACGTGGAAGATTTTCACATCAGCACCTTGGCTTCCAGCACCCTCTGCGATTGCTGTTGCCAATCTCTCAGTCGAATTCCACATCGAATCGTAAACGATTACAACTTTATTCTCGCTCTCAAAGTTCGCCCATCTCGAATAAGCTTCTATTATCTTCGAAGGGTTTTTCCAGATCACGCCGTGGCTTGGAGCTATCATCTCTATCTCAAGCCCGAGTTTTTGAATTTCCCCAAGTTTTTTCCTTATAAGTGATGCAAGTGGCATAAGGATGTTTGCGTAATACAACTTTGCCCAATACAACGCTTCTTCAACGCCTAAATCCTCGTCAAACCTTCCCTCGCTTGCGACATGTTGACCGAAAGCGTCGTTTGATAGAAGGATTTTATCTTCCTTGATGTAAGTGGCCATGCTGTCGGGCCAATGAAGCATTGTCATGTCGAAGAACAGTAGCGTCCTTTTTCCGAGTTTCAACTCCTCCCCACCTTTAACAGTCTTCGTCTCCCATCCGTCGCCGTAGTACTTGCGTAAGTCTTCCTTGGCTCTCTGAGAGCAAATGACGGTAGCATCCTTTGCCACCCTAATCATATCAGGAAGACCGCTCGAGTGATCAGGTTCAATGTGGTTGATTATTATGTAATCAATTTGAGAGGGGTCTACGATCTTTCTTATCCTTTCGAGTGATTCTCCAACAAACTTGTGCTTTACAGTATCGACTAGAGCGATTTTCTCGTCAATTATGAGATAAGAGTTGTAAGTCAAGCCTCTTCTTGTCAGGAAATTGTGGAAGTCTCTTTCGCTCCAGTCTATTGCACCGACCCAGAAAATACCATCTTTAATTTCGACTGGTCTCATATTAGTATTTTTGATGTCCTGTTATTAAAAGTTTCTTTCGATTTTCGAACCATTTAAATATCGGTGCAATTAATAAGTTCTCACTTATTTCTGCGAGAAGTAAGCCAAAAGCTTCACTTGAAAACCAAACTATCAGGCCAACAGCAATAATTAATTTTCTGGGCTGCTTATTTTGTTCTTTTTTATATTCGGTTTTAGTCAAGATTTTGTTTAGTGGACTGCTTTTTGAAAGGAGCGACAGATTAAAGAAGATTTTGAAAAATAAAGTCTCGAAACTTCAGCTTCAGAATTCTCTCTCCATCGTAAAAGTTCACTAACTCTTCCGAATCTTTAAAGCGTTCGATCAGATCCTTTATGTCTTCCTTAATCAGCTTAAGAGCCCAGAGTGCATAAGCTCTGAATTCCGCACTTCTCACTTCGTCAATTTTCTCTCTTAATTTGGCTACGGGGTCTGGATAAGCCCCTCTGACGATTCTTGCCGTTACCCCTATTCCGTAAGCAACGTATTTCCTCTCGACCTCCCAGTCATCCAGCAAGGAGACGAATTTGTTTTTAAATGCCTCGAATATTTCCGGATTGCTCCTTCCTATCTCCGCAATCCCCAAAGGTGCTCCCACGCAGTATCCACCACTCTCATCGCTGAGATGCCAAAAAAGGCGGAGAATTATCTCTCTCGCTTTTTCACCTCTGCATAGATAACCCAGCGCTTCAGCAGCTCTGAATCTTAAAAGCTCATCCGTGTGGTAGAGGTAAGCGATAACCGCTGAGGATCTCTTGATTTCTTCAAACTTTCTCTGCCTTAAGAGATCTGCTAAAGAGACTTTTCTCTCCGAACACGAGCTTTGCAACTTCCTCACCAGCTGCAAGGGTCAAACTTGTTAAACTCGCTGCTCTTTCTGAATCCGAACCTGCCGATGATACAAAAGGCAGGATCTGGGTTTCCTCTTCCCTTATGCGCAGACGGGGTGCTTTGTCTTCAGCCTCAAATCTCCCACTTTCAATATAACTACTCTTCGGACTGCCACAGACCGTGGATGTTGCAGTATGCTCTTGCCTTCACTTTCTCGGCCATTACAACGAACTCCGCCCTCGGCTCGTCTCCCGGATTTAGCTGCTTTCTGTGAACACATCCATCGTCGATCACCTCGATCCATTCAATGTAGTGCTTTTCCTCCATTGGATGGGGAACGCTACCGACTTTGACAGTGACCTTGTTACCCTCCCTCTCGATTACAGGCAGATGCTTCTCTCTACCCTCCTCCGTTGTTTTAATCTCCATTAAGGTCATCGGCTGTCCGCAACAAACGAGTTTGCCTTTTCCGGCGTGGACGACCTCTACTATATTCCCGCAAATCATACATTTATATATTTGTAAAATTTCAGTCATAATACCACCCTTCTATGCGATCATTAAACACAATTACGTTCACTCTAATTTCTTGTAGCAGAACCACCAGTCATAGCACTCAATCTCTCCGGCTTTAGCCTTTTCAAGTCTTTCCCTTGCCTTTTTTTCGTCAAGTGGTGGTGGAATTATGACTTTATCTCCAATAAGCTCATTGTTCGGCCAGTTTGCAGGCATTGCTACACCATTCGCATCGCTTATCTGCAGAGCCTTTACCGCTCTTAAAATTTCATCCATGTTTCTGCCCAACTCCTGAGGATAGTAGATGATTGCCCTGATAATCCCCTTATCGTCTACAATGAAAACAGCTCTTATCGTATTTGACCCCTTACCTGGGTGAATCATTCCAAGAGTTTCAGCAATACGTCCGGTGTCGTCGGCTATTATCGGGAATTGAATTTCGACACCGAGCTTTTCCTTAATCCATTCAACCCATTTTATATGGGCAAAAACCTGATCAATACTGAGCCCAATTAGCTCGCAGTTTAGCTTTTTGATCTCGTCGTATCTTTTCTGAAATGCTACGAATTCAGTCGTGCAGACGGGCGTGAAATCTGCCGGATGACTAAAAAGAACAAACCACTTACCCCTAAAGTCATTCGGCAACTTCATTTTGCCGTGGGTTGTTAAGACCTCCATTTCGGGGAATTTTTCACCAAGTCTTGGTAAACTCATATTACCACCTCTTTTTAATTTTTTACTAAATGTTACAAGAATATAAATATTTTGGTTCGAATTTCGAGTTAAGTTAAGTTGACTTCTTTCGATTTTAGTAGAAGTTTTTATAAGCTTCGAAAAAAATTGTATTAATGGACGAAAAAGACCAAATAATTATCGAAGCAATGATGAAAAACGGAAGGATATCCAAAATGGAACTGGCAAGAATTCTTGGTATTACGGAAGCAGCTGTAAGAAAAAGAATTGCAAAATTGGAAGAAAAGGGGATAATCCTCGGATACAAGGCAGTTATAGATTACAAAGCCGCCGGATTTTTAGCATCTATAACGGGGATTGACGTGGATCCCGAAAAATTATGGTATGTGGTGGAGAAGCTTAGAGATTTCGACGAAATCAAATCTATATGGCTAACTACCGGAGATCACACGATAATGACGGAAATTCTGACAAAACGGACAGAAGAGCTTTTGAAAGTGCATAAAGAGATCGAAAAAATAGATGGGGTGAGAAGAGTTTGCCCAGCGATAATCATCAGTACACTGAAGTTTTAAGTTGCTAATTCTTAGAGTTACAAAAAAGCCGCCGCCGGGATTCGAACCCGGGACCTGGTGATTACGAGTCACCCGCTCCGACCAGCTGAGCTACGGCGGCTCAGAAAACTATCGACTTAATTTGCATTTAAGTATTGCGGTAATCTTTTAAGATCAGAGTACGATTAGCCAGCGTGCATGGAGATATATATGAGTTATTCGCAAAAAAAGGAGAATACCTCGATTTCGCCTCTAATATAAATCCATTTAAACCAAAAGATTTGAATTCAAAGCTTTTGGAGTTTATGGATACGATATTCTACTATCCAGAAAATGAATACGAAAGCTTAAGAAATACAATATCCGATTCAATGAAATGGGATCTTAACGAAATCGTTTTTGGAAATGGTTCAATTGAACTAATCGAATTTTTCTTTAGAGTTGTCCGGGGTAAAATTGTGATTGCCCAGCCGACATTTACAGAATACGAAAGATTCGCACGGATATACGGTAGCCAGATAATTAACGTGAAATTTGATGTTAACGAAATCTTAGATGCCGTAAGGCGAATAAAACCCGATGGGTTAGTTATCTGCAATCCCAATAATCCGACTGGAGAATTCATAAGAAAAGGGACTTTTGATGAGATTGTTGAATTCGCTCAGAAAAAAGGCACTAAGGTGCTCGTTGACCAAGCTTTCATTGATTTTGTTAAACCTTACGATATTGATGCTTTTCAGGTGAGATCACTGACAAAGATTCTCGGAATCCCGGGACTACGATTCGGATACGGCAGATTCCCCAAAGAATTCGCCAAGAAATTTGAGGAAGTTAGACTGCCATGGAATGTTAATAATTTAGCGAAGGCAATAGCCGAATACTATTTACCGAAACTGAGAGCATTCTCAAGATTTGTTAGACGAAGAATTTCTAAGGAAAGGGAATATCTGCTCAGAAGATTGAAAAAGCTTGAAATAAAAGCTCAGGGTAAAGCGAACTTTCTCTTATGCTGTGGAGTCGATTCAAGTGAACTTTTTAAATTTATGCTCTCGAGAAAGATTCTAATCAGGCGATGCAACGATTTCAGGTATCTGAACAACAACTACTTCAGAATAGCTGTAAAGGATAGGAAAAGCAACTGGATCTTCCTAAAAAACTTAGAAGATTTCAAAGATATTTCCCGATAAATATTTCCAGCTTCTTTCTGACTTCGTCCGAAATCTTATCGGGGGATGTTGTTATGGCGAACTTTAAGGCCTCTTTACATTCGCATTTTCTTTCTTCCGGTATCTCGGGTATTAGCTCTCTGAGAATCTTTTTCACATTTTCTTCATTCTTTGCGGCATTCTCAAGAACAGTCTTCACATCGACCGGAACATCTTTCCACACATCGTAATCGGTCACGGTTGCAATCGTAAGGTAACAGATTTCGGCTTCCCTTGCGAGCTTAGCTTCTGGAAGTGCCGTCATTCCTATAATGTCGAAGCCGAGAGTCCTGTAAACGTTCGATTCTGCTTTTGTCGAAAACTGTGGCCCCTCTATGCAGACGTAAGTCCCCTTGTCGTGGAAACTTATTTCGAGCTTTTTAAGGACTTTTATAGCAACTTCTCTAAGTTCGGGACAGAAAGGCTCTGCGAATCCTATGTGGACTACAACATCTTCAAAGAAAGTGTCTTTTCTGTGCTTTGTTCTGTCAAAAATCTGATTCGGAATAACAATATCGAGGGGCTTTATCTCCTCTTTTAATGATCCGACCGCCGCAACACTGATTATTCTTTTGACACCAAGCTTTTTCAGGGCGTAGATGTTCGCTCTGTACGGAATATTCGTTGGAGAATAGACGTGACCTCTGCCGTGTCTTGGTAGAAATGCGACCTTTCTTCCCTCGAAATCTCCAACAAGAATCTTATCGGAGGGTTTTCCAAAAGGCGTGTCAATATCAATCTCTTTAACGTTTTCGAACGCATTGCTGTCGTAGATACCTGTTCCACCTATTATCGCTATTTCGGCTTCCATAATGCCATTCCAGTATCTGTAGATATATAATTTGCTCATGGCTCTGTCTCTTTCTGACCTTTCGGTTACAATTAACCTCTATAAAGAAGACTTGGAAAGATCCCATAAGGTTTTTAATCCCTTTAACAGCTCAAAGATATGCAAATTGACCTAAAGAAAAGACCCTTCATAATTTTCTGGGAATTAACAAGAGCATGCTTATTAGCTTGCAAACATTGCAGAGCTAAAGCTCAGAAAAACAGACATCCGAACGAGCTCACGACGGAGGAGGCTTTCGACGTAATAGATCAGATACAAGAATTCGGTCATCCTTATCCCTTGGTAGTCTTCACGGGCGGAGATCCCCTGATGAGAGATGATACATTCGAAATTGTTAAAAAGGCAACTAATAGCGGAATAAGAGTAGCAATAGCATTCAGCGGAACCAAATTGGCAACAAAGGATAGATTAAAGAAACTGAAAGATTCTGGAGTCTCAAGGGTCGCAATCAGCTTGGATGGGAGCTCTCCCGAAATCCACGATTACTTTAGAGGTGTTAGCGGGACGTTTGAAACGAGCCTGAAAATCCTCGATACGTGTAGGGAACTTGGGATTTCAACACAGATAAACTCGACAGTAACAAAAATCAACGTCCAAGATCTTCCGAATATTGCGAATATATGCATCAAAAAAGAGGTAGCTCTGTGGGATGTTTTCTTTTTAGTTCCAACGGGAAGAGCCAAAAAAGAGTTCATGCTCTCAGCAGAGGAATTCGAAGACGTTCTCAACTGGCTTTACGATGTTTCACGAAGAGCTCCTCTAAGCGTTAAGAGTTCGGCAGCGACACATCTCAGAAGAATCGAAATCATGCGTGATGAGGGGAGGTATGATCTACCACACGGAAAGCTGTATCACGAGCTCTCAAAAGGTCTTGAAAATCTACCGAAGGGAGAAGGAAGAATTGTGAAGGGAGTTGTAGATGGAATCAAAAGAATGTCGGGGATTACGGATGGAAGGGGTATGCTTTTCATAAGTCACATCGGCGAAGTATACCCGAGCGGTTTTCTGCCGATCGTAGCTGGAAACGTTAGAGAACAAAGTTTAGAGGAAATCTATACGGAATCAAAAATCTTCAACGAGCTTAAAGATCCGGACAAATTGAAGGGGAAGTGCGGCGTCTGCGAATTCCGATATATTTGCGGTGGAAGCAGAGCAAGAGCCTATGCGATGACGGGGGATTATTTGGCTCCCGAACCAAGATGTATTTATCAACCTAGTTCTTTGATATCAGGCTGACCTCATCCCGCCCTAAAGGCAGTTGTAAAATAGCTAAGTGGCTATCTAATCGTTAAATTTAGCAAAATTTATTAATCATCAAATTTTGACTAAAGAACATGGATGTTGTCATTATCGTGCTTTCTTTGGTCGCTGTCATTTCAGCGATAGGTGCTCTGTTCTCAAGGGACAATTTCTATTCGGCGATATATCTTGCAATAACACTGCTCGCCATTGGTGGGATTTACGCAGAGCACGGTGTTTACTCAGTATTCGCACTGATTGCCTTCATTTTCATCGGTGCTATCGTGATCATAACGATAGCAATTGCGGCGACCTACAGGTTTCTTAACCCGAGGAAGATCAACATCCTCTGGCTTGGTGCTATCGAAATCCTCGCGATAATCGTAGCAGTTACAGCCGCATTAAATTTTCCAGCACTCTCAGGATTTACAGACGCTTTTTCTAGCGTTCTCTCAAATTATATGAGTCTTATAACGTTTCTTGTAGTTCTAACAACTCTGATCATGTTATCTGCCGTAAGCATGGTAAGGAGGGATAGCGTATGATGATAGAAATAGGGGTTTCGATAATCCTACTATCTATCGGTTACCTGATTGCCTCATCGGCTCAAGATGTTGTGCGGTTGTTAATCTCCCTTGAATTGATGTTCTCCGCCGTTTTCCTATCGCTCTTACCTCTTTTCTCAAATCCGCAGATGGCTGCAGAGGGTAGTGCCATTGCGATCCTGACAATATTCACGAGTAGTGGTGAACTTCTAATCCTAGTGGCGGCTATAATCTTTTTAGATAGGAAATTCAGATCCGTTAGCATTAAAAAAGTTTCATCGGGAGGAGATGCCCTGTGATTGAAGCAATATTTATCCCGATAATAGCGATAGTTGTGGCACCCCTTCTCAGAGGGAAGCTGGCAGCCTATCTCTCAGCGGCGGCTTTCTTCCTCTCATTTATTGTTCTCCTTTATGATCTAAGTGTAAACAATCAATACAGCGTACCGCTTATAACCGCCGGGGAGCCCGTAGGGAAGATCTACCTACTCGGAGACACAATCAGCCACGCATTCGGTTTCACGATAGCTTTTGTCTCTGCGATGGTTGCCCTCTACTCGTATCCGTATATGAAGCATAGATTTGAAGAAATGGAACTCGACATCGATAGGGAATTCAAAAAGTATTGGGTGCTTTACAACCTCTACGCCGCATCGATGCTCTGGCTTGTTTACGCTGGCAATCTGATCCTGCTATACATTTTCCTTGAGATATCTCTTGTTACCTCGTTCCTTTTGATCTACTATTACGGATACGGAAACAGAATCTGGGTTGCTCTCCTCTACTTCGTATGGACGCACATCGCAGGAGTTCTCGCTTTGATAGGTTTCCTACTCATAGGATTCGAGAACAAGACCTTAGCTCTGGATGGGATTGCCACTGTCGGATTTTTGGCATGGGCTTTCGTGTTCTTCGGAATGATTGTGAAGCTACCGGGTCTTGGACCCCACGTATGGCTACCATGGGCGCACGCAGAGGCTCCAACACCTGTTAGCGCCTTGCTAAGCCCTCTGACTGTTGGATTGGCTGCTTATATCCTTCTGAGGATTTACCTGATAGATCCGTCCTTCATTCAGACATACAGATGGGAAATTTTCCTCTACGGTGTTCTCACGAGCGTTGTAGCCGGATTAGAAGTATTCAAGCAGAACGATCACAAGAGATTGCTCGCTTACTCTACCGTTTCACAGATGGGATACATCTTGATAGCGTTTGCACTTGGAACTGCGGGCCTGATCGGAGTTGTTATTCAATACATATCCCATGCCTTCGGAAAGTCAATCTTATTTATGACCGCTGGAGCTATCATCGCAAGCTATCATGGATTGAGAGATCTGACAAGGATGAGGGGGATGCACGAGCAGATCCCGACAATAGCGAATGCCGCTCTCTTAGGATTCATGAATCTCAGCGGCATCCTCACAATCGGAATGATAGGGGAATTCTTCATCCTCAAAGGATTGGTAGATACGTTTAGCTTCGATCTAACGGCGGTCTCCCTAGTCATCTTGGTGTTTATCATTTCAGGTCTCTACAGCTTCTACACAATGAAGAGGATTTACTATGGAACTCCAATGGACTACGAGAAGGTTAAGATAAGCAAGCTTCTTGACGCACCCCTCTACGTGATTGCGGCTCTTTCAATCCTGTTCATTCTCCCGCCCTTGGCAACTTGGTTCGTGAATTCGGTTGTGGCGTTTATGGGAGGTGTATAAAATGGAAGCAGTAGAATTAATGGAAATGAATCCTGCCATCTGGCTGACACTGTTTTTTGCACCAATCATCGCAAGCTTTCCGATAGCGATTGCATGGGTAACAAGGCAAGATGAATTTGCAAGGAGGCTTTCTGTCATATCGATCTTCGGTCTTTTCGTATCCTTTGTGATAACAGTATACATCCTATTCGGAGTCGAGGAGGGGCGTTACGTCTATCCTTGGCTTCCTTCACTCGGGATCAATTTTGCCTTCATGGTTGATTACCTCAGCAAATATATGGGTGCTCTGACTGGAATAATCGCCTTCCTCATTGGAGTTTACGGTTACGAATACATGAAAGAGGATTACAGACTCGGATGGTATTGGTTCTTCTTCAACCTCTTCACAGCTTCAATGCTCCTCGTCGTTTACAGTGACAATCTTCTCATGCTTCTTATAGGATGGGAAGGTCTCGGTATAGCATCTTGGGGTCTGATCGGCCATTGGTTCAGAGATGACGATGAATTAAGCTATGTCGGTGTTATTGGGAGAAAAGTAGGGCCTCTTGACATGTTCTGGTCACCAAGCACCGGCGGATGGAGAGCCATATCCACGATAAGAATCGGAGATATACCGATGTTCTTCGCAGTCGCCGCAATATTCACCCTGACTGGATCCCTTGACATCTCCCAGATCAATTGGGAGCATCTCTTTGAGATGATCGGGCCCTGGGGGACAATAATCCTTCTCATCGCTTTCCTTATGGGTCCATTCACGAAGTCCGCACAGCTACCCTTCAGCGAGTGGCTTATGACCGCAATGACTGGCCCCACAACTGTTAGTGCTCTGCTCCACTCAGCTACGATGGTCGCCGCTGGAACTTACGTTTTCATGAGACTTAGCTGGTATGTCGAGCCTTGGAAGCTCCATGGAGCCGGTGTTGAGACTGTCTACCTTATCGTTCTATTTGTTGGGTTGATTTCATCTCTTTACGGTGCTTCCGTTGCTCTTGCAAGCCGTGAAAGGAAGGTACTCCTTGCAGCCTCCACAATGTCGAGTCTCGGATTGATGTTTGCGTCAGCGGCCGCCTCAAAGTGGGTCGGTGAGTTTGCAATCGTGGTGGCATTCTGGTATCTGATGACTCACGCCTTTGCAAAGGCTACTTTATTCCTTGTTGCCGGACATCTGATCCACGTTACCCACGACAGATTCCTCTGCGGTGATATCGAAGTTATGAAGAAGTTGAAGACTTCCGCCGCCGTAACTCTGTTTGCCACTATTGCTTTGGCAGGCATTCCACCCCTCACAGCTTACTGGGTCAAGGCGGCAATGGATGAAGTTCTACACGAGCTCATTCATGATGTCGGTGTCCTACCGCTGGCGTTGCTAATAATCATCTCGGTGGTTTATTCAGCATTTCTCGCAAAGTTCTTCGTTCTGAACTTCGTTAAAGGCAAGAAGGTGCATCTCCACCTTCATGGCGGTGGAGTCATGACTCTTGCCTATACTTTCATGGTCTCAATGCTTGTGATACTGCTTGTGGTAATTTCGGGAGCATTCGATGAGCACGCTCACGAGTTCGTACATGCAGGGCTTGTGGCAACTTCAGCAGGTGTCGGCCTGCTCGTGTTAGCGGCCTACGTAATTGGATATGTTAAACCCGAATACAACTCTCCGATAGGGCAAGTTCTCTACGACAGAGTTTATGTAATGGCTTTGAACGATTTCATAGTCCCGAAGATCGGATGGGCTATTGCTTGGGTATGTGATGCGTTCAACAGATTCGTGGATTACGTCACGCACAAAGCGATACCGGATCTGATCGAAGCTTATTCAAACGGTATTAGGGCAATTCAGAGCGGTAGCCTTGAGAGATACGTGAAAATTGTAGTCGGACTGATACTTGTAGTGCTTTTAATTGCATCGGTTATGGGGTGGTAAAATGGAGTTGGTAATCCCCGCATTGCTCATACTCGCAGTAAGCGGCGCGTTATCCTTTAAATGGAAATACTTTGGGTTGGCTGGAGCACTAGTTGCCGCTATCATGACATCGGTAAATCATCCGGTCATATTAATGATTTTCATAGTAGCTCTTCTAAACCTTGTATCCTTCGATTTAATGCGAGGTTTTCTGAGAGGGATCGATTACACGCTTGTCGGATTGATATTTGTAGCGACGGTTTACGCCTTCTACACTCAGAGCCTTGCAATGCTTTTAACAATGTTTGTTGCGGCAAGCGTTCCCACCTATATGCTCGTGATGACAGCTGACAAAGATATAAGAATGGATGTGGGCATAAAATACATCACATTCATGGTCATAGCGACAATTCTCTTCATAATGGGTGCCGTCATCCTCATAAGCTCGGTGAATACCCCTCTGTATTATATAGGGTATGCGATGCTTCTAATCGGTCTGGCAATCGAGGTGGGAGTTGCCCCCTTCCACGAATGGGTTCCCGATGTATTTGATGCAGCGGATCCCATACCAATATCCGTTGTCGCAAGCATTGCAAAGTTTGTCCCCTTCATCGTGGCGTATAAGATACTGACGACCGTCCAGATTGATTACAACCTTCTCGTGTTTACAGGAATTATCTCATCAATCTCAATGTTCATCGGAAACATTGGCGGCCTGACATCGACAAAACCCGCAAGAATTCTCGCCTACTCAACCGTTGCGAACATGGGATATATTCTAGCCACCTTATCCGTAATAGCAAGACCCGAATTCATTTACATAGCCTTCGCTGGTGCCCTCCTCCAGCTCATAACAAATGCGTTTGGAAAGGTCGGATTCTTTGTGGGGATAAAGGATGGTGGAGCCTCTCCAATCAGCTCATATCTGATCGCTCTTTCGTTCATCGGTCTTCCACCACTCATGGGATTCTGGGGTAAGTTCTACATCCTAATGTCTCTTGTTTACGCCAACATCATCTGGCTTGCGGCGATTCTGGTGATAAACTCAGCGATGTCGGTTCCTTACTACATTAGACTTGCAAAACTTGTGGGAATTGGCTCCCAGAGATCTCTTGCAGCAACGATCGTCGGAATTTGCGCCCTGATAATGTTCTTAACAGTAGTTCCACCAGACTGGGTCATTGAATCAAGTAAAATACTTACAAATTACTTGACAATAGGAGGTGTCTGAAATGGGGATGGAGACAGCAATCGTCGTGGGGTTTGTTGTGATTCTGTGTGTTGCCGTTGATGTGATTATCTATGGGTTATCTAAGATACTACCAAAGAGGAAACCAACAGATCTGAAGTATCTAAGATGGGAATCTGGTAACATATCCGTCGGATTGCCGAAATATGTTTTGCCCTTCCAGTATTTCGGATTTATGATACTATTCATGGCTTTCGAACCCATAATAGTCTTGATGCTCCTATTTTCATTATTTCCCAGCGTGGAATTCTATCAGTTCCTTCTGATTGCCTGGATTGCTCTGCTTCCCGCTCTGTATTTCGCTTATAAATTAGCTTACATTGCTGCTGAAAGGAGGGAGATATATGGATGAAATGATCGAGTTCCTCCATAAGGGTGTTTTGGCTCCCCTTAAGAAATGGGGGACGAAATTCAGCATATGGCCCATGCACCTCGTCACAGCATGTTGTGGTGTTGAATTAGCTCACGCTTTTGCAAGCGGATACGATGGAGAGAGGTTAGGTGTTCTCAACTTCGGAATGGCGAGACAGACAAACTGCATTGTTGTTGAGGGAGCTATCACAAGAAAGATGGCGAGGATTCTCAAGATAGCCTACGAGCAAATGCCAGATCCGAAATTCGTAATAGTGATGGGTGCTTGTGGTATCAAAGGTGGGCTTTTCTGGAATGGCTATCACATAGTAAAGCCTTGGGAGATAGTTCCCGTTAAGTATTTTGCTCCCGGTTGTCCTCCAACACCCGAAGCTCTCCTAAGATGCTTCGTAGCTCTCCAAAAAGAAATAATGACTGGAAAAGCTGAAAATACGATAGTCTTTCCCGCCGAAAGAGTAGAAAAGGAGGAAAAAAAGAAAAAGAAACCGAAGAGAGTACCGCCACCACCGAAATACGTTGTGGAAAATCCTACGATAATCGTGGATAAAGACAGGAGAAGTAAATGGGAGGAGGGAGAAGAATTCGTTAGGATGATTAGGGAAGTCCTCGGAGATCTCGCGATTAAGATTACAATAACGGGTAAGAACAGGATAAGCGTTAGGATTGACAAAGAAAATGTCGTAGAAGCCGCCAAAAAACTAAGAGATATGGGATTCGACCATGTGAAATCTGTTAATGTGATTGACGTTCCTCATGAGAGCAAATTCATAGTCGAATACGTAGTGTCCAGCTACCTGAATCGGGATCTGATGAGGGTATTGGTGACGATTGTATCAGAGACGAGCCGTGAGGACCCGTTCTTCCCGAGCCTGATTGAGATATGGCCGAGTGCCGATTATCTCGAAAGAGAACTTCACGATTTCTTTGGAGTCTGGTTTGAAGGAAATTCGTGGATGGGAAGAAACTTCCTATTAGCCCCAGACACACCGAAGTATCCTTTGAGGAAGGATTTCAAGCTTCAAGAAGATGTTTACGTTGGGGGTGATT
>CAZZMN010000007.1:0-1793 GCA_964655455.1 uncultured archaeon
AGCGCGGGAAGAATCCTGAGGATCACAGAGGGCTTTTCAACATCATGGTTGTCAGACATAAATCCTTTGAAGAGAATTTGCGCTGGATGCTTGAAGAAATCGATCACATTTGACTTCAATCTCTACATTAGATGACTTGAGATGACTCAGTATCTCTTGAACAAGGCTACAAGTCCACCTTTGTCATCGAATTTTGGTCGTGAAAGAAAGAAAAGAAAAAGAAAGAGAAAATTTCAACCCATCTTGTTGCAGTAACTGATGCGGGTTGATGCTGTATTTCGCATCCTAGTCACTATAGGACAAGATATTTTCAGTCCCATATTCAGACAGAAATACCTAGGAAACTGTGCTTTTTCGAGCTATGGAAATAACGATCAGATACAGGCGAAAGCACAGCTTTTTTAAAAATCGAAGAAAAGCTTATATCGAATTTTTCCTATTTTCCTGCAGCTTTTTTAGCTCTTTATCGCTCTCTTTTAGTTCAATCGCATTACCTGCTGGTTACACTGGGCTACCTGCTCCACAGGGATGTACTGTCCGAGGGTAGGCTAATCTCGGAAGACGTCAGAAAGGGTTTGATCAACTGGCTAATCCTGGCATCCGTAAATAAGAGGTATACGGGAAGACTTGAGACAGACCTCTTTGAGGACATTTCTAGGATAGTCAAAGGAGAAGGTGTGAGCGGTTTGCTTGATAACCTCAGACTGAAGTCCATCCCTCCCGAGATTCTTGAGGGCAGCTATGACAGATGCCATCTCACGCTTCTGCTGGCCTCGTACCGCAGCCTGTAGACAAGGGACTGGGACCTAAGCCAGAGTCCCGCGATACCGCTGATAGGGGATGTTAATCCTAGGGATCTGCAGGTCCATCACATATCCCCCAGGGACCTTCTAGAAAGAGTAGGAAAGGACCAGCTTGCCGACGATTTTGCAAATATAACCATCATAATATCGAGCAGGGCAAACGAAAGTATTGGCAGCAGCCCGCCCTCAAGATACCTGAAGGAGCTGTACGATAAAGGTCCCGAGCTGCTCAAGAAGCACTTCGTGCCCGCCGATAGAGAGCTGTGGAACCTGGAAGAGAGGCGGGGACTCATCTCGGAATACGTTGCCAGCCTCCTCCAATTCTAGGCGGCTTAAAGGCTCTCCTGCGAAATGGAAAAGGCTGCGCGGGCGAATTTAATCTCTTAGGATTCATTTTGGCCACAAAATTGTAAATCGGCTAAGGAAATCAATATCCGTGCCGCCGCATGGCGATGAGGGATGATGCTGTCTGGGGCAGTATGGAGAGGAGCGTCGCATGAATTCGTGTACCCACTCTCACACTCAGTATTATACTGGCTCTCAATTCACGGGAAGTTGGGTGTAGTTTTCCGTGAAATGAGAGTATGTGTTCTTTTTCTCAATTCACGGAAAGGGGTCTCCGTGCATGGATGCGTGAAAGTCCGTATAACCATGTACTCATTTACGTGAATGTGCATATGTGGTGTGTAAATTTCCGATGGAACTTCTAGAAGTGTCTTCCCGCAACTGTTTTCTCCGTCATGGAACATGACAGCGATATTTACGGTTTTGAATAGAATGAAGCGGTAGAGATAAAAAACGGTAAAATGGATTTCCATTTTTTTCAGACCGGGTTGTACTGGATAAAGAAGAAGTAATGTGTTCTGGACCAGTTTTTGTACCAGCCTCCCCACCCGATCGTCTCGATGACGTGGATCCTGAATACAGTCCCGTCGTCCTTCTGCACGGTCACAACAAAGGGCATCCCCTTAATTTTCGCACCGGCAATGT
>CAZZMN010000008.1:0-1877 GCA_964655455.1 uncultured archaeon
CTCTTTCAAACGCTTTAAGGCTTCATCGAAATCTTCTATAAGGTAATAAACTTCAATTCCGGCTTTTCTGGCATTGTTTGCCATAACTCTGTCATTGGTAATAAGAATTGAATTAGTTAGCTTTGCTGCTGCTATGAAATAAGAATCAATTGCTCTGCATCCAGTATCCAAAGCAATTTGAAGCGCCAATTGGTCAGGATTTTCGATTAATCTAACTTTAGACGTTATCTCGTCAATAAAGCTTAAAACATCGTCCTTCTTAAATCTTCTCGATAAAGTTCCAGCCAGTTCTATCTTAAATACTTCCGGCTCGTAAATCGTTACTTCAACTACCTCTATAAATTCTTCGGCAATCTTTTTCCTGTCTGAATCTTCTAAAAATAGATCAAGCCATACAGACGTGTCTACTACGATCATCTCCTTTCTCCCAGAAATTCTTCGATGTCTTCCTCTTTTAGCTTAAATTTACTCTGATAGCTCTTTATTATCTCCATTAAGCTCCTTTCAAACTTTATTTTAACCCTTTCTCCTTCCTTCAAATCGATTTTCTCCAGCGGTTTTAATACTCCATCCTCGTATATGACTTCGATAACTTTTCCCATGCCATTAGTTGTTTCAAAATTCAAATATCTTTTGTTGAATTCAGCATTTCTTTGGCCATTTTTAAAGTTATATTGGCTTCAATCCATGCTGCTATTAAGATTAAGATTATGGAATTAGTAATCTCCTAATACTAAGTGTTCTTGGATAGTCTACCCCAAGATGACTATAAATAGCGAGATCGTAAAAAACCTATTTCAATCTGATTTCAGCTGTTATAAGAACTCTCCTAGATGTCTCAACAAGGTAGCTATACTCATATAGTCGTGTCACAATTTACACCTTCAACTAACCTCTGTACTCTATAAACTCTGAGCTTAATAAACATACTTGACAAAGGAGGATTCTACGCCTACCTACCAATACACTCTAAGACGCTAATGGAAAATAACAAGTGCATCCGGAAGAATTCTATTAACTAAAGTTGAATTAAAAGCGAACTCTCTTTTAAGGTATAGAAAATGAGAACCGCACGTTGTATACTTCACTGCCGTAAACCGTTTCTCAGCAGATGATGGTTCACCGTCTTTTATGTTTATTTGTCTCAGATTCCCCACAATTTGCCTCTCAACAGCCCTTCGAGCCCCCCACAGCGGTATTTCCAACTCTGTCGCCAGAGGTTTCATCATCCGACGATTTTTGGAGACCTCGGGGTTACCAGCATGCATTTAAGGTTTAGGGCTTAGATGCTTGATAGACCAATATACACGTTACGCCAGCTTACATCATAGCACTAAACGACTTGCACAGTAAAACAAGTAAACGAAATGAAAGATGAAACTTCCTAACAGCCTCACCATATATAACAGCAAAATCAGAGCTCGTATGCTCAATTGATAGTAGAAGCCATAACACGGAGAACATCAAAACCAAAAACAACATGACCGGGAGTCATTAAAATCCTACGCTCATCCGGGTACAATATTGAAAAACAACAATACTTGGGTATAGAGGAAATCTTAAATTAAAGAGGGGCGTCAAGCAACCTTCTAAAACCGTTTTAGCGGTCCCCATGTTGCTAGAGCCCGCTACTACCATCTTGCGGCAGAAACGTCTCTAAGACTCCCACTAACCAAGTGATCTCAGCTATGCCGCTAAAGGTTCTAGGGTGGGGGGGCTTACCGAGGATTGTTTAAAAATAGTGATAAAAAAGAGTTGAGGAAAGATGTTGAGGGTCTATAGTTCTACTCTAAGCTTTCTCTTTAACTTCCACTTTACTCAGCATATAGATTAGGGCAACGCCTAAAATGAATAACGCTACTATGTTGAAGCCCTTT
>CAZZMN010000009.1:0-1636 GCA_964655455.1 uncultured archaeon
ATTAGACACGCGCATCATCAAACTCTTCAAAGCCCTAACCTTCCTCTCAACAGTCGAGATTTTCAAGACTTTCCTACTAAGCAAATAACTCAAAAAACTACCCAAGGTTTGATTAAAGTGCGGGGGGTGGGATTTGAACCCACGAACCCCTACAGGGTCAAGTCCTAAGCCTTGCTTGTTTGTCATTTTAGTCTTGTTTGTCATTTTAGTCCTCTAGGTAGGATAGATCTGGGATTTTGAGTCCTGCTTTTTTGCGTTTTTCCAGGGCTTCTTGGACTTCTGGGAGTTTTATGGCTTTTTTGATGTGTATGCATCTTATGCTGTCGCAGTATTCGCATTTTATTTGATCGTCTTTGAAGAATACTCTGACTGTGTGGCCTGTTTTTCCTCCTGGTTTTCCTCCTGGTTTTTCTTCCCAGAAGAGTGCATAATTTTCGTTTGTGTTTATGTGGATTAGGCTGAATGTTGGGGGTAGGGCTCCCAGCTGTTCAAGTCTTAGGCGTATTGCATCAACAACAAAGTCTGCTATGCTTTTATAGCCTGTTGAGGGATTTGATTCAATATAGTCCTTGATCGCTTTAACCAGCTCTTCTGGCAGGCTGACTCCTTTAAATCTCCCCAAAATTTATCACTTTCTAATAGAGTATTTGCTGTTTTACATATAAAATCTTATGATTTACTTATGCAGTATTTTAATGTATGCGTACATTAATGCTTATAAGGGCTTTTTGTCATATGTATATAACAAAATATTGTAGAGGTGATGGAATTGAGTCAATGGAGATATGTAAATCTCCCTAAAAATCTGGTTGAGGAAATAGAGGAATATATTAGAAAAACAGGACGCTACAGCACAGTGTCTGATTTTGTTAAAGAGGCTGTGCGTCTGAGGCTGGAATCATTAAGCGTCCTTAAACCCACAAAGGAGGCTGCTAGGCGTGATTGAGGTTGTCTATGGCTTTGAGGAATTTAGGCAGAAGCTGAACATGGACATGCCAGTGCATCATGTGGGCATATATGTGCCAGTGGACAAGCTGGGGCTATATCATAAGCTGACTTTCAGGGTTTATGGCATCAGCCATAAGGGGCATATCATAGTTTTTGAGGCTAAGGAAGTCTTTGAGGCTGTAGGGAAGGAAGTTTCAGAGAAGGGCAACCAGATCTTCCAGAAATTTGTACAGCAGTATGCTGAGCCCCTGGGAAGCACTGAAGGGAAATGGGTTTCTGGGGATGGTGGGCTTAATGGCTGCTGAGGCATATATCCAGGACTTTAAAAAGAGGCTTCAGAGGCTGGCTGAGAAGCTGGATCAGACAGCCAGGAAGCTGGAAAAGGCTGGAGACACAGCCAAAGCCAGCCAGTGCAGAGATCTAAGTCAATACTTTAAGCAGGCAGCCAAAGAGTGGGAGGCAGCAGCATGCTAAGCTGGTTGTATCATGGCAAAAACCATAGACAGTGCTACTATAGACTTGAATGCCTTGTCTGCTATGTCAAAGCCATCCTTCATATTATCTTTAAAAGGATCTAAAAGGTGAAAGTTATGCCTGTGCCTCCAGGGCATCCAGAATGGATATATTGCAGATACATGGAGCCCTCCCCATTTAAAGAGATCCACAGAACCCCCAGGCATAGAGGAAT
>CAZZMN010000010.1:0-5766 GCA_964655455.1 uncultured archaeon
ATTTGTTTAAAAATTTTGAGTAAAGATTATGAATTAAGAGTTGTTAAAATTTTCAAGAGCAAAAGTAAGTTCAACATAGACTTAGATAATGATAATTTTGAGCATATTATCAACATGGTTTACGATCGAGAATAATTTTCATATCTGAAATTGGGAGTTAGAATTTAAACTTTTATGTATTGAAAAATTCTGTAAATATCTCATTCAGAAAACATATCCTGCCTTAAGCTGTCATCGGAAATAAAGAGTCAGAAGAAGACCGAAGTGAGTATGGCGATGAAAGAGAAATACACCGACGCATTTTGAATGGATATGGATTGGAATTGGAATAGATCTAGATATCCCTGCTCGAAATCGCCTTAAGGTAATTCGAGGCTATCTTCCTCAGTTTCTCATCATCGGTAACAAATGTTGTCTCTTTCTTTATCGCCATCACAACATAGGATGCATCGTACGCTGTTATTCCATTTTTTGAAGCGAATTCAAAGATCTCGTTTTCAAAACCGCCCGCAGAAACAACCTGTATCGTCGCAAAAACTTCGCCCACAATTTTTGCAAACTCCAAAGCCGTTTCCCTGTCTATATTCTTCAGCAGGAAGAACTCCTTCCATATCGCATTCAGGCACTCGTAAAGGGCCAAGTCGAGCGTTATTCCGTCTAAAAAAGCCCTAACGTTTCCCCTTTTGATCAGATTCAGGATGGCGCTCGCATCGAAAAACTTCATCTTTCTCTGTCCTCTCTAATCAGCCTTACGATTTCCTCCTCGCTGATTCTTCCCAACCTTTTGGACAGCTTCTTAGCCCTGCCTTCAAGCTCTTCAAGGGCCCTCTTTCTAACCTCTTCCTCTAGCGCCCTTCTGATAACTTGGGATGGCTTTATATTGTACTTTTCGATCAGTTCCTTGAGCTTTTTTGGAATCTTGGCGGAAACCGTTGTATAGCCGTTCACAGATGTAGTGTATGTAAACCTATTTAAGGTTTACCATAAGGTATACTTTCTAAAGAAGAGCTTGGGAAAGCATTCCTTTGTCTGATGCTGCATGGAATAACCTATCGTAAAAATATGATTTTCTTATCTCAGTTTATATCGGGCAAATGCGATAGTCAGGAGTAAAATAAAAAGTTGCTCAATCTCTTTTGAGTTTTTGTCTTTAGCCCTCAAGCTCTTTTAGTATTTTGAGGATCTGATTTTTAAATTCCGGGAGTTTGTCTTTGATGGTTACGCAGACGAGTTCTAGTTCTGGAATTGGGTTTGGAGATTCTTTAACCCATTCTTCTTTCAATTTCTCATTTAGCTTCTCTTCTGGAATTAAAAGGTAGGCTGCAAAGACTTCAGCTTCTTTCTCTTGTCTTCTCTGCTTCCAGTAGCTGAACTTGTCATCCCTATCATCGAGAAAATATAGGCGATGAGCGATCAAGCTTTTCCGACTGTTTGCTTGTTTGAACACTTGCATTGTTTTGGAAACATCTAAATATCTCACTACGATGCTCAGTTACGGAAGCCCGATGACGGCGTGGCAGCTATCAGTGCTACCAGCCCCTCGCGGACCATGTGTGCCCCTCGATGTAGATCTCAATGAGCCACTGGGAGAAATGAAGTGGCTGAGAGAGAAGCTCGTGCAGACTTCTAAAATACCTCATAGTTACCAGAAGATAATGCACGGGCAACTACTAAACTCTATCTCAATCTGCTCACTCCATGGAGGAAATTTTCTTAGCCTTCTGGAATAATTGAAAGAATAATGTTTAAAATGTTTGGTCTACTCAAATTCGGAATGAGGGGTGTAAAAGCTTATGAAAAACCTTTTAACCCTTGAACAGGAACTCAGAAAATGCAGGAGAAATTCTTGCATAATGAAAAAGCTTTTTGAGGCAGATTTTCTGCCCATTGAGAATTCCAGCTTTCTTTATACCACTCCCCCAGAAATAGGCCGAATAAGACTCAGCAAGGTTGAGGGGTTGCTTTTAGGCACGGCAATAGGTGATGTGTTGGGTAATAAGTATGAATCATTAATACCTGACCAAAAATCTCCGCTCGCACCGATTGCTTCATTTCACCCAAACGCACACATAACCGACGACACACAGCTGAGTTTCATAAAGCTGGAGGTTCTTTTATCCGAGGGCTGGTTCAATCCCGAAGTTCTGGCAAAAAGAATCGTCAAAGAGAGAATCATTGGAATTGGACATTCTGTCAAGACATTTATAAGGAAATTTAAGGACCTGAAATATCCCTGGTTTGTTTCCGGTGTTAAAAGTGCTGGAAACGGGGGATTATTCTTGGCTCCGATTCCCATACCTCACGTCCATAAGCCATCTTTTGAACTCTGGTGCGATACTGTCGTTACCACGAGACTCATCTACTGGGACAGACTGGCGATTTCTTCAGCGGTGGCCTTTATGAACATCGTCTGGAAATGCCTGAAAATGACCGAACCGCCGGAAGAAGATTGGTGGATTGAGGAATACATTAAAGTTGCGAGGGATCTTGAGGGAGACAGTTCCAGATACAGTACGAGGTACGGTGAAAAATATTCAGGGCCTGCTTGGTACTTTGTAGAAAAGGTGCTAAAAAGAGCGCTGGAAAAGAGAATGAGCGTGCATGAACTCAGCAACTCCATCGGTTCTGGAGCTTACTTGCTTGAGACTGTCCCAGTAACTCTCTATATTTTGGCGATCAGGGCATACAATCCTGTTTTAGCGCTTTTGGATGCTGTGACGTATACGAAAGATTCAGATACAATAGGAGCGATAGTCGGTTATATCGTTGGAGCCCTGCATGGCATAAGAGGTTTTCCGGGGTATCTGGTAAAACCATTGCTGAGAGAAAAGTTGCCTAGGAAATATTTGGAGCTGTTAATAAGTAGCGAGGAGATTCTGAAAAGGGGAAGTGTTGAAAACGACGGTATCGTAAACGGGTATGGGTTTGAATCCCCAAAGGATGATGACCCGTGGATGTGATCCTTGTAATCTGGCCAGATCTTTTCCACTGCATCGCTTTCCAGCAATTTGTAAACCTCCTGTCTTGGAAAATCTCACAACATAAGCAGGGATTATGCTGAACTCTCTCATAATTTTCACGTTTTCGATTGCTTTTGCAACTTCTCCGCGCTTTTCAGGCTTAAAAACGACTATGAGTGGATATTCCTGCACCCCTGCATAGCTTCCTATAATGTATTCAACGTTGAAGATATTCCTATAGACTCTTTTCAGGTTTAATCCCTTGAACTGGCATGCTTTCCCGCAACCTCTATTCCTTCCGGGGTTGAGAGAACTCTAAAAGAAACTCTCTTTCACTTCAGACTCTAAAACTGCACCTTGGCTTTTCCGATTTCTGCAAATCTTCCAGTTTCTTTACTTCGTATTTTTTCACTTTAATCTTCCAACAGGTCTAAAGCATATTTTTCCTTTAAAATCAAAATTCTTTTTTTCTCAGAAAACGAAGGTTTTAAAAGTCTCTCAAAGCCATTATTGTTTTTGTAACTTGCTGCAGTCCTCTGCAGTCAGAAATGCCAATATAAGCATTCTGGCTTGCAAGTCCCTATCTTCGCATCCCCAGCGAAACTGGGACAAATTAAAAATAAAATAAAAAATTATATAATGTATTTGAGATTTCGGAATTGCAAATCGAATTGAAAGGCCTAACATTCAAGCCATTTTCTTATCACATTTATTAAATCGGCTGTTTTCAGTTTATCGTTGAGCCAGTCCTTTATGGCCTTAATCAACTCTCCAGTTTCAATCTTTCCATTTTTTTCATTTTCATCGTAAGCCTGCCATGGTTCTGCGAAATCGATCCCACTCTCTATCACCGCAAGACCCTTTTCTACTGTTTCCTCCGAGACATTGTAGCCGGCTATCTGGAACAGCCAAGCCAGATTTTCTCTAGCAAGGTACGAGTATAGGATAATCATTGTTTCATTCAAATCGAAGCCTTTATCCATGAGTCCCCTCATCAAAAAGGTGTCGCCAGCCCAAAGCCTTATGAACTGTCTATGAATCTCGGATCCGTAAAGTCTGTGCAGATAAAAGAAAATAAACTGCATGCGCTCGATCTCCGATACTGCATCATCGTCCGCCAAGTAATCGAAAAAACCGGGATGTGTGCCCCAGTACCAGAGCCGGACGTTATGGCCGTAGAGGGATGCCACGGCCTCTATGCCTAGGTAGGTTGCCAGAGACTCACAGAAAAGCGGGCATTCGACGTAATATATCAGCGGCGGAGTAAAGGAGTAAAGATGTCCCAGTTCGTGAGATAGGACACCCAACCAGCCAGGATGCACATGAGTAGGCCACCTTGCAACACCCAAGCCGAATCCGACAAAGTTGGTACCTCCAACTCCGCACCACTCAAGGTTTACCTCAGCTCTATGGGGTATGACCTGGAGCTCCTCTTCCAGAAAGTCACCCATGGATCTATAGACGGTTTCCAAGGAATATATGAACACCCTATCCCTCATCTGCCCGCTAACGTTCCAAAAGTATTCGACTGGGACGTGAAAGATGAAGCTATCGCTTTGCATTTCTCTGAACTTTACGAGACGGTTCGCATCGTAGAGGAGGCCGCTGGTTGAGATGTTGCCCAAGCCCCCGAAAGGTCCTATTTCTATAAAAAGCTCGAAAGTTGCAAGATCCGAGAACGTCCTCCCAATGCCGAAAAAGAGTGTTCCGGGAATGTATTTCCCAAGGTTGTCCGTGTAGACTTCCCTGCCTTCCTCGAAGATTCTAAGGGTAATGTTTCGCTCTCCCATTGGATCTGAGTAAAATGCTAGGATATTTCCGAACTCATCCCTAAAATCAAACCACAGCTGCGTATTCTCCTTAATCACCCAGAAGCGGAAGGTTCCTTTTCCGCCGAAATAGTAAGATTGCTCGCGATTAGCCTCAAGAGATAAGGCTATGCTTTCAAAGTAATAATACCATCCCTCCGGCGGGGTATACCTTGGATTCAGCACCAGATTCCCCGGGGTGATGTGGAAAATGTCCTTTCCGGTTAGCTGAAAGCTGTAGGCCCAATGGCCCAAGTAAAGCTCTGGTAGCCTGAATTCAACGTTCCAGTAGATTGATAGGTTGCCATCGGGTTCATAAGCCGTCAGTAGAAGCTTCGATGTGTTTGCCGATGAAATGATGTGGTCCGTGTGCCGCGTTGTCAAATTTTTTACCAAGATATAGCCATCTGAATCATATGAGGGCCTTTTTATGGCTACGACCGTCAGATCACAGTCTTTAAAGTTCGTGTACAGTGTCAGGAAGCCATTGGCAGGGATTCCCACAAAAGCTGGTGGGATTGCCGGAATGAAGTTGGAGAGGAGGGTATACATCTCGTCAACCGGAAGGTTTTCTCCGGTTTCGTTGAGTATCGTGAAGGAGATCGCATTATGGGGTTTCAGTATTATTAAAGCGTCATCATCTATGTAGGCTGTTGTTTCCAAGAATAAGCCCTTTCCAAGGTTTGTCACAGCATAGTCCCAGCCACTCGATGCTATGAAGATCCAAGATCCCGTAGGGAGAGAAAACCTGTAAGACCCGTCATCGCCGGCAATACCCCATTCCTCGAAGTGCGGATACATAATTCCCCAATCGGGCGAAAAAGCCTTAACAAAGGCCATTCCTACGGGGTTGCCGGCATCATCTTTGACAAGCACCGTGACATTATGAAACTCGAAGCCATGCGCTTGCCCATCTGCTACAAGGCTCGCTGCGGGCACTGCTTGCAAGCATAAAAATGCTATTACTAATAAACTCGCAAATGACATCTTCATCCCAT
>CAZZMN010000011.1:0-11920 GCA_964655455.1 uncultured archaeon
CAAGAATTTTTCTGGCATTTGAAATCTTATCTCTCAGTTTTTCATCATGGCTTCTGTATTTTTCGTAAAACGCCATCGGATCCCTTTGAAATTCTGTAACTCTTTTGACTATCTCAATTCTCTCCTCCACATTGGTGGAAGCTTCGATTGAAACGAACATCCCGAATCTGTCAAGAAGCTGCGGTCTAAGCTCTCCCTCTTCAGGATTCATTGATCCTATAAGAATGAATCTTGCCGGATGCTTCAAAGATATTCCTTCTCTTTCAATTATGTTCCACCCCAATGCTGCAGAGTCGAGCAAAACATCGGCTATGTAGTCCTCCAACAAATTGACCTCGTCTATGTAGAGTATGTTCCTGTTGGCTTCAGCAAGTATTCCTGGCTGTAATGCCCTCACACCCTCTTTCAGTGCCCTGCTTATGTCTATTGTGCCAACCAGTCTGTCAAGAGTTATGCTCAGCGGAAGATCTATAACCCTCATCCGCTTTTTTGCTATTCTGAAATCTCCTCTTTCAACTTTTTCTCTGCAGACATCACACATTTCCGCAACGCTGTAAGGATTGCAGTTAAACGGACATTCCTCGATAACATCTATTTCAGGTAAAACTTGGGAAAAGGCCCTTACCATCGTCGACTTTCCTGTCCCTTTATCACCGCTTAGCAGAACTCCACCTATTGTTGGATCAATGGCATTGCATATCAACGCAAGCTTGGCTTTTTCCTGTCCAACTATTGCTGTGAACGGAAAAAATCTCATTCAATCACCTCCTCCAAAATACCATCAATCTCCAAATACTTCTCCTCAACAACCTTCTTCAGCTCACCAGCTTTCCAGTATCCCCTTTTTTCTGCCTCCAGAAGCCTTTCCAGTATCTCCCGCAGTGCGTAGATGTTTAGCTCCTTCATTCTGTTAAAAAGCTCCTCATCCAGTATGAATCTCTCCACAATCTTATCCCATAACCTGTTTTCCACAGCATTTGTCGTTGCGGCAAGGCCCAGAAGATATTCGATCCTGTCAGCAATCTTCTGAACACCGTTGAACCCGTGCTTCAGCATTTCTTCTATCCACTTCGGATTCAGGGTTCTTGTAATCGTTCCCCTTTCAATCGATTCTTTAACACTTTCAACTTTTGCAACTTCCCTTGTTGAATCAACGATGATCATCTCAGCCTTCTTTCCTCTGGCAAGTTCAACAGCTTTTGAAAGTCCTCCGAAGAATTCGTAATAGTGATCCAGATCTGTTATTTCGTAATCGACAGAGCTTCTCACCTGAGAAACTATGTCGACGGTTTTCAAAAGGTTTTCAAACTGTTCCCGAGTCTCAATTCCGTGAACATCTTTTCCGTATGCATAGCACATTGAGCTCACGTAGACATCTGCAAGTTCTCTTTCATCCTTCCAAGCGCTGTCCTCGATTAGCTGCAGCATCCTTGTTCCATATTCCGTAGAAGCTGGTCCAAAAATCCTTGGCTGACTTCCCAGCTCTCTTGTATGCTTTCTGACAAAGTTAAGGTCTTCTGATTCTGGAAGATTTGAGACAAGCTTTACTGCTTTATCTATAAGCTCAACAAGATTTGGAAACATATCCCTAAAGAACCCGCAAATCGTCACGAAAACGTCTATTCTCGGTCTTCCGAGTTCCTCAAGACTTTTTATCTTCAGCTCTTTCTCCCATGCTGTCTTATGGACGATTTCAACACCCAGAAATTCGAAGATCTGGGAAACTGTCTCTCCAAATGTTTGTGCTGTCTCAAATCCCCAAAGGATCAATGCAACCGTCTCCGGATACTTTCCATGGTTCTTTACGTATTTTTCAATCATGTCTCTTGCAACCTTTTTTCCCCTTTCAACTGCAGCCTCAGTTGGAATTCTTAAAGGATCGAAATGATAGAGATTCCTGCCTGTTGGCAGGACTTCCGGGTTCCTTATAACATCCCCTCCAATAGATGGCTCGATGTATTCTCCTTTCAGAGCTCTAATAAGATTTTCAAGCTCTAATTCGTTGTTTGAGAATTTTTCTGCGATTTTTTTGCAGAAATTTAGAGTTTGCTCGAACTCTTTTTTTGTTCTTCCGGAGAGAAATTCATCTACAATTTTTCTTGCTTCTTCTTCGATTTTCCTCATAATTCTTGGATTTTCCAGAACTTCCTCGTATTTTAGTCCATTTTTTTCTGCTATCAGTCTGTAAAGCGACTTGATTTCGCCTCTATCATATCTGCTAAATAAAAGTATAAATTCCTTTAATTCATCAGGTTCGTATTTTCTTCCAAGGACGTGTAGACCTTTGGGAATTATTGAGCGCTTGTATTCATAAATTCTTGCCTCAATTTTTTCAATGTCCTTCTCCATTCCAAGTTTTTCTGCAAGTTCAAGTATTCTGGTCTTCGCAGCCTCCGCTCTTGCTTCACTTCTTTCCATTCTGTATTCCTCGATCAGCTCTTCAAGTCTTGCGTATTCATCGTAAAGATCTGCAGTTGTATAGGGGGGAGAGTTGTAGCTTATCAGTGTTGCATAACTTCTTCGTTTTGCAATTGTGGCCTCAGAAACATTTGTTACATGATATACATAGATGTGGGGCATTGATGATATTAAGACGTCTGGCCAGCATTTCGAGCTCATTCCGCATTCTTTACCTTTCATAAACTCCAGCGTTCCGTGAGTGCCCAGATGTATTACTGCATCCGCTCTGAAGATGTTTTTAAGCCAGAAGTAGAAGGCAAGATACTGATGGTGCGGCGGCTTCGTCTTATCGTGCAGAACAGAAAGAAGATCGTCCTCCTCAATAACTTTTCTTCTTGCCGGCTGAATACCGACAGCAACATTACCGAACAGAACAACTGGGATGAGTATATCTTCTCCATCCACCATAATGTTTCCCGGCGGCTCTCCATAGCTATCTATGACTTCTTTCCTCATTTCTTCGGATAACTGATTGAAAAATTTCATGTAATCTTCTTTGCTCAATCTTGGACAATCGATGGCTTTCTCTGAGAAAAATTTCGGGTTGAAAAGTCTCTTCTTCAGCAGAACTTCACCGACGTCCGTTGTCTCTACCCTGTACCCCTCACTTCTTAGCTTGTTCAGTATCACTTTCAGACTCTCGAATGTGTCCAAATAAGCGGCATTGCCCAGATTTTCCTCACCGGGTGGATAATCGTAGATTATTATCGCAACTCTTTTTTCATGGTTCGGTTTATACCTCAGGCTTACCCATTTCTCAATCCTTTCGCACAGTCTCTCAACTCTGTCCGCAATTTCAACAACTTCATCATCATGAACTCCGCATACTGGAATTGGTTCAACGGAACCATCCATTTCCGGCAGGGTAACACTTGCAAAAAGATTAACCATATTCAGGCCTCTTTGATCCCTTTCCCAGTCTAAAAGTTTCTGGTTGTACATCAATGCTGGAGTGAAGAGTTTCGCCTTCTTTTTCTTTAGAAGCTCTATTGTTTTCCCTGGATCCCCTCCCATTGGTCCGCCGTTAAGTCTGAACCAGAGAAGGCTTAAAATCGCGTCGACATCCTTCATTAGCTCAATGGCATTCAGATTAAGAATTCCATCGCTGTAAACAGGAACCACGGTCAGATTCCTTTTTTCAAACTGTTTCACTATCTCTTCGAGTGTTTTCTGGCACTGCTCGAAATGCATTCCTCCATAAAAAACAATTCCGATTTTTGGTCTTTTATCGACTGGTCTGTAATCGAATCCATGAACCGGATGATAGAATCCGAAATCCGGAAACTCGATCGGGTCTTTTACCTCAACATCGATTCCTTTGACTTTGCAGAGATGAAGGAACATATTTCTGTAATTCTCGTAGCCTCCGTTTACCCAGTATCTTAGGGTCTTTACGTAATTTCTTGCATCTCTAAGAGCTCCAAATGGCAGTATTTTTCCCGCGATTTCTATTGCTTTCTGAATGTTTTCAATTCTCCTTTTAATGGATGCTGGATCTGAGATGAAGGAAGAAGCAACTTCCTTAGGCATTCTGAACTTTCCAAGCTTTGCTCTGGCAGCAAGGCTGCTACCTCCAACGAGAGCTATTACATCCTTCTCATGGAATTCTATCTCGTTCAGAATTCCCGGATCTCCGCGTATATCGGAGAGAATTATATCAGCGGAGTCAACAAGGGCTTGCAGACTGCTTTTGTCAAATTTTTTAAGATCGTGTGAATATATTAGCTTTACATCGCAGAATTCTGCAACATCTTTAATCGCATTTTTTAAACTTTTGTTAACAACTGTTGATATTAGCAGAATTTTTATTCGCTTCTTCATAACATTCCCTCAACCTTTTTTTATTTGAGGTAAATCTGCCATAACAGTTCGTTTTCGTCTACTGCCTTCTCTCCATTTATCCATTCCCAGTATTCTGAGACTGTTAGCAGGAAGTATGGTTCTAGGAACTGCATGGGCATGTGGCTCTCTTTGAAAACAGCGTTCTTTTTCACTGCCTCAATCTCTCCAAAAACTGGATCTGATTTTATATCTTCCTCACTGTAAGGAGCATAGTAGCTTATTATCCAAACTTCTGGATTCTCGCTTACTATCCATTCTTTGCTCACCTTAACCCACGTGGAGTTACAGCTTGGCGAAATCACTTTTCCGCCGGCAAGATTTATGAAAGTAACGTAAGGCTGACCTGAGGCGTTGCACGCTATGTATGTGGAATCCGTAAAGGAATACAGAACCTTTACATCCCTCTTTATTCTTTTACCTTCCAGTTCGGTCCACTTCTCCTCGATATATTTGCAGACCTTTTCCGCCCTTTCCTGCACCCTGAAAATCTCTCCAAGAATTCTGGCCTGTCTGCAGATGTCATCCGGGTATTTTTTGACATAACCGAGCCTCACAATCGGAATTCCGAGCTTTTCAAGCTTCTTTGCATTCTCTTTATAGCCTGGAGGCTGGTCCCAGATAACGATTAAATCGGGATTCAGCGCGATCAGTGCCTCCTCATTTATTCTGCTCATTTCTCCTACCGATTGCATTTTTCCAACATCAGGATCAATTTTGAGTATTATCGGGTTTTTCTTCGCCAAATCAGAGAAGCCAACAACTCTATCTTTAATCTTCAGTGCGTAAACCCAAGATTCACCAGAAAGGAAGACTGCTCTTTTTGGAGTTTCATTCAGAATTACTGTATTTCCTGCCATGTCAACTACTTCTATTCCCTTCTTTTCAGATTCCTGCACACAGCAGCTTAAGCTTGCTATCAGCAAAAAGATTGCAAAATAGCCCTTCCTCATTTCACAGCCTCCCATGCTTTTATGACATCGGAAATGTTTTTTCTCCAGTTCTCGACATCTTCAGGTGAGAGAAACTCCACAGCGCCACCTTGGACATCTCCGACAATTTTTTCCTCCAGAATTCCCTCGATCTCTCCGTAAATTTCTCTAAGCTTCTTCAGCAGCTCATCATTTGCATTCCATATACCCCTCTCCTTGGCCTCGATCAGCCTTCTGACAATCTCCTCAAGTGCATAGATGTTGTTTTCCTCAAAGAATTTCCTCATCTCCTCATTGAGAACGTATTTTTCAGCAATTTCCTCGAAAATCCAGTCCTCAACCAATTTTGTTGTTGCTGACCAGCCGTAAAGGTGTAGTATCTTTTTTGAAAACTCGTTTGCTCCTCTGTATCCGTGTTTTTTCATTTCTTCAATCCATAAAGGATTCAGAAGCTTTGCTCTGACAACTCTTTCTATCTCCTCTTTTAGCTCTCTTACCTGAGTTCTGGAGATATCTCTTGTGTCTACAGTGACTATTTCGATGTCCTTTTCTGTAAAACTCTTAACAGCATTGTAGAATCCGCCATGATATGAGTAATAGCAACAGCATCCAAAGATATCGTGTTCATCGCTCACATGATTTCTGCTAACGATTTCAACTTTTGAAAGATTCAGAATAAGTGCCTCAATCGCCTTTTTGCCGAAACTTCTTCTTGAATATGAATAGCCCGTCCAATGAATCCAAGTTTTTGCAAGATCCTCATCGTTCTTCCAAGCAGAAGCCTCAACAGCGAAATTTACTCCGACACCGTAGCTTCCCGGAGGGGAGCAGAATATCTTGCTCATCGCGAGTTCTTCAGCCTCTTTTTGATCTATCCCGAGCTCCATGAGCTTTGATACGTGTTCCAAGTAATGTTTTTTTATGTAATTCATTTCAACCGGTTCATCCAGAACTCCAACTTTTGTTATAGCATCGTCGATTAGATAAATGTAATTGGGAAGCGTATCCCTTACTATTCCGCTCATGTTTATGACACAGTCAATTCTGGGTCGTCCGAGTTCTTCAAGCGGAATGATTTCTATTCCCTTTACAGAGCCATCCTGCCCCCAGGCGGGTTTTACTCCGATTAGATAAAGGATTTGAGCTAATTGCTCTCCATCAGCTTTGTAAGCATCTATGCTCCAAACAACATGCCCTATACTTTCAGGATATTTTCCGTGTTTTTCGAAATAGTATCTGAGAAGCTTTTTTGCCGTTTCTACACCAACTTTCCAAGCTGCTCTTGTTGGCAAAATCGTTGGGTCTACTGCATAGAAATTTCTGCCCGTCGGCAAAACTTCTATTTTACCCCTCGTTATTGCTCCGCTTGCACCGGGTTCAACAAAACCGGCATCAAAACCTTTAAAGAGCCCATCATACTCTTTTTCGCATTCGATGATTTTCTTAGCAACTTCCAGTGCTCTCAAAAATGCCTCTTCAACCTTTTTATAATTCTTACCGATTTTCAGCATAGGCCTCACCCAGAAGATTTTCAATCTCAGAATTTACTACCTCGACAATTCTACCTTCTAATTCGGGATTCCTTAAAACCTTCTCAATCACTTTAATTGCAGTTTTTCTAAGGATTTCGATTGTTTCGGAATTTGTCAGACCAAATTCGTTTGTCTTAAGCGGTTCGTTTCTAAGTTCATCATAATCCAGTCCCAAGCATTCTGCAAGCACCCTTATTATCGAGGGGAAGCTGTGAGAATCATAGTTCATAATGGTAACAACATAATCTGCAAGCTTTGAAGGATCTCTGGTAGGGTTACCAAATACATGAAGACCCAGATTTATCTGACTCCCTCTGACAGCTTCAACATATCTGTGAATGTCTTCAATGGTTGTTTTGTTCTCCCTTACTGGAATTTTGTTTTTCTTTGCAACTTCTATTATTTCTTTAAAGATTATTTCGGCCCTTGTAAGATCTCCAATCTGTTTGGCCTTTGCATATTGATTAAGAAGGAAATCAAGTTCGTCGAGAACTTCCGCCATTGTCATTGGTGGATATAGATGATCCACTATCGTTGCATAGCTTCTTCTTTTTGCTACAACTCCTTCCATTGGGTTGGAAACAATGTAAATGTATAGATGCGGAACATCATCTATGCTTATCTCAGGCCAGCAGCTCGGTGAAAGGCCAACCCCCTTTCCGGGACGAAATTCGAGATAACCGTGTGTTCCAAAATGCAGGATTAAATCGGCCCTGAAAACCCTTGTAATCCAGCGATAAACGGCAAGCCATTGATGGGGTGGGCTAATCTTTGGATCATGCAGAATCCTGCAAACCTTTCCATCACAAGCAGCTCCTGCACAGCCAAACTTTGGTTGTGGAGTTATGAAAACATTGCCAAAAAGTATTCCGGGTATTACGAATTTTCCTTCATAAACCATTCCGACGAGATCTTTCTGAACTCTTCCATTTAGAACATCTGAAGGATGTCCCCAGTCTTCTATCATCTTATTTTTCACGTCTTCTGGAAGTTCCTCGAACCATTCCAGATAAGTTTTTTCATCGACAAATGCAACCGCTCCTTCACTTCTGACTATTTCCTCAACCGAGGTCCATCTGAACTCACTTATTGCTTTTCTTTTTAGAATAATGTCTATCAGCTGCTTTCCATTTTCTGGAATTTTTTCTCCAACATAATATCCGATTTCTCTCAGTCTCTTAAGAAGTCTGGCAATGGATTCTGGAACATCAAGCCCCATTCCAACTGCTATGCTTGCCTCCAGCCCTTTGCATGGTGGATTTATCAAAATTATTGCAATTTTTCTGTCTTTCCGGTCTTTCAACTTCAGCTCTATCCATTTCTTCACCCTTCTTGCTATATACTTTGCATGTGGTCTGTATGGTTCGTAGATTTTCGCACCATTCTCAATCCTTGCCCCAGCTACAAAGATGGGCTCTATTATCCCATCCACTTCTGGCATGATAACCCCATATACTTGGGAGAAGTAATCGAGACCTTCAGGTTCTTTCAGCCACTCTTCAACGCTCTTATAAGACGAGAGAACCAAATCGATTATGGGCACATTTAATTTCTTCAAAAGCTCTAAGTTTGCCTCAAGTCCTCCGCTTTTGTCTCTGAAATAATTTCCATGATCTAACAGGAAGAAGAACTTTGCACTCAAAATTATGTCGACCAAAGCTTTTCCTTCTTTAAAGAAGAAGGTTCTTATCGAATCCTCAGCAGTTGGAGTTTTCAGCATATCATCCCGGGATCCATAGGTGAATACGGGCAAAACAGACAAACCTTCTTTCTCGAGCTCTTCTATGATTTCGTCGATGTATAAGGTATTTCCGTAAATCCATTGAGACCTGAAAAATATAATTCCAACAGTCGGTCGCCTCAATTCGTATCTTGACATGTACTCCTCAATGCTTCTGAAGACTCCAAACCTTGGATGGTATATTCCATGCCATGGAACATCTTCAACAGGCTCAACTTCAACCGGAAGACCGAGTTTTCTGAGCGCTAAATGGATCAGATTTCTCAGATTTCTTTCCCCTCCAACCTTAAAATATCTTGAGACTTCCAGAATGAATTCTCCTTCTCCTTTGGATAGATCTAAAAGGCTTTCAGAAATTGGAGCTATTATCTTTGCTTTGCAATTCTTTAGAGCCTCATGAACAGTTTTAGGGAGCTCGTGGGCATATATTGCTACAAAATCGGATTCAAGGATTTCTTCGAGATACTGCTCCGATAGATCACTGTTTATTGCAATATAATCGAATCCATGTTCCTCAGACTCCTCCTTAAGCAATTTGGAAATGAGAGGAAGTGCAGATCCTCCATAACCGATTAGAAAGGATAGCCTCATGTAATCACCCCATAGAACTTCTTAAAGACGTCTTTCTGGATTTCTTCAAAATCAAAAGGCAAATCGGGATAATACTTCTTTGCATGCCAGTAAATGGAAAGATGGGCAATTATTGGCTCCCAGCTCGAGAAGAGAATTCCTGGCTCCTTGTAGACCCTTCTCTCTTTAACGGCTTTTATTTTAGAGTATGCCGGATTACCGATTATATCGTCTGGCCCATACTTTGCAGATCTCCAGATTATCCAAACATCTGGGTCAGATTCAACTATGAACTCGGGATTAACGGTAGCGTATGGTTGTGAGATGTTTCTTCCTATGTTTATGCCTCCTGCCAGTTCGATGATCGTATGGGTTATCGTGCTATTGCCAGATATTCTGTTTTGTTCGCTCCAGCTGTAAACAACCTTTACTTTTCTGTCTACTTTTTCGAGCATTTTCGATAGATTCGATCTTAATTCCCCGAGATATGATACAAGTTTCTCAGCCTCGTTTTCCTTTCCAAATATCTTTCCAATCAATCTTATATGTTGATCATATTCCTCTATGTCGGCTTTTCTAGTAACAGCAACGCATATTCCAATAACAGGTATTCCAGCTTCTTCCAGTTTTTTCACATCCTCAGCTGGAGTTTCGTATGCGTATTGTTCACTCTTGCCACAGTAGTAGGTTATAACAAGATCCGGTTTTAACGATATTATAGCTTCAACATTCGGTTTGCTGGCCGTGCCAACATTTTGTATTTCATCCATTTTGTAAATTTTTGGAATCAATGGATTTTTGAAAGCCCATGCACTTGCTCCCACAACTTTTGCCTCAACCTTCAGTGCCTTCATCAGACTCATAGTCTCTGAATTCAGTACGACGACCCTCTCAACCTTTGAAGGTATAATGATCTCTCTCCCTGCCATATCGATGATCTTCATGCTCTTCTCTCCTTTAGAGGATTCCTCCGGAGTGGAAATGCAACCGGAAAATGCTACGAGAGTCAACAACAAAGAAAACAAAATTATCGACCTCATTCCGACACCTCCGCAAATATGTAGTTAAATCCATCAACTCTCAGAATCCTTACATTGATCCCGTAAACCTCCATCAGAATCCGTTCGTCCATAACCTCATCCGGTTTGCCTATCCTGATAATTCTGCCTCTGCTCACAATCGCTATCCTGTCAGAATACATGCAGGCAAGATTTGGATCGTGGAGGGTTATTATTGCAGAAAGCCTCTTTTCCCTGACTATTCTCCTTATTAATGAAAGAATTCTGTGTGAATTTCTGAAATCTAAATGAGAAGTTGGTTCATCTAGGAGCAAAATCTTAGCATTTGTTGCCAGAGCTCTTGCAATGAGAACAAGCTGTCTTTCTCCGCCGCTGAGCTCCGTATATGCTCTTTTTGCAAGTTTTTCGATTCCTACAGTTTTCAGGGATTCCATTGCAATTCTTTTATCCTTTTCGCTTGGATGGGAGAACATTCCTAAATGCGGAGATCTTCCGAGGAGAACAAAATCTAGGACTGTATAGGGGAATGGGGGCCTGTGTTCTTGTGGGACATAGCCCAAGGACATGGCAATTTCTCTTTCACTCATATCGAAGTAGTTTCTTCCATCTATAAAAACTGCCCCATCTTCAGGTTTCAGAATCCTGTTTATGCATTTAAGGAGAGTTGTTTTCCCACAGCCATTTGGGCCAAGGAGAGTTAGTATCTCTTCTTCTCTTAATTCCAGTTCAGCTCCATCAAGGATCAACCTTTTACCATAGCTAAATCTCAGCCCTTCAACCCTTAAAGCCATACTCTCCTCGCCCTCCTTCTAACTAGGAACATGAATGCGGGTGCACCGAGAATTGTTGTGAGAACGCTTATCGGCAATTCAAAGCTGAATGCACTTCTTGCTATATCGTCTGCAAGGATCATAAAGCTCGCGCCAAGCGAAGCTGAAACCGGAATTACAATACGGTTGTCAGAACCGAATGAAAGTCTTACAATGTGGGGAATCAGAAGCCCAACCCAGCCAATTATTCCGCTTATAGAAACGGCACATGCTGTCATAAATGTTGAAAGACAGAGGAAGACAAATCTCTCCCTATTAACGTTAACTCCGAGGGCCTTTGCCTCTTCATCGCTAAGGGAAAGAACATTAAGCCTCCAGCTCATGGCTGTGATCAAAATTAGGCAGAGCAGTATTGGTGGTGTTATCAGAGCAAGATTGCTCCAACTTGCATGGGAAAAGCTTCCCATTATCCAGTAAACGATTCCAGCAAGCTGATGGGGATCCACAAAGAATTTAATTAGCGAAGTCAGTGCCGTAAAAAGTGCAGATACTATTACTCCTGCAAGCACCAGGTTTACAACAGGAACTTCTGAACCACTTTTGGCCATGCTGTAGGCCAAGAAGACAGAGATCATTCCAAAAAAGAAGGCTAAAAGCTGAACTGAGCCACTGAATAATCCCAGACCTATTGCCAGTGCCGCTCCGAACGCTGCACCGCTTGAAATTCCAAGAATGTATGGTTCAACTAGTGGATTTCGAAAGATGCTCTGAAGAACAGCACCACATACCGCAAGACTGCAGCCAACTATTCCCGCCAAAATTATCCTCGGCAGCCTTATCTGAAAGAGAACTATGTCTGTTACCGTCAGCTCTTCACCAGAATATGAGATTGCATTATGAATCAGCTTAAAAACTGATTTTGCAACCTCTTCAGGAGGTATCCTGAGATATCCTATTCCGGCTGAAATTATAGCTATTATAAAGGGTAGAAGAAAGACAAATCCGAATACTGGAATTCGAATGAAAATGGTTTTATGGGCGATCATGTCCTGACATT
>CAZZMN010000012.1:0-77971 GCA_964655455.1 uncultured archaeon
GCCACAAAAGTTCCGGCGTATATCATGCAGCTTCTTTCCGTCAGCGGGGTCCTCTCATCGACTTTTTCAACCCTTTTTTCGACCGGAAAAGATTCTCCGGTAAGAATGGACTCATCAATTGTTAGCTCTTTTGCTTCAATCAGCCTCGCATCAGCAGGAACTTTCATTCCAGCTTCAATGACTATTATGTCTCCGGGAACAAGGTATCTGGAATCGATCTCCTTTACCTTTCCATCAATTAGAACAAGGGATTTAGGTATTAGAAGTTTTTTTAGCTCTCTCATGATGTTTTCTGCCTTCCATTCCTGAAGAAAGCCAACCAGAACGCTTATTACAACTATTATTATTACTATGATTGCCTCGCTGATAAAATCAAGCAAAAGAAATGCGATTGTGGAAATGATAAGTATGAGGAGAAGTGGATTCAGGAACTGCTTGCTTAGAATCTGGAACGGGCTTTTTTCCTTACCTTTGACCTCATTGAGCCCGTATTTTTCAAGTCTTCTTTTTCTTTCTTCTTCCTTCAATCCATTTGAATTCGTTCCTAAGGTTTCGATAACATCTTCAGGATCGAGAGCCCACCAGTTCATGTTGCATATAGCCGGCATTTAATTAATTTTTTTTGCGATCATGTCATTCGCGGAGAGCACATCAAGCCCGAAAATCATGAAGCAGATGGTTGATTAATGGCTAAGCCTTATGGCTACAGAATCAAGCCAAAAATCTCTGGATCGCCATACAGGGCAGATTCTTGTCCTCCATAGCCGGGAAGTCAAAACTGCTTCCGAATTTCATTACCACGAATAACTTCCACCGTCAAATGCTGAGCCTGTGGCTGCTCAAGATTCACACAGCACATAAATACTGCGGAATCAACAGTAGTTAATGTTCCTGATGTGGCTTTCGCTGATGGCTTTAATTATTGCAGTAATTTTGGCAATCCTTGGGTTTGAATCTGCTGGTTACTCGATGATATTACCAATTTTCGCCTTTCTTTATCTTACAGTTCTTTCATTTCTTAAAAAGGCTTCAGGATACCCCAGAAGTGTTTTGAAAAGAATTTTCGCAACCCTTTATGTCACCGGATTTTTCCTGCTTGTTTTATCTGTCTCCGTCTTAATCCTCTCTCTAATTTTTTATGATTCAGCTGCTTCTCGTGGAATGCTCAGATTGCTTCACTATATTATTTTCATTGGTTTAATAGTGCTTGGACTTTCGGCACTATCGATAATTGCAGCTGTAAGGCTGGATAAAATGTTAAGAATGTGAGACGGTTTCGTCTTAGGTCTGGTGAAGTGTGATATCGCCGGCTCTACTTCAAAAGCTTTGAAACTGTGCCAGTAGTGACTTGGTCGTCAGCACTCCTGATAGCTGCAAAGTGCTTCCTTAGAAGTAGGAGCATTTCCACGAATTAGATTCGCTACATAGAGCGTTTTTTAGTTTTGGCGGGAGTGTAAAGAAAATACTATAAACTATCTTGTTGCTCCTTGTCAGATGGATCTGATTGAAGTTGACTGTCCTATATGCAAGAGAAAACACAAATTTGAAAAAAAGATAGACTTGTTCTACTGTAAGGGAAAACCAATTGCACTGATAAAAGACCGAAAGGGATGGAGATTAATGGAAGTAAAAGTAATATCCGAAAAAGAAGATAGGGAACTCGACAAAGTGTGGTGAGATCATGCCAGATTACTTGGTAGTTCTTCAAGGTGCTTGGATTGTTAGAAAAGTAAAAAGCGTTCAGGACGCAATGAACATAGCCGTTGCCGAAGCTGGAAAGCGTTTAAGTCCAGATCTCGATTTCGTGGAGATTGATGTTGGCGATACAGAGTGTCCGAGATGTCATGAGCCGCTTAAAAGTGTCTTTATGGTAGCTGGAACAGCTCTTGTTGGATTAATTTTCGAGATGAAGGTTTTTAACGCTCAAAGTGAAGAACACGCCGCAAGGATTGCAAAATATGAAATAGGAAAAAGGTTGCAGCGCGTACCCCTTGAAGTAATAGAGGTTAGGAGAATCTAATATAGGAAAAACATACCGCTCTAAGCTTCCTGCGCGAATATTCACCTTTGAAGAAAAAATTCATATCATTGTGGCACCTTCATCCGCCCCTTTAACGAGCTTGGAATACTTTGCCAAGTATCCCCTGTGCTTGATCTCCTTCGGTTTCCACTTTTCTCGTCTCTCTTTCAGCTCCTCATTACTGATTTTCGCATCCAGTCTCCTCTCTGGAATATTTATCAATATCACGTCCCCATCTTCGATAAGGGCAATATTCCCTCCGCTTAGAGCTTCCGGAGAAACGTGACCAATTGCGGGGCCTCTTGTAGCTCCACTGAATCTCCCATCTGTTATCAGGGCAACCCTTTTCAGACCCATTCCCGCTATCGCCGCAGTAGGCAGAAGCATCTCGGGCATTCCCGCTGCCTTTGGCCCCATATATCTTATGATGACGACATCTCCTTCTTGGATTTCTCCGTCAAGTATCGATTTTAGAGCCTCCTGTTCTGAGTCGAAAACCCTTGCTTCTCCTTTGAATACCATCATATCTTTGTCAACGGTAGCTGTTTTGATAACGGCTCCTTTCTCCGCAATATTTCCCCTAAGGATTGCTATGCCACCCTCTCTACTAATCGGATTTGTCGGATCTCTTATGATATCCCTTCCCCTCACAACGGCTTCCTCTGCTATCTCATAGAGCCTTTTTCCGCTAACTGTCATCTCGTTGTGGAACAGCTCCTTAGCCTTTTTGATGATCATGGGAACTCCTCCGCTCTCATCAAGGTGAATGATCATGTCTCTGCTTGCGGGATCTAAGGCAACGAGGTGTGGCGTTTTCCTGCTGATCTCGTCAAATAAATCCAAATCTATGCGAATTCCCGCTTCTTTTGCGATTGCGGGAATATGGAGGACTGTGTTTGTAGAGCCACCTATAATCATGTCCATTGTAATTGCATTTTCGAAGCTTCTTTCAGTTATAATGTCTAGAGGTTTTATTCTCTCTCTAACGAGTTCCACGATCCTCCTACCGGCTTCTTTTGCAATTCTTAACTTTCTTGAGGAGCCACACGGCGATGTTGATGTGTAGGGCAGACTTAATCCCATAACTTCCGTTAGAATCTGCATCGTATTTGCTGTGAATAGACCCTGACAGCTTCCACAATAAGGTGCGCAGAAATCCTCGTAGAGCTTTAACTCTTTCTCATCGATTTTTTTCGCTTTGAACAGCCCAGCGGCTTCAAAAGCATCTTTTATCGAAACGTATTGATTATTAACTTTCTCCGGGATCATCGGGCCTCCGGTAACTGCTATTGCAGGTATATTTAACCTTAAGATTGCCATAAGCATTCCGGGAATGATTTTATCGCAGCTTCCGACTACGACAAGTCCGTCGAACTGATGAGCCTCAACCATTGCTTCGATTGAATCGGCGATAAGTTCCCTTGAAGGAAGAGCATAGCTCATACCCTTGTGACCCATTGCTATTCCGTCACAGATCCCGATGACGCCGAATTCGAACGGGACGCCTCCGGCAGAAGCAACCCCTATCTTAACGAATTCTGTTATCCTATCGAGGGACATGTGTCCGGGGACTACCGTGTTGTAGGCGTTTGCAATTCCGATGAAGGGTTTGTCAATATCTTCGTCCGTTAATCCGAGAGCTTTTAAAAGAGCTCTATGTGCAACTCTGTCGATTCCCTTCTTTACAATATCGCTTCGCATGATCTTTTACCGTCCTGACTTAAGATAATCTTTTTTATTCCTTAATCGTATTTGCTATTATGAAGCTGACATGGCTGGGAAATTCCTGTGTTGTTATCGATGGAGATCTAAGAGTCATCATCGACCCGAACTATTTAGCCGAGCCCGAAGGACAATTTGATTACGTTTTGATCACTCACGAGCATGATGATCACATCGATGTCGAGAAACTGAAAAAGATCGAATACAGAAAGCTTTTGGCTCCCAAACATACGCTCGAATTATACAAACTCGATGGAATCGCCGTAAAACCCGGAATGACCTTTGATGACATTGAAGTTCTTGAAAGTTGGTGCTGGAAAGCTATTGAATCTGTGAGCTATCTATATCAGGGAGTTCTCCATGCTGGAGATTCCGCAAAATTCCCAGATTGCAACCCGAGGATTGTTCTGACTGCGTGTTTTCCCGACTACTACAATGACTATCTGATGGAGATGAAGAGGCTGAAACCTGAACTTGTAATACCAATTCACTACAAGTCAGAAAAAAGAGCAAATGCCGAAGGTCTTAAGGACATTCTTGAAAAAGAAGGTATAAAATGTAAAATTTTGGAGATCAAAGAATCAATTGAGTTCTAAATTTTCCCTCTGTCGCTAAAAAGGCTTTTAAGGACGGATGTAGCGTGGTATCTTCACGGTGAAAGCCCGATGGCAAAGAAAGAAGATACCCTTGTATATCAACTTTTTCTTTTTTATGTGATTCCTAATCGATTTCAGACTTCTGAAAAATTTTCAGACAGTAAAACACACAGATGTTTAAGAATGGGAACGTTAAACGATTCGATGCCAAGTTCATTACTAAAACAGGTGAAAATAAAAGTGGAAAATAGATTTTAGAATATCTGTAGTGCTCTGTATTCTCCGAATACTTCTCTTAGTGCATCAGTCATTTCTCCAAGGGTTGCCTTTGCTTTGACAGCTTCAATGACGTAGGGCATCAAGTTCTCTTCAGGATTCTCGGCGGCTTTTTTGAGCTTGGACAGAGCTTCCTCGACCTTCGACTTGTCGCGGTTTTCTCTGAATCTTCTTAACCTCTCGATTTGCTTTTTGACAACACTTTCGTCGACTCTTAGGAGTTCCATTTGAATCTCTTCGTCGATCTTATACTTGTTAACACCGACAACCACAAGTTCTCCGCTGTCGATTGCCTTCTGCTTCTCATAAGCAGATCTCTGAATCTCTCTCTGCGGGAATCCTTCTTCGATTGCTCTGACCATTCCACCCATTTCATCAATCTTTTCGATGTATTTCATGGCTTCCTCTTCGATCTGATCTGTTAGCCACTCGACGTAGTATGCACCGCCAAGTGGATCGACTGTATCTGTTACACCGCTCTCTTCAGCAATGATCTGCTGTGTCCTTAGGGCGATTCTGACTGCCTTCTCTGTTGGTAGACAGATGGCCTCATCGTAACTGTTTGTATGGAGTGACTGGCAACCACCAAGAACGGCCGCCAGAGCTTGGAGGGTAACCCTGATGATATTGTTCTCAGGCTGTTGTGCTGTCAGTGTGCATCCAGCTGTTTGAACGTGGAATCTGAGCATCATCGACCTCGGATCTTTGGCACCAAATCTTTCCTTCATTATTCTAGCCCATAGGCGGCGTGCTGCTCTGAATTTCGCTATCTCCTCGAAGAAGTTGTTACCAGCGGCGAAGAAGAAGCTAAGTTGGGGAGCAAATTGGTCCACATCCATTCCTCTGTCGATAACTCTCTGTACGTATTCAATTCCGTTAGCTAACGTGAAAGCGACCTCCTGGACAGGGGTTGCGCCAGCCTCCTCCATGTGGTATCCAGAGATGCTGATCGAATTCCATTTCGGCATTTCCTTTGCGCAGAACATTATTATGTCCGTAGCGAGTCTAAGGGATGGCTCCGGTGGGAAGATATAGGTTCCACGAGCGATGTATTCTTTAAGCATATCGTTTTGGACTGTTCCTCTTAGCTGACTTCTGTGGGCTCCCTGACTTTCGGCTACAACAATATACATGCTGAGAATCTGAGCGCACGTCGAGTTAATTGTCATTGAAGTGGAAACCATATCGAGAGGAATCCCGTCGAAGAGAATCTGCATGTCCTCTAAAGTGGATATAGCTACGCCGACTTTTCCGACCTCTCCCAAAGCCATTGGATGATCGCTGTCGTATCCAGTCTGTGTCGGAAGATCAAACGCTACACTCAGTCCGGTCTGACCTTGCTCCAGTAGATACTTGTATCTCCTGTTTGTTTCCTCTGCGGTTCCATATCCAGCATACTGCCTCATTGTCCAGACTCTCCCTCTATACATTGTGGGGTAAACGCCCCTCGTAAACGGATATACTCCGGGATAACCAAGTTTTTTCTCGTAATCTATTTGGACATCCTCTGGTGTGTAGAGTCTATCAACTACAAAGCCGCTTGATGTTCTGAACTCCTTCTTTCTTTCAGGAGCCTTCTCAAGTAGGGGTTTTACATACTTTTCTTCCCACTCCTTCTTATTCATAAAAAACACCTCCCTAAGAACCTCATCAGCCTGCACTCGTAGCAACTTTAGCTATTTCGGCTCTTTCCTCCTTGAATCTTATGAGAACTGCTCCTGCTTGAACTTTTGCACCTTCGGTAACTTCAACGGATTCCACAACACCGTTAAAGGGTGATACTACTTCGTTTTCCATTTTCATTGCTTCTAAAATGAGCACAGGTTGCCCCTTCTTTACAACATCTCCGGGTTTAACGAGAACCTTAATAATAGTTCCGGACATCTCTGCTTTGAGTTCTTTTCCAGCCTTTTCAGCTTTGACTGTGGGGGCTTTAACTGGTGCCGGGGCTGCAACAACAGCTTCACTAACAATCTTGGCTATCTTTGGTATCATTTCGATTATTTCTTCTTTACCGTTGACACTAACTTTAAATTTGTTTGGACCGATCTCCTCTACATCTACTTCATATTTGACGTTATTGACTACTACGGAATACTTCACCATATTACCACCCAAATGATCTTGAGAGGATCTTCCAATAGCTTAATTCTCTTCTGATTTCTATCGGTTTCTCGGCATGCTCCTCCATATACTTATGAATGGCTGCAACAGCAGCTATAAACTCGTTAATGTCCATTCGGATCACCTCACAAGGGCATGTTATCGTGCTTCTTAGGTGGAAGCTTCTCTCTCTTTGTTTCAAGAATTCTCAACGCTGATACAATTTTCACTCTTGTGTATTTTGGATCGATTACATCGTCTATGTATCCTCTTGCTGCCGCTCTGTATGGGTTTGCGAATTTGGCTCTGTATTCTTCTATCTTCTCTTGAAGTTTCTTTTGCGGATCCTCTGCAGCTTCAATCTCTTTCCTGAACACGATCTCGGCAGCTCCTTCTGGACCCATAACGGCAATTTCCGCGGTCGGGTAGGCATAAACGATATCGGCACCGAGATGCTTGCTGCCCATGGCGAGATACGCTCCTCCATAGGCTTTTCTTAAGATTATTGTAACGAGTGGGACTGTTGCCTCACTATAAGCGTAGAGAACTTTTGCACCGTGGCGTATTATACCTCCGTATTCCTGTTGGACACCGGGGAGATAACCGGGAACGTCAACAAGAGTCAGGATTGGTATGTTGAAGCAATCACAGAATCTGACGAATCTCGCGATCTTGTCACTGCTGTCTATGTCTAAGCAACCAGCATAGAACTTTGGATTGTTCGCAACAATGCCGACAGTTCTCCCGTCAATTCTTGCGAAGCCGACAACGGCGTTCGGGGCGAAGTATTGGTGGATCTCCAAGAACTCTCCATTATCCACTATGACTCTGATCACATCCCTTACATCGTACGGCTTCGTGGGATCGTCCGGGATTATATCCGTTATTTCGGGAGTTAATCTCGCAGGGTCATCTCCAGTTTCAACCCTCGGAGGATCCTCTAAGTTGTTCAGCGGCAGATAGCTGATCAACTTTCTGACAAGTCTTAAAGCGTCGATGTCGTCTTCGGCGACGAGATGGACGTTACCGCTCTTCATTGCGTGAGCTTCCCAACCTCCGAGTTCCTGTGGTGTTACTTCTTCACCTGTAACCGCTTTGATAACCTTTGGACCTGTGATGAACATGTATGAGCTTGGATTTTTCGTTTGGATTATGAAATCACCAATTGCGGGGCTGTAAACAGCACCTCCAGCGTTTGGCCCCATAATAACTGTTATCTGGGGGATAACGCCACTATAAATTGAGTTTCTGTAGAATACTTCCCCGTAGCCCTTTAGAGCATCAACACCCTCTTGGATTCTAGCGCCTCCACTGTCGTTTAATCCGATAATCGGGATTCCAACTTTGGCGGCAAAGTCTAGGAGGTACGCAATCTTGAATCCATGCATTTCTCCTAAGCTACCGCCCATTACCGTGAAATCTTGAGCGAAGACTGTGACAGGTCTTCCGTCTATCGTTCCGTATCCCGTGATAACTCCATCGGCTGGCAGATAAACTTTATCCAAACCGAAATCAGTGTTTCTTTTTTCAACAAAAGGATTTAATTCAACAAAGCTACCTGGATCCAATAGTAGTTCTATTCTCTCTCTTGCCGTAAGCTTACCTGCCTCGTGCTGTTTCTTGATTCTCTCGTCACCACCCATTTTTTCGATTAATTCCATCCTCTTGTAAAGATCCTCAAGTAACTCCTTCCTCAAGATTTATCCCTCCACGAATTCTAATAAAACACCTTTCGTGCTTTTCGGATGGATGAAAGCAACTTTCTTACCTCCAGCACCAATTCTCGGTTTTTCATCTATCAATTGGAGTCCATTCTCCTTCGCATTTTGAAGAGCCTTTTCGATATCGCTAACGTTTATTGCGATATGGTGAACACCCTCACCCCTTTTTTCGATGAACTTTGCGATCGGGCTGTCCTCGGAAGTAGCTTCGAGCAACTCGATTTTGCTCTCCCCAACTGGAAGCATAGCCACCTTGACTTTCTGTTCAGGAACCTCTTCGATCTCCTTGATTTCGAATCCCAATTTCTTGTAGAGATCTATGGCTTCATCCAAATTCTTTACAGCAATACCGATATGGTCAATCTTGTTAATCATGCTACCACCTTCATTCCAGTGCTTTTCTTAATGTATTCGACAATCTCATTCAGGGGTGTTCCGGGTCCGAATACTTCTGCAACCCCTAATTCTTTCAGTTTGGGAACATCCTCCGGCGGAATGATGCCACCAACGAGAACGATAACATCCTTACCCGGTTCGAGGCCTCTCTTCTTTAGTTCCTCTATTGCGAGTGGAACCAGTTCTAGGTGAGCTCCACTCAGTATGCTTAATCCAACTACATCCACATCTTCTTGCAGTGCAGTTTCGGCGATTTCGGCTGGGGTCCTTCTAATTCCTGTGTATATTACCTCAAAACCAGCATCTCTTAAAGCTCTTGCAATGACTTTGGCACCTCTATCATGCCCGTCCAAACCGGGTTTGGCAATAAGAACCCTGATCTTCTTTTCCATAACCTCCCTCCTATTCTATAAAACTTTATATTTTTGCTTAAATATCTTTCGAATTCCCATCTAAAGAAGAGCTGAAAGAGGTGTAATAAACTTTATCACGGTTTATTATTCGTTATTGTTCATTTAACACTCAATAATTCCTTCGAATTTAAGGATTCTTTTTGCCCATGTTAATTTTTTTCCCTTTATTCCAGTAGAGTGGAACCTAAATCCATGTAGGATGATCTTTGAGGCTCCAAACTCTTTTGCGATTATTGCAGCTCTATCCCCGTCTGTAAATCCTCCAAAGTTGTAGATTCTGTTGAAAGGAAAGTGCTGAGTAGTTCCGATAAAACGACCGATTTTTGGGATCGTATCTTTTATTCTATCTATATTATCTCCGTGAGCGTGCAAAATCAACAGACATCCTTTATTTTCCAAATCTATGAGAATATCGGAGTCCTCTTCCATATCGGTTACATGAATATCAGGGGTCCGATCGCTTATCTCCATCCATTTCAGGATTGCTTTTCCCGCTGTGATGATTGTTTCAGTATTGATTTCGTTTTCAACGGCACCACCGATTACAGCTACTTCCCTTCCTTCGACTTTGTTTCTGATAACTTCTTTATCGAGGAGCTTATCACCTGCTAAAGAGTGCATAAGTCTGGCGGCTTCTTTGTCTTTTTCTTCATCAAATCCAAAATCTGACAAGATTTGGTAGTAGAAAAATTTAAACCAATCCTCAAGATTCATACCTCTCTACTCCAATCTTAACTTTTAATCCATTAATGTTCCATTCCTTTACGTATCCCTTTACCTCTCCAAAAGTTAGGTCTTTTGATCTTGTTTCCTCTTTGATGTAATTTATCCATCCATCAACAAGCTTTGGATCGATCTCCACCCACGTCTTTATGAATTCATCGACCTCAAGATCAAGCTCTTTCCTCATCTCCTGAATTCTTCGAACGATTTCTCTTGCATATGCTTCCCTTTTGAGTTCTTCGTCGATTCTTGTGTAAAGATAGACATTACCTTTACGGAAGTCCGAGACCGTGTAGTCTTCACCGACGACGTATTCGACCTCAAGAACCTCACTCGGCTTGAGTTCCAATCCCATGAATTCTATCTTGTTCGATTTTATCAGATTCTTTACATCCTCCTCGCTAAGTGAGTTTATGTATTCTAAGAAGTCCTTGACTTTATCCTTTAGTATGGGGCCTATCTTTTTGTAATTTGGCTTTACAACAATTTTCTTCTCGAATTCCTTCACAAATTCAATATCCTTAATATTGCACTGGTTTAGCAGAATCTCTCTCAGTGTCTCGACAGCTTCCCTGACATCGTCATCCCCCTCGATAATCATCTTTTTAAGGGGCCATCTCAGCTTTATTCCAGCTTTCTGTCTTGCGTTATAGCTTGCTTCGCTGATATCCCTTACAATATCCATTTTTCTTTCGAGATCTTTGTCAATCCATTTTTCGTCAGGTTCTGGATAGCTCTCGAAGAAGATGGATTCTTCCCTCTCCGAGAACTCTTTTACGAAGTTTTGGTAGATATATTCTGAGATAAAGGGGATTATCGGTGCCATAGCTTTCGTAACCTTGTCGATAACCCTGAACATTGTTGCGTAAGCCGCCACTTTCGAGGGGGAGTCTCTTTCCTCCCAGACCCTTCTTCTGCTTAGCTGTATATACCATCTGCTGAAATCCTCTGTAACAAAGTCTGAGAAGACCCTAACAACTTTGTGGAGCTGGTAGTTCTCCATAGCTTCTTTTGCAAGTTTTATGAAGCTCTCCAACCTTGATAGAATCCATCTGTCTTCAACTCGCAATTCAGCTTTTTCAACATCAATCTCTTTGAATCTGTCAAGTTTCATATACGTGTAAACGAATCTAACTGCATTCCAGAAGATGTTGAGAACTCTTAGATAGTTTTCAGCCTCATTCCAACTAAATTTCAGATCCTCCCATAATGCGGACGAAAGAACGTATAATCTGAAGGCATCCACACCTATCCTCTCGACAACTTCGTCAGGCTCCACGACATTTCCCAAGCTCTTGCTCATCTTTCTGCCCTTTTCGTCAAGCGTGAATCCGTGCATTAAGACGGTCTTGTAGGGAATTCTACCGAAACTGATCACACTCGCTCCGAGCTGGGAGTAGAACCATCCTCTTGTCTGATCGTGCCCCTCGGTTATGAAATCTGCAGGCCAAAGTTTTTCGAAGTCTTCTTTTACCAGAGGATACTTAAGCATCCCCCAGCTTGCAACACCGCTGTCGAACCAGACGTCGAAGACGTCGCTGACCCTTTTCATCTTTCCCCCGCATTCACAGTCGAACATAACCTCATCTATCTTCGGTCTGTGGAAATCGAGATCTTCTTTCCAGTCGATCTCGTTTATATCTCCGACAACCTTCATCTTTCCACAGTTTTCACATATCCAAATGGGGAGGGGGATACCCCAAAATCTCTGTCTGCTTATACACCAGTCCCTCGCATTCCTTACCCAATCTTTGAATCTCGATTCGCCAGCCCACTCCGGGATCCATTCGACCTTATCGATCTCTTTAAGCATCTTATCCTTTAGCTCGCTCACTTTCAGGAACCATTGCTCTGTTGCTCTGTAAATGATGGGAGTCTTGCATCTCCAGCAGTGTCCGTATCTGTGGGTTATTGTGTCCTCAGCTAAAAGCAGACCTTTCTTCTTTAAATCTTCTATTATGACTTTGTTCGCTTCTTTGACACTTAGACCAGCATATTTACCAGCTTCTTCAGTGAATCTGCCCCTGTCATCTACGGGATTGAAAATCTCAAGCCCGTGTTCGATTCCGAGTTCATAGTCTTCTAAACCGTGACCGGGGGCGATATGGACGCACCCAGTGTTCTCGGCTGTGACGAAATCGGCCATGTAAACTTTGTGTTTAAACTTCTTTTGGATCGGAACCTCATCAGCCAGCGGGTGATCGTATTCAATCCCAACGAGATCTTCACCAAGCTTTGTCTCAACAATCTCCCACATTTCGTAGCCGCCCTTCCTGAGGACTTCCTCGGCAAGCTCCTTACCCATGATGAGGTATTCGATCTTTCCATCCTTCATCGCCTTTATAAGGGCGTATTCGAGGGAGGGATGGACTGCAACAGCCATATTTGCCGGTAAAGTCCATGGAGTTGTCGTCCAGATTACGATAAACGTATTGTCATCTTTTAACGGGAATTTTACGTAGATTGACGGATCTGTTTCATCCCAATACTCTACTTCGGCATCTGCCAGTGCAGTCTCACATCTCGGACACCAATTCACGACCATGAGCTTTTTCTCTAGTAAACCTTTCTTATGGGCTTGTTTGATCGTCCACCAAGCTGCGTTAATGTATTCTGCTTTTATAGTCATGTATGGGTTATCCCAATCCATCCACACTCCGAGGGATTTGAACTGTTCAGTCATAGCGTCTTTATTCTTTAGAGCGTAATCCATGCACATCTTCACGAACTTATCAATACCGAATTTTTCGATATCCTTCTTTTCTTTTATCCCGAGTTCCTGTTCCACCTTAACCTCAATCGGAAGTCCGTGCATGTCCCACCCGGGAGTATCAGTTACACGAAATCCCTGCATTCTTTTGAATCTCAGGATGGAGTCTTTTATTACTTTATTCCATGCTGTTCCGAGATGAATCCTTCCGGTTGTGTAAGGTGGACCGTCAACAAAGAAAAATTTTCTATCTCCCTTTTCTTTTGCCTTTTGATATATTCTGTTTTCCTTCCAAAAGTCTTTAACGAATTTTTCAACTTCTTTGAATTGGTAAACGTTAGTGAATGCCATATTTTTAGGCTGGGGAATGTGATTAAATAATTTATCTTCTCTACTACTTGCAAGATCCTTTGCAAAAGCAAAGAGATACACAAGAAGAGGTGGTTAGAAAGTAAAAGTGCAAAAGATTATTGGAATACCAATCTCAGAAAGAATTACCAAAGAAAAGTTGGAGAAATTAACTGTAAGAATCACCTACGGCGTTCAGCAGTTCTTAAACAAAATTATATTTCGAATACAACTCTTTTCTTCTTGCCTCAAGAAGATCCTCCCTTTTTCCAATGAATTCCGCAGCGGACATAACTCTCACACCCATCTCCTTAGCGAAATCGAAAACTTCTCGCATTCTATCTCTCCAATTAAGATCTCTCGTCAAGTGATGATCTAAAACTATGTCTTTTACTTTGGTTTTTTCCATTAGCTTTTTTAAATTTTCAACCGATTTTTGAAATTCTTTCGATAAAAAACGATATCCGAGCATGTATGTGAGTGCTCCGTCAACGAAAGCTGTTTCAGGATCGAAATTTATGAGCCATTGTAGTTGATCATCCAAGCATACTCCTTCGACATCACTTGTATGAACGAAAGTTGTTTTTTCGAAGATTCCCGTCATAACAACGAAACCGAGTCGTGTGTTTGTTCCGTGCGGAAGTGCCTCAGAGAAGACTATTTGAGTGTTTCCCTCTTCAAGAGTGCTTCCGTCAGCGAAATGGATTTGAGAACTTTTTAACTGTTGAAGGAAATAGGCGGCTCTCTTTTTCTGACTGAGATTGATGTTTTCCGTCGGATGCTTGACAAATAGAATTTTATTTTCGAGGATTTCCGTTTCATTCGGATTGTGATGGTCGTAGTGATAGTGAGACACGATAACGATGTCCGATAATCTAACAAACCTTTTTATCTCTTTCCAGAGATAATTTTTTCTCTCATGTTCGATTTTATGTGGTGGGAGTCCATATCTACGAGGTCCTAAAGCCACACTCGGATCTATCATAATTTTAACATCTTTGGTCTTAACAAAAGTAGCCATACTCCTTGCACCAAGTGAATCGAAGGCAACTGGAACTATTTCCACAAAAAGAATTTTCGAAAGGGTTAAATATTTTTTTTCCAACAAAAATTCATGAAAATCAGAGATTTTATGTCGAAAGACGTTGTAATGGTTGATGAAAACACGAGAGTAATTGATGCGGCAAAGATTATGGGTGAAAAAAGGATTGGAAGCGTAATCGTTACGAAAGAAGGGAAACCCTACGGAATATTTACAGAGAGGGATCTACTGTCAAAAGCCATTCTTGATAATGGTCTCGATCGTCCCGTTAAGAATTACACATCCACTCCGCTAATCACAGTTAATCCAGACTACTCGATAAATGAGGTTTCAAGAATAATGGCGGACATGAAAATCAGAAGACTCGTCGTTGTTGAAGATGATAAGATAGTGGGGATATTCACCGCAAGCGATCTAGTCAGGGCTTTGGCAAAGAGGTGATATCATGCTGAAATGTAAAACCTGCGGGAAAGAATTAAGAGAAGAAGATGAAGGGATTACTTGGAGGAAATGCACGATCTGCAAGCAACCAGTTTGCTTCGACGATATTCATTACATTGGAACGTGGTTGAGGGGGCTTTACAAGGATTACGTAAATGTAATTCCCGTCTGTAAGGAAGAACTTCCGAAAAAGAAATTAAGAGCAGTAGCCGAGAAAATCCTTAAATGAAAAGAGTTTTCGTCTTGATAGCAAACAAAGCCGTTACGAAACCTTTTAATCTGAACGATCTAGCGGGATCCGCTGGAAGAATGGACATTGTATGCAGGTTTATTTCACAATCTCTTTTTATATCACATGGTGTTCGTAAAAATTCCGAAGTTTACGTTATCCTTAAGGGCGAACCCGATCCCCTGAAGACACTGAAGATTATCGGGAGCGAGGTGAGATATTTAGCCCCCGATGAGAGAAACATCGGTGGAATGATTAAAAAAGCCCTTAAGGAAGGCGTTGACAAAAAATGGAAAAAAGTCTCTCATGGAGTTTACATATCCAGAAAAGGTCTTGTGGAATTACTCGAAGAGCTTGGGGGAAACTTCTACTATCTAAGAGAAGACGGGAAGGATATAACCACAGTCCATATTTCAGATCCAGTCTTTATCTTAGGAGATCATCTCGGCGTTTCGGAAGAGGATGAGAGAGTGATCATGAAAAAAGCTGAAAAGATATCCCTTGGAAAGATATCGTATCAAGCTGATCAGTGTGTGACAATTCTGAACTACATTCTTGATAAAAGATTAAATAACAGCCAACGAGAGATTACATAATGATCACGGTGTGCAGTAGATGCAGAGATCGGATAGGATTCGGAGAGCTTGGAGAATGTCTGATCTGTTGCGGTTCCTTCGAGAAGATAGATGATTTAATCTCTGATATTCTTGAAGATTTAAATGATTACGAATACGAAAATTTCGACGTTGGAGTCAGACTTTACGGGAGTTCTAAGGCGATTGAGCTCTTTTTAAAGGAAAAATTTGGAATTGAAGATACCTTAAAAGATGATTTCAAAATAGACTTCGCGAGGAGATTTAGCTCCCGAACAGGAAAACTCAGAAAAGTAAACGGCGATGTCAGAATAACGATAAATCTTGAAGACCTCAGTTATGAAATCGATGTCAGTTCGGTCTACATCTACGGTAGATACATAAAGAGGGTCAGGGGACTCTCACAGACAAGATGGATTTGCGGATACTGTGAAGGAAGGGGATGTGAGAAATGCAATTATACTGGTAAAAAATACCTAAGTGTTGAGGATTTAATAATCACGCCTGCAATCGAAATATTTAAAGCGGAAAACGCATTTCTTCACGGTGCCGGCAGAGAGGATGTTGACGCAAGGATGCTCGGTAACGGAAGACCCTTTGTTCTTGAAATAGCGAAACCCAGAAGAAGAAAAGTGGATCTGAGACATTTAGAAGAGGCGATAAATCAATATGCAAAAAATAAAGTTGTCGTAAAGTTTTTCGATTACTGCGATGCGAAATCGGTTGAAATAATCAAGAACGCAAAGTTCAAAAAGAGATATAGGGTGGTTGTCCGATTTGATAAGGAGATTGATAGAGCAGAATTAGAGGAAGTGTTAAAAAAGCTTGAAACCGTAATCACTCAAAGAACACCCATAAGAGTTCTTCACAGGAGAGCGGATAAAGTCCGAAAAAGAAAGGTGTATTCTGCAAAATTAATACTTCACAGGGGAAAAGTCGCCGTAATTGAGATTCTATCAGACAGTGGATTATACATAAAGGAGATCGTAAGTGGTGATGAGGGTAGAACGAAACCGAGTCTTTCGGAACTTTTACGTGTCAATGCGAGGGTTGAGAAGTTGGATGTGATCGAGGTCTTAGGTGGCTTGGAGGAAATCTTAAATACACACGTCTTCAAAAGTCTACGGGGGTAATTGTCATGGGATGGAAATCACATGGATTCAGGATCAAGTCTGGAAGAAAGCTCAGAAAAAAAGTAAGGGAGAGAGGAATCAGAATAAGAAAATTCCTACAGACATTTGAGATTAGACAGACTGTCCACATCGACATCGAGCCCGCATCCCAAAAGGGAATGCCACACCCAAGATTTCAAGGTAGAACCGGAAAGATAGTAGGACAAAGGGGAAGAGCTTATCTCGTCGAGATAACCGATGGTGGAAAGAAAAAGATAATATTTGCCAGACCTGAGCATCTGAAGCCTCAGGGGGCGTGAAATGTTTAAAGAAGTTTTAGATTTCGAATACCTTACGATTTCTGAAGCAAAAGAGATTTTGGAAAATATCGTTAAAGAGCGAAGAAAAGTTGCCGAAGTAGGATTTGAAACAAGAAAGACTCTGCAATACTTAAGAACTCTTTCAAAGTTACCGGCAAAAAAAGCTAGGGAACTTGTAGAGGAGTTGTTAGAGTTGCCGTTCGTTTCAGAAGTAATAGCGATAAAGATAGCTGACATCCTTCCAGATATTCCAGATGAAGTCAGATTGCTCTACGCTAAGGAGGGTATAACACTGTCTCCCGAAGAAATCCAAACGATCTTGGACATAGTGGAAAAATACAAATCTTAAAAATTTATTATAACATAATTTTATTGATAATTATGACAACAAAAAAGAAGTTAGAAGATTACGCCTATGTATTGGACTTTATGCCCTACGGACACCCCGATAGTAAAGTCCCAATCCACAAAAGGGAGCCTCTCGCCCAAGTGATCGGAGAGCAGTATTTCACACTACTTGAAGTTAGCGTTAAGAAGGATAAGAATCCACTTATCGCCGAAAAAGTATATATCGGAAAGGGTGAAAGAGATATTGTAAACAAGATAAAGAGAAAACTCAGTTACGATGATCTCACACCCACTGCAAAGTCCGAGTTACCTTACGTTATAGAGAAGATTGTTAAAGAGCAGGAAAAGAGATTCGTCGAATTTTTCAATAAATCGACCCCTATCACAACGAAACTTCATCAACTCGAACTTTTACCCGGCATTGGGAAAAAGCTCATGTGGGCGATATTGGATGAGAGAAAGAAGAAACCCTTTGAGAGCTTTAAGGACATAGCCGAAAGGGTTAAAGGGCTGGCCCATCCAGAGAAAGCCATAATAAACAGAATTATCTACGAATTAAAGAATCCCAAAACAAAATACAAACTCTTCACAACATGAAACTTTTAAAGCGATTGGGACAGCACATTCTCATAAGCAAACCAATCTTAAAGAAAATCATTAACTACGCTGAGATAAGCGATAAAGATACGGTTCTTGAAGTGGGTTGTGGAACTGGGAATCTAACCGAAATGTTACTTAAAAAAGCTCGAAAAGTAATAGGCATTGAAAAAGATGGAAGATTTATTGATTTGTTAGAAAAAAAATTTAAAAAAGAGATTAAAGAGAGTAGGCTCGAACTGATAGAAGCAAATGCTTTAAAGATCGAATGGCCTTCTTTTGATAAATTCGTTTCAAACATCCCCTACAAGATATCGTCACCCCTCACGTTTAAATTATTCAAGCACGACTACAAGTTGGCTGTGATAATGTATCAAAAGGAGTTTGCTGAGAGGCTTACAGCATCCTGCGGAAGTAAAAAATACGGAAAACTGAGCGTAATCGCGAAGATATATTGTAAAGCTGAAATCCTTGACATAGTTCCTCCAGAAGCTTTTAGACCGAAACCAAAAGTTTATTCAGCTATTGTGAGAATAATACCGAAACCCGAAATCGATGTGCGTAACAAGAAACTCTTTGAAGACTTTGTAAGATTTGTTTTTACAAAAAGAAGAAAAAAATTCGGAAAGATCGCTCAAGAATACGGGATAATGGTTCCCGACGATTTAAAGGATAAAAGACCAGAAGAGATTCCACCAGAAGTATTTGCGAAGATCGTTGATGATATATCCTCCGTCTGAGGATTCAGAACTCCTCTTAGAGACTGTATTAAAGGAAGTAAAGCCGGAAGACGAAGTTTTGGAGGTAGGTGTCGGTAGTGGCTTCGTTTCCGAGCGGATAAAGGATAAATGTCGTTTTTTGGTTGCTACCGATATCAATCCTTTTGCCGTAAAACTCGTTAAGAGGAAAGGGATTGAAGTTATCAGAACAGACCTTTTTGAAGGAATCAGAAAGAAGTTTTCTCTAATACTATTTAATCCTCCCTACCTTGAGCTTGAGGAGGAAGAAAAGAGAGGTGACTGGCTTGAAAAGGCGATAGATGGTGGTAAAAAAGGAATAGAAGTAATATGCAGATTTCTAGATAAGGTCAGAGAAGTTCTATCCGAAAACGGCAGAATAATCCTCATAGTTTCCTCCTTTAATACGCCGTGGGTTTTTAGAGAAATTGAGAGAAGAAAATTTAATTGGGAAATAGTTGGAGAAAAAAAATTGTTTTTTGAAAAACTTTACGCTCTACGGCTTACAGCTGTGAAAGAACCACATTAACAAGTTTGATTATTCTCTCGTTTGCCTTCTTGATTGCATCTATCGGATTTCGGTTCTCAGTCCTTACGACGAGTTCTGCCTCCTCCCTTAACGGATGTGGGATGTTATATTTTGCGAGGAGAACACCTTCCGTATTGAGAAGCTCATATTGGAGAAGGTTCAGATACGTATGATCTTCTTTCTTTATGATCATTTTTACGAAATCGTCTTTTAGCTCGACTATCTTAATTTCCATTACCACACCCCCTTGCCGTAATTTTTCGAGATCTTTCTTTTTTCGACATTACCACATTTCGGACACTTAAGTTTATCCCCTTCTTTTTTGATAAGATTTTCTCCACAAACACTACATATCGCCTTTAATACACCGAGATCTTCTTCCTTTATCGAAATTCGAAGATTGTCATCGATAACTTTCGCGGATATTATATCCCAAAATCTGACACATTCCTCAATGCTTTTCGTGTATTTATCACTCACGTTTGAAATGTGGAGTAACGCTCTGTCGTAGTGTCCTAAGACTCGGTCGCTTCCCCGTTTTCTTGCAATTTCAACCATTGCGAAGTTGTTTTTTGTATCGATAATCCTTCCGATGATTATGTCTCCCTTCTTAATCTCAGGTATTGTCTTTATGGGTAAAATCGAAATTGTTCTATCCCTTATCTGAAGTTTTCCAGCCTTTGATGCGTATAACTTTCCATCTTCTTCGTAAACGCCTTCACCGGCGATGTATTCCTCAACGTATCCCAAAAAATCTCCCGGAAACACGAACATCTACATCTTCTCCATTCTAAATACTTCTACGGGTATTAACTTATAAGGTTTTTCATGAAAGTGATACAACTTCTTAAGGGGGATCTTATACCGCCACACATGAGTAACTTTAAACCCGTTCTCCTCAGCCATTCTTTCAACAAAACTCTGAGATGAGATAGAATGAATCGAATAAATAACCTCTCCGATTTCAAAGGCTTTTTCCAAGAAAACTCTGTCGGCATGTCTCCTTTTTATTCCAAAAGGAGGATTCATTACCACGTTGACCCTCTTCCTTAGCTTTAAAAATCTAATGTCGCATAAAATAAAATCAACTCCTGCGTTAACGCTTTTTGCGTTTTTTCTTGCAATTTTCAGAGCCTCCACGTCGATGTCAACGCCAACAACTTCAAATCCAATGAGACTGAATGCTATCGAAAGGATTCCGGTACCACATCCAAGATCAAAGAATAAGCCTTCGTCGATCAGGGAAGCTGTTACTGCGAGCTCTGCGGCGAGAGCAGGAGGTGTAGGATACTGCTCCCACTTCAACTTCGGGTTTTTAAAAATTTGAAGTTTTTCAAGAGTTATTTCGAGATTTTTTTTCATAAAAAAATAGAAGTTAGCCAAAGAGGGCGCCAAGCCCTTCGAGAACTTCCTCTTCTTTGACTTCTTCCTCCTCTTCTTTCTTCTCTTCCTTCTTCTCCTCTTTCTTTGCTCCCGCTACTGCTTCGGCAGTGGCTGCGGCTGGTGCTGCTGGGATAAAAGCGGCTTTGCTTATCGCTTCATCGATATTGATTCCCTCAAGCGCTGCAACCAGTGCCTTTACCCTCGCTTCGTTTACCTCTATTCCTGCAGCTTCCAACACAGCTTTGATATTTTCTTCCGTTATTTCTTTACCCGCAGCGTGCAACAGAAGCGCGGCATACACATACTCCATACCTCATCACCTCACCCAAATAATGCACTCAAACCTTCAAGAGCTTCCTCCTCTTCTTCTTTCTCCTCTTCTTTCTTTTCCTCTTCCTCGACTATCTCCTTAACAACTTTTCTTTCAGAAACCTTTACCCTCTGTTTAAGATCATCGTCAAGGGCTTCTTCAGGCAAATGCGATGCTAAAGCCAACATTTCTGCATACGCTCTTGCGAGGATGTCTCCGATAACATCCTTCTCAAATATCAATGCATTTATCGCAAGGTTTCTTGCATCCATAACAGCTTTCATTATGAGAATCTCTGCTGTCTCTTCCGTAACGTATGCAACATTTACAGCCAAGTTCAGAGCTTTTCTGGCGGCTTCCACGAAGTCTTCGAATATCTTCGCCTCGTCGATCGTTAAAACTTCGGGTGTAAACACGATCCCTTTCTCGAATATCGCTTTAGTATCAAGTCCGATTTTGATAGGTTTTATCTCAAGAAGCTGCAGAGCTCTTGCAACCTCTGGTTTAACGACTTCCCCCGCCTTAACTACGGTTGTTTTGGCTTTTATAACAATCTTACCCTTTTCTATTGCAGCTGGTATTCCTGCGGCTTGAATTTCACCCAAAATGGGGCCGGGCGGAAAGCCTGTGGGCCCCTCTTCAACAACGACATCGACAGGAGAAATCTGATTCGGTTTTAATGGCGAAGGAATCTTGGTTTCTTCTATCTTTTTGTAAAGCTTGAATGGATTTAGGTTTGATGCAACTATTGTGGTCTGATCGCCGATGAATTCTTTGAGCTTGGTGTATTCGCCTCCGAGGGCGTCTAGAGCCCTTTCAAGCAATGAATTTTTAACGACTCTGATAACGGCCTCTCTGCGGAAATCTCTTCGGATTTTCTGGAACTGTGAAGAGGGAACTCCTCTGAATCCAACTATCGCTACGGTAGGGTATTCTCTGAATAACCTTTTTATCTCCTCAACCGCGTCCAATTTCCATTGCGGAACCTTTCTCCTCACAGCGGCCATTTTAAATCACCCTGACAGCGGGACCCATGGTTGTTTTAACATAAATAGATTTAACAACGAGATGAGGACTATCGTATTTATTTTCAACAACCTTTAATATTTCCAAAGCGTTATCCGCTAAATCTGAGGGGGGCATTTCTCTCGTTCCGATTGGTGCATGGAATGTTACCTTGTCCCTCGTTCTTATTTTTACGGAATTTCTGAGCCTCTGAATTAATGGAGTTGGATCTGCACCCGGTGGAACTGGCTGGGGCATTTTACCTCGGGGACCTAGAATGGGTCCCAACTTCCTACCGATTTCAGGCATGAGAGAGGCTTCGGCAATGAAGAAGTCGATTCTGTTTGCAAGCTTTTTGGATTCCCTTTTATTTTTAGCGAGTTCGTCTATCTCCTCAGGGGAGATAACTACGTCAGCATTTGCTTCCTTTGCCTTTAGTGCCGTTTCTCCTCTTGCGAATACTCCTACCTTTCTTAGTTTTCCGAGACCTTTCGGTAAGTGGACAATGGTGTCAATTCTATTTTCAGGTTTTTTCATGTCTACATTCCTCAGATTTACCGTCATTTCTACGCTTTCCACAAATCTTCTCGGTTTAGCTTTTTCTATTGCTTTTGATATCTTTTCTTCAAGGACTTCCTTTTCAACTAACATTTTACCACCCCGTAGTCCCAACGGCAGAGCCTCCTACGGACTAACTCATGAATTCGAAATCGGGATTTAAATTTTTTCCTATCGATTTTGGGATAATTATTCTGCTTTGCGATATTAATTTTAGTAAAGCATAGGGAAAAAAAACACAGAAATCTCTGAATTGGCTCAAAATGTCATGAAATCTTTAGAATAAATCAAAAGAAAAAGAAAATTTTCTTTTAGTTTCCAAAAAAAACGGATATTCTCGATACATTTTGCGTAAAATTTAAAAATCACAAGGTTCTATCTGAAAATCAGCCTGAATACAGTTAATGAGGTGAAAAAACATGAGAAGAGGTGATGAAGATGATCGTAGGAAAGCACATAATAGCGGAATTGTATGGAGTTCCAAAGGAGTTGATTTCCTATGAGAGCACGGTTAGAGAGATTGTTGAGAGCGTAATAGAGGGAGCAGAGCTTACAAAGGTTAGCTCCCATTATAAGCAGTTCGAGCCGTTCGGCGTAACTGGAATTGTTCTCATATCTGAGAGCCACATCTCCCTCCATACGTGGCCGGAGTACGAACTTGTGAATCTTGACATTTTCACTTGCGGCGATACAAGGAAAGCGGATAAAGCGTTTGAACTCTTCCTCAAGAAATTCAAACCCAAATCATTTAGGCATTTTGTCCTTGACAGAGGTTAAGACATGATGAGAAGAATAAAAAATCAAATCTTTCAAGCACTATCTTCGGGAGATCTATCCGTTTACAAGCTAATTGATTATCAGGATGCAAGCCTGCCAGAGTTCTTCAATCTCTTGACGGAGCTTGAACAGGAGGATCTGATCAAAGTAGAGAGTGGAGTAGTCCGACTGACTCCGAAGGGAAAGGAGTACCTAAGCAAAATGAACGCTGTAAACATAGACGTCCGTTGCAAGTGCTGCGATGGAACTGGTTACGTTATTTCAAAAGATTTTGAAGAGATCCTAAAAAAATACAAGGAAATCGCAGAGGATAGACCATCGGCTCTTGAGAAATTCGATCAGGGTTTCATAAGTCCCGAAGGCGTGATAAAAAGAGTTGAATTCATTTACGAAAGGGGTGATCTACTGAATTCGAAGATCTTTGTTGTTGGAGATGATGATCTTCTTAGTATAGCTGCTGCACTTACAGAAATGCCTGAAAAGATTAACGTAATAGATGCCGATGAGAGATTAATCGATTTTATCAACAGAATTGCCGAAAAGCATGGATTCCCGATAGAGGCTGAAATATATGATGTGCAGGAAGAGCTTCCCGAGAAATTCAGGAAAAAATTTGACGTTTTCGTTACGGATCCCGTAGAGACAATAGCGGGTTTGAAGCTGTTTTTAAGCCGTGGTGTCTCGTCTCTAAAAGGCAAGGGATGTTCGGGATACTTCGGAATATCAACGCTTGAAGCTTCGAGAAAGAAGTGGTTTGAAATCCAAAAGATGATTTTAGATATGGGTTTCGTCATAACGGATCTGAGAAGGAAGTTCAACGTGTATCCAGATGAAGAAAAGAATTTCTTCAGATATCAGGAGAAAATGCCAATCGTGAAGAGGTTAGAGGCGAAGATCGACCACAATTTCTACACCTCAACTCTATTCAGGATAGAAGCCGTTAGAGATCCCAAACCGATCGTCGAGGGAAGAATGGTCATATACGAAGCAGTCTACAAGGATGAAGAAAGCTGGGCAACTCCTTATTAAAGATAGTATTGCTTTTGATTCGGGGATAAACGGAGGATGGAAAGACGTTGAAGCCATATTCAACTACACAGTAGACGATGATTTCGAGATGCAAAGGTATTTCGGACTCCTGACAGCGAATGGATAAGCTTGCGATAACTGAGTGTGACAATGTGAAAGCATTTGTGATTTAATTTCACCGGAACTAACACGGATGCCATTGTCGTAGCGAGAACTCGTAGCAGATACTACGAATACGGAGGACCTGCGAGCGATTTGGGGAAGAAAATCTGGGTAATCTGACGGAACGATCTTGAAATCAGTCAAGCTTGAAGCATCTCCTTCATGGTGGGGTATCGCCTCATCTCCCCTTTACTATAACGGTAGCATCTACGTTACGACGTTTTCCAACGGAACATTATGGAAGCTCAACAATGAAGGAAACGTGCTGTGGAACTACACGACCGGTGGCGAGACATCCCCCTACACGTCTCCATCCGCCTACAATGGGATGATACTTTTTACCGGAAACGAAAGCGAACAGCAAGTTCTGATCACAATAAACGAGAGTGGGAGCATAGTATGGAAATTCCATGTTGAAGGTAAAATCACAAACACACCATCAATTGGATACGGCAAAGTATTCGTGGCTACAGATAAGAAGCTATACGCTGTTAATCTTGACGGTAATGAGGCTTGGAACATAACATTCAACGGTACGATGTCAACTGCAGCGATCGCATACGGAAACATTTACATCGGATCGAAAGATGGGAAACTCTACTGTTTTAATGCTTCAAGCGGAAAGATTGAATGGATTTTTGAAGCAAACGGTAAAATCGATTCATCACCAGTGGTGGCTAACGGAGTCGTTTACTTTGCTACAAACACACCTGAGGGGACGATATATGCCGTCAACGCCTCCAACGGGAATCTTCTGTGGTTATACAGGTTGAAACCTCCGGAAGGAATCTACTACAATATAATGTCCTCGCCATTCTTAGCTGATAACAAACTCTTCATAGGTGCCGATGACGGTTACGTTTACTGCTTTAATTCGTCGGGGCTTATAGAGATAAACGTCACCTTAACAATCGGTAATTACACAGAGGTCATTAACGGAAACAAATACTTTATCAATAACACGACCGCACTTGCCGCTCTGCACTACGCAAGCTTCGATTCGATAACGTTCGAATACACACTTGACGACAGTTGGTATGATGAATACGGTTCTATGCTCGTTAAGTCGATATTCGGACTTGAAAACGGTTACAACGAAAATTACTGGATGTATTGGGTTAACTACCCCGAAGAGTCGATGCCATCCGTAGGTGCAAATCAATACGAATTAGGAGACAAGGATACTATCTACTGGTATTACGGTTCTTTTATATCCACGCCGGAAAACGCCACTGTTGTACTTAAAATCAACGTGAAAGTTGTCGAGGCGAAGATAAACGGCTTTATGGCTTCCGACGGCTTCAGGGGTGGCAATATCACCGCTTGGGTTGATATAACAACGGCGAATAGTGGGTGGTTTGTCGTCGTCAGTGGGTTAAACGGGGAGGGTGATTATTTAGCGGGAATATCTACTTTCTACGTAAGGGCTTATGAGGGGATTAGGGTCCCCGTTCTCATTCATGTCCCTCAGAAGGCAACCACCGGTGACTATAAGCTGCATGCCGGAGTATACCGATTCGAAGAGTACCCTGAGAGTATCATAACTTGGAGCCATGAGGTCGTAATCGGGGTGAAATGATGAGGGTGTTGCCACTTTTCTTAATTCTTTTGCTTAGCCTACAAGGTGCTCATGCTCTTACGATCACAGTTGAAGGGAATTACGTCGGTGAAAAGATTGTGATCAGAGTCGACAAGCCAGCCTTTGTCATTCTTAGAATGAACAACGGAACACCGATATATGCTAATGGAACTACAGTCTGTTTCACTCCCTCAATCCAAGGGAAGCTATATATCGAAGCCATAAGCGGTGACGAAAGAGCATCAAAAGTAGTCGAGATCGTCGAGAAGCCGACAGGCGGCAGTGAAGCTGGTGGGATAGGAGATTACTATCTTCCAGAGGGGACTGTCACACTCACGATAAACGGTGAGACTGTATCGGTGGATTACCGAACCGCTTTGGGGATCCTGATAAAAGCATCCAAAGAGAGGGGATTCGATTTAACGATTAAAAAGTGGGATTACGGACTGTTCGTAGACTGCATTAAAGGTGTGTGTACTGGAGATCTCGGAAAAGCATCGGGATGGATGTATTCGATTAATGGAGAGATACCGGGAGTAAGTGCGGACAAATACAAACTGAATGCCGGAGATAAAGTTATTTGGTATTTCTCAAGGAGTATGAGTGAAACACCAGAAACATCACCGTATAGAATCACCCTCAAGACGTATGGCGATTGGACTTTTGATGTGAGCATGTATTGGAATCCTCCAAGTGGCGGCGGTGGCGGGACGAAAGCAACGACCACACAGAAACAGTCATGGGAACATCTCACTCAGGTGAACCTTACAATTCCCCTTAAAATTAAAGTGAACGAGACTGCTTCGGTTAAAGTTGAGAGTGTAAAACAAGCAGGGATAAAATTCTTCAATCTCCATGCATACGTCTTGGAAAGCTTTAATATCAATGTTAACAAAACGGTTCCAATCGAAATAGAATTTCCGCTAAGCAAGGATACCCTCGTTAAATACAACGCTTCTCCAAACGATGTATTTTTGGCAAAGTTCGATAAAAATTGGATTTTCATTCCGACAAATTACACAGAAAACGAGACCCACTACATCTTTGAGACAAAAGTATACAACACAAGCCTTTTCGCTATTGTGATAAAATGGAAAGATTTTCCCCTGAACATAACAGACGAGAGGATTCAGAGAGCTCTGGACTATCTTAAGGGACTCCAAAAGGAGGATGGAGGTTTCGGCAACCCGGACGATAACAGCAGTATCGCGGCAACAGTTTGGGCTGTCATGGCGTTAGTAGCTGCTGGGGAAAACCCCCACGAGATTGTAAGAAACAATAAATCACCGATAGATTACCTCAGAGATAATATTAAAGACAAGCTTCCGAAGATGGGGACGACTGATTTCGCAAGGCTTATCCTTGCTTTAGTCTATGCCGGAGAAAATCCAAGAAACTTCGCAGGTGTCGATCTGGTGGAAAAACTGAAAGACGAGATTAAAGAGGACGGGCAGATTGGCGATTACGTCTATACCACGATTTGGGGGATAATTGCATTGATTTCTGTAGGGGAGGATGTAAACAAATCGGTTGAGTGGTTGAAATCCCAGCAAAACGAGGATGGAGGATTTCCTTGGGCTGTTAGTGAGCTAAGCGATTACGATGACACTGCAGCAGCCATTCAAGCTCTGATTGCGGCAGGAGTGCCGAGGGATTCGGATGTGATCCAAAAGGCTCTCGATTATCTAAAGACGGGTCAGAACGATGACGGAGGCATGAGATATTTTGGAACATCATCAAGCAACGCTGCGAGCGACTCTTGGACGATTCAAGCCTTGGTGGCAGCTGGTATCAATCCGGTAGATTGGACTAGAAACAATACAAGCGTCTTGGATCATCTTTTAAGCTTGCAGGAGAGGGATGGTCACTTCAAATACACAAAATTCGTAACGGACAATCCGGGATATATGACCGTGTGTGCAATAATGGCTCTCTTGGGGAAGCCTCATCCGATTAAGGTCGCAGAATTCATTAACATAACTGTATCGGCAATAGAGACGACAACTGTAACGACAACACCGACCACCACGATCGTGACAACAACAGAAACGGTTACGGAAACCGTCACAGAGACAAAAACTCCCGGATTCCCGATTCTACTGGTGATCCTTTCAATCTTAATCGCACTAAGGATGAGAAGATGAGATCGTTTTTGTTTTTTATTTTTCTCACACTAATTGCAAACGTTCACGCATTCATGATCGTGGATGATTTTGGATACGTAACTGTGATAAATGAAACTCCAAAAAGGATAGTTTCGTTGGCTCCGAGCAATACTGAGATTCTATTCGCTCTCGGTGCTGGAGACAGGGTTGTTGGAGTTACCGATTACTGTAATTATCCTCCAGAAGTCGTTGAAATGAAAAAAGCCGGTTTGATAGCAAGTGTCGGCGGTTATTCCACAGTGAATATCGAGAAGGTCATAACACTAAATCCGGATGTCGTTTTTGCCGCCTATGGAAACGGTCGAGAGGTTGTAGAAGTTCTAAGAGGGTTTGATATAAAGGTAATCGCCCTAAATCCGAAGGATATCGACGATGTTATGAGATGGACTGAGACAATCGGTAAGATTATCGGAGAAGAGGAAAATGCTACTAGACTAATTAGCTGGATGAAAAGCGAAGTGGATAAAGTAAAAGAAAAATTACAAGAAAAAACCCAAGATTGTCCATATAATCTGGAACGATCCGATTTGGGTTAGCGGGAACAATACATTTGCCGATGATGTTATAGAACTTGCCGGCGGGATAAACGCCTTCGACGAATTAGATGGATGGAAGATTGTCAGCTATGGGGAGCTAATATCAAAGGATCCGGACATCATAATCGTTAACAGTGGATCGGGGATGGGTGGCGGGAGAAATATCCTCTACGAATGGGTTTTGAAAGAGCTATCTGACCTGAGGGCTGTCAGGGAGGGGCATGTATACGTGATAGACTCCGATATAATTGATAGACCATCTTATCGACTTGTTTACGCCCTTGAGAATATATCGAAATGGGTGGGGGAGTGGGAATCTGCACCGAAAGAAAAAATTGAAAAGAAAGCACCCGGGTTTGGAGTTGTTTTGGCTGTTATCTGCTTGTATATTGCAAGAAAAATTTAACCTGCCTGCGTCCTACCGAGCATAGCTTGCAGTTTGGATTGGAGATCGCTCAGTCTCTCCCTCAGCTTATTCTCTTGTCTTTCGAGCATGTTTTTTCGGACTTCGTAGGTTTCGAGTTTCTCCTTCAGATCCTTTATGACTTCGGACTTCTCAAGCTTTACCATAACATTTCCAACGGCTTTATATGCGAAGTCCTCCTTTGACTTTTCCAGTTCGCTCAGAGCATCCTGTGTTTCTTTAATAAGTGCTTCAAGTTGAGCCTTTTGTGTGACTACTAATTGTAGCTGCTGTTGTAATTGCTGAAGCTGAGCGACCATATTTTGAACTTGTGGGGGAAGTTCACCCATTCTTTATCACCTCTAATGTTTCTACACAGACTCTAATCAATCTCAAATACGAATTTATGCTTGCTCTTAGAGCATTAAAGTCTTTGGCTTCGATTTCAATCACAAGCTTATTTTGAGTTAAATAAATTTTCGCTTTGCTTCTACTCTCCTCGGATTCGTCCACAAAAACTTTTTCGATTATTTCGTTATCAACATTTTCCAAGACTATCGTTCCCCTCATACTGGACACCCAATATCTTCATTGTCAGAACGAGCTTGTTGTCAAAGTAAAAGTTCAAATCTCTTTTTTTCTTAACTATGACAACCTTTCGTAAATCGTATTTTAAGGCGAACTTTTCACCCGCTTTTGTTTTCGGTAACGCTCCCAGAAGAAGGGGGTCAAAATCGAGATCTCCGGCAAAGTAAACGGGACTGTCGTCGAATTTCTCCTTCTTGATAATGCCAACGTTCATTCTGATAGTTAGGATCTTCTGCTGATCAATAAATATATCTAGAAAGGCCGGATTTCCCTTGATCTCTCTGATCATGATGAGATGATTAATCTCTTGTAGTAGATCATCCAATCCCCGCTTACCTCTTTGGACGTATCTCCAGTTCATGTATCTTGATATAACCTTCGCAAAGCTTCTTGTCCTTCTTGATGGATCTCTTGATGTTGTGAGAGAAATCATGACTTATAAACGAAGACTGGGATTTTTGCTCTCCTTATTACGTTGTAGGATGTTCCACCTAAATATCTTAAAAGACCTTCCCCGCTGTGACCTATTGTGATCAGGGTGGCATTCATTTCCTCAGCAACTTTGAGTATCTCTTTATATGGGACTCCTTCCCTCAAAATTATTTTCGCATTTTCGAATTCCTCTTTGATGATCTTAAGACGCGCTAATTTCTCCTCCTCCAGCTCACCTTTCTCGATAACATGAGTTATTAAAACTTCACTGCCAACTTTTGTGAAGATTTTAACATAATCTCTCAACTTATTTGCATTTTCCGAGAAATCGTAACAGTAGAGAATTCTTCTAAAAAGATCATCAAATTTTTTTCGAGCATCAAACTTGATAACAAAAACGGGTTTTCGGGACTTCTTAACAACACCCTCTGAGACGCTTCCAAGAAGAATCTCCGCTAGCAGACCTTTGCTGTGAGAAGGGATCGCAATCATATCCACGTTTTCTTCTTCTGCAATTTTACATATTGTCGAGGCAGGATCTCCCACTCTTACTGGAATAATTTTTACGTTAAAATCTCTTATGTTTTCAGCAAATTTTTTCAGATTTTCTAAACTCTCCTTTTCGTAATTTTCTATTGCTGCGGGAATATCTATTCCCGAAACAGGGCCTATAATTTTGTTTAAATCGATAACGTGGGTTAAAAGAACTTCTTCTACACCGATTTGCTTGAGCTTTTTTATGGCTTCCGTTCCGATCTCAGAAGCCTCTGAAAAGTCGGTTGGAAATAAAATCTTCTTTATCATAAAAAATTTAAGAAGAATAGGCTTTTTCGAGAGGTGGGATTACTTGCTTCTTTCTGCTCATCACGCCATCAAGCCAAACTTTGTTGTTTTCGAGTTTCTTACCGAACGCCTTTTCAACCACGCTTTCATCATCTACTATTGCGAGGAGAAGTGTCCCCTCCTTCATTATGTCCGTGAGCATGAGATAGACTCCAACGTATCCCCCCTCTTCTTTCATTTTCTTCATTTCGCCAAGAAGTTCGTCCACTCTGTTCTCGACCAATTTCAGGTCTATGACTTCAATCTGTCCAACACCAACTTTGTTTCCTGACATGTCAAAGTCTTTGAAATCTCTTGTGATTATTTCTCTTGCAGAAAGACCGCCTACATCCGATAGCTTTGATTTGATATCGATTCCGAATTCCTGTATGTTATCTATGCCCGCAATTTTAGCGAGCTCTTCAGCCACTTTCTTATCTAAGTCTGTTGTGGTAGCCGACTTGAATATCACGGTATCACTCAGTATTGATGCGAGCATTAAGGCTGCCAGATCTTTTGGTATCTCAATGCTAGTCCAATCGAAGAGGAGCTTTAAGACTGTTCCCGTGCTTCCGATCGGAAGATTTACAAACAGAATTGGATTTGGCGTTGTTACATCTCCGATTTTGTGATGATCGACAATGGCAACGACTTCTGCCTTGTCGATATTATCGGGAGCCTGAACCTTTTCACTATGATCTATTAAGGCTACCTTTTTTCCTTCAGCGTCGGTCATGATTTCTGGAATCTTTATTCCGAATTTCTCAAGGACGTATTTGGTTTCTGGATTTGGTTCCCCCTGTATAACGGGAACTGCTTCTTCATCGAATTTTACTAAACCGCCTTTACTTTTCCATTCGTTCAATAGATGTGCAAAAACAATTGCAGAACAGACGCTATCAGTGTCTGGATTTTTATGCCCTACAACGTATATCATGCTTTATGAATTCTTAGAACTCTATATTAAGTTTTCGTAATTAATCAATCACAAGTTTAGGGCTACATCCGATAAATTCTCCAAATTATGGCGACACCGTTTCCCAATACCTCATAGGACTTTAATTCAACTCTAATCGGTGGATCAAAGGATTTTCCTCCGACAAGAGTGGGTGCCATAGCCCCTCCGATGATAATTCCAGAGTAAAACACTCTTATCTCATCTATGAGTCCCTCTTTTATAAGGGAGTGATTTATTTCGCTTCCTCCTTCAACCATAAGCTTTCTTACACCTTTACTGTAGAGATATTCAAGAAGTGCTCTCAAATCCACCTTATCCTTCCCGAATACGACAACCTCTGCCTTTTCTCTGAGTTTTTCGACCCTTTCTCTGTCAGCAATCTTTGAGACTGCGATAATTGTTTTTGCCTCGTCATTTAGGATTCTTGAACTTAGAGGGGTTCTAGCTTTACTATCCACGACGACTCTAATTGGATTTGGTTGCTTGCCTTTTTTCATTCGCTCTTCTCTTAATTTCTCACTTTTTACCGTCAATTTGGGATTATCCGATAGCACAGTCCCTATTCCCACCATTACTGCGTCGCTTTCCGCTCTTAATCTGTCAACTATCTCAAAGTCTTCTTTGGAGGAAATCCTAACTTTTTCTCTCTTTTCATTGCTTATCTTTCCATCGAGGCTCATCGCAGCGTTTATGAAAACAAAAGGTCTCATAGCAAACTTTCAAGGTATTTTTTGGCTTCTTCAACTCTTTTTGGATCTCTACCTGCAAATTTTATCAGAACATACTTCGTTTTAGGGTAGGATCCTATCTCGATGTCGGGAAACTTCTCAACGACCTTGTTGAGCTGTTCTATAAAACTACTTTCGTATCTGTTGACTTTTAGATACTCAACGTGATACTCCTCTTTTGAGAACCTTTCTATAATTTTCTCAAAAGTGTTTTTCATCTCCTCCGGAACACCGGGGAGAGCAGCGACATTGTTGACAATGAAAGCTGGAGCTACTCCGACATCGTTTTCTACTATGATAGAACCTTTTGGAACTTTTGATATCTTTTCTATGACCTCCTTTTTATCAACCCACTTTCGGACTTGTTTTTCGGCTTCTTCATTGTGGACGAGTTCTCTTCCAAGAGCTTTCGCTATAGCCTCTGCGGTAACGTCATCGTGTGTAGCTCCGAGACCTCCCGTAATGAACACAAAATCGTATCTTCTGAGCCGATTCAGTTCCTCGATTATATCTTCGATTCTGTCGGGAACAACCACAATCCTCTCGACCTTGTGCCCCAATTGTGTCAACCTCTTGGAAATGTAATTTGCATTTATTTCGGTTACGTCTCCGCTTAAAATTTCGTTTCCAACGACGAGAATACCGAACTTCACAGTAATCTTAATGTTGGAGTTAAATATAATATTTACTCAGCAAATTTACCGTATATCAAGCTACCGCAAGCAGTCCTGTGACGGCAAAGATCACTTCCACCCTCTTTTTGCAGTCATTCAATTCCCTTTCAAATTTTTCACGTTTAATTGCTACGATATCTATCTGTATATGAGTTATATATTAGATTTTTAACAAACTCTTTAATGACTTTTCTTGAGATATGACCACTAAATGTTATAAATATTTTGGTTTTCCATTAAGTTAACGTAAGATAGAACTCGTGATAAAGGGCAAAGTATATATACAAGTTGCTCAATTTTTTAATCGTTAATCGTTAAAATTAAAAAAGGGTGTGGAGTATGGTTTCGAGGTGGGTGTATCTACTGTGTGGATTTCTAATCAACCTGATGTTGGGAGTGATCTACTCGTGGTCAGTATTCATAGGACCACTCGAGAGCGTCTTTGGTTGGACAAGAGCTTTGACGTCCGGAGCTTTTACACTTGTTATAGCTTTCTTCGCAGTTGGAATGTTACCTGCAGGTGCACTTTTAGCTAAATGGGGTCCTAAGAAAGTCGTTTGGCTTGGAGGAATACTACTCGCACTGGGATGGATCTTGACGAGTGCTGCAGGTGTGTTCGCAACAGATGAATTTTTCACGGATCCAACAAGCAAGCAATTCTTAAACAAAGAACTATACTTTGATAGCATAACAATTCCGAACAAATTCAAAGATCCTTTAAAGATCACAGTAAACGGCGAGCAGGTCGTGATACCTCCCGGTGACAGCAGAACATTCACAGATGCAAAGATTGTCGTTGACAGCAAGCCCGTGCTAGAGTCAATAGTTTACGGTAGAGGCTCTGGATTTAACATGAACGCTCTGTATTGGCTTTACTTAACATACGGTATCATAGGTGGCCTTGGTATAGGATTTGCCTACAATGTTCCCATTCCCATTGCAAGAAGATGGTTCCCTGACAGAGCAGGACTTGCCGTTGGTATTGCAGTTATGGGCTTCGGATTGGGTGCTCTCTTCCTTGCACCAGCTGCCGTTGCTCTGATATACTCCGCTGGCTGGGCTAACGCTTTCCTATATCTGGGTATCATATTCCTCATCGTTGTTTGTGGAGCAGGATCCATCTTAAGATTCCCACCAGAAGGTTGGAAGCCTGAAGGATGGGTGCCACCGGCACCAACAACGGAGGCTAAAGCAAAGGTTTACGTTGCCCCCAAAGATTACGTCTGGAGAGAAATGATAAAGACAAAGCAGTTCTGGATGCTCTGGCTGTGGTACTGGTTTATGGCCGCTGCAGGTCTCCTGACAATAGGTCACATAGGTATTGTTGCTAAGGAATACGGTGCTGACATTCCGATGTTGGGAACAACAGCGGGAGTCGTAGCCGTTGGTATGCTTTCACTATTCAACGGATTCGGAAGACCCGGCTTCGGATATCTGTCGGATAGGTACGGAAGAAGACCTGCCCTCCTCCTTGATGCAGGTATAATGACAGTGATGATGTTCGTCTTCCTACCGCTCGTCATAGCAACCGGAGTCGCTGGAGTCTTCTTGGCAGTTATCTTAGTTGGTCTCGCATATGGAGGAGTTCTCGCCCTAATGCCCACGTTGAACGCAGACTTCTTCGGAACAAAGAATCTTGGATTTAACTACGCAGTCCACTTCACAGCATGGGGTGCCGCAGGACTCATCGGTCCTCAGCTTGCGGGATTCATAAGAGACGCCACCGGTGGCTATGAAGCCGCATACGTTGTATCCGGGATCATGTGTCTGATAGCGTTGATAATATCGTTCATACTGAAACCACCGAAAGTAGAGTGATTATCCAAATTTTTTATAAATTTTTTATGAGAAAATCGATGCAAAAATTCTTTAAATGCTTTTTTTAACTTAGTTCATGAAACTCGATAATGTGTTCGAGATTATAGAAAAACATCACCGCTTCTTCTTTGAATCTTTACCGATGATTGCAAGCGAAAATATAACGAGTATTTTTGTCCGGAGATGTTACATCTCCGATTTGGGTCATAGATACGCCGAGGGAAAGGTTGGGGAAAGGTTCTATCAAGGGTGCAAATACATAGACGAAATCGAAAGCTTAGCTTTAAAGCTGACGAAGGAACTCTTTGAAGCTGAGCATGCAAACGTCCAGCCGATAAGCGGTGTTGTCGCAAATATCGCAGCCTTTTTCGCTCTGACAAATCCCGGTGACGTTATAATGTCTATTTCGGTTCCGTGCGGCGGACATGTAAGCCATGACACGATTTCAGCCGCAGGATTAAGAGGTTTGGATGTCATCCACTATCCTTTCAATAATGAAGAGTTCGAAATAGATGTGGATTCAACGAGAAAGATCGCTCTTGAAAAGAAACCCCGCTTGTTCGTCCTCGGCTCGAGTCTGATCTTGTTCCCCCAGCCGGTTAAAGAGATAAGGGAGATCGCTGATGAGATTGGTGCTAAGGTCATGTACGATGCAAGTCACGTTCTTGGGCTAATTGCGGGAGGAAAATTCCAGCATCCCCTTAAGGAGGGGGCTGATGTTGTCACAGGATCCACTCATAAGACCTTTTTCGGTCCTCAAAGGGCTATCATCCTTTCAAAAAAGGAGCTTGCCAATAAAATTGATAGAGCTGTCTTTCCAGGTGTTGTGAGTAACCATCACCTAAATACACTCGCCGGATATGTCATAGCCGCAATGGAGATGAAAGAATTTGGAAAAGATTACGCGGATCAAACCGTTAGGAACGCAAAGAAATTGGCGGAAAGACTCTACGATCTCGGGTTCAAAGTTATCGGCGCCCATAAAGGATTCACGGAGTCCCATCAGGTTGCCGTTGACGTTCGAGATTATGGCGGTGGCGAAAAGGTGGCATCAAAGCTTGAAAAGGCCAACATAATCCTTAATAAAAATCTCCTACCATGGGACTCCATTAAAGATACAGCAAATCCCTCAGGGATAAGAATCGGAGTTCAGGAACTGACAAGGCTCGGAATGAAGGAAAGCGAAATGGAAGAGATCGCCGAGCTGATTTATAAGATCTTGAATGATAAAATCTCCATTGAAAAAGCGAGAGAAAGCGTAAAAGAATTAAAAATTAGATTTAACAGGATCAAATACACTTTTGAAGAGCACGAAGCCTACAATTTCCCTGAAATTCACTAACGAAACCTTTATATTTCTTTTGTTGGACTAACTGCACAGGACTTGTATTCAAATTAATTACACAAAGCTGGCTGTTGTGAGACTATGATGCTGGAAAAGTTGGAAGAGAGGAAAGAGCAGCTCGAAAGGGATCTTCAGGACTTTATCAAAAAGAGGGATGAACTGAATCAGGAGTCTAAGAAGTATGCGGAACGCCGAAATGAACTCAATGCAAAAGCTAAAGAACTACTGAGCAGAGTCAAGGAGCTAAAAGTCCATAGAGACGAATTTAATCAAAAGGTGAAAGAAGTAAAAGCTAAGAGAGCGGAACTATACAAGAAGATCGATAATCTTTACAAGGAACTTGACAAACTCAGAAAGAACATAGATCGAGGCGGGAGACCCCTTGGTGAGATAGAAAAGGAGATTAGAAGACTCGAATTCAGACAACAGACAGCAGTACTGACGATAGAGAAGGAACGAGCATTGATTGAAAGAATAGCAAGACTGAGAAGAGAGTTGGAAGAGAGAAAAGCCCAATTAGAAAAGCATGAGGAATTCAAAAGATTAATCAATGAAATCAAAAAACTGAAAGAGGAAGTTAGAAAGCTGACCGAAGAGATGAAAAAGTATCAGGAAGAGGCGGACAAATACCATAACGAGATTCTGAGTGTACTCTCACAGGTAGACGAGATCAAAAGGGAAGCAGATGAAATGCACCAGAAATTCTTAGAGACAAGGAAAATGGCAGACAAATACCATGCGGAAATTATAAAGACAAGAAAAGACATCAAAGATCTCGACAAAGTTATAACAGCTCTGAAAGTCAAGTTAAGCAAGAGTAAAGAACAGAAAGAGAGGGAGGAGCTGATCAGGAAGGCCAAGGAGATATACGAAATGTTCCTGAAAGGTGAGAAACTCGAAACAGAAGATATCCTAATACTGCAGAGGGCCGGACTGATCTAATGATAAACTCGTAGGAAAACCCGTAGATTCGGTCTTGCGGACTACGCTGCAATGCTTGCAGTCAATCATCCAAATGTTGTCTTAGGAAAAGCTGAAGTCAAGTTCACACAACCAGTAAAAGTGGGGGACGAAGTCATTGCTCAAGCAAAAGTCATTGAAGATAAGGGAAGAGAAAAAGTAGTAAAAGTTACAGCCAAAGTTGCAGATAAGACCGTGTTAAAGGGAATCTTTTACTGTTACGTTTTAGAAAAACACGTCTTAGATTTGTAGCCTTAGGATAATGGTAGTTTTTCTATCTTTTAATAAGTTTACGAATTCTCTATCCAAATCGATTGCAGATTTCTCCGATCTAATCAGAAGAGTTTTTCCGCAGATAAAATCGCTTTTTCTTATAACGGTATCAGTTTCGTGATTCAAAATTAGCTTGGGGCTTCCAAACGCTTTAAATTCGATTTTCCAACCATAATCTGGTAGAATTAGAGAGACTCTGACTTCTTTTCCAGTTTTTAATTTTTCCTTGAATTTGGGATCTAAATCACGGAGAGATTTGTCCGCACTAACACCGATTATGCAATCTCCTCTCAGAGTTATTTCTTTATCTTTAGTGACTTGTAACGTTGTTCTATGCTTTGCGGTTATATTTTCATGTCCGTGAGCAATTATCTCTTCCCTAATATTTCAGCCACTCCTCATTGGTCTTGCAAACGCATATCCAATCGCAATTCCGGCAGGCGAGTTCTTTCCATGTTTTCATTATCTTCGGTAGCTTCCTCCGTATCTCATCCCAGTTCGTGACGGAACTGGGTGAGAGTAGTTTATAGGCTAGCTCATCGAGTTCTTTGATCTCTTTTTCGGCATTTTCTTTGTAATTACAGGATCCACTCTTTAGGTGGGGACATTTGGAGCAAACGTCATCCGCTCCGATAACGACTTCGATCTCTCTTTCTTTAAGAATTCTTTCGATATTTTCTACAAACTCTTTACTGTAACCTTCTCCTTTAAAAAAGTTTAAGCAAATCAGATGGTGACCTCTCAACTTCATCTGAACAGTTCGATTTCAAGTTTAACGGGATCGTATTTCCAGTCATTCGGGAGAACTCCTTTCTCTTTGTAGTATTCTGAGAGTCTATGAATCTTCGCTTCAATTAGTTGTAGACCTCTGTTGTTGTGCAGATCCTTTTTGTGAACTTCAAGGTGCTTTCTCAGATTTATAGCTTTCTTTATTAGGGATTTTAGGTCTTCAGGTATCTTAATTTCAACTCCGTGCTCCTTCAGAATCTTGACAATTTTCTTTCCGGTTATCTGTTTCACGGAAGGAATCCCATAGGTGTCCCTCAGTATCATTCCGATCATACTTGGCTCGTATCCGTCATTGTAAAGCTTTAGGACTAGTTTTTCAACTTCTTCTGGTTTTAAATCTACCCACTCTGGAGGTGAATCTCTGTAAACTCTTTTTGATCCTGATTTACCCTTTCTTCTTGCGTGCATCCTTGCCATATGCCCTAACTCAAACAGGAGTGATTAAAAATTTTTTGCCAACCAGCTGAAGAATTCATCAGCCGCCCTTCTTCTATGACTAATGAGATTTTTTTCCTCACCCATTTCTGCAAATGTCCTACCGTTGTATTCGAATATCGGATCGTAACCAAATCCGAAATCCCCCCTCATTTCGTGAGCGATCCTACCAATTACTTCTCCTTTGAAAACATGCACATCTCCGTCATTGTAAGCAATAACGCAGACGAATTTGGCTTCCCTGTCTTCTACATCCTTCATTAGTTTCAGAATTCCTTCGTTTCCTATCGTTTTAAAGACATAAGAAGAGTAAACACCGGGAAATCCTTTTAAAGCTTTTATAAAAAGTCCGCTGTCCTCTATAAAGAACGGTGGATCTAAACTCTCCGCCAACATTTCGACGCTTTTCTTCGCTACAAACTCCAAAGAATCTCCCTGAGGCTCTAAATATTCTAGGCGAACCCATTCTATTTTGATGCCGTATTCCTTTGCAATCCTGTTAAACTCGTCAAATTTCCCTTTATTTGATGTAACAAACTTGATTTTCATCCTCAGAGGATGGGGTTATCTCTTTTTAACGCTTTCGAAAAAGCCCCTGATCCCGAGATCTATCCAGCTTTTCATAATTTCCGAATTTTTATACAAATGATGGAAATTTTTAAGATCTTCATCGGTTTCGAATAAAATTCTTTTGAATTCTTCCAGATTCCTAGATTTCTTGGCGATCTCACTCCAGACCGTAACAATCTTTTCCACCTTTTCGAGCAATCCATTGGCATTGAACAAACCAAAATGGGTGTATCCGATATACGCTGGATTGAGTTTTTTCATCTTTTCGAGAGATTCTAAAAATAGTTGTTTATGGAATGAAGGGGGCGTCGCGAGAATAAGAGAGCCTTCAGCACACATTCCGGCTGAATCTCCCGGGAATAATATCCCAAGATCCTCGATAAAATATGATACATGATGAGATGCGTGACCGGGAGTGTGGATAGCTCTTAGAGTAATCCCCTCGAGATCTATCCTTTCGTTGTCGCTGACTGGTAGCACTCTATGATCTTCTATAGGATCGGGCTTTCCGTAAGTTTCCGCAAGAGGACTGAGTTCGATTGAGACTCTCCAAAGCTTCTCTGGATTTACGACATGCTTTGCAGCCTTTGGATGACAGATTATCCTCGCATCAGGAAATTTTTTAGCAAGAGCTGTCGCTCCTCCGCCGTGATCGAGGTGAACATGAGTTATAAAAATGAATTTCACATCTCTTATACCGATCTCCCTCACGGCATTGGCGACATTCTCAGCAACACTTTTCGGTCCCGTCTCGATGATGGCAGCGTGTTCAAAATCGAGGATGTATGATGCGATCAGTCTCTCTTCGTTATTGAATAACGTGTCAACGCAGTATATGTTGTCAAAAATCTCTTGGATTTTCATGCTCTCTGGCTCAATCTTGGGCTAATAAAGCTTACCAGTTAGTCGCTAAGAAGACTTTTAAGGGCGGAGAGGTCATTTACGATAAGATATTTATACAAGAATTAATCATTAAAAATTGTGCTGGAGCGTATGTTTTATGCTAAATCGATCGCAGTTGTAGGAGCTTCTACAGATCCAACTAAGCTAGGACATATAATCCTGAAAAATTTAATTGAAGGTGGATTTAAAGGAGAAATCTATCCGATCAATCCAAAAGCCGATGAAATTCTCGGAAAAAAAGCCTATAAGAGCTTGCTTGACATCGAAGGGGACGTTGACCTTGCAGTAATCGTCGTACCAGCGAAATTCGTCCCATCGGTTTTAGAGGATGCCGGTAAGAAAGGAATAAGAAACGTTGTAATCATCACGGGAGGTTTTAGAGAAATCGGAGGCGAAGGCGAAAAACTTGAGAATGAATTACTGAAAATTGCCAAAAAGTATGGTATCAGAATAATCGGCCCAAACTGTCAGGGGATAAATAACACTCACAACAATATGTGTGCATCGTGGCCTCTGATAACCAAGAAAGGTAAAATAGCAATAATCTCCCAGAGCGGGACGGTGGCAGCAGCATTTGCCGATTGGTTGGAAACGGAAGGATTCGGTTTTTCCTGTCTCGTTAGCCTAGGTAACAAAGCCGATGTCGATGAGGTGGACTTAATCGATTTCTTTAGCAAAGATGAGAATACTGATGTTATTTCAATATACATCGAAGGCGTTAAAGATGGAAGAGCCTTTATGGACGTTGCGAAAAAGTGTAAGAAACCCATAGTCGTTTTAAAGCCGGGAGTAACTGAAAGGGGCAAAAAGGCTGTAGAAAGTCACACAAAATCTATGGCTGGAAGAGACGAGGTTTTTGAAGCCGCCTGTAAACAATCGGGAATTTTGAGAGCTAGGGATTTCGAGGAGTTTTACGATTTCTCAAAGGCTCTCGCTTATCTTCCAAAATTGAGCGGTAACCGCGTCATGATTGCTACAAGTTCTGGGGGAGCTGCAATACTCGCAATCGACGTTCTTGAGAGACACGGGCTTAATGTTCCATACACTCCTAACGAGCTGAAAGAGAAACTCAGGGAAGTAACACCCGCCCATGCGATTCTTGAAAACCCGATCGATTTAACTGGAGACGCAAACGCTGAGATTTATAAAAACGTGATTAAGCTGAGTTGGGATTACTTTGATGCTTTCTTGGTCATATTCGGGGATCCGATCGAGGGAGCTTGTGAAGTAATAGAGCAATGCTGGAAAGATAAACCGGTGGTTGTCTGTTATACGGGTGGAGGAGATGTGGAAAGAAAAGAAAGAGAAAAAATGCAATTAAAGGGAATTCCAGTCTTCCCAACACCCGAAAGGGCGGCTAAGGCCTTGGTTTCCTTATGGAGGTGGTATTGTGAATGAAATAATCGAGAGAGCCAAAAGAGAAAGGAGATATCCTACCGAAGCGGAGTGCAGGGAGATCCTAAAAAAATACGGCATTCCCGTCTTGGATTACGATGTCGCTCATACCGAAGAGGAAGCTCTGAAAATCGCCAAGAAGTTCGGGTATCCAGTGGTTCTAAAAATGCTTAATGCCAAGGGATTGCACAAAAGCGAAATTAACGGAGTAAGGCTTGATATCAGAAGCGATGAGGAAGTAATAAAGCACTTTAATGAATTGAAATCCGAGTGGGGTGTTTTGATTTCACCGATGGTTAGGGGGTTAGAATTGTTTATTGGAGCTCTTCGGGACGAACAATTCGGAGTGGTTGTATCCTTCGGAACCGGTGGAAAGTTCGTTGAAATTTACAGAGATGTTTCGTTCAGAATAGCTCCTTTCGATGACAAAGAGGCAATAAAGATGATTGATGAGACAAAAATCTCCAAAATCCTCAGGAAATATGGGTGGAATTTGGATGAGATAGTTGATTTACTGCAAAAACTGTCCAAGCTGATGTTAGAAAACCCTGAGATAAGGGAAGTGGATTTAAATCCAACTTTTGCATTTGATGACAGGATTGCGGTAGCCGATGCGAGATTTATCCTTTAGCTACAAAACTATTAAATATTATTTAGATAACCTCCTATTAGAGGTGGTTAAAATGGGAACGGTCAAGCCGGCATACATAAAAAATATTGCAATGGAGTTGTTAAAAAAGTATTATGACATGTTCACAAACGACTTTGACCACAACAAGAAGCTTGTTCAAGAACTTACAAATATAAAGAGCAAAAGAGTCAGAAATAGAGTTGCGGGCTACATAACGAGAAAGATAAACAGAGGGTGGAAGAATGTTTGAGGGTGTTATCCCAGCCCTCGTCACACCCTTCAAGGAGAATTTCGAAGTAGATTATGAAGGAATATCAAAAAATCTCGACTACCTTGAGAAGTACGTAGATGCAGTCGTCCCTGCTGGGACTACTGGAGAGGCGGCAACTCTAAGTTACGAGGAACACATAGATGTTGTGAGGTATGTGTGCGATGTTTCAAAGAAGCCAGTAATTGCGGGAGCTGGGTCAAATTCGACAAGAGAAGCGTTATACCTCGCAAAGGAAGTTGAAAAGGCTGGAGCAACTGCTGCAATGTTCGTGACACCATATTACAACAAGCCGAATGCTGAAGGATTATACCTCCATTACAAAACGATTGCTGAGTCGATATCCATCCCCGTCATAATCTACAACGTTCCGAGCAGAACTGGAGTGAACATCACCCCTGATACTGTTCTGAAGCTTGCAAAAATCGATAACATTGTGGGAATAAAGGAGGCGAGCGGTGACCTAAAGCAGATTTCTGAGATAATCCGAAGGAGACCTGAAGGTTTCGTAGTGCTGTCAGGAGACGATTTCATGACCCTACCGATCCTCGCCCTCGGTGGTGAAGGTGTGATAAGCGTTGCGGCAAACGTTGCTCCGCATCTAATGAAGGAGATGTTCAATGCGTTCAAGTCGGGTGATCTTAAAAAGGCGAGAGAACTTCACTTTAAGCTGACACCGCTCTTTGAGGCTCTATTTATTGACACAAATCCGATACCAGTCAAGAAGGCTCTCGAATTAATGGGTCTTGCAGCCGGAAAGCCAAGAATGCCTCTCGTCGAACTAAGCCCGGAGAAGACCGAGAAATTAAAAGCGGTTCTCAAAGATCTTGGGCTGATTTCGTGATATTATGAGAGTCGCTGTTCACGGAGCCGCAGGAAGAATGGGAAGACTTGTCGTAAAAAATGCTTACGAGGAGAACCTCAAAATAGTTCAAGCGTTCGATATCAGGCATGTCGGCGAAGATGTGGGAGAGCTTGCGGGAATCGGGAAGATAGGAGTTAAGATAAGCGATAACGTATCAGATATCGACTGCGATGTGGTCATAGACTTCTCTGTACCAGAAGCAACAGTGAAAATGCTCGAAGAGGCAGCAAAAAAGAATATCAAAGCAGTAGTCGGAACCACGGGGTTCAACGAAGAACAGAAAAAAAAGATCGAAGAGTTAGCGAAAAGGATACCGATCGTCCTTTCGCCGAACTTCAGCGTCGGGGTTAACATATTCTGGAAAGCTTTAGAATTTCTGGCTGAGAAGCTATCGGATTACGATGTCGAGATCGTTGAAATCCATCACAAGTTTAAGAGGGATGCCCCGAGCGGAACCGCATTAAAAGCCGCTGAAATAATCGGTGAGATAACAGGAAAGAAAAGCTTCGTTTTCGGAAGGGAAGGGCCGAGGAGAGATGACGAGATCGGCGTATTCGGCGTCCGTGGTGGGGACGTCGTGGGAGAGCATACGGTCTTTTTCATTAGCATTGGTGAAAGAATCGAGCTAACTCACAGAGCTTGGAACAGGGAAGCTTTTGCAAAAGGAGCAATCAGAGCAGCGAAATGGATTTACAATATTGATAATGTTGGATTATTTAGCATGAAAGACGTTTTGAGCCTTTAACGAAAAATTCTTTTTCAACACACCTCTTTATAAAACGGGTGATTAAATGGTAAGCTACCGCGAGGTAGTTGACACGATTGTGGACTTGTTCAGGAAAGCCGAAACGGAGCTTGGAGAGGACGTTGTAAAAGCGTTAAAGGAAGCGTATGAGAGAGAGGAGAGCGAGCTTGCAAAGAGCACGTTGAAAGCGATTTTGCAGAACATCGAAGCCGCTCAAACTATGGGAGTTCCATTATGTCAGGATACGGGACTACCCGTGGTTTTCGTTGAGATTGGCAGAGATCTCTGCTTGGATTTCGATATAAAGCAGGCTATCAGGGAAGGTGTCGAAAGGGCGACTAAGGAAATCCCACTAAGACCAAATGCCGTTCATCCCTTAACAAGGAAAAATCCCGGAAACAACGTCGGAGATCACGTTCCGCTAATCAACATCGACATCGTAGAGGGGGACGCTCTAAAGCTCACTGTGATGCCAAAGGGTGCCGGAAGCGAAAACGTATCAGCTTTAAAGATGTTGCTCCCTAGTCAGGTTAAAGAAATTCCAAAATTTGTTGTGGAGACTGTTAAAAATGCCGGCGGGAAACCGTGTCCACCTATCGTCGTCGGTGTAGGGATCGGATCAACCTTTGACGGAGCGGCAAAGCTTGCCAAGAAAGCACTTTTAAGGGATATAACAAAGATGGACGACTTTGAGAGGTCACTTCTTGAAAAGATTAACGCTCTCGGAATAGGTCCGGGTGGCTTGGGAGGAAAAACAACAGCTCTCGCAGTTTTGGTCGAAACCGGATATTGCCATACAGCTTCCCTTCCGGTCGCCGTAAATATCCAATGTTGGGCGAACAGAAGAGCATCCGCAGTTTTGAGGTGATAAAAATGGAGTGGCATCTGAAAACCCCGGTTAGTAGGGAGGAGATCTTAAAGCTTAACGTGGGGGACATCGTTTACATTACGGGAACGCTGATAACTTCAAGAGACGAGACACATATGAGAATACTCGAATACTTTGAGAAGGGTAAAGAGCTTCCCTTCAAGATAGAAAATGTCGTGATCTACCACTGTGGTCCCGTAGTCATGGAGAAGAACGGAAAACTGACAGTGATAGCCGCTGGGCCGACGACTTCAGCGAGAATGAATAATCTAACCCCCAAAATCCTTAAGAAAGTTGAGCAGATGATTATAATAGGAAAAGGCGGTATGAGCGACGAGGTCGTGGAAGCTCTCAAAGGTAAGGGTGTTTACTTGGCATATACTGGAGGAGCCGGAGCATTAGCTGCCCAGAGAATTAAAGAGGTGAAGGGAGTTTACTGGGAAGACCTGGGAATGCCAGAAGCCGCATGGGTTTTCGAAGTTAAGGAATTTGGTCCGTGCGTGGTTGGAATCGATGCAAAAGGTAACAGTCTTTACAAGAAGGTGGAGGAGGAAGTCGAAAAGAACTTTAAGAGAATCCTTTCTGAACTTTAATTTCTTTAATCATCTTTTTAATATCAAAGGGTTCGCTCCTCTGCCAGAGAAACCAGAAAAGGTATTCGCACCATCTGATAAAGTCTTTATCGTTAGATACGTAAATCCGATCTATTCTATCGTTTAATTGAATGATGCCGATCTTTCCATCAATAACGCCGAGTTGAATTGGGGTATCGTAAATTCTTATTTGAACCTTCTCCGCGACGATATCGAGTTCATCTTCGGATAGATCCATATCCATCAGAACTCTCCTGATGGTTGAAGTTCTGCTGAAGATCGTATCTCTTGTGGAGATTATCTTTTCACTAACACCCTCCAAATTTTTTAGCACCATTATCTTGTATATATTGTAATCGATTATCTTGTCAACGTAAAGTCCGTATTGTTTCGAGTTGATTATGTGAGATATCCCAACGTTTAAAGCATCTTCAACACTCATAACTTTACACTTTCTCAGAAGATGCATTCCCGCTAAGATCTCCGGCGGAAGTAACTCGATAAAACCGGGAAGTTCCCGAATCTCTTCTTTAAATTCTTTGATATCCATTAACGCTCGAAGTAGTTTCTCTATCGCAACCCCAAAGCCCGTCAGTTGATATTTGTTTTCATGTCTGCAAACAATGCCCTGATCGCACAACCACCTTATATTTCTTGAAACCGTTGGAACAGATAGACCGTTCCAATCCGCCAATTCTTTTAGACTCATGCTACACTCCCTTAATTTTTCGATTATCCGAAGTTTTTTCGATTTGCCAAGCTCTGTAAGAAAGCCCATACAGTATATGGGCTATTCTAAATTTTAATTTTTACGTAATTGCAAACGTCTCTAAGTTTACATTCGTTGCATTTCGGTTTTATCGGTTTGCAGACCGTTTGACCGTATCCGACGAAAGCTTTGTTAATTCTTCTCCAATACTTTTTTGGAACGATTTTTTCCAGCTCTTTCTCGGTCTCTTCTGGATTCTTTGTATTAACGATTCCCAATCTATTCGCAATTCTGTGAACGTGTGTGTCAACGGCGATCGTATCTACACCAAATGCTTCTGAAAGGACTATGTTTGCAACCTTCCTTCCAACACCTGGGAGCTTCAAAAGTTCTTCAAGAGTTTTTGGAATCTCTTCGATTGATTCTGCTAGCCTTTTCAGGATTTTGGCTTTGTTCCTATAAAATCCTACATCTTTTATCAGTTCTGCAATCTCCTCCTCACTTATTCTTCTTAGGTCTTTAATGCCTTTCACTCTGCTGAAAAGTCTCTCAACCGCTTTAGTCGTGTTTTCGTCTCTTGTTCTCGTTGAAAGGATAGCTGAAACGAGAATTTTGAATGGATCTCTATCTTTTTTCAAAACGAGTGCGGGAGCCCTCCTCTTTCTCGCTTCCTCCTCCATTATCTTAAGGATGCATTCCCAGTCCATACTGCCTTGCTTTTTCAAGAAGCTTGAAATAACAGTTAAACTTCAGGTCGTAAGGTATGCCATTTAGAAGACTTCGATTCTTCTCATTTACAAAAAGCCAGAACTTTATTCCGGCGTTTCTTGCCGTTTGGTAGTCGAAAAAGTAGTCCCCTATCATAACGCATCTTTCTTTTTTGAAGTCATTTTCGTAGATTATCTTAAGGATCGGATCCGGAGACGGTTTTATTGCGTCCTCCCTTGTGAAGATGTAGTCGAAATTCAATTTGTGTCTTTCGAGATTTATTTTAACGCTCTTTTTGGAATTTCTTGTATAAACTGCTGTCACGACTCCGTTCTCTCTGAGAAAGTCTGTAAACTCCCTTACGCCTGCGTAAAGCCTTGACCTTTTAGCAGCTTCAATCTCATAAGATTCGAGAATCCTTAAAAGTTCATCTCTATTTTCTCTTTTGAGAATATCCTCCAAAATATACCCTCGGATGTTAAATCTCCTTCGAATCTCATCTACTGGAATGTTGAATTCTACTATCGTTCCGTCCATATCAAACACAACGAATTCCACAGTATCTTTACTAGGTTGGTTTTTAATATTTTTACTATCTTTAAACTCATCCAAATTAGCCTCCAGAATGATGTTACTTGGGAGGTGATAACTAGCATAAATAGAACCTTCCTTTCGGAAAAATCCTAAATCAGTATTAATTAAGGTGTATCACCTACATCAAACAGAAACGTATTTAATTCTCGAAAGATAATTCCAAAATATGATGCTGTGGCTCTTAGCTTTTCTTTTGGGTGTTATTTACGGATTTGCACATCCCGGGAAGGAGAACCGTTGGAAAATAATAAAGAAATCGCTCGCAATCGGCATCATTTTAGGACTTATTTTGGGTTTGATTGTTGCGGTTCTGCTACCTCCGGTGGGAGTTATCTTTGCCGGATTTACCGTGATCGGTGTGGTCCTCTTTGTGTTATACTTCACGGTGCTATTCGTTATAGGAACGATTGTAGGAGATATTCTGGAAAGCCTGATAAGATGACTAAATCTTTTTGACCATATATTCGAACTCTTTTTTGTATCCGAATTTCCTGTAGTATTCTCGAACACCAACACCGCTTATGACCGCAATTCTGTCGAATTTCTCTTTAGCTATCTGCTCCGCTAGCTGTAGCAGTTTTGCTCCGAATCCCTTGTGCTGAAAAGCTTTTTCTTCTGTTGTTCCAATTTTTAGAGCTTTTCCGTAAACGTGAAGTTCTCTGATTAGTGCGGTATCCTTGAGCGTTTCGATGAATGGATTATCGGGAAATCTCAGTCGGATAAATCCGATGAGTGCATCGTTCGAAACGTCTTCGTAGGAGATGAAGTATTCAATACCATCGGAAGCCTTGTATTTTCTAACAACCTCTTCAAAATCGGATTCTTTATATTCCTTCAGTTTGTGACCCACCTCTCTGCATCTTATGCATCTGCATGAGTATCCGAGTTCCTTCAGCCTCTCGTGAACGAGCTGTCTTATGTTGCCCTTGTCAAGCCCTATCGCTCTGTTAACGGGGATATCCCTCTGAATTCTCTGGATTCTAACGTATTCCGGGATGTACTTCTTTGCTCTCGCAATTAGCTCCACGACTTCATTAGTCGTGTAAGGTCTGTATTCTCCTCTTTCGAACATCTCGTAGAGGGCAGTTCCCTTTACAACAAGAGTCGGATAGATCTTTAAGTAATCGGGTCTGAAATTCTGATCTTCGAATAGGATTTTGAACATCTTCAGATCTCTTTCAAAATCGCTACCGGGAAGACCGGGCATTATGTGGTATCCCACCTTGAAAGCAGAATCTCTCAGCTTCTTTGTAGCTTCTACGACCTCTTTTACTCCGTGACCCCTATTGATCTTTGTAAGAACATCATCGTAGACACTTTGGACACCGAGTTCAACTTTAGTTCCACCGAATCTCAGCATCTCTATGATGTGTTCTTCTTTTGCGTAATCTGGACGGGTTTCAAAAGTCATTCCAACGCATCTGGCTTTAGCCCTTTCATTATCTCTTTTTGCTAATTCAAGATCGCTGTAACGTTTTATCTCACTGTCAAAGCTGTTTAAAGCACTGTAAATTCCCAAGATGAAGTTAAGCTTGTACTCTTTTTCGCGGGCTGTAAAAGTTCCGCCCATGATGATGATTTCCACTTTATCGGTATTGTGTCCGATCTCTTTTAGTTCCCTTAATCTTGAATAAACCTGTTTGAACGGATCGTAATTGTGTTGCTTTCCTCTTTGTGCTGCAGGCTCCTCTCCAATGTAGCTTTGGGGAGTGTTGAATTCTACACCTCCCGGGCACGGAATGCACTTGCCGTGGGGGCACGGAGCGGGAGAGGTCATGACGCTTACTACTGCGACACCGCTTAGAGTCCTGACAGGTTTTACCCTTAAGATGTCCCTTAGTCTTTCATATTGGGAATCTCCTTTGAGAGATTTGAGTATCTCAGCATCAGAGGGTATTCTGTCTAAACCAAACTTCTTCGCGATTCTTCTTTTTATCTTAAGGATTTCCCATTTGTTCGTGATATTATTCCTCAGGATTTCTTCTGCGATGATCTTAGCAACGTCCATCTTTACAGATAAAATAAGAGGATTAAAAAATTTTTAGTTAGACTATAGGTCAGAATCCTAATTTCTTTAAACCGAACCTCGGAATCTTCCCCTTCTTCATTCTTTTCATTAAATTCTTCATGGTGTTGTAATATTTTAGTAATTCCTTAACCTCCTGAGGAGATGTGCCACTTCCGATGGCAATTCTTCTAATTCTCGAACCGTCTATTATTTTAGGATTAAGAAGCTCCTCCTCGGTCATTGAATCCATAATCACCTTAAATTTCTTCATCTTCTCCTGAGTCATCTCGATAACGTCGTCATTGACATTTAGAGACAGCCCAAAGGGAAGCATCTCGAATATTTTTCTTAGCGGTCCCATCTTGTTCATAGCTTCGATCTGTTTATACACGTCTTTTAATGTGAATGTTCCCTTTATGAAAGCTTCTGGATCGAGCTCCTCTTCTTTTGTTATCCTCTCAATCTTTTCTATAAGTGACTTGATATCACCCATCCCGAGAAGTCTTGAGATGAAGCCGGTGGGATCGAATCTCTCAAGGTCTTCTACTTTCTCCCCAGATCCTATAAATGCTATGGGTTTTTGAATCAACCTTGCGGCCGATAGAGCACCACCACCCTTTGCAGTTCCGTCAAACTTCGTGATGATAATGCCATCGATTCCAATCGCCTTATCGAATGCCTCAGCCTGCTTCGATGCGAGCTGACCTATCGCAGCGTCAAGAACCAAGAATTTGTAATCGGGCTTTGCAACCCTTTCTATCTCTATCATCTCTTTTATCAGATCTTCTTCGAGGGCGTGCCTTCCCGCCGTATCAATGATTATCATATCGTAATTCTTTAACTCTTTCAATCCCCTTTCAACGATCTTTATAGCATCTTTTTCATTCTTATCCCCGTAAAATCCTATTCCTACAGACTCAGCCAACTGTTTAAGTTGTTCATAAGCGGCAGGTCTCCAAGTGTCCGCCGCGATCACGGCAGTCTTTAATCCCTTATCTTTGAAGTATTTCCCAAGCTTAGCAGCGGTAGTTGTTTTACCGCCACCCTGAAGTCCAACGAGCATTATCTTCGCCTTTTTCAGCGGAATTTCGAGACCTTCACCGACACCCTTCAGAAGTTCCTCGTAAACTATCCTTATAACGTGTTCCTTTGGATTCAGAGATTGAAGAGGCTCCTCACTCAAAGCACGCTTCCTTATATTTTCGCTAATCTCCTTAACCTGCAGGACGTTTACATCGGCTTTTATCAAAGCTCTTTGAATATCCTTAACTATTTCATTAACGAGAGCCTTATCAACTGTAGATGATCTTGCGATTTTTCTGACTATATCTTTTAAAGCATCTAATGCCATGAAGGAGAATTAAGTTGAAGATTATAATAAACTTCCGTCACTAAATTGTCGATAGAATATGCTTTGTTACAAGTTGTGTTTGCATTAGGGAGTCACGTATCATACGTGTAGGAGCAAGGCTAAAAAACCTAAAAATCTAATTACATCATGCGAAAAGTTATCGAAATCATAAACGAATACGATCCCGGCCCATTCCCAGAAGATTTTGACAGGGAGGTTATTCAACTCGCCTCTAACGAGAATCCCTTTCCGCCATCTGAAGAAGTGATAAACACGATAAAAGAAAATATATTCAAAATCAGCAGGTATCCCTCTCCTTATTACAGAAAATTGAAAGAAAAAATTGCAGAATACGTCAATATGGATCCCGAAAATATAGCAGTATCTACGGGAGCCTCTGATATTTTAAGAATAATCTCAGAGATAATTTTGGAACCTTTCGATACTGTCTTCATTCCAATGCCGTCTTACAGCATGTATTTACTCTTCTCGATGCTTAAGGAGGCGAACATCCTCATAAAAGTTTACGACAGCTACAAAATCGAAGGATGTGAGTTTCAGGGAAAGTTGGCGTTTCTATGCTCCCCCAATAACCCTACGGGTAATTCATTAGATAAAAAGGTAATTCGAGAGTTCGCCGAGAATTTCGAATACGTTGTCGTTGATGAAGCTTATGCCGATTTTGAAAACAAGACTGCATTAGATCTTCTGAAAGATTACGATAACATTATAATAGTCAGAAGCTTCTCGAAATATTTCAGTCTTGCCGGGATGAGGGTTGGATACGCAGTTGCCGATGAAAGAATCGCGAAGGCTATAGAGAAAATAAGAAATCCGTTCGCAGTCTCGATGCTAGCTTTGCATGCTGCAATTGCCGCCCTAAACAGCTTGGATTATTACAGAAAGGTCTCGAAGATAATTCTAAAAGAAAGGGAAAGACTGGAAAGAGAGCTCAAGAAGTTTTTCCACGTATATGAAAGTAATGCCAATTTCCTCCTCGTAAAACATGAGATGAGAGAGCTCCCCAAATTACTTATGAACAGGGGGATTCTTGTAAGAGACATCAGCGGGTTGGAAGGGTTAAGCGGCTACCACTTTAGAGTCACGGTTGGAAGACCTGAAGAAAACGATAAATTTTTGGAGGCAATACATGAAATCTATGAAAATCAAGAGAGAACTTCTTGACGCTTTGATAGAAGTAGCAAAGGAAAATCATCCAATGGAGTTTTTCGCTCTACTTACGGGGAAAAAAGACGTAATCGAAGAATTCATCTACCTCCCGTTTCAACAAGGTGAAACTTTCGCAGCTTTCGATAGATCTCTCATCCCACTTGGAATGAAGGTTTACGGAACCGTCCACAGCCATCCCTCCCCATATCCAAGACCTTCAGAGCAAGATATTGCCACATTCGCATCTTTTGGCAAAGTTCACGTGATTATCTATTATCCTTACTGCAGAAATTGCTTCAAAATTTATGACAGAAACGGTAGAGAGCTTGAATTGGAGATTATTTGAAAAATTTTTATACTCCAAAATCGAGAGGATAACATGCCCGGCATAGTCCCTCACAGGCATTGTATAGTTTGCGGAAAAGCTATCGAACCCGAAGAGATTCTCTGTAGTAAAGAATGTAGAGAGAAATTCGAAAAAGAGAAAAAAAAGCAGAGAAACTTCATGATAATAATGTTTGCCGTCTTAATTGCTCTGTTTATCCTCATGATATTCTCAGGTTAGCTGAAAACATCTAATTTATCCAACTTTTTGAACACCCCAACGACCTTGCAAAATGTTGTTCTTTTCCTGATCTCCTCAACTGTTTCGTCATCAAGCTTTTCTTCAGCTTCCGTGAAGAACACGTAGTCGCCTAAAGATGTCTTTGCAGGTCGACTCTCGAGCTTTCTCAGATTTATGTTCCTTTCGTAGAATACCTCTAAAACCTTATACAAGGCACCTGGCCTATCACTAACGCCGAAGAACAGAGATGTTATGTTTCCATCTACTGTAGTTCTCTTCTCTTTCTTTCTGATGATATAAAACCTCGTTTTGTTGTTTGGATTATCTTGGATATCTCTCCGAAGTATGTGGAGTTTATAAAGTCTGGCGGCGAGTTCAGATGCGATGGCAGCCGATTTATCGTCAAGCATATTTATCGCATCACTTGTGCTCCTCGTGTATCTTATCTCAGCCTGCGGGAGATAATTGTTTATGAACTCACTGCACTGGGCTATCGCCTGCGGGTGAGAGTAGATTACTCTAATCTCCTTTAAATCGAGTGGTTTTTTCGATACAAGATTGTGTCTGACGAGGGTCTCGTATTCCCCGAAAACCTCGACGTTGTAACTTAAAAGGGCATCGAGAGTTGCGAGAACACTGCCGTAAACGGAGTTCTCGATTGGGACGATACCATAATCAATGTGACCGCTCTCAACCGCACTAAATATCTCCTCGACTGTGTTGAAGTAAATCAGGGGAAGTCTTGAGCCGATAAGTTTTAGAGCGACCTCTTCACTGAAGCTTCCGGCAGGTCCAAGGACGCCTACTTTTTTCTTTATTCCAAGAATCTTGTATTCTTCCTCCTTCGTTATATCCATTATCTTTTCAAATACATCTGAGACGATAATCGGATTCAAGTTCGTTTTTCTGATTAATTCATTTATCTTCACACTTTCGACTTGGGCGATCTCTATTGGTTCATTAATAATCCTCTTATGTTTCGCTACTTCCCTTCCGGCCTTTACTCTCTTATCGATGAGTTTAAGGATTAGAGAGTCAATAACTCTTATGAATCCTCGAAGCATATCGATTCCTTTGGGGTTTACCGTAACCTTGCAAGCTTCTAAGATGAGGGTAGAATCCTGACAAATTCTGAAAACATTTTTTAATTCCTTAAAAAGATCATTGAAAGATTTTTCATCCTTTATAAGTTTATCGAGTTCTCTTGCGTGTTCAATTAGCTCTCTTCTCAATTCTTCTGCGTTCTTTTGTATAAAGTAATAGAGTCTCCAGTCCTGATTGAGAATGCGGCTCGCAAGCTTGTGCATAACTAAGAATATGGGAGAAGCATAGTTGAACTCGTCTTTAAACTTATCTCTGAGATAGTATGCAAACAGAATTAAGAGAAAGTGTGCCACGCCTTGTATCTCAGCCATTTTTTTGTCGTGGAATTCAGGATCTATCTGAGATAGGACTGCTCCAGCCTTTTTGAATTCGTTTAGGATTATTTCTTCCTCTTCTCTGCCACTTCTTTCAACGATTATTATGTTTGAAAGCCCTATCTCGCTATCAGGTCCGAACATGGGATGGATGCTAAGAAAGTCCAAGCCAGCTTTTCTTAAATGGGGAATCGAATAGCTTTTAAGGGTTGAGATATCTACAACAAGTGGTTTTTTAGTTCTTTTAGCTATTTCGTTTACGGCTTCCTCAATGCTATCCATTGGAACGCAGAGAAAAATCACATCGAAATTTTCTATCTCGGATAGATCTGCATCGCTCTTTCTCTTATCTATGTCGTAAGAGGAAACCTTATAACCGCGACTTTCAAAAAAATCCCTGAAAAGCTTTCCCATTCCTCCGTAACCGAATATTAAGAGTCTCATAACATCATCTTTAAAATTTTCTTTACTGTGTAGATATCGAGCTGTCCGGGAGCAGCTGGACGGGATAGAGTGCAGTAAATCATGGGTGATCCGAGGATGAAGGATACTATCCGAGTCCAAGAAAAGGAGCGCCCCATTAAGAACGCTATAACGTTTTCAAATTCTGTTAGAAGCCTTACAATTTTAAAGAAGTCTTTTTTATCTCTCCCCATTGTCGCTATCTTTACGTAGTCTCCTCGTCTTCCCTCCACAATGTCAACGAGAGTTTCGTAATCCGGGGTCTCTTTGAAGTTATGATAACTCTCGATGATTTTGTTTTTTCTGAATTTTAAAAAAACATCGTCTTCAAGATAGTTTTCAAGATCGACGTAATCTGAATACTTTGAATATCTGAGAAGCAGATCTAATCTCTCCTCATCATCTCCCTGAAACTCTCCACCATCTTCTTTCTTTCTTATCGTTACGATAACGGGCTTCTCCAACTTTATTCTTTCGTATTCTGGAAGTGATGAAAACAAATCTATCCTAAATTCGATTATGTCTGCAATTCTGAGAGCTTGAGAGGCTTCTGCAAAGCTCCTCACAGTAACGACGAAGCTACCCTTCAATAATGCTCTCCTCCACCTTCACACCAAAATGTCTCGCCTTTTCACCGATGTATACAAGGACTTTATCGCCCTCTTTTAAATCTGTTACGCTTACATGCTTTCCTTCCCTGTTCACGAGCTTTATAGTTTCAGCGTTCTGTAAGATAATCGACCCCTCTATCCCATTAATCTTGGCTTTTATCAAAATCATAGGTCTCTTCTCGATTTTAACCCTTCCAACGTAGCTTTTCCTTGTCTTACCGTCGTATCTCACGATTTCTACCTCATCTCCTGCTCTAAGTTCACTCAGATATCTTGTCTTGTCGCCAACCTTTATGTATGCGTTGACACTTCCCGCATTAACTCTGAAAGGTCTCGATGCAACGTATTCGCTTTCTTCGCTTTCGCTTGCAACCAAAAACATCATCTCAGCTGTGTTTCCCACGAGCATACCTTCTCCCACTGACATCAGAGATATTGTATCAACGCAGACTCTATCTCCCATTCCGAGTATCTTTATCTCCGTGATCGTGGCTTCTTTCAAATCCAGCGTTTCACTCTCTTCGACAAGACTTTTGAACTTCATCAGATCGTCACGGTTTTTGGGGGGAACTGCAATGCCGTCGGCACCCTTTTCAAGAGTTTGAAGCATAACTCTGGCATCATCTAAATCATCGACTACTGGAATGATTTTTGCCTTCTTTTTCATTGCAATGAGATTTTCGAGTGGGATAATCCTCCAGTTCTCAAAATCTATAAAGATCCTTTCTCTCACATCACTTTCCGAGATGATCTTATTAACATCGAGGGCGTCCTTTATCCTGATGATGTTAGGTTCTTCTAATTCAATCTTTCCAAGCTTCTTAGCTTTATCAAAAAACTCTTTTTTCAGAGCAACTCCCGTGAATCCGAGCTCTATTGCATTTTTCAAATTTTCCTTAACTTCATCCCAATTGTCTCCACTATCTATTAACCAGATCTCTTTCATACTCAACACCACCATGAATTATTTTTTGTATCTTTAATCCAAGGGATTTAAGATCTTCAGATTGAAATATATTTCTGCCAGCCACTATCCCGAAGGCTCCGGCTCTCATGACTTTTTCTACTACTTTAAGGAAGTCCGATCTTTTGACCCCTCCCGCAACCAAGATCGTGTCGGTACCCAATTTGTTTGCGACTCGGACTGCAAGCTTAACCTCTTCAACACCGAATTCATTCCCGCTCCCCTTGGATAACTCATGACAAGCAAAGGAATCCCGTAACTGTCGAAGATTTCAGCCACCCTTAAGACTTCTTTTATCTGTTCGATATCATTCTTGCTTCCGACGTTTATGTGAACGTTCACCCAGTCTGCTCCAAGCTCAATAGTCTTCTCAACGCTCGTAATGACTTTTTTAGATAAGGTATCTCTGCTGAGATAGGTGGAAGCCGAAAGATGGACTATCAGTCCAGACTCCATCTCCTCCACGTATCTCATTTACCATTCCCTCGTGAAGAAAGCATCCGCAATCCCGTCGAGCCACATCAATATTCGATCAATTTTTTCCAATCCTCTCTCAGGTTTCGTCATTCCGTGATCTATTAGGACTACAAATACTTTTCCGTTTTTCTTCCCTATCATTTTTATTTACATCTTTTATTCAAAAAGAAAATATAGACTCTCGAAGCCGTAGCAACCGCCACAAGCAACACCCCACCTTTAATAGCTAAAGTTAAACCAAAAACCGAAAAACGTTCGATATGTTTGGGTTACAGGCAATCTCAACATCCAATTGATAATTTTCAATATTTAAGCTTTGCCGACTTTACCTCTACGAAATCTCAAATTTTTTAAACTGATAAAATCCCATCCCGCTATGCTAACGGTAAATCCAGAATATTTCAAGGAGATGAAAGAATTCTTCAACAGGGATATGTTAAAATGCTTCCAGTGCGGAACTTGCACTGGAATCTGTCCCGTTTCAACTACCGACGAAAACTTTCCAAGAATGTTTGTTCTATACTCCCGCTTCGGTATAGAGGAGAGGATCAAAGATTCCAAAGAGGCTTGGCTCTGCCTTCAGTGCAGATTGTGCACGGAATTCTGTCCTCGCGATGCGAAACCGAGCGACGTAATGTTAGCTCTGAAAAGAATTTCTGTCGAGGGAGGTAACGTGCCACCATACATTAGAGATTTCTTCACGAACATTCAGAAACAGAAAAATCCATGGGGTTTGGGTAAGTTCAAGCGAGCTGATTGGATAAAGAAGGCTGATTTTCAGATTCCAACTGTAAAGGAAAATCCCGATTTTGAATGGCTCTGGTTTGTCGGATGTGTTCACAGCTTTGATAACAGGGGGATAGAGGTTGCTCTTAAAATCGCAAGAATTCTGAACGATCTAGGGATTAACTATGCAATCCTCGGGAGAGAAGAGAGTTGCTGCGGTAACGACGTTAGAAGAGCCGGGGAAGAAGGGCTGTTCGAACTCTTAATGGAGGAGAATTTGAAGACCTTCGAAAAATACGGTGTCGAAAAGATAATCACACACTCACCACACTGCTACAACACGCTCAAAAACGAATACGAGATGGATGTGAAATTAGTGATGGACGTTGTCTACGATGCAATAAAGGAGGGAGGCCTTGAATCAAAAGAGATCAAAAAAACCGTCACATACCATGATTCGTGCTTTTTAGGTAGATACAACGGAATCTACAATCTTCCGAGGGATATCCTAAAGGTACTCGGTGTTGAGATTATCGAAATGGAAAACAATCGAAAAATGTCGATATGCTGTGGTGGAGGGGCTGGAAACATCGTTGGAGATTATCTGGGACAGATAAATCCAGCCCGCTTAAGGGCGAGGGAGGCAGCTAAAACTGATGCCGAAATACTTGCGGTCGCATGCCCCTTTTGCATGCTTATGCTCGAAGACGCAGTAAAGACAGAAAAGCTCGACAACAGAATCGCCGTCAAGGACATAATCGAGCTAGTATACGAATCAGTTTACGGAATGTCTTAAACTTTTTAAAATGAACTCCCCCTCTTCCATATCTTTTGCCGTTGTTATTATGTAAAGCTGCTGGACGCTTCCTCCGTGAATGAGTAAGCCTTTAATGTTCCCCTTCTCGTCAGTTCTCGTTAGTTTTAATCTGACACCACCGGTTGCGGTCCCGGAATTCTCAATAACTCCGGGAACGATCTTCTTTACATACTCCGAGGATGCAATCTTCAAAACGAGGTTTATTCCCTCTCTTCCTCCGATTATTGTCGAGTGTGATCCCCCGATCTTCTTATCTGGCGGAATCTCCACTTTTGCAATCTCCCTCTTCTTCTTCAAAAATTTCATTAGATTCTCCAAAAATTCTTTGAAATCCATTGGTTCGCTGATGTAAGATTTCAGATCGGATAAGGCGTACGTTCTGATCATTCTATCAGCAAAATCTATCTTTTTTTGATCTTCTCCACATACAAAGACTTCATCTACTCTCTTCCTGTGGATTTTTTCGGCTACGATTTCGAAGAGATTCCTAAGACTTTCAGGCTCTTCATATATCTTAAAACCCGTAGTCCGCACTCTATCACCGATGAATACCAAAAGTAGCTTCTTTCCGTAATAGATAGCAGAGCAATCGGCATTTCTTGTATTACAGAACAAACAAAAATCCAGATCCTCTTCCAGTTCCGATTGGCAGTTTCTGCACCTCATTTCATCATTCTGATAATATTTTTGAACATATAAATGCTATCCTTTGTGAGATTTACCTTAGATTTTCCGCTATGTCTCCATTTAACGGGTATTTCCGCTATTTTCAAACCCTTTCTCTGAGCTAACACAAGGATTTCTGTATCCCAAAACCAGTGGTTGTCCTTGATTTTGTCAAGGAGTTTGATTATCCTGCTTTTCCTGAAAGCTTTGAATCCGCACTGGTGATCTCTTATTTTCGATCCGAGAAGGAATCTGACAAGGAAATTATATATCCTCGAAGGAATATCTCTGTAAAGGGGTCTTGCGGCATCACTTTCGCTCAAAAGTCTTGAGCCAATTGCAATGTCATAGCCGTCATTCAGAGCTTTTAAAACATCTCCTATGTGTTTTAGATCAGTAGATAGATCCACATCCATGTATAAAACGAATTCGTATTTCGCATTTCTTATCGCATTGTTGAGAGCTTTACCTCTTCCAAGCCTTTCCTTGCTGTGCAAATGCCTTATGAATTTGTATCTTTCCGCAAGCTCTTTTGCAATTTTGTCAGTTCCGTCCCTAGATCCGTCCTCGGCGATTATTATCTCAAACTCGCTGACGTTTTCCTTGAGATATTCTACAATCTTCTCAACACTGTCCTTTAATCTCTTAGCTTCGTTATATGCTGGAAGGATTACACTGATCATTACAAATCGGTATGATGATTGTTATATTAACTCTTCCTGAACTTTAATCACGTGAGTTATCCTCGGGTGATAATGTCCGGATTTATTTCAACTCTTTTAATCTCCGGCAGATCTCCGGCAAAGGCGAATATATCATCTTTTATTACAATTGCACACTCGATATACTTCCGGTAATCCTTCCAGAAAGATTCCAATACGTTCTCGATATCGCTTTTTGTGTAATCTTCTTTTATCATATTACCCAAAGCAGTTGCAAGAGCATCTGCAACACTTGGATTTTCTGAGATGATAGTGGCGGCATCGGCAAATCCGAAGCTTATCGAATGGCCGATTTTTCCGCTCGACGTGCATATCGACTTTATATCACACTCTCCGATCTCAAAACCGATCGATCTCAGTTTCCCTGCATATATTCCAACTGTAATGGGTTTGTCGAGCCTCATCACGATGTCTCCGCCGTTGTCGATCACTATGAAATCAGCATCCGAAAATTCAACGCCAAGCCATGCGATGGTTGCGGCAACAGCCGCCATCGGTCCTACTCCGGCAATCTTGGATGCGTAGCACATTCTTCCGACAACATCACCTTCACAATCGTAGGGTTCCAAAGTAGTTAAAAAAAAGAGATCCTTTGTAATGAATCTCTCTATCTCTCCTCTCGCATAAAGCATTCCCTTAACAGCATTCCGATAAGCTCTGTCATCTCTTGCAAGGATTGTTGTGATTGTTTCTTTAAATCTAAAGGAATATCTTTTGTATTTCATTCTGGAAGGCTCAGAGCTTTTACCGGACATATTGTTACACATGTTCCACATCTCATGCACTTTGATGAATCGGCGACAAGTCTAAACTCTTTATCAAAGCTGAAAACACCTACGGGACAGATGCTTATACAGGCACCGCAATCGACACAGGTGTCTTTCTTCTCAACACCCCTTTCAAGTCTTCTGACTTTAACACCATACTCGGTGAATTTTCTTTCTATTCTGTCTGCTATTTCATCTTCAAGCTCCACTACGATCTTCCCTTCTCTTGCACTCACTTTTGCTTCTATTATGTTCAATAAGGTATTCTCCTCGATAGCAACCCTCGTTAAAATCGGTTCTTTAACAACTTTTGAATCATAAATCAATTCAAGAAGCATGATCTCACCTCGCAAGGAGTTTGCTGAGATCTTGACTGCTTACAACTCCCACAACTCTTCCTTTTTCATCAACGACGGGCAACGCCGATATATCATTCACATCCATTTTTCTTGCCGCAATCTCTATCGGATCATCGGGATGAGCCGTAATCACCCTCCTTGTCATGATATCTTCTACTTTGACCCCTCCTTTCGCGACCGCTTTTGCGATATCCCAGCTTGTGACAATTCCTATCAGTCTTCCATTATCGTCCACGACAGGGAGATGGTTTATACCCTTTTCTATCAGGATTTTCGAAGCCTCTTCAATAGTCGCATCCGGTCCAATTGTGATAGCTGGAGAACTCATAACGCTTCTGACAACTTTGATTTCCTTCTGTCTCATCGGCTTGAATTCACCTCTGCTTGGGATTCTCTCAACCGGCATTGTGAGAAGGAACTCTCCCTTTTCTATCCGTTTTTTAAGTTCCTCTGCAATCTCCTTAGCCATTCTGTAGCTTGAAAGTGGAGATACTCTGACTTCCTCGCCGTTTATCTCTACCTTACCACTCTTGAGCTCCTCATAGGTGACCTTTCTTATCACAGGTCTGTTTCTACGCGGAACGCCGAAGTCGATTATGTTTGTCACTATATCGCTATCCCGAATCGCTGTTGATTTTGCAAGATCCTCATCAAGGATCGGGATCGGGATACCAATGCCGACGAACATCGTCGTTCCGTAACCGGGGAATGTTGCCGCCCTCAAATATCGAGGGTCCATCTCCTTTAAATTACCCTTGACCATAAGTGTTCCGTAAGGAGGAGCGTGCTGAGTCCCTTCTCCGATTATATAGCCTTTGGCTCCTCCCAAAAAGATACGGGTTCCAATTCCTATCGTTCTGTACTCAGGATCGTTATTTAGAGGGGACAATTCTCCGACACCTGCGTAGGTTACGTTACCAAAATGTGGGAGCAGAGTTCCCATATATGTTCTTAAAATCCTCCCAGAAGAGTTTGTTGCCGCATTATATCTTTGGTAAGCGTTCCTCGGATTAACCATGATTGCTTGGTTTACATCTTCAAGACTTATCTCAGTTACGATCTCCTTTCTTGGATAGCAGTCTGTTCCGTAGGCTGTTGCTCTCAGCTCAACATCCTTTCCACGTAAAAGGTCTTCAATGACGTGTGCACCTCCATATTCCATTCCGAGAGTTTCAGAAAGCTGTGTGACACCTAAATAAGCGTCAACCGCCGCTATTCCCGTATAGGCTTCAACATCGTTAAGCCACACTCTTTGCATCTTTATCGGAGGATCGGAATGTCCGAAATTGAAGAAGACACCAGTGGAGCACATTGCTCCGAACGTTCCTGTAGTCACCACGTCAACTTCTTTAGCTGCTTTCTCGTATCCAAGCTCGCTTACGATTTCTTTCATCTCTATCGCCGTGACAACATTGACCGAACCCTCCTTTATCCTCCTGTTAATCTCTTCTATCGTTTTCACAACCCACCCCTTGCAGCAGGAGTATATAAATATTACGCATTATTTGACTTCAAATTATTAATAGATGTAATAATTATGCGGGGTTACAAAATTTTTAAATTTGCGTAGATATTAATCTGACATGTCAGTACTGATAAACACCGAAGGTGGAAAAATCGATGTTAGGGTGAGATATCCCTCCAAACAAAAAGATTTAATGTTTTTCGAAGGTGTTGACGATCTCACTTATAAAAGGGATCTACCCAAATCGGTTAAGGGATTGTTCTATGCCGTTATATTTAAATCAGACAGGGTTATCCTTAGTAAGGACATTTTAGGTTCGAAGCCTCTGTATTACAGCAACACCACGAGAATCGGCAACTTCAAGAACATGCTCGGGAAGAACACTGAAAAAGTTCATCCAGGAGAGATAATCGAGATCAGTTACAGCGGAGAGATAATCAGAAGAGATTTTTACGATTTTGATGAGGTGTTTAAGAGTAGAGAATACGATCCCGATGAGATCGAAGAGATGATACTGAAAGCCCTCGAAAGTTTTAAACCGAAAAATGCTTGTATAAGCTTTTCTGGAGGCGTTGACTCTGCTTTCCTTGCGAGTATTTATGATGTCCCTCTGATAAGTGTAACGGCATCTCAGAAAGAGAAAGAGCAAATAATTGAAACCGCAAAGAAGATGGGAAAAGACGTGGACATTTACGAATTCAGTGAAAAGGATGTTGAAGCGTGTGTAGAAGACGTTGTAAATGCGATTGAGACAACGAACACCCTTCAAGTTTCAATAGCAATTCCCATCCATCTATCGATGAAATTTGCCAAAACCCTTGGGTTTAGCGAGATAATATTTGGACAAGGAGCTGACGAGCTTTTCGGAGGATACAAAAGATACGAGAATTTGATGGGGAATAGTCTTGAAAAAGCGATTAAAGAAGACATAAAAAATATCGGTGAAAACAATCTCATCAGAGATAACAAGCTTGCATACTTTAATGAGATTAAGCTCGTAACGCCTTACTTCCATTGGGATGTTATCGAAGCTGCCCTCTCAATTCCGATAGAATTGAAAATTCACCGTGAAAGTGGAAGGATTGTGAGAAAGTTCTTCCTTAGAGAACTTGCGAGGAAATTCATTCCGAAAGACATCGCTTATCAAGAGAAAAAGGCTATTCAATATTCAACGAAAGCTTATAAGCTCTTGGGTAAACTAGCAAAAAGTAAAAGGAAAAATCTAAAAGATTTCCTGAGGGAAATCGCATGGAAGTCAAGCTAAGATGTCTTGAATTGGGATGTTACAAATGCTGTAAGGAGACCGAAATGCAGTTAAGCCGCCGAGATATTAAGAGACTAGAAAAACTCGGTTACAGCAAAGAAGAATTCAGTGTAGAGAAAGATGGAGTTAGAATACTAAAGAACGTTAAGGGAGGATGTTATTTTCTTAAGAATGGAAAATGCGTAATATATGACCACAGACCTCTTGGATGCAAGTTATATCCAATCGTTTACGATGTTGAGAAGAAGGTGGCAACTGTAGATGATTTCTGCCCTATCTCAAAAGAAATTCCCATAAGTAAGATTAAACGAGCGGAAAGGGTCTTGTTTCGTCATATAATCGAGATTTACGGATATTTACCATAGCATTTTGCTTTTAATTGTTTTTTAATAGCTGTCTCAGCCGTCCTAAGATCGGAATATCCCATAAAGCCACCAATTACCTCACCGTCTTTAACGAGAATTAACGTTGGAACTATCTCGATATTGTATTTTTCAACTAAATCGGGATTTTTTGAAACGTTGATTAATTCAAACTCTATTGGAAATTTCCGTTTGAGCCCATCTATTACTATTTTTTCGAAGATTCTACAGCATGGACAGCTATCACTTGTGAAGACAATCGCTTTTATCATCGAATTGGAGGCTTGCTCTCAATTTAAAAAGTTTAGCATCCCTGAAAAGTCTTAAAATTCCCGACGTTAAAGTATGATCATGTTCAACAAAATCTTATACGCAACAGATCTATCTGAAAAAAGTCTGTTAATTCTGAATGCTTTGCCGGAGATGAGATGTATAGGCATTAAGGAGATCATAATCCTCAGAGTTGTTAACTTATCAAGAATTTTGGGAACGCCTAAGGGTGTAGATATTCCAGCATATATCAAAGCGATTGAAAGCGAGAGTTTACCTCTTATTAACGAGATCGCAGAAAAAATAAGAGAAATGGGTTTTCAAGCTAAACCTGTTATACCGTTACCTGCAGGAGATCCAACGGTTGAAATCGTTAAAATTGCTGATAAAGAAAACGTTGACCTGATTATAATGGGCAGTCGAGGCAGAGGAACGTTCAAAGCAATTTTACTCGGTAGCACTGCCGAAGGAACTATAAGAAAAGCGAAATCTCCCATTATCGTATTTAAAAATCAAGTTCAAAGAGTTTTCTCTAAGATTTTATATGCAACAGACTTTTCAAAAGATTCGGAAAGGGTTGGGAAATATGCGAGATTTGTTGCAAAATCTTGTGGCTCCGATGTGATAATAACCCACGTTCTCGAAAGAGGAAGTGTTTTGGATGAATACAAACTGAATAGTATCAAAAAAGAATTCGAAAACGAAGGTGTCAATGTAAAAATCGCAATAGGAAGTGGAAGTCCTCCGAAAGAGATCGTAAGAATCGCCAATATGGAAGGAGCTACATGCATCTTTGTTGGAAGGTCAGGAGAAGGCCTTAGAATATTGGGTAGTACAGCTGATTTTGTCGTAAGGTATTCAAATATTCCGGTTTTTATCGGATGATTTCTTTGATGAATGCACCACCGGGAGTAAGTATGGGCCCGCGGGGGTTTGAACCCCGGACCTCGCGCTTATCAGGCGCGCGCTCTAACCAGGCTGAGCCACGGGCCCTCTCCGACATTCCCATGTTTCAGTTTATGAATTTTATGGTATTTAAAAAATCTGAAACCACATCTACCGCAAGTTAACTTTGTGTTCGTAAATATAATTTTTTATGAATTCTTTAGAACGCAAAATTCCATCCCTATCTCTTACCTCTATCGTTAGGTAGCCTCTGTAATCTTTAGGGATTATAGAGAAATCGATGCTACCTTCTCCGAGGGATAAATGTTCATCAAATTCACCGCGATTATCGTGAAGATGGATGTTTTTAACCCGATCGAAATGTTTTAGGAATATTTCGTGATTCTCTTTTACATTGTAGTGGCCGATATCAAACGTCAGATTAACTTCGGTCTCTCTTAAAATCTCTTCAATACCTCTCTTAATTCCCCTGGTTATGTTTATCGTATTTTCTAGAGATAGGATTTCTCCATATTTCTTTAAATACGGAATCATCTCGTTAATTAAGACATTCTCGTTATGCTTGTCGTACCATTCCTCCCTGAAAACGAAGCCTCTTGCCGTTATAAATCCGGGATTCCATCCTATGTGGAACGTTATTAATTTAGCTTCGCACTTCTCAGCAAACTTTATAGTGTTCGTCAGTTCTCTATAGCTTGCCATTCGTAATTCGGGACTTATAGCCAAAAAATTTGTTTGAGTAGCGGAAGCGTGTAGGATTATTTCAACATCATAGCTCATGGAAAGTTCTGCAACTTCTTTTGCGTTTAGAATCTTATAATGATAGAAAGGATGATCCATTAACAGTTCAATATGATCGAAATCGTTTCTCTTTGCAAACTCAAAAGCCTGAAATATATCCTGGTCTATATCAGGCTGAAAACCGATCATAGCTTTCATCTTTGCACCATCGTCCCTATACCTTCTCTGGTAAAAAGCTCCAAAAGTATTGCGTGTTCTCTTGATCCATTTATGATGTGAGCTTTATCGACACCACCCTTTAGAGCCCTTAGTATCGATTCCACTTTGGGAATCATTCCTCCCTCGATTATTCCCTCTTTTAGCATTTCTTCGAGCTCTTTTGATGTTGTTGAGGTGATCAGGCTTGTTTTATCATTTCTATCTCTGTAAATTCCGTCAACATCAGTTAGCATTATAAGCTTCTTCGCCTTTAGAGCGGCCGCAATATCTCCTGCCACAATATCAGCATTCATGTTGTAGATGTTTCCGTTTAAATCTATCGCCAAAGGAGATACCACGGGGATGTAACCGTTTTGAATGAGAATCTCAAGTATGTGCGGGTTCACGAACTCCGTCTCGCCGACATATCCTAAGTCGATTTCTACTTCGCTATTGCCGATCTTCTTTCTGACTTTCTTTTTTTTGGCTACAATAAGAAGACCATCCTTTCCAGATATTCCGACGGCTTTTCCGCCGTTCTTTATAAAGTATGATACAATTTTCGAGTTAATTTTGCCGTCAAGAACCATCTCAACAACCTCGATTGTATCTTTATCCGTGACTCGCAATCCATCGACAAATTTCGGCTTTATTCCAAATTTTTCCATCTTTTCGCTTATCTCAGGCCCCCCACCGTGAACAACCACGGGTTTGATTCCAACAAAGTATAGAAGAAGGATATCTTTTACTGTTTTTTCAAGAATTTCTTCGTTAACCATCGCATGACCCCCGATCTTGATAACCATTACTTGTCCATGGAATTCTCTGATATACGGTAGAGCTTCTACGAGAATCTTTATCTTTTCCATACTTCAAGAGACCTAATTACGTATTTTTAAGTCTTTTCTTTCAAATGAGAGCAAATAAAGTAAGGTTTATAAATAACGATAAATCATGAAATTATGTGAAGTTCGTAGGCTTAAAGGGGTTCTGTAGATATTCAGATAGCAAAGCATTCGATTTGAACGAGATAAACAAAATGGACAACGTAGCTGTGGCTCTGAATAGAGTTAAAGAAGCCGATGAAATCGAAGAAGTTTGCAAAAAGATCAAACATGAAACCGTTATATTGAATGAGATTGCGGCGATTAGGAACGTATCCAAATTCAAAAAAGTCGTGGCAAGTGTTGGTTTGACGCCGCTCAATAATGAAGATATAAAATTTTTAAAAGAATTGGGAGCGTTTGCTGCCGTTATTCCTCCAGAATTGAACTCAGAGATAGATTCTTTTGATAAGAGCTTAAAATTGGAAGTTTTTGGATTAGCAACTGTTGAAATGTTCTATAAGGGGAAGTGTATCTTATCAGCCTATTTTTCAAATAAAAGTGTAAAAAGGCAAGGTGTTTGCAGAAAAGAATGCAGTAGAAAGTGGGATGTGCTTTATAACGGATCAAAAATTGCTGAAATTACATTCAAGCCCGAAATGAGGAGTTTTAACGTAAATGGAGATTTTGTCAAATATGAGGGTAGACAGTTCAACAAATACGGGGTGATTGAGGATGGAATTAACCACAAACGTTCCAAATCTTGAGAGTATGAGTGAATGCAGTTTGAAGCCTTATGATGCCGTCTACCTCGGAATGCCGTTTTGTTTCGAATACCAGGGAAATCTGATAACCGAGTTTGATGATCTTGAAGTGGCTGTAAACCTCTTAAGAAAATGGGGTAAAAAAGCATACGTGACCACGTTTGCAGTCCCTCGAAACAAAGATCTCGAGAAGGTTTATAGAACGGTGGAAAAAGCTGCTGAGATCGCCGATGCGATAGAGGCAAGCAATCTCGGTGTGATCAGATACATCACGAGAGAATACCCAGACGTTAGAGTCCATGTCGGAGGTCTTGCAAATGTTTACACTGTATCGACTGCGGAGCTCCTCTACAGCCTTGGCGTTTCAAGAATAATGCCCGCTTATGAGCTACCAATCGAAGATATCGAGAAGATAAAAGAAACGGGCGTCGAAGTAGAATTAGTTGCCCACGGTAAGATTCCCGTAGGGATAGGGCACGAATGTTTTCTGAAAAGATTCTCTGATACTGTCGGAAAGGATTGCCCCAAGATCTGTATGGATAGTATGTTCTTTAAAAGTGAGGAGCTTGTTCTGAAGCCATTTGGTCATGCGACTTTAAGCGGAAAAGACATCTGCATGTATGAGCATATTGAAAAGATATCCTTCGCTGATGCTCTGAGAATAGAAACTATATCTGAAAGGATCGGATACAGAGAAGCAGTCGGAAGAATTTACAGAAGAAGGATCGAAAAAGGATTTTCAAAAACTGATTTCGAGAAACTAAAGGAGCTCGCAGAACACGGAATAGCGAATGGTTTCTACTTCAACAAAGCAGGTCAACTCTACATTCCGGGGTGATATTATGGTGGAGCTTCTGGGTCCAGGCGGAAATCTCGAAATGGTTGAAGCTGTATTCGAAGCGGGAGCAGATAGCGTTTACTGTGGTGTTAAGGGATGGAGTCGCAGAAGCAAAAAATACGAGCTCGATATCTCCCAGCTTAGAGAGGCTGTCAGAATAGCCCACAATCATAGCGGACAGCTTAGAGCGGCTGTAAATGCGATGCCGAAAGCCGGAGAGGAGGGAATGTTCAAGAATCTACTCGAAGAGCTGTACTCCATAGAAGTCGATGCAATAATCCTGAACGACATCGGCTTAATGAAAATTACAAACGAAAGATACCCCGATCTTAAGATCGTAGCAAGCATAGGTTCGAGCATTCTGAATAAAGAAGAGGCTAAGTTATATCGGGAAGCGGGAGCATCTCTCTTGGTTGCAGATTGCAAGATGAGCTTAGAAGAGATTAGAGAGATCAAAGAATACGCTAAAATAGGTATAGAAGTCCTAATTCATGCAAATACGGATTTTACATATCTCGGAAGATGTTGGATAAGTAGCTACAAAGCTCTGAAGTTTGATGAGATAGACGGGAAAGCATACTACATCGGAAGTCCGAACAGAGGTGGCGTGTGCTTCCGACCGTGCCTACTCAGATGGAGTTTGGTAGGCGAGAAGATTTATGCAAAAGATTTCCAGCTTCCGAACGACATGTTCCTCATGCTCGACGAGATTCCCGTTCTGATCGATAACGGTGTCGATTGCCTGAAAATTCAGGGGAGAGAGTACAGTGTCCCGTTAATCCGTGATATTGTGAAGCTTTACAGAAACTTTATCGACGAATACCTCTCGAAGGGATCTGTAAATTTGGAGGAATACAGAGTCAAACTCAGCCTTATAGCGGAAAAAAGAGACTCAGAGAGACTAAGGAGGACTTTAGAGCTAATGAAAGCCGCATGGGAAGAAAAAAGCGAAGTTTAATAGGAAGTTCTCTCATTTATTTCTCCAACGAGATTGACCTTAACAAGTTTTTTAGCCTCCTCTAAATCATAGTTTCCCAAAAGCCACATTAGCTTTGTAAGAGCTACCTCGGGTAACATGTCTTCCCCCTCGATTACACCAGCCTTCAATAAGTATCTACCCGTGTCATAGACCCTGTCGCAAATCCGACCCCAGAGGCACTGGGATGTCATGACAACAACGCTGTCCTCCGCTATCTTCTTTACTGTATCTATCCAGTCGGTAGAAACGTGACCTAATCCAGTTCCTTCGAGGACAAAACCTCTGTAACCTTTATCGTAAAAGAACTCCATTATATCCGGTGGAAGATTCGGGTGGAATTTGATCAAAACAACCTTCTCTTCGAGCCTATCTCTGAGGATCAATTCCCTCTCGCCTCTTTTAAATCTCTCAGCGATCCATTCGATTCTGCCGTCAGTCCAAACCTTACCCAAAGGTGGATAATTCACACTCTGGAAGGCATCTCTTCTTGAAGTGTGGTTTTTCCTGACCTTAACCCCCCTGTGGATGTAGCAGTAATCATCACTCGTCGTTGCGTGCATTACAACGGCAACTTCCCCCAAATCGCTCGTAGTGACATGAGCGGCACATATCATGTTCACTGCTGCGTCGCTACTCGGTCTGTCGCTGCTTCTCTGAGCTCCCACGAAGATAACGGGTTTCGGTGTTCTGAGCATGAAAGATATGGCTGAGGAGGTGTAATGCATGGTGTCCGTTCCGTGGGTGACTATAACGCCTGTATAATCTTCTTTAAGCGATTTGTAAATCTCCCTCGCAAGTTTAATCCAATGCTCCACCTTTATATTCTCACTTAGAATGTTGAAGAGAAGCTCCGCATCGATATTGCAGATTTCTGACAGCTCCGGAATATCGGCGACTATTTCCTCCGCAGTAAACTGGCTCGTAACGGCACCCGTTTTGTAATCAACTCTGCTTGCTATCGTCCCTCCCGTTGATATAACCTTTACATTCGGGATTTCGGGGTTCATCTCAAGTTTTGGCGGGGTCGATTTAACAGTCTCAATATCTTTAACTTCCAAAATCTCGTAATCGTAAAATCCCACGTTATATCCGTTATCGAGTTTTAAAACGAGTCTACCCTCGGAGGGCATTGCTATTCCCTCAAAGATTCTGCCCTTTGCTTTTATCTTAACCCATTTCCCCTCCATATCTTTCTACCTCTTCCCTAAGTTTTTTTATAGCATTTTCGACTTTACTTTTTAATTCTGTTAACTTTTCTCTATCTTCTTCAAGTTTTTTAATTCTTGTTGTGATCATTTCTTCAATCCGCTCCTTAGATGTCCCTCCGACAACTTTTTTTCTTTCAACAACCTTCACTGGATCCGTAACTTCATCAATTTCTTCATCGCTTAGTTCAATCCCAAATTCTTTTAGTATCTCTTTTATAACGTTCTTGTCTGCTTTTTCCGTTCTCTTCGCAATCTCTCCCACGATCCTGTGGGCATCTCTGAAGGCGATACCCTTTTTGACAAGAAGATCGGCAATCTCGGTTGCAACCGTGAATCCCTTGCCGGCCTTCTTGATCATATTTTCGACATTGAATTCGATCTTATCCAACATTTTAACCATGACCTTTGCAGATAGCGATGCGTCGTGAGCGACATCGAACAGGATTCGGTTCATCTCCTGAAAGTCCCTGTTATATGTGAAGGGAAGAGCCTTATAAATCGTCATGACGGCTGTCAGGTTACCAATAGCTCTTCCAGCTTTAGCCCGTATTATCTCCGCCACGTCCGGATTCTTTTTCTGCGGCATTATGCTTGAGGAGGATGCGAATTCATCGGGAAGCTCGACAAAACCAAATTCCGAAGACCAAAGTATTATTTCCTCACAAATTCTGCTAAAAGAAAGCATGAGGAGAGAGCAACACGAAACGAATTCTATTAGAAAATCCCTTGAAGCAACTGCATCCATCGAGTTCTCTACTAGCCCATCAAATCCTAAGAGTCTTGCCGTAATATCGCGATCGATTTCGAATGAAGTGGATGCAAAAGCCGCCGATCCAAGAGGGGACTTGTTGATCCTTTTGAAAGCATCTAGAAACCTATGAAAATCCCTTTCCACCATATCGTGGTACGCGATTAAATGATGAGAAAGCTTAGTCGGCTGAGCGTATTGGAGGTGAGTAAATCCTGGCATTACGATATCCTTGTATTTGGAAGCTTTTTTCAGTAAAACTGATCTTAGCTCCGCCAAATCTGACAGAATTTCCAAAACCTTATCCCTTGCAAACAACCTGAGGCATGTGGCGATCTCATCGTTTCTGCTTCTTGCGGTGTGCATTTTCTTTCCGAATTCGGTTAACTTTATCACGGCGGATTCAATCGCCTCATGAACGTCCTCTCCCTCAGAAAGATTATCAAATCCCATTTTTTCAACAGTTTTAAGTGCTTTGATTATGGATCTAAGCTCGTTCTCGCTTAGATGTCCCGTTTTAAAGAGCATCAAAACGTGAGCGTAATCTACAAGAATGTCGTAATGAAATATATTCTGATCGAAATCCATGGATGTAGTCAACCTGAGAGCATCCGCATCCATCTCCTTACTCAGTCTGCTCTCCCTTATCATCTCCACCCCTTTTCCAGACTATTTTCCCGTCGTAGATTATTTCCACAATCCTATGATGTGGGATCGCTGATCGGAAAGTGTAGATGAATTTGTGTCCGATATCAGTTATTTCATCTCCGTATATCTCGGAAACACCTTTGGGTCTGTCGATGTATCTGACAACAACTTTTGAAAGGTCGTAATCGGGGTGCCATTTAAACTTATCTAGGATCTCCTTTATGCTATATCTCCTCATTTTTCGCCAATTCGACGATTTGTCCCTTTAAATTAAGTTCGAGAGCTTTCTTTGCGATCGCTCTGATAAGCAGTTGATCTATACCAGTTTCCTTGCTTATGTGCTGAACGGACATTCTACCCCGCTTGATCTCATCGATTATCTTATCAACGATTTCTCTTTCCTCATCCTCAGCCATGAAAACTGCTTTCAACACTGTATTAAGATCTTTGAGGGATGTGTATACGTTTAGACTTATGTGGGTATAGCTGACGTGATATTCTTTCTCCGGTCTTCCCGAGGGATCTGATGGCATTCTCCATTTTACCTCAAGCATACCGGCATTTTTCAGAATTTTTAGAACTTCCTCCACCTTTTCACCGTAAAGTTCTTTAAGCTCGTTCAAAGTCTTCCATTCAGAGAGCAATGTCTCATAGACTTTTCTGTAAGTCTCGGTGGACAGTAATTGTAGGATTGGGACGAGCTCCACTAGATCGTTAACGAGTTTAGCTCTTCGAACCATGATCTCACCCTAAAGAAGGGAGTTGAGTGATTCTTAGTATCTCTCTGTATTTATTATTTTGGTTGATGCAAAAAATTAATGTTCAGCAACAAGTTTGAGAATATTAAAAGAAAGTGGGAACATTCTGATGAAGAACTCACCTAACATCAATTTCGAAGAGATTAAAAGCATAAAAGGTGTTAAAAATGTCCATCACTTCCATGCTTGGCGAGTTGGCAAAAAACTTTTATACAGTATAACTCACATGAATGTTCAGATTGAGTATAGAACATCATATAAATTTTTAATATTTACTTTAATGTAGAGAATTGTTGCTGCAATTATTTTGAGATAATGGGCAATAGGAAAGTAAAACAGAAAAACTTGAAAAGATAAATCTGATATCTTTATGAATGGTCTATTTTACCGAAATTAACAGATAATATTTAACATCAGAAAACTACTCAGAAAAACTTATTGAAACCCCGAAGGCAAAACTATTTATAATAGCTAATAAAGGTTTTAAATATGCGAGACTATAAGATAAAAATAGAAAATGTCGTCGCTTCAACACAAATTGGTGAAAATATCGACCTTAATAAAATAGCAAGAGAAGTTAAGGATGCCGAATACAAACCCAAACAGTTTCCTGGTCTCGTTTTGAGAATAAAAGAACCTAAGGCTGCCGCTCTCGTTTTTAGAAGCGGTAAAGTCGTCTGCACTGGATCAAAATCCGTTGAAGATGCGAGAAAGGCAATAAAACAGGTTGTTAAGATTGTTGGAAGTTTTGGAATCCCAGTATTTGAAGAACCTGAGGTGAAGGTTCAGAATATAGTCGCCTCAGCAGATTTAGGAGTTGACCTTAATCTAAACGCAATAGCCATCGGCCTTGGTTTGGAGAACATAGAGTATGAACCCGAACAGTTTCCCGGTCTTGTTTACAGACTGAAAGATCCGAGAGTTGTTGTTTTAATCTTCGGTTCAGGAAAAATGGTAGTTACTGGAGGTAAAAAGCCCGAAGACGCAAAAAGGGCGGTTGAGAAAATTTCAGAAGAGTTAACAGCTTTGGGACTTATGTAGCGATAAGCTATTTTTTACATCGATGGCTTTCGGTGTTAAAGTGGGGCTGGAGTTACCGTACTATTTAAAGGAATTTTCCCGATATCCTATCTGACTCAGCAAATTTATCGTTGGAGTATCTACTCGTTTTTTAATCTCTTTCAACGTATCTACCTCTGAGCTCGATTTCCCTGAATCTCTCCATTACCTCTTCAAATTTCTCGTAAGATTTGTATCCTTCAAGGAATCCTTCCCAAAGCTCCTCCCAGTTATCAAATCCCGCCTTTAGGGCTTCAAAAAAAACGTGGATGTCAGTCCCCTTGGCTTCCAATCTTTCATCGTGGAAAGATAAGCCGAAATCGACGAAGTAGATTTTGTCATCTTTCAAAATTATGTTCATCGGCGTTATATCTCCGTGGATAATTCCGGCTTTGTGCAGTTTTGCAACGCTTTTTCCGATTTCTCTACAGATTTCTTTGCTTATCCTATCCCTGACGGGGATTCCGTCTATCTTCTCCATGACGATTTTATCTCCCTCGACATCGAGGATGATCGGGGTGGCGACTCCCGCTCTTCTTGCTGCAGAGATAATCTTGGCTTCGGTTATCGTCCTTCTTTTCCTTAAGATCTCGTCAAGCTCCCTAATCCTGTATCTTTTCGGCTTTCTGATTTTTTCCACTCGATCCTCGTGAATTCTTACTTCGGCTTCTCCACCGAGATAGATTCTCACCATAAAACCTCAACTTCCTCTATCCTGAAGTCCGGCTTTATGAATGACTCCTCAATCTTCGTAGTAACACCTGCTTTGAACATTAGCAACCCTGTGTAGGCGATCATGGCGCCGTTGTCTCCCATGAACTCCTTTGGCGGTGCATAGAATCGGGCACCTCTGTCCTCACACATTATTCTGAGCATTTCCTGCAGTCTACTGTTGGCACCGACGCCTCCCACGAGCAGAGCTTCTTCCTTGTCAAGATAAGCCATCGCTCTTTCAGTCACCTCTGTCAGCATTGCGAAAACTGTTTCCTGAAAGCTGAATGCAATATCCTCCATGGGAACTCCCTCGTCAAAAAGTTTCATAGCTGCCGTCACGATCCCGCTGAAGGAGAAATCCATCCCTTTGACGACATAAGGGAGTTCGTAGTATTGGCTCCCCTTCTTCGCCAATTCCTCGATCTTCGGTCCACCGGGATGAGGAAACCCGAAGTATCTCGCAAGTTTGTCGAGAGCGTTTCCAATTCCTATGTCGAGGGTTTCACCGAAAACTCTGTATCTCCCCTTTCTCTTCGCAATGATTTGGGAATTACCTCCACTTACGTAGAGTGTTACGGGATCTTTCGCTCCTGTCAGCCACCTTCCGATTTCTACATGGGCTAAACAGTGATTCACACCAACGAGCGGCTTTCCCAACTTCAAAGAGAGAACTCTGGCGGCTGTCGCCCCTATTCTCAAGCAAGGACCCATACCGGGACCCTGCGAGAACGCAATAACATCAATCTTTTCTGGAGGAATTTGATTGAAAACTTCCCTGAAGACTTCACCGACAATCTCCGAATGGTGTTGTGCCGCTTCTCTCGGATGAATGCCTCCCTCTTTCGGTTTGTAGGCTCTATTAATAACTAAGATGACTTTGTTCTCTGTGACTACACCAATGCTAAAGTTCCAAGCGGTTGATTCGATGCCGAGAGAAATCATCTTTTGAATTCAGTGTATCCGCACTTTCCGCACGTCCTTCTGTCTTTATGTTCTGCTAAAAAGACACCTTCTCCGCATCTCGGGCAGAATTTTCTTTTTCTAATAACTTTATCTCCCTTAATCTCGTAGAATTCGGAAACCAAAACTTCTCCTTTCTTCTTTGGCATTACTTCTCACCCTCTTTTTCCTCACCAAAATTCCTTTTGAGAATGTAATCCTCTTCAATACTTCTCATATCCTCCAGTGTTTCGTAGATAAGTGCGTATCCTTGGGCTTCCATCTTACCGAACTCCGGTTTCATCCATCTGATGACAAGTCTGTTCAATTCGGCATTCAAGAGTCCCGAAAGCTTTTCCCGAACTTCCTTCCTTGGCGGCGTAACCTTCGTATCCCAGTATTTAACTCTGAAATAGACCTCCTTCCTTTTTAACAGGGGATTATCCCTCTGTCTCTCGATTATTAGCTCCATAAACCTCACCTCCAATCAGCATTTTTTTAACTTTATCCTCTCCGACCTCTTCCATCTCTTCAATTATGCGGGATATTAGAATTTTATCCCTTTCATTCACAGTGTAGGCTGCTATTCCCCTACCGGGGACTCCATAGAGAATTAGGCTATTTTCAGGGAGAATAATCGAAAGAGGAAGAGCGGCTAAGTCCTCTTCACCCTCAACGATTATGCAGTATCTATTCTCTGATTTTACAGCTTCAAATAGCGTTTCAACTAGCTCATCGCTTATATGTCCTTGGGGATTTTTTACCTTCACAACAACGTAATCTTTTAAAAAGGGAGTGATTTCTTTCTCAAAAGTCTCTCCGAGATTTTTCCTCTTGGTCTTAAAGTCGATTACAATGATCTTCGGTTTATATCCCGCTTTCAGAGTGTAGAGGCTTACGAGATCACCTATCGCTACAACCAACTCAGACTTTTTTAGTTCTTCTATCCTTTTGACGAGTTCGACTCCCTCTCCCTCGTATATTCTGCCGAACGGTTTCGACAATCTGTCTCTGTGAGGGCTCCCAATCCTCAGCATTTAACTCACTACTATTGCGTATTTCCCGGTGTACTTAATGCCAAGTTTTTTAGCTATCTCGCTCTTTTCTGGATCCACTATAACTAAATAGCCGAACCACTCTCTTGTGAACTCCTTACTTCCACAGATTTTGCAGACCGTCGGCTCGGTTGTTATGTATTTACATTTTTTACATGCGTATTCACTCATTTTTCTCCACCAATAGCTTTTCTTTTTCTTCTTTAATCCATTTCAACGCACCAAGCCAAGACTGTCTCATTGTCAGACCGATTTTACTTTTTTCGGGCTCCCTCTCTTTCAGTGAAAGGGCAACTATTCTCGCTCTGACGATGTCTCCCTCTTCAAGTGTCCTTTTTGTTTCCTTTCCGATAAGCCTTTTGTTTTTCTCGTCGAAAGTGAGATAATCATCTGTAATCTGACTCATGTGAAGCAGTCCGTCGAGGGGACCAAGGGAAACAAAAGCACCAAATTCGACAATCTCGTTTACAATCCCTTCAATGACCTCCTGTAGTAGAGGTTTAAAGGTTATTGCTGTGAAGACTACCTCAAAGTATACCCCTCCATCTCCTTCGATTATTCTGCCTTCTCCGACGTATTCCAAGTTTTCGATTCCAACAACCATTCCGTATTCCTTATCGAGTTTACCCTCAAAATTCTCCCAGATGAGTTCGATTAATATCTGGTTGATATCCTCCCCCAGTCTATTTGGAGGAACCCTGACAGTATCTCTAACTTTGATTCTTGCATACATGAGTATCACCAAAAAGCGTTATAGGAATCAATCGGAAGTATTTAAATATATCGCAAATTAGGTGAAACTTTCATACGCTCATGCACGTTCGATTAGACCTCCGTCGGCACCTAAAGAATTTGAAAAAGATATCATCCTTCTCCTACCGTTTCATGAGCGATACCAGTAATCCGATTATAATCAAAATTCCAAGCACATACAAGTCTGATGGGCTAATTGTTCCCGTAACCCGTGCTAATTCCGGGAAGATTATAAAAAACAACACAACCACTACGAGTATTCCGATTATTATATCTCTTGTGTTGCTCAATTTCACCACCTTTTTAATCTTACAGCTCTAAATAACGACTTTAATTTGTTTGTAGAAGTTGATAAAAGTTACCTTTGACATTCCAATCTTCATTCTGCATACGGAGTGTTAAACGCAATTTCCCTTCTCTAGAGGGATAAGGAGAGAACCTCTGATTTGAAACCATTGTTTCGCGCCAATTCATAATCAAGCTATCCAAACTACTAACAGATCGTTAAATATTAGGATTAAAAAAACCCAGAGAGCCAGGGCCCGGATTCGAACCGGGGTAAAGCGGATCTGCAGTCCGCCGCATGGCCCCTCTGCCACCCTGGCTTGATAATAGTAAAGGTAACATTTATTTAAGAGTTTTGGTTTGCAATCAATCCATACTGATACAAAATAGCAGTAGAAATAGACAAAAAATAAGGATGAAATCACTCTTCCAAAATTCTCTCGGCTTCTTCTCTGTATGCGTCCATTACGTATGGAATTCCAGAGATTTTCGCCGCCTCTTCGGTTAAGGCAATTAAGTCGTTCCTTGAAATTGTCGAAATCTTGAAGTTTCTGCT
>CAZZMN010000013.1:0-46544 GCA_964655455.1 uncultured archaeon
TTCGTCTATATCTGCCCAGAAAACCTCAACTTCCGGTTCATATTCAAAACCGTTTTTGAATAGTATTCTAGTAACGCTCAGAAACAGATACCATTTGCCTCCAATGCCTCCGACAATTTGAAAACTTCCATCGATACCAACTGCACACTTTTCCACTTCATTTTCATTTACTTTATTGTTTACGAAAAAGAAGCCCTTATTTTGTAGAGTACCAACAATTTTTTCAGTCAAAGACCTTAAATTTTTTAATTCTCTTTGAGCTCTCTCCCCCTTTACTTGCGCAGATTCGATAAGTTTAATAAGCACTTCAGGTTCAGTTTTGTTAAATTCTATTCTTTTAAGAAATTCTTTTAACTCTTCATATTTCATTTTAAAAATAAATATGTAGATAGTTCTATTTAAACATTTTGGTCAATGGTTTTTTCAACATAAAAAACTTTCTCTGGTCGCTACAAACTGAAATTACTGTCCCAACTTCTCAAATAACAGATGTAAGCCTGAATTTTAATGAAGTATTCTTACAACTGAAAAACCTCGTCTCCCAAAACAAGGGAGGTCATAACTTAATCAGATCTCCAGGAAGAAGTATTATTAAGTTAGCTTCCTATGACACTCTACGTTCTTGAGCATTTTCAACCTCCGCTTCTTTAGGAAGACTTCCACCTGCCCTATTTTTTCAAAGAAATTTCGAGTTCTTCTATTTTTTCTTCTTCTCATTTTCTTCTTCGACTTTCTTTATTATTCTTCTCCTTTCTTCCATATCTGAACTTCTTCTTTCACCTCTTCTTCCAATTTATTCGACTTCCATTTCTGTTTTCCACAGTTATTCGGATTCGACAGTGGACTCTTTCTTTCTCATATATGCAGAAATTTTGCCAAAAATTAAGAATCTGAACGACCTTCTTAGAAGTGATACGATCTTAATGGGCTACTACCACGACCCCACTACTCCTATCTCAGAAAAGTGATTGAGTATGGAATTGATCTGCCAGATTGCGGTCTCTGATTTAAAAGCAAAAATCTTTCATTTTTTCTTCAATTTATTCCAGAAACTATTTAATCTATCAAAGAGAAAACCTATGGATGTGATATGTACAGTTGAAAGTGTCAAGTAACCTCAAATGCATCCTTTCCTTTCCAAGAAAAGCTTGAATTAACAAAATTTTTAAGAGTTTTTGACTAACAGAATTGTGGAACGAAAACTGCGATATGAACCAAAAGACATTCACAAAATCCTACTTAAAAAACTAGTTGACCTGAATCTTCCGGAACCAGACGTTCCCAAAACTTCTAAGATTTGGATTCCAGAGGTTGCAACTGGGTTTAGGCGGATGGGAATAAAGGAGGAAGACATAGAATACGGTCCTATATTGAAAAAGATAGGAATAAAGATAGTGGATAAAATTTGGTATAGAATGTATCTTCAGGAACAGCTGTCTCGGACTAAAGGCTTTGGTGTAGCTGGGAAAATAGTGTTTGCGGACTGCTTAGTCGTATCTAAGGATTTTAGCTCCAACTGGGTAATAGAGATTAAAGAAAGGCTTAACTATGAAGCCATTGGCCAAGTTCTCATTTATAAGGATCTTCTGGAAGAAGATTACCCCTGGCTTGGAAGCCTTAAAATGGAAATAGCCTGTCTATATGGAGATAATCGATTAGAGCCGACATGCGAAAAGTATGGGATCGAAGTTTTTGCTTTGGAAAATTCTGAAGAAGAACTTAAAACCCGATGACTTCATCGAAATCCTTTAAACCCAGTTCAACCTTAAGCCCCAAAAGCTCCAGCTAGTTTTCATAACTTGCTCTGGTCGTTTTATAGCTCATTGCAACCTTGTAAATTTACACTTCGATAAAAGATGCGGTAAAACCGAAAAACTTAAGAAAAGAAAAAACTTTCTGATGTTTGCATGAATGAGTTCCCCTCAAAAGAATTTTTTGCCACCATAATGAAAAGAATTAGAGGTGTTCCGTTTAGTTATGTTATTGAGATGACTACTGGGTGTAAAGTCATCCCAATCGATGAAGAAAGAGATAAAGAAGTTTTAGATGAAATATACGAAACAGCTATTAGTGTTATTGAAGATAGTAAAGAAGAAGATTTTAGCAGACTTAGACCAAACGAAGTCAGCAATATTCTCGAAGATATGCTTAGAACAAAGCTTGGAGGCGTTATACCTGAAAATAAAGTAGCCGGATATCCTAACATATTGATTGAACGAAATGGTAGGTCATATTATCTTGAAGTTAAACTAGCCGAAGAAGGGCAGTTAGATAGCAGTCTTAGAACATTCTACTATGAGCCAGTCGAGTTAGCAAAAGTAAAAAGAGACGCATGCCACTTAATAGTTGGATTTATTCACAAAAAGAAGGTTGTAACTGGTTTCAAAATAGTTGATGCCTCAAGGATAAGAGTTAATCTCAAATGTGAATTTAATACCAATAACCCCGAACTTTATAAACCTGAAAACGTAGTAAGGGAATATCCTGAAAAAGGGAGTAGGTTTAGGTCTTGAGATACGTTGACAGCATTTCTTTAACTCTTTTTTCCGCTACTCTTGCATAGTATTCATCTATCTCAAATCCTATCCAGTCGACTCCCAATCTCGTGCATGCAACAGCTGTACTGCCGATTCCCATAAATGGATCCAAAACCAATCTTGTTCTGTGCAATCCATGCAGTTTGATACACATTTCCGGAAGCTTGGATGGAAAAGCGGAAGGATGTGGTCTCTGCTTCTCTTTGCTCCAGATAGTCTCGTAGGGAATAAACCATGTGTTCCCCCTACATCTCAGATCTTGAACTGCAGACTTCCATCTTCCGATGTTTGTCTTATCTTGATACGGTACGCCTATTGCGAGCCTGTCAAGCTCAACATCGCCGTGTTTGGTGAGATGAAAAATGTATTCAAAGCAGTCATTTAGGAATCTCTTGCTCTGAATTGGCTTGTAGTGCCCTACTGCAATGTCCCCTTTGATGTTTGGATAATCTCCGACATCTTCCTTCTCTATCGCTATGCTCTTAACCCATATAATTACATTTTGGAGAACGAAATGCTTTCTGAGCCTAAAAGCTACTTCCCAAGCAACCCAAGGATCTGTAGGTTTTTGTCCAATGTTGAGGAAGTATGAACCATCATCTTTAAGTACACGCTTTATTTCTAAGGAGACTTCCTCCATCCAGTCCAGATATTGCTGCCTTGGGATAGAATCATCATATTTCCGATACTTAACACCGATATTGTAAGGAGGAGACGTTACGACCACATCTACTTCGCCATCTTCTAAGAACTTTCGCATACCTTCTAAACAATCCATCACATAAACTTTATTTTTCTGGCACTTCATTTTTTTCCACCTCCTTGTTAACGGTTGATATCCACAATTCAAGAGCCTCTTTAAGCGCTTTACTAATATTTCCTTTCTTCATACCATAGCGTTTGTAAATAGCATCTCTAAACCTTTCTTCAAGCTTTTCAGGCACATTGAAGACAAGTCTACTCATATTTGCTTTTCTACTTTGGTATAATATATAGTTATCTTTATGTGGTAAAGTGGCAGTAGGGTCAAGAACTTAAAATTATCTGTTTTTATTCCTAACACTTTTATAAGGTTCAACGTTTAAAAAAGCCATGAGCACAAAAACGCATGTGTCCGGACAGAAGAAGAAGGAAGCCGAAAGCCCAGAAGGGCAAAAGGGGCAAGCTAATGGCAGATTCAGAAAGCGCCTTCACATAACCCTTGATCCATCGATATACGACTGGCTGAAGAAAAACACTGATAACGCTTCAAGGTTCATCGAAAGTCTCGTTAATGCCATTTCTCAGCAAATTCAGCCTTTAGCTTTCGTAATTTCAAAAACAGAAACGGGCCGGAGGGGATTTGAACCCCCGACACCGGGATTAAGAGTCCCGTGCTCTGCCTGGCTAAGCTACCGGCCCTTGTAGAGAATTTAAGGAAAACCTGTTTATCAATTTTTTGGTGTAATTTTTTAATATCTTCAGCCTCCATCCGATATATGATCTATGAGCTGCTTGAGAAATATGAGGCAGATTTCTTCGTAATGTATGCTGATAGTAGAGATCCCAACTTCTTTTACGCAACGAAATTCAGGACACCTGATCCCTCTTTTTACATGATCGGGAAAGACGGAACCGAACTGCTAATCGTAAGCGAAATGGAGTTAAGAAGAGCGGAAAAGGAAAGTCGCGTTAAAGAGATCGCATCCTTTATCGATCTCGGATATTTTGAAAAGCTCAATGAGACAAAAAACTCGAAAAAAGCCCTTGCAATGGTATTCACGGAGGCTCTGAAGGAGCATCGTGCTAGAAAGATTCTAATCCCCAATGAATTTCCATCTTTTCTTTCGTTCTACCTCAAAGACCATTTCGAAATAGAAGTAGTTGAGAATCCGTACTCTGATATGAGGGCCGTAAAATCTCCCGAAGAAATCAGATACATCAAGGAGGCTTGTTCTGCTGTGATAGATGCTTTTGAATACTTTTTGAAGTTGCTTAAATCGGAAAGGAACGTCAACACTCTCAGAAACAGAGTTGAGACCTTTCTATTTGAAAGGGGGTTCTATGCGGAGGGAACGATAGTCTCCCCAGACCTTGAAAGTTCCAATCCTCACTCAATTGGTAGCGGTGTAATCAAAAACCACGTAGTCTTCGATGTTTTCCCGAAAAGCAGAGTAACGGGATACTTCGCAGACTTTACAAGAACTGTTATAATCGAAGAAAATCAAGACATCATCGAAATGTTAAACGCATGCATTGAAGCGAAAAATAGGGCGATAGATAAGATAAGAGAAGGGGTTGCCGCAAAAGACATCCATAATCTCGTTTGCGACATCTTGGAATCCTATGGTTATCAAACAATAAGAAATAAAGCTAAGGAAGGTTTCATTCACTCAACGGGACACGGAGTCGGATTGGAAGTTCACGAAAAGCCCAAAATTTCGGAAAATGATGAAAAGTTGAAATCAGGGATGGTTATAACAATAGAGCCGGGTCTCTACTATAGGAGTAAGGGTGGTGTAAGGGTGGAAGACTGCGTTGTTGTAAGAAAGAGCGGATGCGAAGTTTTAACCAAATACGAAGATTTTGTGAGGCTGGTAGGATGATCGAAAAATACATCCAAGCCGGAAAAATTCTAAGACAAGTAAGAGAGGATGTTAAAGATAAAGTAAAAGTGGGGGTAAAGATGATTGAAATAGCCGAGTTCGTCGAGGGAAGAATAAGGGAGCTGGGGGCGTCACCCGCCTTCCCTTGCAACATATCAATTAACAGAGATGCCGCCCATTGCACACCATCAAAAAACGATGAGCGTGTGTTTAAAGAGGGTGATCTCATAAAAATAGATATCGGAGCCCACATCGATGGATACATTGCCGATATGGCGTTTACTGTCGATTTAGGAGATCATCAGGACCTCGTAAGAGCGGCGGAGGAGGCTTTAAAAAACGCCATAGAGGTAATCGAGGCTGGCGTGAATACGGCGGAAATAGGAGCAATTATCGAAAAAACTATAAAAGATTTCGGATTTAACCCTGTCTACAATCTAACGGGACACGGCTTAAAGAGATACGTATCCCATGCTGAGCCGACGATTTTCAATTACGCTATAAAGAAGGGTGTCGAACTCAGGGAGGGCATGGTAATAGCCATCGAGCCCTTCGTGACAAACGGTGTTGGAAAAGTGGTTGAGCGATCCGAAGTGGAGATATACTCTCTTATTAACCCGAAAAACGTCAGAATGAAGATTGCGAGAGATCTTATCAAAGAGATTTTTGAAAATTACAGGACTCTTCCCTTTGCCAAGAGATGGTTAAAGGACCCACGGGGGATCATCCTATCAAAGCTCGTAAAAGAGAACGTTCTGAGAGCCTACCCAGTTCTGACTGAAGTCAGTGGAGGGTTCGTAAGTCAGGCCGAACACACGGTGATTGTTAGAGAAGATGGAGCAGAAATCATAACTTAAATTTCTTTATTCCTGAAAATACAACGACTACATCTAAACTTCTCGCATTCAGAATCGGATAGTCTCCATATCTAACGGCGACGTTCGAATTCAGTCTTTCCAACATTCTTATGCATTCAAATATGCCGTCCATAGTTATTTCGTCTGGATCTCCAGAAAACACAACAAGGGATTTCTTGGCGGTATGAATATCAACACGGGCACTCAAATTATTCAGAGCACTCTCGAACATCTTTATCATCCTTTCAGTTCTCTCCGCTGAGACTTCGCTGTATTTCCTTTTAAGGAGTTTTCTGAGAATCTTATGTGGAAGTGTTACTCCTTGGTAACCTATTATGCTTAGGCTGTTATCTTTCAGGGAATTCAGAAAATCGCTCGTATCTACAACAACTTCACCGCAAACTCTTTTTCGGGCATCTATCTCTCCAACGAGGGACAAAACGTTAAAAGATTTGACAAGAGTCTCCTCGTATCCGTCGAACTTTTCAAATAGGAAGGTGTAATCAAATTCCTTCATCAGAATTTTTAACCTCTGGAAAACCACACCAATGTCTTGGACGGTATCTATCTTCGGAGCTATAATCAGACATAGCCGGGGTTCTTCTGTTGCCCTACGAAGCTCGTTGGCAAGCTCAATAGATGTCTTATAGGAGAATTCATCAGTAGGATCGCAAATAACTAAAGATACTTCAAAAAGCTCATTAAAAGAGAGAATTCTATTAAAAGCACTTCTTATATCTGTTCTACCTTCTCTGAATATAGCGTAAAATTTGTTCTTATCTTCTATGTTCTTTAAATCTCTTAGAGCTTCACGTGATGGGACTATTGCAAATGTCTTAAAGAGATTGATGTTGTTGACCTTTGCTCCTCTCTCTGCGAGAATGTCCACGATGTTAGAAGCTTTTCCGGCTCCTATCGTTAATAGCTTCATTGTTATTTAAATGAACAATATCGGTTATAAATTTGTTCCGAAGAACTTGTCAAGGCTTCCGTAAACCTTTACGATTCTCATGTAAAGCTCATCAAGTATTCTGCTTGAAGTACCCCATACCAGTTCGCCTTGGCACTCAAAATTTGGCCCCCAATCTGTTATTTTCCTTGACTTTAGGACATATTCCAAATCATCTACAAGAATTTTCTCAACCTCATGATCGTTCTTCTTAAAATTTTTTGAAAATAGAACGCCAACAACGGGATGTATCTTTATTTTATGCTCTACTACCTCTTTCGGTTTTAAAAACCCTAAAATCTCAATCCTGTTACGGCTAACACCGATCTCCTCTTCAGCTTCTCTTAATGCAGTATCTATTACGCTCTCAGTTTCATCTCTCATTCCACCCGGAAATGCGATATGTCCTGCACTTCTGCTTAAATTCTTTTTCCGCTTTATCATAAGTATTTCGGGCTTCGGTGGGATTATAGGAACCAAGACAGCCGCAATCCGATTATTCCTAACATACTCTAAGTTCGAATCCAAGATCTTAACTAGTTTCTCCTGAATTCTCACAAACTTTCCTACATTATTTTAAATTATATATTTTTCGAGAGTATGAAAGGAGTTGGTGTGAAGCATAACAATCCTACGATGTATGTCAGAACTCCCAAAAGGATGTATCCCAAGGGGAGTGGATCATCATCCATCGGTTTTGGATGTCTCTGCATTGAGAGTATTATTGCCACAAATCCCCAGAATAGCCAGATGCCACTCTCAGGATAGAGAAATGCGAGAACGATCAGAACGAGAGGAAACATCCTTGAGACTATTTCCGCTTTTCCGCCGATCAAAGCCCTCATTATATGTCCCCCATCCAGCTGACCAACCGGTATTAGATTTAGAGATGTTACAAACATGCCGACCCACCCAGCGAAGGCGACAGGATGAATGTATTCTCCTTTGAAATCGGCAAGTTTCGCGACGAAGTCAAATAAGGGAGGAGCCCCTATTATCAGAAAGCTCTCCACTCTGGGTGGTTGGAAATCCATTTTCAGACCTATGTAAGTGATTATAACGGATGCAACAACTCCCGCTAAAGGTCCGGAGGCGCCAATCTCAAGTAGAACTTTTCTATTCTTTATGACGCCTCTTTGTTTGATTATTGCTCCAAGTGTTCCAATTATAGTTGGAAAGGGGATGAAGTAGGGCAAGCTCGCCCGCATACCCCATCTCTTTGAAGCGAAGAAGTGTCCCATTTCATGACTTCCAAGAACAAACATCACAGCTAAAGCGAACTGAATCCCCTGAAGGATATCGATCTCGCCGTAAAATGAGCTCCCGGCAATGGTCACGCTTATAAAAGTCAAAATAAAGAGGATTATGTTGATCGTGTAACTTTCTTTTCTTCTTTTTATCTCAACTACAAGCTCTCCATAATGTCTTTTAAATTTGATGTCGTAATCCTGAGAGATTGATTGGAAAAAATACTGGATTTCTTGGCTGTCTATGATTTTAGGGATAACGTAGTATCTTGTAACGTCGTCCTTAACCTCTACGTGATAGATTTCAAAAAACTTTCTCAATTCGTCTTCAATCAATTTCTATCCACCCCTTATTTTGTGCGAAAACTCTGACGTAATCTCCCGTTTTAACAATATTCATTAAATCTACGGAGGGTTTATCTACAAGAGGAATCTCAGCGATTATTGCACCTACTGCTATTATTGCGTCAGTCTTTACGTTCACGATTGCGAGTGGAGCCGCTTTATTCTTCTTCAAGTTCAGAAGGATATACGATCCTACCGTTGATCCTCTCCCTGTGGGGAAGATGAAGATCTTACCTGATATGCTTTCACCGTAAATGTCGCTTTTTTTGTCTTTGATTATACCGGTTTTCGGATCTACATCTCCGTAGAACGAAATGGGCTTTTTCGAAACAATAGCTTCTCCTTCTGCGTAACCCATTGAGATAACTCTCACATCTATTCTCATTTTGTAGCCACCTCGATACATTCTCTGAGATTACCAAATATCGCCCGGACATTTTTCGTTTTTGGTAGATATTCCAAGGCTTTACCGCTGTTGGTCATCACACATTCGAATCTTCTAGTTGCTGGGGAAACAACCATACATGTGTCCGAGAAAACTTTTGCCCCTAAGCTTTCAATTTTCTTAACAAGTTCTTTATTTTCCTGGACTATATTCCTTGAAGTGAATATCCAGAGTGTTCTTTTAACCCTTCCCATTTTTGAAAGTAAGTCATAAACGACTTTAAGCTCTTCTTTGGATAGATGGGGGCATCCAATTGCTATCAGGTCTGGTTCGCAATTCTCTTGCTTTAATCCGTCGATAACGATCTTCTCCGATGGGATTTCGAAATCTTCCCACTCAGGGGTAATCTCCTTTGCATGAAACATGGGAGATCCGCCGCTTGCCGCCAATGCCGCTCCGAAGGCTTTAAGTCCATCACTATTCGGCTTTTTTTTGAATTCAACGAAAGGGATTTTATCTTCGACAATGCGACCTGTCTCATACCCCGCTATTGCCGGATCTATCTCTTTATCGACTATCACTCTTACATCAGGTGCTCTGTTTTCCTTTATATGGAGACCGTAATTTGGAGTTTTCCCGATAATGGCTGATGCAAGGGCGGTTATTCCGCTTTCTCGATTAGTTCTCGCACCTATTACGGAGTTTGCGTAGACAATAGCGGAGCTCTCAGCCCACGCGAGATGATCTCCGTAATTCGTTTCAACCAGATAGTAGGGGGTACAGGTCAGCGACATAGAGACTCCAAGCTCTTTTAAAGCGTTAATAACTCTCATCTGCTTTTCGTAGAAATCCTCGTCAATTCCCATTTCTCTCCATCTGATTAGATCCATTCCGGCTGGATTACACAGGGTGGGAACTTTAACTTTGGCGTTCAAACTCTCAAGCCATTCAACTCCGGCATCGCCTATATTGTCGTAAGAAATTCCCGAAACTTGAGCGGATTTTATCTCGATCAATCGATCGGCATCAAAGATCTTCCCGATGGCTACAAGTATTTCCATACATTTTCTGATAGTGTAATTATCGCTTTCGAGTAGTTTCTCCTCATCCTTCGAGAGGAACATTAAATCAAATTGGAGTTAAAAAATTAAATCTTTTTGGATAAATGGTCATTAAGACCGTACATTAATAAAAATTAGAAAAGCTATTTGCCAAGCTCCTTTTTCAGTTCTTCGATCCTCTTTTTGATTTCTTCAAGTTCTGCCTCAAGATCAGCTTTCATAGCTTCAAGCATCTTGATCTCGTATTCCGGTTTTAAGGCTGGCGGATGCCACCAGCCCCATCTCATCCATCTCGGTAATCCTGTAGCTCTACACCGCCATCTCCAACCTCTTCCCCACCACCCGGGAGCCCACCATGGCATATTTACCACCTTCTTCTACCATGTCTTCTCCATCTCCACCAACCCCATCTTAACCAGCCAAACAATCTGCCGCCAAAGGGTGGAAATACCAATCTGTTTAAAAATCCCGGAACCGGATATCCTGACCGGCTCTCCTTCCCGTTCTCCGACCAAAGCCCTAAGGACCCGTTCCGTCACCACCGGGCATAATTCGATCACCCTAAAAATTGTCATCGTATGTGAACTTAAATTTTTCGGTATGCCGAAAATTTGGGGGTATTTAAAAACTTTTTAATAACAAAAAATAAAAATAGATTAATACATTTCGATGAAGGGTTCTTCTACATCAACCATTGCGTTTACGATAAGCTCTACAAGTCCGCCGTAATATATCCCACACTTCTCCGTAGCTCTGTAGTAAGACAGAATCTCTCTGATTGCACCTTTACAGTTACTGCAAGGAGCGCAAACATACTTTTTAACATCCGGCTCGATGTGATCTTGGAAAGCCTCTAATATCTGTTTGAATTTCATCCTAGATGTAATGGTATTTCTCCATTCTGGGAAGTTCATCGAAGTCATGATTGCGAAACCGCTTCCTCCACCACAGCAGTAATTGTAAACACCGTTCGGACTCATCTCTCTGAATTGAGGACAGATCTCTTCCAGTATCTTTCTCTGTGGCTCTACAATTCCCATCAACCTGACAACGTTACAGGGATCGTGTAGCGTTACGGGGAAGTTGTTCTTCTCGGGATCGAGATTTAGCTTCTTCTTTCTCACTATATCCCAGAGCAGGGGCAGATAACTCTCCCTTGGTATCTGTAACTCCGGGGGTAAGACTCTGTCGGCTATAACCGTAATTGCTTTATGAGCGTGTCCACACTCTCCCACGACAACTCTGTTAACATCAAGTTTTCTTGCAATTTCTTGATGTTTTATTACTATTCTTGCGAATTGGACGTCGTCATACCAAACTCCGTAATTGACCGCGTCATAACCTATCGCCTCGCTACTTAAAGTCCAGCTAAGTCCGGCCTCTTCAAATATTATCGCAAAAGCGGCTGGATTCTCGGGCCAGCTCAAATATTCCCCAGCGTTGTGGATAAGCAGTATGTCGGCACCCTTTTCGTCTACGGGAATTTTTATCTTCTTCCCTGTCTTCTCTTCTATATCTTCTTCCATGAATTCTACGAGATCTTTGAAACCGTCTGGAGTCAGTCCAGTTGAAGATCCTTTCTGCAGGTGCTGCATAGTCCCCAGCTTGTGGAGAGGTTGTGGGGCAATCTCCATTTCTTGACTGAAGAGTTTTCTTATCTCTCGTGTTATCAGACCATTGTCAACACCGATCGGACACGTTTGGGCACATCTCCTGCATATAGTGCATCTATATGCCGCTTCCGCCAATCTAATAATCGTTTTTGCATTTAAGTCTATGTCTCCACTAAATTTCGCTTTTATTTTTCCTCCGGGAGTTAAGTATTTCCTTATAATCCTTCTGAGGACTTCGGATCTGAAAGTCGGGCGGTACGGTTCTTTTCTTCCCGATGAGATGTATATCGGACATGCATCGTTACAAGTCTGGCATTTGGCGCAGTACTCTAAAGTCAATATCAGCGGCTTTAAAAAAGTCCAGTTGCTTTCTTTGTCGAGAAGTTTTCTCAATCCGTCTAAAAATCTTTGAACAAGTTGCTCCTCTTCTTCTTTTGTTTTAGGTTTCCACGGTAAATCTATTGCTATGTAACCGTCGAGCTCTGTAACGTATCTCTCAGTCCACTCCGGTTTTGGCTCGGTGAGTTGGGGATGAGTTTCCGGTTTATCGTAAGGCGGGGGAAGTGGCATCAGATCTTCCAAGGTTATTTTAATTAGCTGACCTTCCTTTTTTCCTATATCTTCTATTCTAATATCCTCCCGCATGGTATCACTCCTCCTGAGATTTTGGTACATATTTCGTGGCTTCTTCAGCCCACGTTACTTCAGGCTTTATGTGATTACCCCGCCAAGCTACTCTATAATTTAATTGGTTAAGGACCTTCTTTTCTATCTCACTTCCTCTTAGATTCGGCTCGTCATCCCACAGAATCTTGTGGTAAGTGAAGTATTTCCCTATGAAGTGCGTCATTTTTGTGCAGGCTATGTAGAGGAATAACAGAGATAATAGAGTTACGTGGAGTATCGTAGCCCCACTGGCCGAGGGAAGTGGACTCAATACTATCAGATCTTTCATGAATTCTCTTGCTAAAGAGAAATCTGGATCGGATTGCCATGCTGCAAATCCGGTTCCGACGACGGCAATGATGAATATCAGGTTGAAGTAATCTAAAAAGGAACTGTATTTTCTCATATCGGGATCGGAGAACCTCCTGACAATTAAGCCGATTCCGAATACGAACATCAGAATCATCGCAACAACACCTACGACTAGAGTAAGGTAGTAAATTACAGGGGAGATCATGCTACCCGAAGCAGATATCGGAATTCCTATGAGTTCTAAGATGGCTCCTATGAATATTAAAGCAAACCAGACGAGGATTAAATAGATTCCTAAGTGGAACGGATAGGTCAGCCACCAGAGGGATCTTTTGTGTTTAAACACTCTTTCGATGAAAAGCATTTCCTTTAACATCTCTTTTATCTCACCAAGAAGTGTTATCTCTCTCGGTTTCTTCCACCATTCGGGTTCTTCGTAATAACTTCCTCCGTGTTCTGCCTTCTTCTCATGGGGTACTGGGTAGAGTTCCCATCTCAGATTTAATGGCATCGTTGCGTATTTCACTACCTTTCCAAGTAGGACAATAACGAATATTGCGAAACAGAAATATATCAATGCTTGAAGCCAGATCACATTCTCACCTCTCTAAACTACGGAAAATTATCTTATTTAAGATTTTTCATTTTAATTTCTTAAAAAAGAATGGTTGAAAAAGAGAATATCAGTGGTAGGGATGCGTTCTGAAGTGGACTTTTGCACTGCTGGGCATTCACACTCCGAGTGTAGCATCCATGTAAGTTCCAACTCGACGATATGGACTTTCTTGTTAAGAGCACCTTATTTTCTTTCAGTAATACTTATATAATTTGAGTTTTACAATATTACGGGTGGTTGAGATGGTAAAAGCTGTTATATTATCTTGTGAAAATTGTAGGGATCGATATTGCATCGGTTGTCAAAGATGCCTCACGGCTGCAAGAAAGGGAGAGGGTGAATTCGGGAAATTTGATAAAGTGGACATCGTCGGATTTGTTAGCTGTGGTGGATGTCCCGGCTACATTATCCCGAAGCTAAAACTGTTCAACAAATGGATAGAGGGTATGGAGGAATACGATACCGTGTTCATCGGCAAATGCATCGTTGTTGCAAACGAGAAGGGTAATTGTCCTTACGGTGATGTAAATAGGATCAAAGAAATGATAGAATCTGTTTTTGGTAAACAGGTAGTTATCGGAACTCATCCTTGGTAATTTTTACCTCTTAATTTATTTAATCCTCCCACCAATATCTTTCGTGCAACCTCCTCACGATAGAGAAATGGATTTAAGGGAGCATTTAGCCGAACTTAGAGTGCGGGTAATAAACTCTCTTATTCCCTTCGTCATTTTAACAGCCATCGTTTTCGTAAAATCCGACGAAATTATTTCAATCCTCTGGGATAATCTATTTAAAGGAAGGGAAATGGTTGTCTACACACCACCGGAATTCATGTTATCGAGATTGTTAGTATCCCTTTTCATAGCTTTCATTTTCACCTACCCGTGGATAATTTATCAGGCATATTTGTTTGTAAAACCCGCCCTCTATCCTCACGAAGAGAAATTTTTGAAAATGTATCTTCCATTGTCATATCTATCTTTTTTGATCGGGGCATTTTTGGCATATGAATTAATTCTTCCGCTCATTTACAGCTCAGTTGTGGTTGAATACTTAGGTGCAGAACCGTTTCTATCTGTAAAGGAATCCCTATACAATGTCGTGAAAATAATAATCTTGATAGGTGTATTTTCTCAGATGCCGCTCATTCTAACAATAGCTGTAAGATTCAAACTAATTTCGACAAAAAGCCTGAGAGAGAAGAGACTAATTATCTATCTTCTGATTTTTATCTTGTTGACAAACATATCCTTTGACATTTCGGGATTAACCCAGCTTGTGATTTTAATCGCCTTTGTCATATCATTTGAGTTAAGTATTTTAATAGCGAGAATTTTCGAGGGTCGAAGAGATGAAGATCATTATAGCGGGAGCAGGGGAAGTGGGATATAATATCGCAAAGAATTTGGCTGACAAACACGATATCACGATAATAGAAAGCGATGAAAAGAAAATCAGTGAAATCGAAAAGCTAAATGTTAGTGTCGTTAGAGGAAATGCAGCAAATGTAAAAGTATTAAAGAGGGCTGGGGTCGAAAACGCTGATCTTCTCATCGCAGTGACCGGTAATGACGAGGTGAATCTCCTAGCTGGACTCGCCGCAAAAAAACTCGGTGTTGGAATGGTTATAGTGAGGGTCGGGAATCCCGAATATGCAAACAAGCCCGTTGAGAAAAATCATCCAATGGGATACGATGTCTTGATATGCCCCCAGCTTGTCTTGGCATCGGAATTTGCCAAACTTGTGACAATTCCAGGATCGATTGAGTTTTCTGAATTAGGTGAGCTCGAACTGGTCGAGATAGCGGTTCGGGAGGACTCCCAAGTTGTTAGCAAGAAAATAAAAGAGATCAAGCTCCCGAGGGATGTGATAATAGCTGCAATCTACAGGGATGATCGTATCATCGTCCCGCGGGGAGACACGGTAATCAAAGCAAATGATAAGCTTGCGGTTCTTGGAAGAAGAGATAGCATTAAGGTTCTGAGGGAGGTTATAGGAGAGCCCGTGATAAAAAATGTTATAATTGCGGGGGCTGGAACAGTTGGAATCTATACAGCAAAGCTTCTTGAGAGAGCGAATCTGAACATTAAGCTAATAGAGAAAGATGAAAAGCGAGCAGAAAAAGCTTTAAATCAGCTAAAGAGGACAAAAGTCGTAATCGGTGACGCAACTGATATCGATCTGTTAAGGGAGGAAGAGGTAGAAAAAGCTGACGTTGTCATCGCAACAACGGAGAGTGATGAGAAAAATCTGCTAATAGCATTACTTTCAAAGAGTCTTGGAGCTGGAAAGGCATTCGTCAGAGTTGAAAAAAAGGATTACGTCCGAATATTTGAGCAAGTCGGTGTTGATGCTGCATTATCTCCAAGAAAATCAACGTATTTAGAGGTTATGCGAATTCTTCAGCTGACAAAAGCCGTTGGAGAGATGAAAGAAGGTATCGTAGTTATCGAAGTGGAATGCAACGTCAACAAAAAGGTATCCCAGATAAAGTTGCCGGAGAATACAATAATCGCAGTCGTTAAAAGGAATAGGGAGATGTTTGTCGCCAGAGGAGATACCGAACTCAGAAAAGGTGACATCCTATACGTCTTAACCACATGGGATAAAGTGGATGAGGTAGAAAAAAGGTTGAAAGAATGAATTATAGACTTATTTTAAATTACTGGGGTCTGATACTGTTATATTACCCGGCGGTTTTTGCGCTTCCTATATTTGTCGCCCTATATTTCAGAGAAGATGTGTTCGCATTCATCTATCCGGCTCTGATTTCCTTAATCGTAGGAGCCATCCTGTTTTCTATCTCGAAGCCAACGAGCGATATAGCAAAGTACAGAGAGGGATACGCAATAGTCGGGATCGGTTGGCTTCTTGTAGTTTTGATTGGATGTCTACCCTACATTTATTACGGTTTCTCACCCATCGATGCGTTTTTCGAGACGATGTCCGGATTCACAACAACGGGAGCAACAATCCTCGAAAGGGTTGAAGAGCTTCCCCGTTCTCTGTTACTCTGGAGAAGCTTAACTCAATGGCTTGGAGGCATGGGAATTATCGTTCTTTTCGTTGCTATCTTTCCGACTTTGGCGAGGAAAGGGGAAACCCTACTTCAAGCAGAAGTTCCCGGACTGAAGGTTGAGAAGATAAAGCCGAGGATAAGGGACACAGCTTTGAGGCTTTATCTCACGTATATGGTTTTGACTGTAGTGGAGATATCACTGCTAAAGTTGTTGGGAATGTCTCTCTTTGATGCCGTAAATCATACGTTTACAACACTTTCAACTGGAGGTTTCTCAACTCATTCCGAGAGCATAGCCTTTTTCAACGATCCGAGGATCGAATTCGTTATCTTCGTCTTCATGATACTCGGTGGGACAAACTTCACTCTTATCTATTTCCTTCTGAAAGGTGAAAATAAATTCAAAAATACCGAATTCCTTTTCTACATTTCCGTTATTTTGACAACGTCCATCATTGTAACCGTGCTGAACCTTAATCACTTCGATGTAATCGAATCAGTGAGATATTCGTTCTTTCAGGTTGCGAGCATAATGACAACAACGGGGTACACAACGAACGATTTTGATACTTGGAGTGATGCTGCAAAAATTCTGTTGCTTATTCTTATGTTTATCGGTGGTTCCACCGGATCGACGGGAGGTGGGATAAAGGTTGCCCGAATCTACCTCCTGGTCCAATATTCGATTTCACAGATATTGAAGAGTGCCGATCCGAGGACTGTGAGGATAATTAGGTTTAACGGGGAGGTTGTTAGCAAAGAGGTTCTTCATAATGTAACGGCATTTTTTGTCTTATATATTTTGATATTTGTTGTCTCAACATTCATAATTTCGCTTTTTGGTTTAGACTTCATGACTTCTGTATCAGCGGTTGCCGCTACCCTGAACAACGTCGGCCCCGGTTTGGGTAGCGTCGGAGCATCTGAGCCCTACACGCATCTACCGCCGGCTGTGAAGATCATCCTTTCCCTTAATATGTGGATAGGAAGACTTGAGCTTTTCACGGTCATCTCTCTTTTCATACCATCTTTCTGGAGAGAGAGATGGTAATTAGCTTATCACTATTTTTATTACACCGTCCACTTTTAGAAATTCGTCGACAAGCTTACCCGGTATTTTCGTTTCCGTAACCATCGTTAGTTTGCTCTCCACACTGAGATCTGGATCTTCGGCGAGCATATATCTGATCGAAATCCCCTCCCTCGCTAAGATATTGGTGATACCGGCTATGATCCCCGGTTTCTGGCTCTCAGCGTAAACTTCGAGGACACCAAAGCCTAAGATTCTCGCGACATCCGCTATATAGGCTACCGGTCTTAAAGAAGAGAAAACCTTTCTAAGTTCTTCGTCACTCTCTATATTCTGAATTGCCATCATGACTACCTTTCTATCAACACCAATAGCCTCGGCGATCTTCGTAGGGACAAGCTCAATTTCACCACAGTAAGCTTTTCCGTTTCTTACTGCAATTCCCAATTTTAAAAATTCCTTTGCTACGACAATTTGAGACGGATATTTCTCAAATTTCTCTTTTATCTTGCTCCACATAATCAGACTAAAAATTTTTCAATTTCATAAATCTTCCCACCGCAATAGACGCACCTTGCTGTCCCCTCCTTTATTTCAAATTTTGGTGTCACAGGCTCCCTCTTGTCATTGCTTATGCAGTTACGATTTGGGCATCGAAGAATTCCCTCAACAAATTTCGGGATCTCCACCTTGAATTTCCGAAGAATTTCGTAATCTTTGATGATATTGATCGTGGCATTTGGAGCTATAAGAGCTATTCTGTTAAGCTCGTCGTCTCCGATGTACTTTCCCTCCACCTTTACGATGTCTTTTTTCCCCATTTTCTTGCTTTCAACGTTCATTGCCATGCTCACACGTTCGCGGCTACCGCTCTTTATTCCCAGAATTTTCAAAACCTCTAAGGCTTTTCCCGCTGGAATATGATCAATGACAGTTCCGTCCTTGATCTTGCTTATTGTTAGGACTTTCATCCCATCACCTCGCTTAATATCGCCATTCTTACGGGGACACCGTAAAAAGCCTGTTTGAAATAAATCGCATTCTTCAGGTTGTCAACATCGTAAGATATTTCGTCAACTCTCGGGAGGGGGTGCATAACTATTGCTTTGCTGTTTCTAAGCATTTCAGCCGTTATTTTGTAGCTACCGGCAACCTTCCGATATTCTTCCTCATCGGGGAACCTCTCCTTTTGTATTCTCGTGACGTATAGAACGTCGGCTTCCTCTATTGCCTGTTTTAGATCTGTTTCCACACATTTTGCGGATTCCATCAGATCTTCCGGTAATCTTAAGCTTGGAGGCGATACCAGATAGATCTCGGCATTGAAGAGGCTCAGAGCTTTTACTAAAGAGTGGATGGTTCTCGAATATTTTAAATCACCTATTAAGGCGATCTTTAACCTCTCGAGTTTTGATTCCCTCTTTATTGTGTATAGGTCGAGTAGAGTCTGAGTAGGATGCTGTCCCGCTCCATCCCCCGCGTTTATGATGGGCACCTCACTGATTTCAGCAGCAAATCTCGCTGCCCCCTCTCTGTAATGCCTGAGGACGATGCAGTCGGCGTAATTCTCTACAACTCTAATTGTATCAGCTAAGCTCTCTCCCTTTGCAATACTTGTCGCTTCAACGCTTCCCATGTTGATGACATCACCGCCGAGTCTCTTCATGGCAACCTCGAAGCTCATTCTCGTTCTTGTGGAAGGCTCGTAAAACAGGTTAGCCAAAACTTTTCCCTCAAGAAGATTGAGCTTTTTCTTCTTTATGGCAATTTCAAGGAATTCGTCAGCTTTCTTCAGAATGTATTCGATGTCATCTTTGCTTAGATCATCTATTGAGATAAGATGTCTAAATCTTGACATCAATTATCGGTTAAGGATACACTATATAAAGCTAATCGAAGATTCTGCTTATCAACCAATCGGCATCAAATTTTATAAGATCGTCATAATTCTGACCAACTCCGATATACAGGACGGGTCTCTTCGTAACATAGGAGATCGAGATTGCGGTGCCCCCCTTTGGATCGGCATCCAGCTTTGTGAGGATTGTCCCATCGATTCCAACGGCATCGTTGAACATCTCAGCCCGCTCAACCGCATCGTTGCCGGCAATACTCTCATCAACAAAGATTATGAAATCGGGTTTTGTCACCCTCTTTATCTTACCGAGTTGATCTATAAGATTCTTCTTTGTGTGCATCCTTCCGGCAGTATCAGCGAGAACAAAATCGATTCCCTTGCTTTCTGCGTGTTTTATCGCATCGTATATCACGGCAGCAGGATCGCTACCGGGTTTGTGCTTTATCACTTTGACACCTAATCTTTTTGCATGTTCTTCGAGTTGCTCGATGGCACCTGCTCTGAAGGTGTCACCAGCGGCAAGCACGATGGAATATCCCTTGTTCATCAGTCTTTTTGCAATCTTCGCAATTGTCGTAGTTTTGCCCGTCCCGTTAACACCGACAAAAAGAATTACCACGGGTTTTTTCTCATTAATCTTTTTGTCTACCCACTCATCAAAATCTAATTGGTTCTGGTTTAAAATTTCCCTTAAAACTTCTTTTAATTCGTTTAAAACGACATTAGAAACACTTTCACCAATTTTTATTCTTTTTCCGATCAGTCTTTTTTTTAGATCTTCAGATATCTTATCAACAACATCAAACGCAACATCACTTTCGAGGAGAATTATCTCCAATTCCGGTAGTATCCTATCAATCTTGGATTCATCGATGATGATTTCTCTTTTAAGAACAAGAGTGGCAACTTTTTCCTTAATACTTGGTTTTTTTACTTCTATTTCTTCGGCTTTAACCTCAGTCTTTTCTTTGATTTCTCTTTTTTCTTTTTTTTCTACTTCTATTTCAGCTCTTTCATCCTCTTTAATTTCTTCTTTAATCTCTTTATCTATCTTCTTTTTAAACTTGAGAAGCTTTTCCTTTATCGCCTTAAACATATTAATCCTTCTTTCGTTGTAGTTCTTGTTCTCTTGCTTTCTTCATTAATTCTTCAAGTTCCTTTTGAATTTTCATCATCTGGGAAGCAATCTGGTTAAGAAGATCCCTCAGTTTCTGTTCGGTTTTTTCCATCTCATCCTTTTTGTTCCTTAAAGTTTCAATAGCGTCCTTTACCTCTTTTTCGATTATAACTCCGGCACCCACATCTACAAGAACCTTTTTGTTCTCTTTTACATCAGCATAAGCAAAAACGCCGCCACCTAAATTTAGGAGAGCTTCGACGCTTTCCACCTTATCAAAAAACTCCAAACATTCTATTGTCCTATCGAGTTCGTTTTTTATCGTTTGAATCTCTTCAATTCTTTCTTGAATTCCCTCAGCCTCTTTTCTAAGCCCTTCGAAGAATATTAACCTTTCCTGAATATTTCTTTCAACGCTCATAATCACTTACACCTTCTGATGTTTTCAATCTTTATAAGGTTTCTCTTCACCTTATGATTGCTTCCCAGCAGTGAGTACGTCTTTTCGATTGCAAATTTCTCGTTGTGAGCCTCCACTACCTTTTTGAATTTAGTCCATGTCATTCCAATTCTAAATTTCCCGCTGACTTCGAACTTCATACGTATCACCCAAATAAAGCCTCTTCAATTAAACCAAGCTCGAAACCGGTTGTATCTTTTCCGGCTAGATATCCTTTAGAGTTTGCAACAACACCTGTCCCAACCATTTCGTTTCCGAAGTTCACGGTTCCCTTTACGGGTTCTACTTTTAAAACTTCCCCTATTATTTTAAGCTCCCAATCGTTTGCATTGGGATTGACGATGGCACCCCTGTTCGTTATGACAGATGCCATTCCAACTGTTTTTATCCCGCCCACAGTACCCCGGCGGACTTCAATTCCCAAAAACTTCTCGATCTCATCTATTATCTTATTTTCAATTTCGGGGTGGATTATGGCTCCCCTATTGTTTAAAGCCAAGATGTTACCGAAGCATGTGATTTCGGTATCTAAAACGAGAATATCCATATATTTTGATAGCTTGTTTAGTTCTCTCTTTAAGATGTTTTTGCTCACAATGGCACCCCTATCGTTGAGGGCAATCATAGCTCCAACAAGCTCGGAGCCACAGATGGTAGTCATTATTACGTCGACATCGAGCTCTTCTCTGATGATGTTTTCAACGATTTTGTCCCGAATACCGATTATTGCAAAATTTTCGCTCGCCCTGATATACAATCCTATGAGAGGAGAGCCGTGAATCGATAGAAGCTTCATTTCACAAGCTCTACTTCCACAATCCCATCATCAAACTTTACAGCTCTTATTCTGATTTTTGTTGGAACTTTTTGCCCACCTCTTTCCCAGATTTTCTCATTTATACTCGCGTCAATCTTTACGTTCTTGATGTCTGTTTTCATGTGCCTGCTCAGGAATTTTCTGATGAACTTGACAGCCTTTTTTGCTCTTAACCATCTTGGATATTTTTTCATCTTCTGTCTCAATTTGAGAGAGTATATCCTCTCGACCTCAATCTTTGGCATTGGATCACCTCACACTTTTAATTTTTTAGCTCTCCAGTGCCTCCTTTTTGGACTGTATATAACTTTACGTTTAGTTCTTATAGTAACCCAAATTGGCGCTCTTCTGTTCTGTTTATAGAACTTAGCGAGTCTTCTCTTAACACCAACCGTTTTCTTTCCCATGGTATCACTTCCTTATGATTTTTGTCTCCCTCTTTTTCGGAAGTGCTCGCTTTAAAAGTTCTTTTAACATCTCATCCGTAATTTTTCTCTGGATTCTTCCAGACTGGGCTAAGATAATTAACTGATTTTCTACAGCTTCCGCTATTTCTGGATGGGCGAGCTTTATCCTTGAAAGTCTCTCTCTCGCTTCCGGTTCAAGTATCATCCTGAGAATAGCTTTTTTCTGTTCTTCGATCTTTCTTAATTCTTGCTGTTTTGCAAGCTCCTCAAGTTGTTTCTCTCTCTGAGCCTGAAGTTCCATAAGTTTTCTTCTTCTAATTTCCTCCAATTCGTCCATGATATCACCTCCTAATACTTAGCAAGAGCGGGAATTTCCTTTTCAAGTTCCCTCTTGATTTCAGTGGCTATCTTGTCAAGAAATGATCTTCCCTTGGAAGTTACAACTCTACCTTCTTTTGTTTTCTCAACGAATCCTGCTTTTTCGAGCTGTTGCAGTGCTTTTCTGATTATGGATCCGCTCCCCTTCCTGAACTTTTCAGGCTTAACTCCGCGGTTCTTCCTGCCACCGTAGGCAGTTCTAAGGCGCTCGATACCGACTGGTCCATTTATGTAGACTTTTCTGAATACTGCAGCAACTCTCACAAACCACCAGTCTTCCCTTTCCGGAGATCTTTCTTTGTGAGCGCCTGTTTTGACGTACTTAGCCCATGCAGGCGGTTCGAATTCTTTCATCTCTTTTAGCTTCTCAGCAACTCTTTCGATCAAGATATTAGCAGGAACATCATACACTGTTGCCATGTTTAACACCTCTTAAACGTTAGGACAAAACCTCTGAAATCTACCAGAGTTCCGTTAACTTTTGATGCTATTTCTTTGGCTAGAGTTTTTCTATCAAGGCCCGATGCTCTTCTAAAATTCTTGAGCATTTTCACCTTAACAATGCCCCTTTTTTCGAGTATCATGTTAATTTCCTTAATGATATTATCGTTAATACCTTTTTTTCCTACATTTATAATTACTACCATAAACAGCGATTAGTTAGTGGTTTTAAAAATTTTATGTAACGCACTATCAGATGTTTTCAACAAAATTCTCAAGTAATTTCAAACCGTTTTTTCCACTCTTTTCTGGATGAAACTGCACTCCGATGTAGTTGTCCTTCGCCACGGCAGATGGAAATCTTACACCGTAATCTGTGTACGCGATTACATAATCTTTTGTATCGAAATAGTATGAGTGAACAAAGTAGAAGAAACGATTTTCTATTCTTTCAAAAAGGTAGTGATCCTCGAAATCAACTTCATTCCATCCCATGTGGGGTATTTTCCTAACACTTTGGGGAAATCTAACTACTCTTCCGGGTATTATGTCTAGACCTCTGTGCAGACCCCCTTCTTCGCTAATCGTTGCAAAAAGTTGCATTCCTAAGCAGATTCCCAATACTGGAGTCTTAGTATCTTTCAAAAACGGAATAAACCATTCTAAATTCTTCATAGCTGTCTCAAAAGCACCAACACCTGGTAGGATTATCGCATCGGCTGATTGGACTACTTCTGGATCATTTGTGATGGTAACTTTCTTACCGATCTTCTCGATTGCTTTGCTTATACTTTTTAAATTCCCAGCACCGTAATTGATTACGGCGATCACAGTCTCCCTTGAAATTCTCATTTTAAAAGTTTGATGGAAAAAGAGTAAAGGATATATAGTTCGTAATCATCATCTTTTGTAGGATGATCAGTGTTGAAGATTTATCTTCGGAAACTGAGAGAATATATTGTCGTATATTAGAGAAGATCAATATTAATAAGTTAATGAAAATCGTGAAAGAATCCTCTGAGAATGTATACATCATACTGCACAAAGAGGAAAAAGACTTCTGCGATATATACATAGGAGATAACAACAAAGACTTCGGTGATTTTATTGCAATTCCCGTTCCAAAAAGGTTTGCAGTTCTTGAACCAGATAGATCTTACTTTGAAATTACGCTAAAAGCAAATATTGTTTTAGCACTCAAGGGAGAAAAAGATTTCTATACCTAAAGGAAGTCGGAAAAGGACGGCGTAGATGGCTCAAGGATGTCTTTAACCGCATCGAGGAACTCGTTGTAAATGTGAGCATCTAATGAAAAGTGATAGTAAGTATGCTTATCGAAACCGATAAGCTCTGCGACGTATTTTGTAAGTAGATTGAATGCAAACATGTTGGCGTGCATCGCACCATAGACATCGTTGGATCGCATGTAAAAGATTCCGGAGAATTCTTTAGCGAGAACGAATTGATATCCTCTCAAACAGGGGGGATCGTCCGTCTTGATATCCCAAGGTCTCGAAATGCTAACGTAGCAGTCTCTTCTGCTCTTATCTTTTCTCAGCTTCTCTATAACGGTATAAAGCTGGTCAACTCGGACTTCATCCCTTTCGCAGAATCTTGCCCTTTCAGCATAAGTGTAAGACTCACCCACCTTGAGGATACTCTCTTTGACGGGTTTGTCTATGCTTGCGGCGAACATTACGTATTCATGAGCATAGTCGATTCCATACTTTTTCGTAAAGGGAGCCTTATCGTGAATCTGATTTTCTTCTGGATTTTTTATCTCCAAGAACAATCTATGAACAAATTTACTTTCGCCCTGTCCCTCAAAGAGATCGCCCCATTCTGTTCTTTTCGTTTTCCCTTGGTAATATACGGTCTCAAGAGCAGAATGCCATGCAGATGAAAGATAATCCTCGACGATATGGACGCCGAGATCATGATATCCGAAGTGCTCTTTGTATTTCGTTTTTTCCACTCTGTGTACATCTCTCTGGTAGATGTGAGGAGCCGCGATGAGCATTGCCACACTCCCAGCTACGTTTCCTGTTTTGCCCGCAATCTCTTCGAGAACGTAGCTGATCAATCCAAAATTTGCTTTAAAATAGTTTACCGCGTCAAGAGATCTCAAAAAAGCAGTTGCGTGGAGTCTGTTATCAACAAATAGAAAACTTATCTCAGTTATTGCTGGCGGAGTATTGCAGAAATGATCTTTTGGACGCCATATCGGTATCGAGACCCTTCTTGTGTATGGGACTTTACTCAGCTTCTCGATTGCATCATCGATGCATTCAAGAATCCTGTCTAAGTATGTTTCATCACATATTCTCCATCCACTTGTGTCCTCATCAGCGTCACTCTTTTCGGAAACAATCAATATCGGTTTAGCTCTTAACTCCGTCCCGTATCTCGATTCAATCTTTGTCGCGTTGTCGATTATCCAAGAGGTTAGCATCTGCTGTAATTTCTCAGTATCTTTTGCAATCAGCATTAACTATATCAATCCGAAAGTGTTATTAACAACTTTTGCTAAAATAATTTAAGCGCCGGTGGTGTAGCCTGGCTAACACAGGGGCTTGCCGAGCCCCTGCCCCGGGTTCAAATCCCGGCCGGCGCACTCTTCGAATATTTTCGAGAGGTTTATAGCCGTTCCAATCTACGTCGGCTGGTTATATATCCCCCATCTTTGTAGCTCCGCTTTTGATACTTTTCATAACGCTAAATATTTTTACACTTCTGACTACGCAAGAACATGAAAGTTACTGCAGATGTGTTTATAAAATTGAAAAAAGGTGTCGTAGATCCAGAAGGTGAAGCTACGAAAAAAGCACTAAATCTCCTTGGATTTCGGAATGTGAAGAACGTATCATCGATAAAAGTCTTCAGAATCGAGCTTGAAGCTAAAAGCAAAGAGGCGGCGGAAAAAATGATCGAAGAGATGTGCAAAAAGCTCTTGGCAAATCCCGTTATTCAAGATTACTCCATAAAGTGGGTTGATTAATATGTTCCGCAAATTAGATTATCCTTTCGAGATTTATGAAGTAGATATTCTCAACGCCACTGATGAAGACCTGATAAGGATAAGCAACGAAATGGGATTGAATTTAAGCCTCGATGAGATGAGAAAAATAAAAGACTATTTCATAAAAGAAGGAAGAAATCCGACTGACATCGAACTTCAGAGCTTCGGACAGGCTTGGAGTGAACACTGCTGTTACAAAAGCTCCAAATATTATCTAAAAAAGTATCTCTTAGGGTTCAAAACGGATTACGTTATCTCTACATCTGACGATGCTGGCGTTGTCGAATTCGATGATGAACACGCCTACGTAATAGCATTTGAAAGTCATAACCATCCATCAGCAATAGAGCCCTACGGAGGAGCAGCCACTGGAATCGGAGGAATCCTTCGAGATGTCGTCTGCATGGGTGCTCAGCCTGTGGCACTGATCGATCCCCTTTTCTTTGGCGAACTCGATACGAGATATGAAGAGCTCCCAAAGGGAACGAAACACCCCGTTTATCTCCTGACAGGAGTTGTTGTGGGTATCAGAGACTATGGAAACAGAGTTGGTATCCCCACCGTAGCGGGAATGGTCTTCTTTGATCGGAGTTATCTGACAAACTGCTTGGTTAACGTCGGATGCATAGGAATCGCCCGTAAGGATAAAATTATCCCAAGCAGAGTCGGAGGAGAAAACGAAATCCTGATCTTGGCTGGAGGTGCCACTGGAAGAGATGGGATCCACGGAGTGACGTTCGCATCCGCAGAGCTTGACGAAAAGAGTGAAGAGGAGTCAAGGAGTGCAGTTCAGCTTGGTAATCCGATAATGAAGGAGCCCCTCATCCATGCATGCTTAGAGGCGGTTGATCTCATTTCCGGGATGAAGGATTTGGGTGGCGGTGGACTAAGTGGTGCTGTCGGTGAGATGTGCCTAGCTGGGGGATGTGGTGCCGTAGTCTGGCTCGATAAAGTCCACCTAAAAGAGGAAGGTATGGCCCCTTGGGAAATCTGGATAAGCGAAAGTCAGGAGAGGATGATCTTCTCGGTAAAGCCTCAAAATGTTGATGAAGTCCTTTACATTTTTAAGAAGTGGGACATTGAAGCGAGGGTGATCGGAGTAACGACTGGAGACAAAAGGCTGAGGATATACTACAAAGGATACAAGATATACGATCTCGATATAGAATTTCTCTCGGCTGGCTTGGAATACCAGCGGGAATACGTCACCAAGAAGGTAGAGCCCGTAGACGAAGTAAAAGACGTGGGCAAATACGAAGAAATAATCCTGAAAATGCTGTCACACCCAAACGTGGCGAGTAAGGAATGGATAATTAGACAATATGACCACGAGGTGAGAGCATGTACAGTCCTGAAGCCACTTCAGGGGATTATAGGATTTGAGGGACACGGAGACGCTGCAATAATCAAACCAACGGAATCCTTTAGGGGAATCGCAATAACATCGGACGTAAATCCTTGGATGACCGCGATCGATCCCTACTGGGGCACTGCCTCCTCCTTCGATGAAATGGTTAGGAACCTCGTAGCAGTCAACAGCAGACCACACAGCTTCGTCGATTGTCTGAATTTCGGAAATCCAGAAAAGCCGGACAGAATGGGAGAGTTTGTCGAATGCGTCAGAGCTTTGGGTTGGATGTCCAAGGAATACGGAATTCCCGTTGTCAGTGGTAACGTTAGCTTCTACAATGAAACGCCATACGGTCGTATAGCACCAACACCAACTCTGATCGGTGTAGGGATAATCGACGATGTGAGAAAAGCTATAAGCGTCGATTTCAAGAAGGAAGGATCAGCTCTGATCCTCGTAGGTGAGACAAAGCGAGAATTCGGAGGAAGCCTTTACTCAAAGATCACGGGGCTCAGAAGCAATCATGTTCCGAGAACTGATCCTAAAAGACTAAAAACCTATACGGAAACTCTATTGGATGCCTTTAGCAAATTTAAAGTTCTCTCATGCCACGATGTCTCCCAAGGTGGTGTCGCTGTAGCCTTATCCGAAATGGCTATCGCCGGACAGATCGGATTCGAGGTCGATCTCGATTTCGTTGAGATGTTTAGCGAATCGAACACGAGGTGGATTTTGGAGACAAAAGACGAGAAAATCGTGGAAAATCTAAGATCAAAAGGGTTGGAAGCCAAGGTAATAGGATACTGCGGCGGTGACGTCCTGAAATTCAAAGGGAAGTGTGCGATTCCCCTCGGCAAAGCAGACAGAGCTTGGAGGGAAGGTATGAAGAAATATTTGGGGTGATACCATGGAATTGGAGGAGATAAAGGTTGCAGTCCTAAGGATTGAAGGGACAAACTGCGAAGACGAGACTGTGAAGGCTTTCAGATCCCTAGGTGTTCAGGCAGAAGCTGTCCATCTGAAGCAGTTCTACAGTGACATGATTAAGGAGAGTGATTCGAGAAACATCTGGGACTACTCGTGCCTTGTTTTCCCCGGAGGATTCTCTGCTGGAGACTACGTCAGAGCTGGGGCGATTTTCTCCGCAAGAGTTAAAAGCCTTCTGAGGAGTGATTTGGAAGACTTCATCCGTGAAGGCTATCCGATTCTGGGAATATGCAACGGCTTTCAGGTTCTTGTCGAGCTTGGAGCCTTGCCAGGATTCGATGAGGATAAACCGATTGCAGATAAGCCGCTGATGGCTTTAGCGATAAACGATTCAAACAGATTCGAATGTCGTCCCACATATCTCCGACATGAGAACAGGGGTAAGTGTATCTTCACGAAAAGATACGGAGACGAGATCGTGATGTTTCCAGTTGCCCATGCGGAGGGAAAGGTCGTGTTTCCTATCGGAAAAGAGGAAGAATTCTTCGAAACACTTAGGGAAAACGACCAGATAGTGTTTAGATACGTTGACAGCGAAGGAAATTACGCAGGATATCCTTGGAATCCGAACGGGAGCTTCAAAAACATAGCCGGAATTTGCAATGTTAAGGGAAACGTTTTCGGACTAATGCCGCACCCTGAGAGGGTAATCCATCCGTGGCAACATCCAGACTGGATGAGGGTCGAGAGAAAGGAAGGAGATGGCCTAAGGCTTTTCAAAAGCGTTGTTGATTACCTAAGCAAATTATAAATTCTCGCTAAACCATTTTTTGAGTTCTTCGAACTGTGAGTGGGTGTTAACGTTTTCGTTCTCCATTGGGCTCTTGAAGAAGAACCCCATTTCCTTTATCACGCCGTAAAGTCCCTTTTTCTTTGCGAAGAGCAAAAATCTTGCTATGTCTATCGTCAGGGGAGCCGCTACGATCGCATCGATACCGTCCCAGATGAAGTAAAACTTCATCTTTGTCCCCAAGAATCCTTGGAAGTGAATAAAATCGAAGGCTGTCTTGTTATCAACTAGTGAAGGAAAGTATTCAATCTCTGTTATGCTGTATGGCGAATACCCAAGAACTTTTTCAAGAACCTTGTCCTTACTTATGACTTTACTCTCCTTGTTCTCCAAGTGGCTTAGAACAAGCCCATCGAGGTCTCCGAGTATGTTGTAACTCATCCATCCGATTATCTTAAGATTTCTGTAGGCGAACATTGGTGCCAAAGTCGTTTTTACGAGAGTTTCTCCCGTTTTTCCATCATTTCCGGCGTGTGGGACTTTCTTCTCAATTGCAAGCTCCTTAAGTGCTGGTATTGAAGATCCAGCGCTTGGTGTAAAGTTTCCATAAGGTATTCCGTTCTTCAGAGCCGCGTAAGCATACAGCATGCTTGCCGTTGCGTACTCCTTCGCATCCTCTTCGATCATTTTTTCGAACCCGTCCAGTGTTGTATGGTATTTTTCGTTAAACTTCGGGAGCGGTTCAGTAGACGCAACGTTTATTACAACAGTCTCATTATCAGCAAAGCTTCTTAGATCCTTATCTATCCTTTCAACGATTTCCGAAAGCGTTTTCACCTCGTTTTCGAGAACATCGAGATCTCCAAGTGCTTGGACTCCGCTTCCGCAATTCAAGGCAGTTCCCTTTGCTGCAACTATCTTTTCGAGATCTTCTTTAACCTCGTCAAGATATTGCCTTTCGAAATGTCTGTTTTCGTTCCAGTGCTGTAAAGCGGCCTCGTAAGCGTTCTTAATCTTTCTTACCTCGTGACCACCAAATTCGAACTTAAGAGGGGCGTATTTTTCGATACCGTTGAAATATGGAAGTTCGCTGACAAGACCAATTCTATCCACGATTTTCTTCTCAATAAGCTTTCCACCAACCATCGCAGTTGTCGAAACTATGCCGTAAGCGCCTATGTACCATATTTTCATTACTATCACCTCCCTAAAAATTATTAAAAGTAGTGTATCTAAAATATTTTTCGTGACTGACGAATTCGATATTCTGAGGAAGCTACTTGAAAAATCTGAAAAAAATGGGGATAAAATCTGTTTTGACATAGAGATTTTCGATATTCTTTTAAGAATAATCGGAAAAGCCGTAGCAAATATCGATACAGGTGAGATCTCATTTTCAAGAGAAATACTAAGTAACCTTGGTGAAGAACTCTATCAGAAAATGAAGTCGCTAAGACAGTAAAAAATTCATTAACTCTATTACCACATCGATTAACATGGATGTTGTATTTGGCGGTGGAAAATTCGGTCTCAAGGCAGTTAAGTGGTTGATCGATAACAAAAGAGATTTCGTGGTGATTGACTCGAACGAAGATTGCTTGGTTCGAAGGAAGCTGAAAGAATTTGACGGAAAAGGCGAATTTCTAAAAGGTGGTGTGAAAGAACTAACAGAAATCTTACTGGAGAAAAAACCTGAACTCGTATTTCCTACGGCGCCAATCCATCTTGCAGCGGCCTTAGTAAAAGAATTCCATAAGATGGAGGAGTGGGATGAAAAAGTTAACTGTATTCTCTCAGGGCTACCCTCGAAAGTTATCGTCTCCGTAGGGAGAGGTTCTGTCGTTGTTAGTTACAATCGTGATGCAACATGCCTCGAAGACTGCAGTGCTCCCGACATCTGCCCGGTCACTAAGATAAAAAAGCCTGCACCAATGTACGAACTCGTTAGATTTGCAGTTCCAGACGGATTTGTCATAAAAAGCGAATATCTAGAACCGGGACTCGGTGCTATAAAAGGAGATCTGCTGAGAGAGCTCCTTGAATCCGTTGGAGATCGGATAGTAGTTGCAACCGCTTGCAGATGTCACGGGGTGGTAACATCCCTGAAAAGGTAAAGATAGCCACATTTAATGTCAACTCTATCAGATCGAGACTTCACATAGTGATTCCGTGGCTCAAAGAAGAAAGTATTGATATACTTTGCATGCAGGAGACAAAAGTCGACAACAAAAACTTTCCAGAAAGCTATTTCTCAAGAATAGGATATCTTACATACTTTAACGGATCGAAAGGAAGGAACGGCGTTGCAATCGCGACGAAATACGAACCCGATGAAATAGAGATCGGATTAGACGGTAAAGATCCAGACAGAGTTATCTCAGCTAAATTTGGAGACGTCAGAATAATGAATGTATATGTTCCGCAAGGCTACCGTATAGATTCGGAAAAATACAGATACAAGCTTGATTTTCTCAAAAGATTAGGAGATTATCTAAGAAATTCAAAAAAAACGATCGTTTGCGGGGATATGAATGTTGCTCCCGACGATATCGACGTTCATTCTCCCGATAAGTTAAGAAACCATGTCTGTTTCCATATCGATGTTAGGAAAGCTTATAAAGAGATACTCAAACTTGGATTTGTGGATCTGTTGAGAAAGTTTCATCCAAATGAGAGGATCTACACATTCTACGATTATCGAGTCAAAGATGCTGTTAAAAGGGGAATAGGATGGAGAGTCGATGCAATTCTTGCCACAAAGGATGTTGGGGATAAATGCACGGCTTGTTACGTTGATTTAAAACCTAGGCTTATGGAAAGACCGAGCGATCACGTTCCTATAATAGCCGAGTTCGGAGGTGATTTTTTTGAAGCTGTTTGATAAAGTATTTGCATACACTTGGGGTTCCGCCTTCTATGATTCATCGAATAGTTACATAATCGTTGACGAGGATACTGCGATAATAGATCCGGGAACTTTCAAAAGTTATACAAACTTAATGGGTCTAATGTGGAACGATGGGATTGAGAGTGTAGACATCGTGTTGAACACTCATCTCCATAAGGATCACTGTGAGAGCAATGAGATGTTCTTAAGGAAAGGAGCCCTCTTAGGCTTCAGTGAAAAAGATCTCTCGATCTCCCTTTACAATTACAAATCTGACATAAAATTGGGGAAGTTCCTGTGCTTAGGTAAACTTGACATAGAGATCATAAGAACACCCGGTCACAGTCCCGGCAGTCTGACGTATTACCTTCAGGAATACGGTGCCGCTATTACGGGTGATCTTATCTTCGAAAACGGTTTTCCGGGGAGATTTGATCTCTACGGATGTAACAAGAATGATCTAATAAAATCCCTTGAGAAGATCAGAGATCTGGAGCCAGAATACATTTTACCGGGTCATTTGAGAATTATGAAAGGTAGGAGCGGTATTTACATGCTACTCGAAAAGGCAATCGAAATCTTGAGTAGATACTGAAGACTTAAATATAATTAGAGAAAAGTTATCGTATGATTGGTGAAGTTTCCTCGGTGTTTGGCCTTTCGGTCTACACGGACAAGGGTAGATACGTAGGTAAAGTTGCAGACCTCTCGATAGATATTGAAACCAAGGTTGTTAAGGGATTGGCCGTTGTTGATGTTAATAGAACTTTAATAAACACTAATGCTGTGGGTGTGATTATCCCCTACAGACTCGTTAAAGCTATCGGAGACATCGTCATTATAAAAGATGTTTTTAAAAAAAGAAGCGAATTACCTAAACAGATCAAGTAGCGATTTTTACTTTCTCAAATTTTTTGTCCAAAGTATTTCTCTTTAAACAGAAGGGCCGTAAAACCAGATAAAAATGTTGCCACCTTTCGAAAATCTAAAAGTTTTCTAATTTTCAGATCAGGATTGTCTTTAGTCTTAATTTGTAAAATTATGCTCCGGCCGGGATTTGAACCCGGGTCACGGGATCGAGAGTCCCGTATGATTGGCCGGGCTACACCACCGGAGCTTATTAATTCTCAACATTATGCGATATATAAGACTTGCTCTCTATGCTAATGGAGGTATGTTACACCCTAGAAGTATTCGGATAAGATGTGTTAAAGACATTTTAGAAAAATCCACTTAGACTAAAAGACAACACACCCAGACGAGACATTCAGTACACCCTTAAGAAAAGCAACAAATATTTAAATAACTTACGACTTGCACTAAATGACATGGCGAAAGTTTTGGAAAAGAGATCTGCCAAAATCCTTGCAATAATCTTAGCATTGATAATGATTGGTTCAGTCTTTGCTTACACTCTGAAAGAAACACAAACAACTCCGCAGAGAGAAGTAATCTATGAAGTAAGAGATTTTAAAGAAATCCTTGATATCCTACCGGATGCTCAATACGTCTACTACCTCAATTTTAATCTAAACGATACTAATATGAGCACTTTGATATCGAATTATTGGAAAAGCATAGTCATGAACGATCCCATCTTCAGATACATCAGATTTTCGCAAGTAAACTCTGTATTTTATGCTGTACTTAATCAAACTATATTCGGTTCGGAGTATCTGTATCTCTTTGATACGGGAAACTCGAAGATATTCTTCTCTTATGACCAAAAAACGAAATACAAAGACGTAACTGTGAAGATAAAAAACGGATACGGATTTGCCGAAAATATCAACCCAGCGGCTATTGGAACGTTGAATAGCGTTTATGATTTCATTGATAGGGTGAGTGAGAATGCAACTGGGAGCTTCTCTAACCTGACCTCAAAATTACCAAGCATTAATTACGATTTTGCCGTCGTTCTATTTGGAGAAACCGCAAATTCCTCAATAAAGCTTGAAAACAGCACTGGAAAGATAGCGGATTTCTACTTTGAAGGAATTGCCGTAAACGAGAGTGGTGGCTATGATAAGGTTATAGCCATAAATTTCCTACAAAATGTTTTCTTCGTTGAAAGCAACGTCACGGAATACTACAACGTGACAAGATACGGCGGATTCAATATCGTTTTCATGCACGATCATAACTTTACGAAAATTCTTGAAGCAAAGCCTGAGATGAGAGCCGTTATCATCCAGTGGAAATGAGGGTGGAGGGCAATACTACAATACTTCTTTTCGGACCCGGACGCTTCAGGAGCAACGAAAAAGCTGAGTTATTCGGTGCTACCGTTAGCGATATCAACGTCCCCGAAGGGAAAATTTATCCACTCTACCTAGCCAACGATGCTGAAGTTGAGATAAGCGGAACTTTCTTCTTAGTTAACGGGAAAACTATCCCCAAATCATGGGAAGACTTCGTAAAAGAGGATTATGAAAGAATTTTTGTAATTGGGGATGTTGATAAAGGAAAAAGTAGCTTCTGCGTCTACGCGATGAATAAACTACCTGTTAAAGAAGCCATAGATGCCGATATAGGTCAGAACGACATCGTCCATCCAGCCGCAATGGGATTGGGTGTGCGGGAGTCGGAGGTTTATTCGCTCTCCCAGTTGAAGTTGAAGGATGCCGTCTTTGTCGGTGTTATTTCTCCCGCAGGTTTTGAAGCGAGGTGTTTGAAAGCGTTCAAATATCTAACGAAAAAAGCTGGTGACTCAGTTATCGTAGACACAACGGGCTGGATTAAAGGGAAAAAAGCGAGGGAATATAAGTTGGCCAAGATTGAGATATTCGAACCCGACGTTATTGTTAGCTTTGATTTTAATCCTTACTTTGTTGAAGATTACGAAGTTTATCAAGTGGAAAGCTTCGTAATCAAGAAAAGAGATAGAGACACCCGCTTCTATTACAGAGGTAAAAAATACGAAGAGTGGTTAAAAGATGCTGAGATCTTTGAAATTAGTGTTGAAGATATCAGGTTGGTCAATACAACCCTATTCAAAGGAGAAAAAGTCGAAGATGAGATCCTAAACAGTTTTGGAGATGTCATTTATGCCGAGAAAGGATACGATTTTCTAAATATATATTCAGAGAATTTTGAGATCAGCACGGAAGTCCTTAAAGCTTTAAGGGAATACTTTAACGTAGCTGAAATAAATATCGTAAAGCCTTCCGAGCTTGAGAACCTCTTTTTAGGACTGAGAGACGAAAAATACGTCTCACCGGGATTGCTTAAGGAGATTGATTTTGAAAACAGAAGGATTAAAATTTTAAGCAGAAGTGTTGCAAAGATAATCACTTTTGGTAATTTCAAACTTGATGAAAATCTAAAAGAAGTGGTAGTGAGAGTCCCATGATCGAGATAAGAAGCAGGAAACGGGAGGAAATAATAGATATAACCGATAAAGTTAGGGAGTTCGTTAAGGGAAAAAACGGTTTGGCAGTAGTTTACTCCCCCCACACAACAACAGCAGTCATTATCAACGAAGCTGAAAGCGGATTACTTCAGGATATACTCTCGAAGATAAACGAGCTTGTTCCGAGAGGTGCCGGATACCTCCACGACAGAATTGACGATAATGCAGACTCCCACATAAAGGCGAGTCTTTTCGGTAATTCCATTGTGATTCCTGTGGAGGACGGAAGACTCATGCTCGGAACTTGGCAGCGAATTCTCTTTTTAGAATTCGACGGTCCAAGAACGAGAAGAGTTTTTGTGAAAGTTTATGAAACCGAGAAGGATTGAGGATCGGCAGGATTACTACTACTGGAAAGCCAAGAAAGAGGGGTACAGAAGTAGAGCCGCCTACAAACTATTACAAATGAACGAAAAATTCAGGATTATCAAAAGCGGAGACTGGGTTCTCGATTTGGGTGCATCACCGGGCGGATGGTCTCAGGTTGCAGTCGAGCTTGGAGCCAATGTCGTAGCCGTGGACATCAATCCGATGAAAGAGATCGAAAATACAATCTTTATCCAAGGAGATATAACGGACGAAGAAACCATAAAAAAGATAAGAGATATCCGGGATGAGTTCGATGTTGTTCTATCGGATGCATCTCCGAAGATAACGGGTCACTGGGATTTGGATCACTTCAGATCGGTTGAGCTTACAAGATCCGCTTTCGAAATCGCCAAGATCTTCCTCAGAAGTGGTGGGAACTTCGTTGTCAAGATGTTCCAAGGATCTGAGACTCCAAAGCTTTACAACGAGTTCAAAAAATATTTCAGATTTAAAAAACTCCATTCACCGCCAGCTTCGAGGAAGAGAAGTTCTGAAATATATTTCATCGGTAAGAGGTTTATTCGATTTTGAATCTTGCAGACTCAATCCATTCGCTTTTGCACTTCGGACATCTGCTAGCCTTTAAACTACTCATTTCGAACCCACACTTCTTGCATTTAGGTGGGGACATCATGAGAGTTTTTCCCTTACTTCTCACAACTTTGGCAACCTTTTTTAAAATCTCATAAATCTCTTTCTCTCTTTTTGGGTCTATATCGAGCTTGTAACAGATTTCCTTTGCCGTTAGTTCTTCTTTTTGAAGTAAATCTATGATTTCGTGAACAAGGGTTTTCATAAGCTCCCTCCGAGTCGGGATATGCTCAATCCTTGAATCCTTCTTCTCCGATCAACAGGACAAATCTAACCGGACCCCAATTCTTTTTTGTGATCTTGCCGGTTTTGTCTTTCTCAACTACGTAAAGGTATTGAACGTAATCTCCTATGGGTATGACCATTTTACCACCGTTTTTCAATTGTTCGATGAGACTCTTAGGGATGTCGGGGGCGGCCGCCGTTACGTATATTTTATCATAGGGTGCCTCCTCCTCGTATCCCTTGCTGCCATCTCCGACGATGACATTTACATTCTTTATTCCGAGAGATTCCAACGTTCTCTTGGCACGTTCGGCGAGTTCCGGGATTCTTTCGATCGAGATCACCTTTCCTTTCTCTCCGACGATTTCCGCAACTACAGCAGCGTGATAACCGGATCCTGTTCCGACTTCGAGAACTTTTTCACCCTCCTTTAAGTCAAGAAGCTCACACATTATAGCAACCATATGAGGGGCGCTTATAGTCTGCTCGTATCCGATTGGGAGGGGATAATCGTTATAGGCTTCGCTCGTATATTCGGGGATGAAAACGTGTCTTGGAACTTTTAACATGGCTTTGGATACTTTTTCACTTAGATTAAGCTCTCTTTTTAGTTTTTCTACCATTCTTTTTCTTTTCTCAAAATATACGTCCATATACGATCCTCTCCAGATCTTGAGGTGTGTCTACATTTATGATATCTCCTTCATTTATAATGAATTTTTCCTCTCTTTGCTCGTCAAAGAAGGGATCGAACGCATTGATGCCGACAGGATTGCCGTTCTCGTAAATCATGGATATCGCAGGATGATCAGAGGTCATGTAAAATTTGAAGAACTCCAAGAAAACACCTTTTCGGACTATATAAAGATCGGAATTCGCTGTAAACACTGGATCTAATATCCCGTAGCTCTCAATGGTTTCCTTGAGGTCCTCCATGTATCCTAAGCCGCTTCCTCTGAAGACTTCCAATCCCCTTTTTCGCAAAAAGTCCTCCGTCTTCTTCGCGTATGGAGATGTCACGCAGATTACTTCTAAATCCGCCAATTCGATCTCTTCGAGGATGTGTTCGATCAGCTTTTTCCCTTTTATCTCAATCATCGGCTTCTCCACAAATCCAAGCCGGCTTCCGCGACCACCGCACATGACTATTGCAAGCACCATACTCCTAAAACACCTGCAAAGATTAAACAGTTTAACGCTCCTAGCATGTCTCCGTTAATGCCTCCGTACTTTTTGATAACATAGTATCTGAAAACGTAAACGAGGACAAAATAAACAACCAAGGACAGAAGAGCTTCGGGATATTTCAAGGAGAGCAAAAGAGCAATTGAGATAGAGAAAGCGTAAGAGATGTAATCTCTTCTCTTAATCCCTTTCATGAATTCCGCTGCCAAACCATCCCAGAGCGGTTTCGACGAGAGCATTAACTGTAGCATCCCCTGCTTTGCGAGAGTTTGCGACAGAATTATGGCGGGAATGGGATTATCGATGATTTGAAAAAAGTTTGAGAGGGCGATGATGTAGATTGTAACGGCGATAAGACCTCCACTTCCGATTTGCAAATCTTTCAGAGCTTTTATCTTTTTGTTTTCGGGAGCAAAAAACGAATCGAAGAAGTCAGCCAATCCATCGATGTGGTTTATCCCCTCTACCGCCACGTATATTACGACGATGAGAAAACCAATCCCAAAGTAGAAAAAAGGGTAGGATAGAAGGGCAATCATCAAACCGATAATAAATCCCGTAAGTGGCATTATCCAGAGGTTATTTCTTAAATCTTCAAAATCTCCCCCAGTCTTTATCGTGGAAAAAAAACTCAGAGACGCCCTAAGTGGCATGCTACTGAACCTTTTCCCACTTGTATAGTTCAACTATCTCCGCTAATGTTCTTCCTTTGTCCTCTATTTCGCCCCTTATTCTCTCTTCGTGCTTTTTAACTTCTAAGGCTCTCCTCGCAATCTCATAAGCCCTTTCCTTCGGAATAACCATGACACCGTTATCGTCCGCCACGATCCAGTCTCCCGGATTCACCTCCACGCCGCCGCAAAAGATTTTCACATTTATCTCCCCAAATCCCTTCGGTTCTCCCGCGTTCGGGACTTCTCTTTTCGCAAAAACCGGGTAACCGAGTTCTCTTATATCATCTACATCTCTAACAGCTCCATCTATCACAACGCCGGCAATTCCTTTGTTTATGCAACTCCTTGTTGCTAATTCGCCCCAGACGGCGGCTTCATCTCCCGAACACTTTATAACAATGACATCTCCCTTTCCAGCGACATCGATCGCCTCAACTGGCTTAGCCCAGTCTCCATCCATCGTGCTTACAGTCACTGCCTTTCCGACGATCTTTTTACCTCTGACGATCGGACGAATATCCCTCATAGCCTTAGCCCTGTGCATGGCATCGCTTATGTTCGGCGTGGACACCTTCATTAGAATTTCCCTTATCTCTTCCTCTAAGTTTTTCTTTCTGATCGTAACAGTTTTCCCTTTTTTCCAGGCTTCGTCGATCTTCTCTCTGACCTTCCTTGCAGATTCCGTAACGTTCCTTGATTTTATTATATTGCTTCCCACGATCACAATGTTCGCTCCCAATGCCACGCATTCTGCGGCTTTTTCCGCATCCAATCCGCCAGCGGTTGCTACTGGGATCTCAACTTTTTTAACAATTTTCGACAAAACTTCGAGGGGATCCATTCCCATCATTTGCTGGTCTATCCCCACATGGACGTTTATGTAATCAACACCCAATTTTTCAAGCTCCTTGGCTCGTTCTACGGGATTCGGGGTGTTGATAAGATCGGCCATTATTTTGGCACCATACTTCCTTGCGGCTCGTATCGCCTCCTTTATCGTGGAATTATCACTCAGCGCAAGTATGATTATGATGTCGGCACCGCTTTTTGCCGCCATCTCCACTTCTATGGCTCCCGTATCTATCGTTTTCATGTCAGCCACTGTTGTTACCCCGAATTTCCGCTTGATCTCTCTGACAGCATTCATTCCCTCACTCTTTATGAGGGGAGTACCTACTTCGATCCAGTCGGCACCGCCTTCTAGCGCTTCCCCTGCGATTTCAATAGCTCTTTTCAGCTCGAGTAAGTCTAAGGCTACTTGGAGTATTGGTTTATCCATATCTCTGAGTAGCGAGACTAGTTTAATTACTTTTATGCAATACTATTTAAACACTCTCATATTCCTAAAGAACATGGACATTGTCTATCACGGGCCATTTATCATCGACGAACCCGAGGAGTTCACAATGGAGGATTTTATAAGAAACGCTCTTGCCATGGAGGTCGAGCGGTTGTTCTATTCCAACGGTCGGCTGTTCATTATTGATTACGAAACACTTCACGGAATCGTGGAAGATAAATTCGTTATCGTCGAATTGATTACATACTCCTCATTCACAAATGTCAACGAATACAAAAGGTGGGTTCTTTATCACGGACACGATGATGCAATTGAATACACAGACAAGATCATAAACATCAGAGGGGACACAACCATCATCCCGATTGTCAAAACGAGGGATAGATTCGTCCGAAAGATTGAGGAAATGATTTCTAAGGGGTGGGTTAGAAAAGTTATCTAAAAAGCGTTGGTAAAATTATCACTCCCATACAGCTTATTCTCCTTACTCTGAGGAATAATGTGGCAGTTCCAATGCTCGAAGCGGCGGCAAAGATAGCTAGTCCAGAAAAACCGTTTGTGAGATATACAGAGGCAACAAGAAAGATCAGAATAGCCTTAGATATCTTTGATGGGCTTATATAGTTGAACAACCGCGTAATTGGGAGAGAAATTAGAAGCGTAAGTCCAAAGGCTACGAAAGCCGCAGAAATCCCTATAAACGGTAGCAAAGCAAAACAGGTGGGATCTGTTAATCTCGAAAAGGCTTCGGCGATTCCACTCCTAACCCTTCCCGTAGATACGAGGACGGCGAAATTCAGAAAAGTATTCGCAGTGTTGGCGGAGCTTATAGATGTGATGTAATCTTTTTCGCTGTCGTTTCTCCTTACAGAAAGTGCCGTAGCAACTCCGGAACTTATTCCGGGAAAAAGTGAAACAAAAAGCCCAGAAAGAACACCCCTTAAGATGTTGCCGATACGGGGGAATTCTATCGTGAATTTTTGTTCGGGAATTTTTTCGGATTTGATACTCGCTATCAGAGTCGGGAAGGCAAACAGTCCTGAGAGCAACGGGAATAACACGGATATTTCACTATTATTGTAGTATCGTAAAGAAATATAACCAAGGAATCCTGAGGATATTATGACAAGCAAAGAATAGAATCTTTTCTTCCAAGAAACTAAACTACCGCCAAAAGGTTCCCTCTCAAGATATATCAGGTAGGCAATTACTAAGATTAAAACGATTTTCGTCAGATCTCCTAAAGATTCGATGTAATTAGGGAACATCAGTAGCAAATAGTAAAGGGGAATCGACATTACAGACGATACAAAACTCGATATTGCTGAAAGAGATATTGCGTTAAAACCCTGACCATCTAAAACGAGTCTGTGACCGGGAAAAACTGCGAGGGAAGTATCTTCATCAGGGATACCGACAAAAACAGCTGGTATTATGTTAACAACCGAGTAGACTATCGAAGCCACGAAAAGGATGATCGCAATCTCGTAGTTGCTAAAGTATTGCGAAAAAATAAAAGAGAATCCAAGCATTAGAGATGCAAAAGTGTTCGGATGTATTCCGGGAACTATCCCGGCGATAACACCTATTAAAACTCCAAGTAGCTCTGGAACCATTTCTTTTTCATAAGTTTTTCTATTCTTTCGATGCTTTCTCCACTTATTTCAGAGATTTCCGAATAATCACTAATACCGTGTCTTTTACTGAGCATCCTGAAATAGTCCTGAGCCACATCATCATCCTTGAGATCCCACATTCCGGAAAACATTGGATGGAACTCGGATAGAAAGTCAAAAAGCTCCCAGAAATTCATGTTAAATATCTCCTCTACGGGTACGTTGAGTAGATTATCCTCAAGAATCTTTATGACACCTTTTCTTAGCTCGTTTAGTCCGTATCTCTTAGATGATGGAGAATACTTCGCTATCATCTTATCGATCTCCTCATAAGTGTAATCAAAGATTCTCTGCCTTCTTGTGTAATTCTTAGAGATCTCGGAGAGAATCTCATATGTAGTTTCATCTATGGGGGCTTTTCTACTCTTTCCACCCTTTCTCAGATTTAGAGCGAAGGCTTGTCTACTGTTAGATTTCTTTATCTCTAAATCTCCTTTCGTTATGTTGTTTATCTCTTCAATATCGGCAAGCGTAGAGAGAACTATCCTTATCAGTGCGTGTTCTTTCAGATCTTTTCTTGATGCTACCGTTATGTATTGAAGATCTTCTTCGATCTCAACGAGTTTATCCATGATCGTTAAAATGATAAACACAGATATAAATATTTCACCGTGAAGCATCCGGCAGTCATTCAGCTAAGAGGGGATTACAAGAAGCTTGAAAGAATTCTAGAGAAGCTTGAAAATGTCGAAATAGTTAGAGAAAAGCATGGAGTTGATGTTTACTTTGAAGATGTAAACGATGCAAGAATGTTGATTTCAAAGATAAAGAAGCTCTTCAGAGTTGAAGTAAAATCAGGAACAAAATACGCCGGGCTGAGAAAAGGAAAAGTCAGGTGGTTTTTTGCATATTCTATCAGAATCAAAGATGAAGCTTGAAGAGTTTGTAAAGATAAGAAGGAATCTAAGGAGCTTTGGCGATTTTAAAAAATACAAGCATCCGAGAGGAACACTATTCGGCATTCTCTCTCAGAAAAAAGTTGATTTTGTTAAAAGAACATATCACAATCTATTAAGCAGATTACCCGAAATAGAAGAGGAGTGGAAAAGAAAAGGGAGACTTCCAAAGTGGCTCCGACTTCCTCCAGTTCTGAGATTGAAATTCCTGATGAAATCCCTTGGATTCAGCGATAAAGAGATCGATAGGTACTTCAAAAATCCCCATGGAGAATTCGAGGAGATGATATGGAATGCCATATACACGGATTATCTTTATTCTCCAATCGCCGCTAAAATTCAAGTTGCCCGTGGAAGGGTCGGAGAGCTAATGATCCGTGACTTTCTCGAATCCTTAAATGTAGAATTCAAATGTGAAAAAATATTGAGACCCTCAAAGAAAACTCCGGACTTTTTCATCGAAGATGGACTGGAAATAGATGGAAGGACAATCAGATGGATCGAAAGCAAAGCCCTTTTCGGTGATTTAAGTCTTCACAGATTTTACTCCAAAAAGCAATACGATCGATACCTCGAGATTTACGGAGACGGTTTGATAATCTACTGGCTTGGAAAGCTTGACAATCTTGACTCACAGGCGCTGATAAAAGATTACACCTTTATTCCTCACAGGGCCAAGAACTTCCTACTCGAAATGAAAATATTTTTTGCCGATAAAAAAGTAGAAGACATAGCGGAGATCTTAGATGCCACTGTGTGGGAATGGGAATCAGATGAAGTCAAATCAAAGAAATTTCTTAATGAAATCTTAGATCTATTTCAGAGGATTGAGGGGAACATAATTATAACAAACTACAACGGAGGATTGAAAAGAGTTTTCAGAAATATGGGGTTCGATATCATTACATTTCCCTGAGTTTGATCAGATATTCGTGGATTCTAGTATCTCCCGTTAATTCCGGATGGAAAGCTAAACCGAGAACTTTCTCCTGCCTGACCGCCACTATTTTATCTTTGAATGTTGCGAGGACATCTACCTCTTTCCCGACTTCCACTATCACCGGTGCTCTGATGAAGATTGCTCTGTATTTTCCGATCCCTTTTACATCCAAATCAACTTCAAAGCTTTCCCTTTGCCTACCGAATGCGTTTCTCTTAACTTTAACGTCCAACAGTCCAAGCAGTTTTGTTTTCGTTTTCTCGACCTGTTCATCACCATACCTTGATAAGATAATTAATCCGGCACAAGTCCCCATTATTGGTTTTCCTTCTTCATAGGCTTCGATGATCTCTTCAGCTATTCCGTCTTCCCAGATGAGCTTTGAGATTGTTGTACTCTCTCCTCCCGGTATGATGATAACGTCACTCCTTCGAATGACTCCAGCTCTTCTTGTGGCGATTACCTCTCCGTTGATTTTAAGCTTCTTTAAGGCAATTTTCGCTGAGATAACGTGTTCTTCAACATCCCCCTGAACCCCAATAACAACAACTCTCATTAAACACCTCTCTCCTGCATTCTAACTTCGAGCTCGGAAATTTCAAGACCTCTCATAGGCTCTCCGACTCCTTTACTGACTTCTGCGATGACTTCTGGTTCGTCGTAGTGCTGAACGGCCTCAACTATCGCTCTTGCGTAAGCTTCTGGGTTCGACGACTTGAATATCCCGGAACCAACGAAGACACCATCGGCTCCGAGTTGCATCATGAGTGCAGCATCCGCTGGCGTTGCGATGCCACCGGCTGCAAAGTTGACGACGGGAAGTCTTCCAAGCTTCTTTATCTCTTTCAGGATCTCGTATAATCCGTCCACGATTTCGTTCAGCGTATATTCTTCGTAAACTGGGTCTATATCGAAATCTACTCCCATCTCTTCACTAACAACATTCGGAATTCTCAGATATGCTTTGGCGTAGTTCTCCGCAAGCTTGAGAAGTTCATGATCGTCCATTCTCTTTACCCTGCTGATAGCGTAGTTCATGAGTTTCATGTGCTTGACCGCTTCGACAACATTTCCTGTCCCAGCCTCTCCTTTCGTTCTGATCATTGCAGCTCCTTCCCATATCCTTCTGACGGCTTCTCCTAAGCTTCTTGCACCACATACGAATGGAACAGTGAATTTCCTCTTGTCGATGTGGTGGAATGGATCCGCCGGCGTCAAGACTTCACTTTCGTCAATCATATCAACACCTAAGGCTTCCAAGGCTTTTGCTTCTGCATAGTGACCTATTCTGCACTTAGCCATGACAGGGATCGTGACGGCATCCATTATTTCCTGAATCTTTTTGGGATCAGCCATTCTTGCTACACCACCAGATGCTCGAATATCAGCGGGAACTTTGTGAAGAGCCATTACAGCTACAGCTCCAGCTTCTTCAGCAATGATGGCTTGCTCGACATTCGTGACATCCATGATCACACCACCTTTTTGCATTTTTGCGAATCCTCTCTTGATGAGCTCTGTTCCGAATCTCAACTTCTCAAGTTCCATAGTTCCTCTCATCGAAAAGGTTATTTTTACCTTACGCATCGAACTCAACGTGAGCGTTAAGATTGCTACAAGAAATTTCGAAGAGAGAAGACTAAAAGTGATTGATTCTGCGTTTTTCGAGCTATCGGAAGCTGTTAGAAGGATAAAAGAGAAATCCATAGAAAATTTAGACAAACTTTTGGAGAAGGCTACGAAAAACCTTGAGAAAAACGGATTTCAGGTTTATTACGCCAAGGATGCCAAAGATGCGCGAAAAATTGCCGAAGAATTCTTTAAAGATTGTGATCTCATCGTGAAATCGAAATCGAATGTTACTTATGAGGTTGAGATTAAAGAGCATTTAAAAGCGATTGGAAAAGAAGTTTGGGAAACGGATTTGGGTGATCTCATAATCCAGTTATTGAATGATTCTCCGAGGCATTTCACCATGCCAGCCATCCATATATCTGCTGAGGAAGCGATGAAACTTTTCGGGGTTAACTCGATAGAAGATCTGAAGAGAAAGGTAAGGGCAATTTTGAGAGAAAAAATAATTAAAGCCGAAGGAGGTATCACAGGAGCCAATGTCGTCTCGGCTGAGGGTTCCGTCTTTTTAATCGAAAATGAGGGCAACGTTAGGCTGGTTAGCTCATTTCCAAGAAAGCATTTGATTTTTACGGGAGTTGAGAAAATTGTGGAGAGCTTTGAAGATGCCGTAAAGGTTGCAAAGCTCACATGGATGTCCGCTGGATACAAAACGACATCTTATCTAAACGTCATTTCTGGGATCAGCAAGAGTGGAGATGTTGAGAAAAACGTGATATACGGATTGCACGGTCCTGAAGAGCTTGGAATAGTTTTCGTGGACAACGGTCGAATGAGGGCAAGGGATACAGAATTCAGGGAATCACTTCACTGTCTAAGGTGTGGAGCCTGTTTGTTTTCGTGTCCCACCTACATAGTCCTTAACGCGGATTGGGGGTGTATCTATCACGGCGGAATCGGCGTCATCTGGGATTACATAACTGGCAGGGATTTCGAACCCTTTTTGTGCGTCGGATGTGGTAAATGCAGAGAGATTTGTCCTTTAAAGATTAACATCCCAGAGATGATTAGAAAATTAAAGAGATTGAAGTTAGAAGAGCACTAAAGTATTCTCCAAGCATAGATAAGCCGAATAAATGACTTCTACGGCAAGATTGGGGAGCCGAGTAAGGAGAATAAAGAGTTCAAAACGCTGTACGGAACCGTAATCCCATTACTCAGGCTGAGAATCCAGTGTTCAAAAAGATTTTATCAAATCCCCTGGCGGAAATAAAGCAGTTGTTAGGAGCTTTCAGGAGCTTGGATTAAACAAGGAGAAAACCCTAAAACTTGCCGAGCATTTTTTTAATCCACAATTATGGAGAACCTACTGAATTCGAATGGAAGAAGTGGCTGAATGAAGACTATAGTGAAAAAGCAATATCGGATTTATCAGATTGCGAATACTACACACGTTCAGGTATTTTAAATACGAGGATGCGAGGTTATTTTCATGTTGTCAATTCTTTGTGTGATTGCTATCGATATTAAAAACTTATTTTGAGCTGAAAGAGCAGAAGACTTAAAAGAATGCTTAACCCTCGCCTTAATCTCAACCATCTTAATCGTAATAGCAACATGGATTGAAGCCAAAGCCATGCTAAATTCAACAAAAGGTATTTGAATATCGAAGTCATATACGAGGATGGTGTCTTAAAACCATTGGAGAAGATTCAGACAGGAAAAAGATTGCCGAAGAATTTATAGAGGTAGTTGAAGTAACGATTTACGAGCCGGAAGTATTTAAGATGGAACTGGCTGGAACTTTATCGAGAAGATTTAAGAAGGATGACGTTATAAGCTTTATTGACGAGATAAAAACGACATGAACAGGAGATGCGAGGGTGGAGCTAAAGGTTATAAAGGAAAGGGACAAGATAATAAAAGACGTGCTTAAGGAGAAAGTGCTGAACTAAGCGTTTTGATCTTTTCTTTCTGCCCTTGCTGGAATACTGTTCGTGCTGGCATCGGATAGAGAAAACCTTTC
>CAZZMN010000014.1:0-61520 GCA_964655455.1 uncultured archaeon
AGAACCTTCCTAACTCTCATCACGCAATGCCCGCACGAGAGACCAAACAGTTCAAGCTCAATTCTCATTCCATCACCTCCTTTTTTAATTGGTGGAACGTAATTTTTCATGAGGAGCGAGTTTGTCACAACGCTAACGCTACTCATCGCCATGGCGAAGGCGGCAAACTCTGGTAGAAAAATTATACCGAAAAGAGGATACAGCACTCCTGCAGCAACGGGAATGAGTACGGTGTTGTAGATCATCGCCCAGAAAATGTTTTGCTTTATCTTGCTAAGCGTTTTCTCGCTTAACTGTATCGCTGCAACAACATCTCTCAGGTCATCTCTTACAAGCACGATGTCACCACTCTCCATAGCTATATCTGTCCCGCTCCCAATAGCGATGCCAAGATTGGCCTGAGCTAAAGCCGGAGCATCGTTAATACCATCCCCAATGAAAACAACAACTTCTCCTGCATCCTGAAGCTTTTTGACGTGTAAGGCCTTTTCATGAGGCAGAACTTCAGCAATCACGAAATCCACACCAAGACTTTCAGCGATTGCCTCCGCAACAATTCTGTTATCGCCGGTAATAATTCCAACTTTTTTGTCCATTCTTTTAAGCTTCTCTACAGCCACCTTTGCAGAATCCTTGATCGCATCTGCCAGCGCAATGACACCTATCACCCTCCCATTCTTCGCAACCAGCACGGCCGTTTTCCCTTCCTTCTCAAATTGGAATAAAACCTGCTCTATGCCATCAAAGTTCACACCATTTTCCTCAAGCAGCTTTCTGCTTCCAACAAGTATTCTGTTTCCATTAACCTCAGCAACAACACCCTTTCCCGCGATGACTTCAAACCTTTCCGGTTCTGCTATCTCAACACCCTCCATTTTAGCCCTCTCAACAATAGCCTCAGCCAAAGGATGTGAACTCCTTCTTTCAGCTGTTGCGGCGATTGATAGAAGCACAGATCTGGATCCATCCATCGAAAAAACGTCTGTAACTTCCATCTTTCCCTTTGTCAGCGTTCCTGTCTTGTCGAAGATAACAACTGAAACTTTACTTGCAATCTCCAGAGCCTCACCACTCTTAATAAGCACGCCGAGTTCCGCACCTCTACCTATCCCGACAGCCAAAGCCGTTGGAGTTGCGAGTCCGAAGGCACATGGGCACGCAACAACCAAAACTGCAATGAGAGTTGTGAAAGCAAAAAAACTTCCTGCAATGAAATACCAGAAAATGAACGATGCTATGGCAACTGTCAGAACCGCTGGAATGAAGTATGAAACTACCCTATCGGCAAGTTTCTGAATCGGCGGTTTGCTGCTTATAGCTTCCTCAACGGTTCTAATAATCTGCGCTAGGAACGTTTCAGAACCAACCCTCGTAGCTTTTATTTTCAAAACTCCATTTTTGCTGATTGATCCGCCAAAAACTTCATCTCCGACCTCCTTCAAAACTGACAGAGGCTCTCCTGTGAACATCGACTCATCAACGTAGCTTTCACCCTCTACAACAACACCATCCACCGGGATTTTCTCGCCCGGCTTCACGATGACTATGTCTCCAGCCCTTACTTCATCAACCGAAATCTCCACTTCTTTGTTACCTCTCAAAACTGTTGCAGTGCTGGCTTGAAGTCCGATTAACTTCCTTATAGCTTCACTTGTCCTTCTCTTTGCTAAAGCTTCTAGCGTTCTGCCGAGCAAAAGGAATGCGAGAAGCATAACAGCAGTCTCGTAGAAATTGTAGTTTTCAGGAAGAACTCCAATTGTTGTGAGAACGCTTGCAAGAAATGCCGAACCAACGCCTATGGAATACATCACGTCCATGTTGAGCGTTCTGTGTCTTAATGATCGTAGAGTGGCAAGGAACATCTCCCTTCCAGAGTAAAGAATCACAGTCAGAGCAACGATGAACTGGATAAAGTGAGGGACTTTGAGCCCCAAGTAGTTGCTGAGGAGTAAGAAAGAGCCAGCTAAGGCTGCAAAGTAAAGTTTTCTTTTCATTCCTGCAATGTGCTCGTCCTGATATCCAGAATGTTTAGAGCTCCCAACCTTATACCCCAAATCCTCTATTAGCTTCACGATCTCATCAAGGCTAACCTTTGTCGGATTAAACCTCAAAAACGCGGACTCAGTTGCGAGATTGACTTTAACTTCATCAACGCCATCGAGAGATTCTACAGCAGACTCTATCGACTTCACACACATCGCACAGCTCATTCCCTTGATTTTCAGAGTTATCTCTTCCATCAAGTTTGAGTTAATTGCAAACGATATAAAGTTACTGTTTAAGGTTGCTTGCAAGATCCCTTCCGAGGAGATACGCAAGGGGAGGCGGGTGAGTAAGGTTAAAATCTAATCAAAACAAAAATGGGATGTTCCTTCACCGAAAAGCATTATCGTGAGGAGGAATAAACGCATGCCACATGTGTTCGATCCGAAAAAGGCACATATACTGGATTCTGAATGGAGAAGGAAAGTGTTTCCGCCTGACAAAGTGATAAGATTCATAGAGAGCATAGAAGGTCTGAAGAAAAACGTTGTCTTTGACATTGGAGCGGGAACAGGATACCTCACGATCCCGCTCGCAAAGATTTTTAAAAAAGTTTACGCAGTTGAGATTAGCCTTGAAATGGCTGAGATTTTAAGAAAAAGACTTGAATATGAAAAAGTGCCTAATGTCGGGATTATAATTACAGATGAACCCCCTGAAATAGATTTCAGTGTTGATCTCGTCCTTTTTTCAAATGTTCTTCATGAAATGGAAAATCCCACGGATTACCTTTCTTGGTCGAAGAGAGCTGATTTTGTAGTTGTTGCAGAATGGAAGAAAGAGGAGATGCCATTTGGACCCTCTCTTGAGGAGAGAATCAGCATTAAAGAGCTTGAGAATATGTGTAATCTGAATAATCTAAAATTGGTAAAGGTAGAGGAATTACCTTACCACTACCTTGCAGCTTTCAAATCCGAGAAGGAAAAAATAATTTAAATATTCCGAGAGCCTCTTACTTAAAGCAGATCTCCTGCCAGTACATCCTATGCGAGCTTCATCCAATGAATGAACTTGTTTGGCTTGACAAACTTCGGTAAGTCAAAAAGTATTGACCTACGATAGATTTATTTAATCTTAACAACAAAACATAATATCCCCAAGCGGGGAGGGGGCGGAGGCGGTGATGCCGACGATGAAGCTCTCTGCAAGCTTGGGGAAACACCATGTCGCATGGTCCCTGAATGAGTGGGAGCAAGCGCTCCTACAATGATTTTAGGGCAACCCCGACATGGGACAACTCCCCGAAAGGTCAGCCGCTCTGAGGGGGCTTTGCCCGCTGTGATGGGCGGTGTTATCTTCGGGGAACATCAATAGCTTTTTGCGGCGGCGTTCAGCTTACCATCCCTACCGCACAAAATACATTTCCCTTCTTTCGGCACATCGACAGGGGCTTCAAGAACCTCCCCAAGAATTCCAGCCTTTATGATGTCTTCAAGATCCCTTCCGCAACCTCCGTCGCAAAGATAGAAGAGGGATACGCCCTGTCCCATGAATTCTGCTATTTCTTCCACTTTTTCGGAGAATTTTATCTTCTCGATCATGTTTTTGTATGCTCTCTCCTTCAGCCTCTCGAACATTTCCGATGACCACTTTTCTATAACATCTCTGCTTAGTTCATCCGCTTTCATTTTCCTCTTTACCCTTTCATCTCTGAAAGAAACAACAATCTCTCCGTTTTCAACTTCCTTCGGTCCTATCTCTATCCTGATTGGGACGCCGAACATCTCCCATTTGTAGTATTTGGCACCCGGTCTATCATCGCTGTCGTCAAGGATAACGCTGTAGCCCATCTCCTTTAGTTTTTCGAAAATCTTTCGGGAGTGATCAATTACGGCTTCTTCCTTTCCCTTGTAGAGTATTGGGATTATAACAAACTGGTAGGGTGCAAAATCAAATGGAAGGATCAGACCAAGATCGTCTCCGTGAATGCTTATGAGGGCGGCTATACACCTCTCCGATATCCCGTAACATGTCTGATGGACGTATGCGTGGTCTCCATTCGGCGTCTCGTATTTTATGTCGAACGTTTTGGCGAAGTTGTCCGCAAGGTGATGGACTGTGCCTATCTGCATTGTCCTCCCATCCGGCATTATCGTATCAAAGGCGATCGAATAGTCGGCACCGGGGAACTTATCCCACTTAGGTCGCTTTATAATCAAATACGGGATTGCAAGGCTGTCGTAGAATTCTTTATACAGCTTAACAGCCATTTTCACGTTTTCTTCTGCTTCCTTGTAATCTCTATGAGCCGTGTGAGCCTCTTTAAATGAAGTGATTTCCCTCAACCTTATAAGGGGACGTGTGTGCTTTGTTTCGTATCTGAAGACATTAACAATCTGGTAAATTCTAAGCGGAAGATCAGCGTGACTCCTTATCCAGAGCTTAAACATAGGATAGATGGCGGTCTCGCTTGTCGGCCTTAATGCCAATTTAACATCGAGTTCATCCAGTCCTCCGTGGGTTATCCAGTAAACTTCATCTTCAAATCCTTTTATGTGCTCTCCCTCCTTTCTGAGTTCTGTTTCAGGGATAAGGGCAGGGAAGTAAACTTCATCGTGATCTCTGTCCATAATTTCTCTGAGCTTTTTGTAAACCAGATTTCTGAGCTTGAATCCGAAAGGTAACCATACGTATAACCCCTTAACTGGATATCGGATATCCATTATCTGAGCCTGTTGGATTAACTCATGGAACCATTCCGAGAAATCTGATTTGGGAGGGAGCATGTAAATTGGATTTTGATTAGTTATTAAATACTTTCTGATCTACAAAAAACTTTATTAATTGCATGCCTGTCAAGCTTAAGGGGTGTTAAAATGGCAAGAAAGAGAAGAGCGGTGAGAGTTAAGGATAAATGGACAATGAAGAAATGGTTCACGCTTATTGCTCCAGAATACTTTGGAATGGCTGAGATCGGATACACACCGGCAGACGACGAGAGCAAGGTCATAAATAGAACTGTCGAGATTACGTTGGCGGAGTTAACAAACGATTACTCGAACCAAAATCCCTATAAGAAATTGGTATTTAAAGTCTTTAAGGTCGCAGGGGAAAACGCATACACAAAATTCCACAGATTCGAACTTACAAGGGATTATCTTAACAGCCTGACAAGAAGAAGAACAAGCAAGATCGAAGACATTGTGGACGTTACAACCGCTGACGGATATGTTCTGAGAGTTAAAAGTGTTGTATTTACGGTAAAAAGGTGTCAGAGTTCACAAAAGAGATCAATAAGAAAGATAATGAACGAAATCATTAGAAAATCGGCAGAGAAGAGCAATTTCGTCCAGTTCTTACAGGAAGCTGTCCTTGGAAAAATTCCCGCTGAGATCTATAAGAACGCCAAGAAGATTTATCCTCTTAGAAGAGTTGAAATAAGAAAGATTGAATTACTAAGGGAGCCCAAAATAATAGTAGAAGAAAAAGCAGTCGCCTAAAGAATCTTATAACTACAAAAATCGATATCGGCACGGAACTTTTCTCCTTTAAATTCTTTAAAGGCTTCCCATCCATTTAGTGCGAAAACACCCTTTCCGAGCATGATCATTGAAGCTTTACCACCGTGACTCTCGACTGCTTCGATAACATTAATTATATCGTCATCGGCAAGACCGCTTTCGATTGCAAACTTCTTTGAAGCATCGAACAGATTACTCACGGAGGGTTTTCTTAAAAATTCTTTAAGGTACTTTTTTCCAGTCCTGTTTATATACTTCATATCTCGTTTCAAAACATCTTCCGTTGGTAACTCCCCCATAACGAGAAAATCCAATTTCTCTTTAAACAGATACCTATCAACAACAGCCCTCGATGGTGAACCAGCCTTTAATCGTGCAACGACACCGCCAAAGCACTGGGTGACTACATCTCCCAATCCCGTTCGGTTAACGACTTCGGCTTCGTGGGCAACATCAGCGGCTTCGAAAAACGGGATGTTTTTCCTCACAGCTATTTCAAGAGCTGTCGCAAGAGCAGAAGCTCCACTGACTCCGAATCCGCAGGATATGGGAACTTCACTTCTTAATTCAACGCCTTTTGCATTGAGTTTTCTTAAAACAAACTCTACCGTGGGAAAAGAAATACTCTCACCGTTTAGAAAAACACCTTCGCTGTCAGATAGCTCAGCGTAAACTCCTTTGTTGATTGTGAATCCCACACCGTAGGATCCCGATTTCAGAGGATCTCTGCTTAGTTTTGCGGAAAAAATTGCTGTTACGCTTGCGGAAACGAATATCATAGACAATCGCTTATGAAAGTTTCAACAATCCTTTCGGCGACTTCACTCTTTAGTCCTTCGATCCAGAACTTTCTTTTCCTCGTTAGTATCAGAACTCTTGTGTCTTCCGTCCCCATTCCCCTCTCAAGGACATCGTTTGCAACAACCATGTCGAGTTCATCTTCTTCCATTTTTTCAATTGCAATCCTTTCGAGATCGGTTTCTTTCACACCGGTTTCAGCTTTGAATCCTATCACCTTTCCTTTGAAGACCTTTTTTACTTCCTTTAAGACTTTAGGAGCCGCCTTTAATTTGAGGTTTAGTTCTGCGGTAGTCTTTATTTTGCTTTTTTCTTTTTCCACAACGAAATCAGAGGCTGCCGCTGACGATACGAAGACATCGGCATCTTTCACTGCATTCAGAGAAGCTTCCAGCATATCCTTCACAGAAACAACCTCAACGACTTTGAAGTCGGGGAGCTCGATTGAAGGAGGCTTTGATGTTATCAGAGTGATTGTAGCCCCTCTTCTCCAGAATTCAAGGGCTATTTCGTATCCAAGTTTTCCGCTGCTCTTATTTGTTATAAATCGTACGGGATCTATAAACTCAAGAGTGGGACCCGCTGTGACCACGATCTTTTTGCCGGTGAGTTCTTTGCTGTATAGTTTTCTTTCGACTTGAAGGCAAATTTTCTCGATTTCTGGGAACTTTGCTTTTCCCTCTTCAAATTTTGGCTCGACAAACTCAATACCGAAGCTCTTGAGCTTTTCAATAGCTTTGGCAATGGCGGGATTTCTAATCATCCCCTCGTGCATTGCGGGGACAATTATGATCGGCTTACCGGATCCTAAAGCCGTAGTTGCCATCGTCGTGACAGGAGTATCGTCAATGCCGCTCGCAATCTTTGCGATAGTGTTTGCCGTTGCGGGAGCAATTAAGAGTAGATCAGCTCTTCCGTTAACACCCAAATATTCAACGTGCTCAATCCTTCCAGTAATTTCGGTTATCACTGGATTATCCGTGGCAAATTCTAATGCGTAGGGATGGATTATCTTCATGGCGGCTTCGCTCATAACAGCTTGGACTTCCGCTCCCCTTCTTATCAATTCTCTTGCGAGTTTGACTGTCTCGACAGCAGCTATACTACCGGTGACTCCTAAGATAATTAGTTTTCCTTGGAGCTTTTTATTTTTTGAAGCCTTTATTTTCTGTAAATGCATACTAACTCCCCTTTTTCAGTTTTTTAATGAAAGCTTCAACGTTACCCATTTCTATCGCTCTTCTAACGTATGGCTTTTTAAGAATTTTCTCTACAGCGGATAATCTTTCCTCCAATACTTTTAGAGCTTCTCTATCAAGCTCCCTTTTTTCGATAACCTCTTCAGTGATTTTTATTTCTCTTTCCCTGAGGAATTTTCTTTCGGGTTCTTCAGTCCTCTTTTTTGCGATTATTCTCTCCAACGCACTGTGCCAAGATTCAATCCAAGGTTCGTATGTCACGATCTCTTTCGTATAATAGCTTTCTCTTTCGACGGCTATGAGATCGTAGGGACATGAATTCTCACACGCACCGCAGTAGATACAATGATCTTCGTTAAAGTAGACTCTCCCCTTTTCTTTGGAAACATACCAAACTTTATTATGTTTGCATATCTTTATGCAGGCACTGCATCCGACCGGATCGCAACGATACATTCGCGGCTCATAGAGATAGAGTCTTCCTTCTATCGGCTTTACAGTCTTTATCGCATCGTATGGACAAACGGCTTCACAGTAGGCACAGTGAGAGCATTTCTCCTGATCCACCCTTATTTCGGCGACTTTATCCAATTTGAATTCTATTTTTTTTCCTTCGACTTTTATAGCTTCTTCTGGGCAGATCTCCTCGCAGAGTTTACAGTAATCACACTTTTCTTCATCAAAAAGAATGTCTTCGTAAGGCATCGGATCTTCGGGAGATGGATCTTTTTCAACCATCTTAAAAGCTTCGCAGAACTCCGCACAAATACCGCACAGATTGCACTTTTCCCTGTCGATTGTTAATTTACCTTCAAGTCCCTCGTTTTTCTCTGGAATGTCCTGTCTAGTTATCTTGACATCTCTCATTATGGCTTTTTCAGGACAAGCTTTGTAGCAAAGGGTGCAGTACACACACTTATTCTCAATCAGTTCGGTGAAACTTGTAGGTGAGAGAGGCATTTCATCTTTGCTGATCTTAACGCCGTTTATGTAAAACTCGTAAACGTTGAAGGGACAGAACGCAAAGCAGATACCGCAGAACGCGCACTTTGTGTGATCTATTGTGACTGGGGGCATTTCCAATCCAATGGCGATATCATGGACGGGACCGAGTTCGATCGCATTAACAGGACAAGCGTAAACACAAATACCGCATCCATTACACTTTTTGTAATCGTAAATGAGTTCCCTAATTTCATCCTTAGTTCGTTGGATAAATTTAAACTTCGTATCGAACATTTCCACATCCCTTTCGATCATGAAAATTCAACAGCATGTGTAAAAATAAATATATCGTCAGAAGGGGAGCAGATGATTTCCTTGAAATGCGTAATAAACGAAATCGATTCCAAACATAGCTACAAGCAATGCAAGGGTAATTAGCAGAATTCTGTAAATTCTAAGGCTGAATCTACTCAGTGAAGTCACGCGTGCGAGTCCTGTAAGCCAAGCGAAATCGAGCCATACGTGAGCTACATATAGAATCCAGATTCCTGCGAGCCCCCAGTATCTTAAGGCTTCCATTACGAGTGGAGAGCCAATACCAACCCACCAAGCGATGAAAAACGGATTTAACGCGGACAGACTAATTCCTATGAGTAGGGGAGATTTCGAAATACTTGAAGCCTCTATGGATTTGACATTAATCGCATCTTTTGCCGTTAAATATGCAAAGAAAATTAAAAAAATACCCCCTACCAAGCTAAGAGTTTGAGTAACAACATCGTTTGTAAGAATCGCAATAACTCCCAACCCGATCAGTATGACTAATGGTAATTCAACGATCAAATGACCGATGCTAACCCACAATCCTCCCTTCCATCCGTGCTTGATGCCTACAGCGGCTGTTGCAGCTGTTAAGGGGCCAGGAGCCAAAGCACCGGAGCTGCTTATTAAAGCAACCTTGATTATGAAGCCGAGTTCCAAGTAAACCACCTGTTTTTTGTTTTTGATTTGACAATAAATAATTTGCTTAATTAATCTCTTCAACTCAGTTCATAGGTTTAGGAGCTATTCTCTTACTACAAGCGGTTTTTGGCAGTCCTCAGAAATCAACACTACTAGATTCAGTAAGTATTAAGTTTACATAATAAAGCAAACTATCCTTAAAAATATTAAGTTAATTTACCCAAATTTTCGCTGTCTAACAGCCTATTATGTGCTCTCTAATCAGCTCAATGTCTTGAAGTCCAAATTCTTTTTTGAGTTTTTGTATCAGCTCTTCGCAATATGCCATCATCTCCAAGTAGTCTTCCGAGCTTATAGATTTAGTTCGATATAACTCAGTAAGATAAGGCTCTACAAGCCTGTTTATGAGGTCGACGAACATATAGATGGTAGATTCGCAGCGTTCCAAGTTTTTATACGTCTCGTACCACCTTGTAATCATGGTTTTTATCTTTAATAATTGTTCATCCATAGTTTATAGTGATAAATTCATATATAAAACGTTTGTGGTCCTAAAAGTGCTCTATAAATTTGAAGTCCTCTGTATCAAATTCAAGCCCGATAGTTCAAAATATTCTTTCTCAGTTTTATTAAAAGATGTGTAGAGAATCTTTTTACTTTCTGATAGCTTCTTACTGGCAAAAGAAGAGACAAAAATAGACTTCCCAGTCCCGGGCTCTTCAACGTCCGCTTCATCAAAAGGGGAAAATTTTTTATTTGTCAAAAAGATTTTAATTGTGCTTAGGGTTAGTGATATCACAAGTTTTCTCTCCTGTCCGAGGTTGGCCTACTTCAGAATCCATAACAGTTTGGAGGAGGTAAACGAATACCACGCTGTTAGGGAGATCTACTTAAGCTTAAGAAAGGGATACGACTATGAATGGGCGTTGGAAAGGTTTCTCACACTCTATCCGGAGAAAAAGAGTATCTTCACGGCGGCATCTTCAAAATTCAAATTCTCAGAAGAACTCGATAAATTAAGACCGATCGCATGGGAGGTTACCTTCAAATCCGATAAATACAATCTTAAAGGTATTGTTGATGAGATCGTGGAAGGAAATCGATTTCTTTTAGTTATGTTAAGAAAAAAAAAGGATGATTTCACGTTTAAAGAGAGAATGAGATTGGCGGCAACCTCCGTGATCTCTGGGATGAAGGAAGGGTTCGTGTATTACGCCTACGACGGTTTTCTAGCCCTTTATGAGCTTTCGAGGAGGGATAAATACGATCTTCTTAGAATAATCGAGAAATTAAGGAAGATCGAAAGCGGTTTTCTCCCGGAAAAAAGGGAATCAAAGAGATGCGAATTCTGTCTTTACCGTGATGACTGCGATTCAAAACCCCAGACATTTGCATCAAGATTCTTTTAGTTTAACTTCTACTACCTTGCCTCTCGGCTCCTTTTCTTTGAATATCTGACCTTCGAATGTGTAAAGTTCAACTTCGTTGAAAAGCCAGCAGTCGGGGGATAATCCAGCCTTTAAGCACGTTTGAGTTAGAAATTCCTCTTCATTCATGTTGTATTCTACGGCTACCTGAGGAAGCAACAAGCCGCTGAAATATTTGTATTTTACTATCAAACCATGCCTTCCTATCTCTATTGCTTTAGGTCTTTCCGGAGGCGGAACATCCACTTTCTTAGGTGGTGTTAAAACTGTGACCTCGATTATGATCTCGTCCATTTCTTCCAGCTTAACGGGAGGAAAACGGGGATCATCGGTTGCTGCCGCTATTGCAGATTCTATTATCGCCTCATCTAACCTCTTAACGGGATAAGGAAAGCCGATGCAACCCCTTAGCTCTCCATGCTTTGTTAGAGTTGTGAAAACGCCTCTCATCTCTTCAAAAACACCACTGAATCTTTCCTTAATTATCTCCTTATCTTTTAAATAAGATTCTACAGCTTTTCTTGCAAGTTTTACAGCTTTTTCACCCTCTTCGAGAGATAACAGTCTCATGACGATAATTGTAAGAAGCTAAACATTACCTTTTCGCTGAACTTGAAAGATGTACAGAAGGAAATTGGTAGGAAGCTTGTAGAATAACAAAGGAATGAAAGAGCACAAGCACGTAGCAGAACATGATTTTCGATGCTTTAAAAGAAATTGGAACTTCTCAACGTTAAAACATTCCTATATGCTGCCATCATGAGTAGTATTACAGTAGGTAGCTAAAGTACTGTTATTCGAAACTAATACCTAAATCTTTAAAGATCATAGATTATTTAGTGAAATAATCTGTAGCAGATATAAAGGGGGTAATCACTTGGCAGATCTAGGAATAGATATCGGTGGAACTAACACGGATATAGTCGTATTCGACGGCAGATTTCATCACATTTTAACGATGAAAACAGAGGACTTTCTGAGCGATCCTAGAAACATCGAAAAATACAGAAACGGAGTTTTCGCAATTGCCGGATGGATAAGAGGAGGAAAGATCCTAAAAACCCCGAACATAAAGAACTTCAGACCCGAACTCTTTACAAATCTGAAAGTGGAAAACGATGCTAACTGCTTTGCAGTGTATGTTCAATATTTGTTTAAAAAAGATCACATATTCGCCGTAACCCTTGGAACTGGAGTTGGTGCTGGAGTGATTGCATCTGGAAAACTGTACAGAGGGAGGGGGCTTGCTTCGGAGATAGGTCACGTTCATGTAGAGGGTGATGAAAAATGTGTTTGCGGTGACCGTGGCCATTTAGAAAACTTCTTTAGTGGATGGGCTATAAAGAAGAAATTCGGTCGAGAGATCGATAGAGATGAGATCGTAAAATATAAGGGATTTAAGATCCTGTGCAGAGAGGTCGCAAAAGCAGTGATGATATTAGATCCCCAGCTCGTTGCTTTTGGCGGAAGGATATCTGAAAAACTCAGAGAGGAAGACTTCTATCTGATTTACGATTATTTACCAAAGGAGTTTGATCCTGAGATTAAGGTAATAAGGGATGGACTTGCGGTAGCGAAGGGTGCGGCTCTACTTAGTTATATCGAAAAGGACAATTCTTTCCCTTATAAGGAGGGGTAACTTTTCTTTACCAACTAGATTTAGCTCCTCCTCACAAATATCGTAGAATTCCGCAACCCTTTTTATTTTCTCATCATCAGTTTGGAGAACTTCCTCTTCTTTGAATCCAAGCTCCTTTAGTCTCTCAAGACATCCGTTAAGATCTATAACGATCACTCTGTTAATACCTTCTTTTAATCCTATTTTCAGAGCCTTACTTATCTGTCTCGTTGCTGATACGTAAAGCAAAATCTCCATGGATAACGTCTTTGCGATGTTTCTTTTCTCTTTCCAAGACTTTAAAGCCTTCTGAACAGCAAACTTCAGAACATTTAAGCTGATTACGTAATCCGAATCGATTAGAACACATCCGTCAGGTATTTTGCTCAGAAATTCTCTGACGTTTTTTATCTCAATAATGCCCTGTGCGATCATAAAACCATCTCCGTGTCGGAGGCTTGACCTTCAGGGCGGAGAGGATGCCGAATTATCCTTTTGACGGACTCCAGACTTATTCCTTTATCGGTTATTTCGTAGCGGAATATGCTTTTTGGAACTATGGTTCTTTTCAGTTTTAGGATTTTAATTCTCCTTTGAACTTCATTTTCAGCCTCAACTATGGACATTTCAATAACTCCATCCACTACGTGTTTTATTGCCACTTCATAAGATGAATCTAACAGACCTTTTGGGAGAAGGATAAGGACAACGCTTTTCTTCCTTTTTACGTAAATAGACAGATTCTCAAGCAAATTCATTACCGTATCTCTATCGTAATTTTTTGTGAAGTATGCCAAATTGTTTAGAACAATCCTATCGTAGCATTCCTTGAAAATTCCGTTAATGACTTGATTATGAGCGTCACCGTAAATGGATGGAATAGATCCAAAACTTTTACAACCTCCCACTATTCTTGAACTCATTAGATCGATAAACTTGATCTTTTCAGAAATATTTTCCGGGATATTGAAGTATACTTTCAAGCTCTCTTTAATCTCTTCCATCGTATCATCCGTGGTTATGTACAGGGCTTTTTCGTTCTTCTTTAATCCTTCTACGACAAAGTAAAAGGATAGAATTTCAGCCTCAGCTCCGGGATCTTCTAAAAGAAGGATTACGCTTCCCTCCGGGAAGCCGCCACCGATTTGCGAATCGAGGTCCAAGATTCCTGTGGGATATCTTTTCATACTTTCACATCATGCTATAACTTTATAAACATTATTAGACAGGGGATACTGATGTTAAAATTCAATAAAGATGGTTTAATACCCGTTGTAGTTCAGGACGCAAGAACAAAGGAAGTTTTAATGCTAGCTTATGCAAACGAGGAAGCTTTAAGAAAAACCTTTGAAACCGGTTTCGCTCATTACTTCAGTAGAAGTCGAAAAAAACTGTGGATGAAGGGTGAAGAATCAGGAAACGTCCAAAAGGTTATTGAGGTTAGAGCTGATTGCGATAAGGACGCTCTTCTTTACATCGTAGAACAGAGGGGCGTAGCCTGCCATACGGGTAATTATTCTTGCTTTTTCAGGAAACTGGAGGGAATAGAATGAAATTTGTCGTTGACACAAGTGTAATTATAGATGGAAGAGTATCTAAAATGATCGAAAACGGAGAGATTAGAGGCACCATCATCATCCCTGAAGCTGTTGTAGCGGAGCTCGAAGCTCAGGCTAATTTCGGTAGGATAACTGGATTCCAAGGTCTTGAAGAAATTAAAAGAATAAGAGATCTTTCCGAAAGATATGGATTTGATGTTCTCTTCCTAGGTGAAAGACCAAGCTTGGAACATGTGAAACTTGCGAAAGGCGGGGAGATTGACAATCTGATTAGAAAAATCGCCGAAGAGGAGAAAGCCATCTTGATCACGGGAGATAGAGTCCAGCATGCAGTGGCTGTGGCTAAGGGTATCAAGTCGATATTAGTGCAGAAGGAAACAATCAAACCCGAAGATACCAAGATCATGAAATTCTTTACGGAGGACACCGCAAGTGTTCATTTAAGAGAAGGAGTAGAAGCTTACGCAAAAAGGGGAAGGGTAGGCGAGTTAAAGCTTGTTAAAATAACAGATAAGCCAATGACCCTTGAAGAGCTCAGAGAGATTGCCCATGAGATAATAGAAGCCGCAAGCCAAGATGAAGACAGTAACATAGAAATCGAAAGGAAAGGAGTCACAGTCGTCCAACTAAGGGATCTGAGAATCGCAATTGCTGAAAGACCCTTCTCGGATAGGATGGAAATAACAGCGGTCAGACCAATAGCCAAAGCAACCTTAGATGATTACGGATTGAGCGAAGAGCTTAAAAAGAGGTTTATCGAGAAGCAGAGGGGCATTCTTATCTCAGGACCTCCTGGTGCCGGTAAGTCCACATTTGCGGCAAGCGTTGCGAATTATCTTCTCGAAAACGGTTACTTAGTTAAAACGATGGAAAGTCCCCGTGATCTTATGGTGAGAGACGAGATCACGCAGTACGCATCCCTTGAAGGAGACATGAGCCTTACAGCGGACGTTCTTCTGCTCGTTAGACCCGACTACACGATTTACGATGAGCTTAGAAAGACTTCAGACTTTCAGGTATTTGCCGATATGAGGTTAGCCGGTGTCGGAATGATTGGAGTTACCCACGCGACGAGACCAATCGATGCAATTCAGAGAATGATTGGCAGAATAGAGCTCGGAGTAATCCCTCAGGTCGTTGATACTGTTATCTTCATAGATGCCGGGAAGGTTAAGAAAGTCTACGAACTCGAATTCAAAGTTAAAGTTCCACATGGGATGGTGGAAGCCGATCTGGCTAGACCTGTAATTGAGGTTAAAGATTTCGAAACGAAAAGAGTTGAATATGAAATCTATACATACGGTGAGCAGGTTGTTGTAATGCCCGTTGAGGAAACCGAAGAGAATAAGCTCCTCAAATATGCCATAGAAAGTAAGATTAAAGATATCGTTTCCGCATACGAAATCATACCCGTGAGCGGAACCAAAGCCATCGTAAAGGTAGCGGAGAATGAGATTCCGTATCTAATCGGGAGAAAAGGAAAAAGAATCAAGCAAATTGAAGAGGAACTCGGAGTTCAGATCGAAGTTGAACCACTGAAAATCGAGAGAAATAAAGAAATAGAAGTTCGGGTAGAGGAAAAAGCCAAGCACTACGTGATTAACGCTCCGGGTCTTGAAGGAAAGAAGGTGGATGTTTACGTTGGAGATAAATACCTTTTGACAGCGGAAGTTGGAAGAAAAGGAATTATAAGGATAAGAAAAGATCGAGACGCCGGGAAAGCTCTGAAACTCGCTCTATTGAAGGGAGAAAAGGTTAAAGTGAGGTTCTGATGAAAGAACGTTATATCCTCTCAATATTTTATCTTCTGACGGGAGCCTTAGCGTTGCTAATAGCTCCGGATTATGCGAAGGCTGGCATAAGAGCTTTTGAGAATCCGTCTGAGATCTCAAACTCCTTCTATTATCTTTTAATGATTCTTTTCTTCACATTTCTCGTGATTCTCCTTGCGAAGTTCAGGAAGGACTTACTAAAGGTGGTATTTTATTTTCTGATATTTTTAACATACATTTATGCATTTATGCCCTTTCTCGGAATTCTATCCATGTTTCCATCTGTTATCCTCTTGTCGCTACTCATATTGAAGAGACACTGGATAGTTTTGAACATCTCAGGGCTACTGATTGCGTCTGCGATAACGGCGATCTTTGGGATAAGTTTTGAACCTTATCCGGCTATAATACTACTTGTAATCCTTGCAATTTACGATTATATCGCTGTTTACAAAACAAAACACATGATAAGACTTGCGGAAAGCGTTTCAGACATTAATGTCCCTGTTCTTTTTATAATACCTCGGAAGGACAGAAAAGCGATAATGGGTGTTGGAGATGCCGTGATACCAAATATCCTAGCGGTTTCATCCTACGTGTTCAATCACTGCTTAATCCAGAGTGTTCTCGTAATAATTTTCGGATACATTGGGCTGATTACCCTAATGATCTTCGTTGAGAGAAAGGGAGGAGCCCATGCTGGATTACCCTTCCTGAACACGGGCGCCATCACTGGATATCTCTCGGGATTTCTTTTTTGCCATTGATTTCAAAAGGTTGATCAACTCATTAACACCTTCTTTTGTCACAACCGAAACTGCAAGTCTGTCCCTCCTTTCGTGGAGATCAGCTTTGCTGTATATCTCGATTATCGGAACGTTGAATTGTCTTTTTATTTCATTGAGCAAATTTATCTGGCTCTCTAAGTCATATCCGCAGGTTTCCGTGGGATCAATCACGAAAACGATCAAATTGGCTAGATAGTTTAAGGCGGATATCGCTTTTCTTTCGATGTAGTTTCTTTTTTCGAGGGGTCTGTCGAGCAATCCGGGGGTGTCGATTATCTGTATTCTTTCGTCGTTTTCTATATATCCTACAAAAATATTTTTTGTTGTGAAGGGGTAGCTGGCGATTTCGGGCTTTACAGTGGATATCTCTGCAACTATGCTCGACTTTCCCACATTGGGATATCCTGCAAGAACGACAGTAAAATCGTCAGTTAATGTTGGGATTTCCTTCATTTTATTTTTTGCCTCATTTAGAAACCTTAATTCATCATCTATTTGCTCTATTATCGACGCAACTCTTCCGTAAACCTCTTTTAGAACAGCATCGGGGTTAGTACCGCCTTTAATCTTCCTGATACCTTTCGTGATCACCTGCTGAGTCATTCTGTTAGCCCAATTCAGTGCCGCAAGACTTTTCTTTAATCTTCTAATTCCGACGATTATATCTATCATTTCTATGTAAAAGTCGTCTAAATTATCGTAAGATGGGTGTGCAGTGATAATTTTGTTGAAATAATCTCTTAGAATATTAGAGACTGTAGAAAGCTTGTTCAAAGCCTTTTCTTTCCTATCTCTTCCGCTAACTTTTGAAGCTCTCCTAAACGCTTTGTCTATAAGCTCCTCTGCTGTGAGGATGGTAGGTAGTTTTCTTGGTTCAAATTTCATACATCTCATACAGTAAACGTTAAAAAACCTTTACCCCCGTTATCTCCAATGCGATTAAGAGGGAGAGCTTGGAAATTTGGAGATAACATATCCACCGATCACATTACTCCCGGTAGATACTACCATCTGAGAAGCAACCTACCAGAACTGGCAAAGCACGTCATGGAGGATGCAGATCCTGATTTTATGAAAAAATTCAGACCGGGTGACTTCATAGTAGCCGGAAGGAATTTCGGTATGGGCAGTAGCAGAGAGCACGCACCCCTTGCATTGAAAATTGCAGGTGTCTCCGCTGTGATAGCCAAATCTTTTGCGAGGATATTTTACAGAAATGCGATAAATATTGGTCTACCCGTTCTGATGGCAGATACAGATGAAATCGAAGATGGTGATGAGTTGGAAGTTGATCTCTCCACTGGGATTATAAGAGATCTAACGAAAAACATTGAAATCGAAGCAAAACCTCTACCCGACATAATGATCAGAATACTGAAAGAAGGTGGTCTCGTAGAGTACGTTCGAAAGAAGGGAGACCTAATCGTATAGCGATAAAGTTATATTTAGAAACAGTAGTTTATCAATAAGCCGCCGTAGCTCAGCTGGTCGGAGCGGGTGACTTGTAATCACCAGGTCCCGGGTTCGAATCCCGGCGGCGGCTTCTAAATCCTAATAAAAAGTGTTTAGTGTCAATTGAGCACAGTTGTTATCCCCTCTCTTTCAGCAAACGTAACGATGATATCTGCCTCTTCAAAAGCCTCAGGTAGTTTAACCTCATAACCTTCGCAAGCTTCATCTTTCGTTATGGCGGGACTGAAGGGTGTTACAAGCAAAACAGCCGTTTTATATTCTAAAGGGAAGATATCGCAATTTTTCATTTACCCATTCAATCATGCTCATGTCTTTTTGCCAAATTCATAAAATTTTTATGTTTCTTGCTGTGAAGAAATTAAGTGGAGGTTATTCGAATCGAAGTCTACAGCCCGTTCCCGGCTGGGAACACGAATGTTTACGTAATAAACGGGGAACTCATGATCGACATCGGAGTTGACGATGAGAAGGTTATCGGAAAGATAAAAAAAGCCGTTGATCCCGATGCTGTCAACCTGATAATAACGCATCCTCATGCAGATCATTTCGGAGCGGCTTACCTCTTCAAAAACGTTTCTGCCCATAAAGATGCTTGCAAGAAAATGTTCGATGCCGAAAAAGAATATTTCAGACTCACTTCCATCCACTTCGCCCTTGAAGGTATGCCAGAGAACCTTGCAGTTGAAATGAAAGAGCATGCCGAGAAGAAATACAGCAGATTCGTCAAGCCCTGTCAGAATTGCAGAAAGATCCAAAAAAAGATAAAAGCGGGAGATGAGATTTTTGAAGTTCTTCATCTGCCCGGTCACTCTTTCAGTCATATAGCTATTTATAGAAGGGGGCATCTCTTTTCTGGAGATATTCTGCTCGATGGACTCACACCGAATCCAGTGATAGAGCCAATTGATGAGGAGAAAAGACATCCTGTTCTGAAACAATATCTCGAAACGATAAAGAGATTGAACTCCATGAACATAGTCAGAGTCTACCCGGGTCACAGGGATTTCAGGCGAAACGTTAGGGATGTTTTAAAGGAATACGTAAACAGCTTTGAGAGAAGAAGCCACGAGATATTTAATGCATGTGAAGGAAGGACAGCCTTCGAGATCACGTTGAATCTTTTCGGGATGAATCAGCTTTTCTTGGCGATGTCCGAAGTGATAGCACATCTCGATTTTTTATCCGAAAACGGAATTATTGAAAAAAAGGAGGATAGATATCGGAAGAATGCAGATCCAAGAGATTTAAAGGAACTGTGGATAGAAATAAAAGCAGAGACAATAGGAGAAGAGTAATATCCTTTCTTTTGGGAGATCTTATCTCATAAATCGGGTTGTAATTGAAATTTTTTGAAAATAGTGCTTCTGAGATGCTCAAGGCCCTTAGGATGGATGTTGAGACAAAGGCTTTCAGAATTTTTTTATAGTATTCCAGTCCTCTCGCATCGATTACTTCGGAGATCTCCTTTAAATCGTTAACGAGGAGAGGGAAAATCGAAACAGCCAGCTGAATCGTGCTAACCAGTTTTTTTGGAAATCTAAAGAATATCAACGCTCCTGCTATCTCTTCAATCTTTGATGAATATATGAGAGTACCCACAGAAAGAAGGGTTGCAAAAGCGATTGTTACCTTTATGGCATATCCTATATCGAAGAAAAAACCCGAAATCATTATCAGAACGTAGAATGGTGCGAAAGCTGTCACGGTCTTTAAGCTTCTCCCCTTCGTGAAGTATACAGTTATCATCAATGCCAAAGAACAGATTACTAATGAAAAACCTGATATGTAAACGGATAGAGAAAGTAGAAAAACCGAGATCAAAGAACTCCTCCCTTCCAAGTCTCCCTCCCTTAACGCCGCTTGCAATCTTCCTATCATAATTTGATTATCCTATCGCATTTTTCTGCGAGTTTTTCATCGTGTGTCGCTATGATTGCGGTTTTACAGTATTTCCTCAGCAGATAGATCAGCTTCTCCCTGAAATTTACGTCCTGACCTGCGGTTGGTTCGTCCAAAAGCAAAATCTCTTTGTTAAACGCTTTTGCGATAGATAATCTCTTTGATTCCCCTCCGCTTAGCGAGTGGGGATGTCTGTCCTTTAATTCTACAAGATCGAATTCCATTAGGATCTTTTCATTTCTAACCTCGTCGAAAACTCTGTTTTCTGTAAAATGATAATTTGGGTTTTGGAGGACAAGCTGGAAATCCATCCGCTGTCTTTTGAGATCCCTTGCAATTCTTTTAAGGAGTGTTGTCTTTCCTGATCCATTATCCCCGATAACAGCAATAATCTCCCTCTTTCTGATCTCTATTAAGCCGTCATATATAACGTCACCTAAATCTGTTTTCATCTTATTGAACTTTTTTATTTCGAGTCCCATGTTGAATATTTCGTCGAAATACTTAGAGAATTCAATCCTGTGATCAGAGACGACGACGTTTAGATCCTTTATAATAGATATCAGCTTCATAATATTCCTTTTACTCAGGTGAGCAAACGGCTCATCGAAGAGGATTATTCTCTTTCCAGAGGCTACTGCGGCAGCAATCTCTACGAGTTGCAGCTCTCCAAAGGAGATTTCGTATATATTTCTGTCGAGAAGATGTCCAATTCCGAATTGCTCAGCAACATCCTCAGCAATTCTTTTTGCTTCTCCATAACTGACGCCCTCCTGAGCTATCGGAAAGGCGATTTCATCTAAAACTCTGAGGGATGTTATTTGCTCCCTTGGATTCTGCATAACCATGTAAGCTATTTTAGGGGACGGTTTTTCTGAAAAAACCCTTACGGATCCTATAAGCATCCCGCCATAGAAGTCTGGAATCAAACCGTTAAAAGTCTTAAGAAGTGTGGATTTCCCGCATCCCGTTTTACCCATTATAAAGCAAGTTCCCTCGATTTTCACCCTAATATCCTTCAGAGCTAATACACCGTTGGGATACTTGTATTCTTTGATATTCACTTCAATCAATTTCGAAACCTCTCTCTCTTATTAGTCTCTCTACATATCTGTAAACTACAACAGCCAAAAGATGATCGACGAACATGTCTTGGGGAATGAAGATCAAAACGGTTGCAAAGAATATCACGAGAGGTAAAGAGCCGCTGATTCCGAAAGGGCTTGCAATGCTTTCAGCCCATGCGGAGAGCTTCGCGTTACCTATGGCGATGTTGTAGAACACAAGAAACCCCAAGATGTATATTGGTAATGCCGCTAAGAACGTCGAAAGCCATAGGATAAGGGAACTCCTTATTTTCCTTCTAAATACTCCAGCTAAGAAGGCTGCTATCGGAAATCCGAAGAGAAATCCAGCCGTAGGTCCAAGTAGAACACCTAAACCACCTCCGGAAGATGCTAAGGGCAGACCGACTGCAATCAGGGTCAGATAAAGAGCCTGACTTATAAATCCGTAGTATGGACCGAGTAGAAATCCAGCAAGCATTACTGCAAAGTTTTGCATTGTGTAGGGGACAAATCCGATCTTGAACGAAAGTTGGGCTGAAATTGCCGTTATCACACACATGACTACTGTTAGGCTGAGTTTTCTGAAGTCTTTTCTAAACTCACTTTCGTTAACCATGTTTTTAGTAAGGTTAACGTATGTATATAAACTTTGTGATTAGGGTTCAATTAGTCTCAGAATATTCTCTCCAACTATCTGTCTAAGCTCTTTTTCAGGTAAGCTCAGACTCAAGATCTTGTTCAGTTCCTCCTTCATTCTTCCGAAGGGGATGTCTGATCCAAATATCAGTTTTTCCGATCCCAATTCGTTGTAAAATCTTTCTATTAAGCTTACAGAAGCCAACGCCGTGTCGAAATATACGTTATCAACGTCTCTAAAGGTGGTAAGGAACTCGAGGGGTTCGCCACTGATAAGTCCGAGATGGGGGATTATGACGGGGCTTTTATCAATGATTTTAACGAACTTCTCCGTAAATTCGAAGTCCTCCTCGATCACAATAGGCTTTCCCAACTCGTTTAGCTCTCTCAGGAATTCCGTAAATCCTCCATCATTGAATAAGCTCAGATTTGATTTCACATGAGTCCATCCCCTAAACCAGTGCCACTTAAATCCCTTGAACTCTTCAATCTCCTCCGGAATTTCCGTATCCGTTACGTAGTAATACGGGATAAAACCGTATTCTTTGGATTTTTCCAGCACATAATCGTTCATCTTCGGATTTGGATCGACTTCAGCCGGCAGAGCAAAAACAACAACCTTTTCGACACTGCTCTCTCTCATCTGGGAAACTATCTTCTCAGGAGGTATCGAGTAACCCAAATGGACGTGGGCATCTATCAATTTCATGAATTTTATTTTTAGGTAAACGTTAAAAATCCTATGATTCCAGATCATTCGTGGAAATCCGTGAGTTTCAAGAAAGAATCAAAAAGATCTATTATGAAAAAGATGTCAAAAGGGGTAAAGAGAAAACTTTTCTTTGGTTTATGGAAGAAGTGGGGGAACTTGCCGAAGCTATAAGAAAAAATAAAAATCTTGGTGAGGAATTCGCCGACGTGTTTGCATGGCTCGTAAGTTTGGCAAATCTGTGTGAAATCGACTTGGAAGAAGAAGTCAAACGAAAATACCCCGAAAAATGTATTAGATGCTGTTCAGTCCCGTGCGAATGTAAGGAGGCGGGATAATGTTCTTAGTTGTGAGTAACGAGGACATAAAAAAAGGAATAGTAACGGACAAATACTTCATCTGGACTGAGAAAATACTGAAGGAAAAGAAAATAAACCCATACGTTGTTGCAGAGTTCACGGCCTCGACGTGGGGAGTTTTTTCAGGGCTGAACGATGTTTTAAAGCTCTTGGAAGGAATGAACGTCGACCTCTATGCAATGCCGGAGGGAACTCTCTTCTATCCCCATGAACCCGTTATGGTAATCGTGGGACATTATCTCGAATTCGCAAGATTTGAGACGACCATGCTCGGATTCATCTGCCACTCAAGTGGTGTTACAACAAAAGCTTTCAAAGCGAAACTTGCTGCCGGGGATAAGAGAATCCTCTCCTTCGGAACAAGAAGACAGCATCCGGCCATATCCGCAATGATTGAAAGAGCCGCTTACATAGGTGGCGTAGATGGGGTGAGCAATTTTGCCGCTGAAAAGTATTTGGGAATCCCAAGTGTTGGGACAATGCCTCACGCTTTGATAATTTGCTTTGGAGATCAGATAGAAGCTTGGAGAGCATACAACGAAGTTGTTGATTATGACGTTCCAAGAACTATACTCATAGACACTTACTATGACGAAAAAACCGAAGCAATTATGGCAATTGAAAACGTTGAAAGAGTTGATGGAGTAAGACTGGACACTCCAAGTAGTAGACGTGGTAACATAAGGAAGATAATCGAGGAGGTTAAGTGGGAACTCAAGATAAGAGGTAGGGATGACGTCAAGATCGTTCTAAGCGGTGGTGTTGATATAAAGGACATCAGGGAGCTGAGAGATGTAGTCGATGCATTTGGGGTCGGGACAAGCATAGCTGGGGCAGAACCCATAGACTTTTCCATGGATATAGTCGAAAGAAACGGTGTATTCGCCGCAAAAAGAGGTAAAAGGAGCGGAATGAAACAGGTTTACAGAGATTGGGAGACACTCGAAGACGAAGTGAGACTGTTTAGAGATGAAAAGCCTGAAGGAAAAGAACCCCTTCTAAAGAAATTCATTGAAAACGGTGAGATAATCATGGAAAGCGATATGAATGAGGCGAGAGAACTCGCCCTGAAGCAGATGGATATAATAAGGAAGCTTGGAAAGGTTGATGAGTTCCTCGATTGACAACAAGGGTTTTAAGCAGAAGTATAGATTCGAAAACGTGAGAATTGTCGTCGCAACCGGTACCTTCGACATAATCCATCCCGGACACATAAGGTTCTTGGAGGAAGCTAAGAAACTCGGAGATTATTTAATAGTGATCGTGGCAAGGGAAAAAAATGTCAAGCACAAGCCGAAGCCGGTGATTCCAGAGGAGCAGAGAAGAAGAGTCGTGGAAGCCCTAAAGCCTGTGGATAAAGCGATCTTAGGAGACTTAAATGATATGTTCAAACCGATTGAAGAAATAAAACCGGATGTGATTGTTTTAGGATATGACCAACACTTTGATGAAGAATGGCTAAAAAGGGAACTCGAAAAAAGGGGAATTCATTCGGAAATCATAAGGATTAGGGTTAAGGAGGAATGCGAACTCTGCAGTTCGGCTAAAATAATCGAGAGAATACTTAAACTTAAGGCTCCAGAGCATCTAAAACAGATAAAGCAGCTTTAATATTCCTGAAAAAGTCTTCAGCTGCATTCATTGCCGTACCAATTTTTTTAGTCTTTATTTCGACAATAAGCTTCCCGTTGCTGTTAAAGGATTTTGCCCATTCTGTATCATCCGGTTTTAATGCTTTTGCGATCACTTCGGGATCTTTTACATCGAATTCCAATCTTAAATACAGCAAAGCCTATCAACCTCCTTAATGAATTCTTCTACCTTGTCCGCGGTTATATTCGCTCCTGCCGCGATACTGTGGCCGCCACCCTTTCCACCAACTTTTTCCGCTGCCTCTTTCATGATATCTGCGAGATTTTTTCGCTCAGCCATTATCGGGTTTGTTCTTGCGGAAACCTTTACTTGACCGTCTTTTTTGATATTTAGGGCTATAAAGGGTTTATCGCTGAAGAGATATCTCGAAAACACAGAAGCTAAAGGACTTGTGAAGGCTTCATCCTCCATTACGAGATATCTTATGCATTCTCCATCCTTAACTTCGTGTCTCCATTTTTCGATCTCCTTATGGATCTCTTCCGTGAAATCTCTCCATAAATCCATTCCCTTTTCAAGATATCTTTCATCTCGCATGCAAATGGCAAATCCGATTGAGTGGGCGCTCTTCCTTCCAGTTGCATTGATTACTTCAGACATCGTAACGGCATTTTTTATGAGTTCTTCTCTAAAATAGAATTTCTTCCCCATAAACGTTTCAAAAACGCCTGGATATGCATTCATCTTCAATATCCTTAGAGCGATCCCGTTGGCAAGTCTTCTTTCCTCCTCTCTACTAAGCTCGTCAAACTCTTTTTCGCCATCAATCCCGATTTCGTTCAGAAACTCTTCGAGTTCTTCCTCTTTTGAGTAGAAATCGAGAAATGGATCCAAACTTAGCCTTAGGATATCTCTGACTTTCCCGGAGATCATTCTTAGTCCTTCTTTTTCGGTGATAAATCCTTTTTCAACACCTTTTTGGATTATCTTGGCATTTCCTCCTGCTATTTTTTGTTTATCACCGATAATTCCTAGGAGGGATATAGCTGTTAAATCGTAGTTGTCACCCATTTCCTCGGCAAACACGTAAGCGGCACCACTTGCCGAGAGCTCAAAAGATCCATCCAATCCAGCTAGGTGCGGATTTATGTGGGCAAAGTCTCTCTTCGGTTGGATTTTCCCAACTGGATAATGGTGATCTATCACGATAATGTCTGCATCGATTGATGAAATCACATCGGGATAACCGCTACCCATATCTGCGAAGATAATCAAATCGCTGTCACATTCTACACACTCATTAAGACCACTTAAGAAAGATATGTGAAAGTCTATTCCTTTTCTTATGAGTGCTGTTGCGATGATAGCACCAGATGAAATGCCATCGGCATCATAATGGGTGAAAATTCTTGCAAAATTATGCTTATCTATTATCTTTACGGCTTTTCTTGCCTCCACTTTGAGAAGTTCGAACATGAAGGGAGTATAAAAAAGGGGTTAAAAAATTTACTTAAACGCTGGAATGATCTCCTTACCAATTAGCTCTATTGACTTCTTCTTATCGGGACCAATGGGGGATCCGGCGACGACCTGTGTAACTCCAGTCTTTGAAAGCTCCTTTATCCTTTCGATGACTTCCTCTGGGTTGCCACTTATGCTGAAGCAGCCAATCATTTCATCCGTGACGGCTTTCGCAACTCCGCCCCAATCTCCCTTGGTGAATGCGTTGTTGAGAGCTTCTCTGACCTTGTTCACGTCATCCATGCTTATTCCATGTCTCTCGAAAATAACCTCGGGAGATCCCGCAACGATAAAGGCAACGACAATTCTTGCGGCATTTCTTGCCTTCTCTCTGTCCTTGTCGACGCTCATGGCAGCATAGGCAACCGTGTCGAAAGCATCACGGCTCTTTCCGGCCTTTGAAAGTCCAGCATCAATACTCTCCTTGGCTGCTTCAAAATCCTTGGGATGGGAGGCGTTGATGAGAACACCGTCTCCAAGCTCTGCCGCAAGCTGTAACATCTTCGGACCTTGGGCACCTATGTAGATGGGGATATTCCCCGCCTTGAAGTCGAGTCTAGCTCCGTTGATTGTGAATATCTTTCCGTCATATTTCACGGGCTTGCCGGAGTGTAAAGCTCTGATGATCTCAACGGCTTCTTTCATCCTTGCGAGTGGTTTCTCCCAGCTTATTCCGATTCGCTCGAACGTGACTTTGTCACCGGCACCTATTCCAAGGACGGCTCTTCCATTGCTTATTTCGTTTATTGTGGCGATAGCGGATGCTGTGAGGGCGGGATTTATGTGGTAGGGATTGGTTACACCCGGACCGAGTTTGATGGAATTCGTTTTCATCGCAAGTATTGTCAGCATTGAGTAGACATTTCTGTTGTTGTAGTGATCCGTTATCCAAGTGTACTCAAAACCGCTGTCCTCTGCAAGTTTCACGTAGTATTCAAGCTCGTAGTATTTCATATTCGGCACAAACTCTATTCCAAACTTCATGTTATTATTTTGCATTATAAAATGTATAATTTTTTCGGTTTGTTGCAATTAATCGATATTTTCTACTTTAACCCTCCAGAGTGAATTTATGATCGTAGCAAGTTTCGGATTTTTGAATCGACTAATCAATCTGAAATCCTTTGGATATCCTATGAACGGATCTATCGACCTTTTAATCGGATCTACAACCCATATCTTGAATCCTGCCATTTTTACATCCTCGGAATATCTCGCAAAAAATCTTAAGAAAGGTGTAAGTTCCTCTTCTGTTGGAACTACGATTACATATTCTCCGTCGAAGTTTTTTGCGATGTCCTTGTGGATTTTTATATCTTCGCCGACATCGTCTATTATCGAATAGTAAACACCGTACTTATACTTCTCGTGAGTGTATAGCTTTATCAGACCGTCTTCGGTGGTATATCCTTTAAAGAAATTATCTGTTACATCTTTCATTACGTTAAGTGAATCTAAAAAGCTTGCAGATTTTTTGAGTTCATTGTAGGCTAATTCCAAGCTCTCTTTTGTAGGTTTGCACGTATGTATGTGTCTGAATTTCATCTCCCCGATTTCGATGACCTCTGAATAATGAAGACTGTGAATCGAGATTGGCTCATCGCAGAGACTTTCAACAATTTGATTAAGTAATTGATTGTGATCAAATCCAGCGGATTTCGCACCAAAATATTGGAGCATACTTCTTAGTGCGATTCTTTTTATCTCCTCTTCGCTTGTTACTTCCTTTCCAGACAATCTTTCTGAGACTATTCTGATCAGTTCCCCAAGCATTGTATTCCTATCTGAGATCATTGATTCTTAAATATTTTTGCGCCAGAGTTTGAAAAAGAGTTTTTCACACTTCTTGTAGTCCAGTTTATTCACAAATCTTATAAGCTTTTGCTCGTATACAAAGTGCGGAAATTCCACATCATTTGGAGATAGCTCTTCCTTTTTTGTTAAGGTTACGTAGATTAGAGATCTCGCCGCCAAAAGCTCTCTATCGCAATCGAATCCGTAAATAAAAGACTTTGTCAGAATATTGCCGGGGGGCTCCAGATACTTCACACCGAGTTTTTCCGCAATGAGTTCCGGAATGTATACGATCTCCGCATTGAGAAATTCTGCAAGTTTTGTATGCATGACTCCCGCTTCTATAACAGCATCGCAGTCAATGGCGTCTGCACGCATTTTGTCTCTTATCACAAACCTCTCAGCATCCGCTTTAGCAAAATCTATCACTTTTTCCACAATTTCATCAAAATTTCCCCTCATAAAAGCCTCTACATACTCAAGGTAGGCTAAATTCACTTTTCTTTCGGTCTCTCTGACTCTCTCATCACCTTTGTTTTTTTCTCTTAATTTTTCGACTTCTTCCAGATACGGTTCGATCTGCAGTATCCTTTTGTTTTTCATTTCTTTAAGCATCTCAACTAGCTTTTTCGTGTATAGGGGAAATGGAGTGTCTATAAATCTTAAGTAGTTATCAACGCTAATCTCATCTTGTAAGACTTTTTGAAGCAAATCATTTTTTGGCTCTTCAAGGATAATGATATCGGCGTTTTCAAACTCTTTTCTTAGAAACGGTAAGTTTTCAATTCTGTGTGAAGTGAAAACGACCTTCATACTTTACGGATGATTGACAGTGTTTTCAAATTTATGGTTTTTCCTTTGATGTCAAAACCCCTTCTACTATTTATATGTTAACGTCGCATTTCTTAAAGGTGATAAAATGGCAGAGATAAAATTGCTAACATCTCCGACTTGTCCTTACTGTCCAAAAGCGAGGGAGGTCGTTAAGAAGTTAATAAGATCTGAGAAAGATGTGATCGCGTTGGAGTTAGACGTAACAACGGAGGAGGGGCTGAAGGAGGCTTTAAAGTTCGGGATAAAGGCTGTTCCCAATAATAGACGATGAAATTATTTTGGTAGGAGTCCCATCCCTTAATGAGCTAAAAAGAATAAAATGAGAGTTGATGATGATTAAAAAAGACAAGCTAATAGTTGTGGACTTCTGGGCGGAATGGTGCAGTCAGGTCTGTCCAACCGATGCCTTAATAAGACTGGGTGGGAAGTAGATGTAGATCCATCAAGATGTAAGGAATGTTACGAGTGTGTAAAGATATGTCCTTACGACGCCTTAATCCAGATGGATTAGGATATTCGGACGAAGTAGCTTTAAAAGGATTGGAATTAATCAGGAAATACTCAAAGAAGGGGATAATCCCAAAAGAAGAAATCGATGAGGAGTTGCTTCTTTTTTTCGATCAGGAGAAGCTAGCATTTCCGGTGTCCTCATTTAAAGATTCACTTTCATGGAATATGAGATTTTTGATTTTAACCGATTTGGAGATTCCCTATATAATAAGGTACATTTTCCTGAACGACTTTGACTGGAGGAAAGCTGTGAAAGAATACTTCAAAAAAATCGGAGAGAAAAAGCCTGAAGATTTCGTAGAAATTGTTAAAAAGATAGTAAAGAGAAGAAATAAATTCCTCATTTCCGGGAACGACATCACAGACATTTGCATGGAATTCGGGAGGGATAGTGGCGTCGTTATTGCAGAGCTTAAAGGTGCAGGAATAATCAGTCCCTACTGGGGTTGTGGAAAGCTTACGGCAAAGCTTGAAAAAATATACGGCGGCCCCCTTTATGAAATTAACAGATTTTTGATAAAACTTGTGGAGCTCACTTAAGTTCGTCCCATTTTCTTCTTTTCATGTATCTTTTCACACCTTTATACACTACGAAGACAACGATGAGAAGTCCTACAGCACCTCCTCCGTAAGTGATGAGTTTGTCTCTATTTTTATTAAGCCATTCCGTGAACCCCTCAAAGAAATTTGTGCCGAATGTTCCTTGTGCTTGAGTTGGGGTTTTCTGCTGTAATGAAGCGATTATGGATTCAATCTCGGATATGTATTGGTTTGCTTTTTTATTAACTTCTTCGGCTTTAATTTTGGCTTCATCATATAAGCCTTTGTTTAAATAGTCTTCGGCACTCTCTATCTTCGTATTGAGATTCAAGTAATATTGTTTGTAGGTGGCCAATTTGGTCTCGTATTCCAAGGTAGGTTCGCCCTTTGATTTGAGATTGTTGACGATGACTTCGAATTCCGCCATTTTCGTGAACATTTCGTTAAGCTTGTTCTTAGTCTCATCGATTAAAAATGAGATCTTCTTTTCTTCTATTAGCATTTCAGCTTTGTTCAGCAAATCTTCAGCACTGCTTAAGCTTTTGTCGGCATCCAAATATTTTTTTGAACTGTAATAACTTTTTCCTTCATCGATCTTTTCTTTTGCGTTCTTCAATTTTACTCGTAAATCTGAGACTGATACTCCCTTGTTTTCGAGTTCATCTACTTTTCCAACTAGGTGTTTATATTTTTCCTCTAATTCGGATATATCCTTTGAAAAAGCGTTTTCATTAATAACCTTAATCTTTACCGGTCTTATAGCGTTTTCCTCAGCATCTTGGATGTCCACGGCGAGTGCCACGATCTCGGAAACCCTTATGGAGATTGAAGGGACAACGCCGCTAATTTTTACATTTATTTTACTGACACCACCCTCTGGTCCATATACATCAACTGCTAGGTAGTTATCTCCTTTTTTGGTCGCCCCTCCTCCAGAAGTGTAACTGACCATAACCGTTATTGTTGAGGAATCTAAGGATGTGTTGAATTCGTACAATCTCGGGTTGCCTGAGGTCCCTCCTATGAGTTTAGCGTCCTCATCGGTTTTCGGCAGGATTGTAAAGTTGAAAGATATTTGCTCTCCCGACATGTAGTAATCCTTGAGCTTTGGCTCGATGACTGGTTCAGCGAAGTTATCTTTTGTCAGAGTTTCGAATGCGCATGCGGATCCGATGAACATTGTTAGTAGTAGTAATTTCAGAAGGATTTTTACCCACATAAATCCACTAAATGGGATAAAATTTAAACTTTACCATCAGTCGCTAGAAGACTCAATTCATGAGGGTAGAAATATATTAAAAGAGATTGGGGCATCATACTTTAATTATTTCAACTGACTATATATCATGCTCGAAATCTTGAAAGATTTTCTGTAATGAGAATAAATTTAAAAAAATTGGTCGAGAAAGCAGAGAAAAGCTCGAAAAAATCGTGCTCGGAAGGCAGGTAGAAGGCTTCGTTAAAGTTCGCCAAATTTAAGAAAATGATATAAAATCACCCATTCAGATTTTCACGATGATTAAAATCGACGGAAGCTATGGGGAGGGTGGTGGGCAGATTCTCAGAACATCCATAGCCCTGTCATGCGTAACGGGGAAAAGTGTTGAGATATTTAATATTCGAGCCAATCGCCCGAAAAAGGGATTAGCTGCACAGCATCTTAAAGGGGTTGAAGCTGCAAAAATGCTCTGCGATGCCGAGGTCGAAGGATTAAGGCTCGGTTCAACGAGACTCGTTTTTAAGCCTCGAAAAATCCGTGCGAGAGATATGAGAATTGATATAGGGACCGCCGGTAGCGTGACCCTCATCTTTCAGACAATTCTCCCACCCCTTCTTGTAGCAGACAAACCTTGTAAAATAGAAATCATTGGCGGGACTGATGTCCAGTGGAGCCCGAGTATAGATTACTTCAGGTTTGTGACTTTAAAAGCTCTTAAAGAGATGAGAGCTAATGCAGAAGTGGAACTCATAAAAAGGGGATACTATCCAAAGGGTGGTGGTAAGGTCATCCTCAGAGTGAATCCCTCAAATCTTAAAGGGATTGCATTCGAAAAAGAGATGTGCGATGTTATAAGGGGTATATCCCATTGCAGTAATCTTCCAGAGCATGTTGCCGAACGACAAGCCAAGGTTGCTAAAACGTTTTTAGAAGAAAGAGGCTACAAAACGGAAATAGATGTTGAGACTCAAAAGGGACTGTCGACAGGTTCTGGAATCACGCTTTTCTGCGGATATAAGGGTAGCGTTTCGCTAGGAGAAAAGGGAAAACCTGCTGAAAAAGTCGGAAATGAGGCTGCATCTCAGTTGTATGAAGAATTGCAGAGCGATGCAGTGTTCGATAAACATTTAGCTGATCAGGTAATGAGCTTTGCAGCAATTGCCAACGAAAAGACCGTATTCACGACATCTGAGATAACGAAACACATCGTGAGCAACGCATACGTAATTAACAAATTCTTTGAAAATTGCGTAAAGATAAAGGGGAACCGGATAGAAATTAATTAAGCTTTACCGCGGCTTTCTCCGTGAATTACGGCAGTTGCAACAAGATGTGCAAGTCTTAACGCTTCCGGGACGTTCCCTTTAAGCTTTGATTTTTCTAAAAACTCCAAAGCATCCTCCAAATTACATCCGCAGAACTGGATGAACACATCCCCTGCTCTGTAAACATCGCCTGCTCTTTTGATTATTTCGGATCTTATTTCTCCGTCTTCGAAAATCTCAAGAGCTCTAAATATTGAGTCAAAATCAGGTATTCTCCTCATTACAACGACTATAGGTATATTAAGGGTGTCGTATATCTCACGTATGTCTACAACGTTGAATCCGCCGAAGGTTATTCCATCTAGGAAGATGCACCTAATCTGTTTCCTGAACTTCGATTTAGATACCATCTTTATTATCGCTTGAGTGGAATCAAGCCCGTCGACACTGATTTTTTCAATCATGAAACCTTCAACATAGTGATTGCCTTCTGTGACGCAACCAACTAAGATGCAGTAGTCCCCTTTAAAACTGTCGTCAATTCCAAGAAATCTCCAATTTTTCATAAAAAATTAAGAAGCGGCTACTTTAACTTTCTTGCTTTTGATCTTCTTTAATCTGACTATGTTTTCTCTATCCATTTCTTCAAGTTTGAACATGATAAATCTCGCAGCTTCTTCCATTTCGGGAATTACCTTATATTCGAGAGCGTTAACTCTCCTCTTGGTTCTGTCAATCTCTTCTAGCAATCTCTTGAGTGTTGTTTCGACTTCGGCTACTTCAAGAATTGCATCAATTAAAGCCTCATACGCCTCGACCGCCTCATCAATCCTTGCGGTGGTTCCGATAACACCGTAATTCCTTTCTGATAGGAGTTTTCTAACTTTTTCTCTCTTTATAACTGGAACGATAACACCCATTATGTTCTTCTTTTTCAGCGTAAATGTTGGTGGCTTTTCTGTTGCCAATGCCACTGACTTGACGGCAATAACACCATCTGCAGCCATTGCAAGAGCTAATTTCTGTTGGGCTTTCTTGTATTTATCGACCATTTCATATATTGCTCTTTTTGCATCTTCAAGCACCGTTCTGAATTCCATTATAAGACCGTCTCGTTTCATTTTTAGAAGGTCGTGTCCTTTTCTTGCCATTGCTATCCTTCTCCTGAGTTTAATTAACTCCATTCTTGTTGGTTGAACCTCTACCATAATTACCACCAAAAAAAGAGGAAATTAGCGCTTTTCGATGGTTATTTCACCTTCTTCAACTTTTTCGGCTGCAACAACTTCTGGCGGCTTCTTTCTGTACTTTGGATGATACTTCTCGATATACTTCTTCTCTATCTTGAAGAGTTCCTCCTCTGGGAGCATTGCTAAGAGCTCCCATCCGAGGTCGAGAGTGTATTCGATGTCTCTATCCTCGTATTTACCCTGTGCTAGCCATCTTCTTTCGAATTCATCTGCGAATTTTAGATATCTTCTATCTCTCTCCGATAGAGCCTCCTCACCAACAATGGCGACGAGACCTCTCAGGTCGACACCCTCAGCGTATGCTGCGTACATCTGATCGTTCCACTGTGGATGGTCATCTCTTGTCAATCCCTCGCCAATACCCTCTTTCATCAACCTGCTGAGGGATGGTAGAACGTTAATCGGCGGATAGATGCCTTTAGCGTGGAGCTCTCTGCTCAAAACTATCTGACCCTCTGTGATATATCCCGTCAGGTCTGGGATTGGATGGGTGATATCGTCAGCGGGCATCGTGAGAACGGGGAATTGTGTAATCGTTCCTTTTCTTCCTCTGATACGACCGGCTCTTTCGTAGATTGTTGCCAGATCTGTATACATATAACCGGGATAACCTCTTCTTCCGGGGACTTCCTCTCTAGCTGCCGAAATCTCTCTAAGGGCCTCACAATAGTTTGTCATATCTGTCAGAATGACAAGGATGTGGTAATCATACTCATATGCTAAGAACTCGGCCGCCGTTAAAGCCATTCTCGGTGTGAGCAATCTCTCGATAGCCGGATCACTTGCCAAGTTTAGGAAAACGACTGCTCGCTCCAAGGCACCAGTTCTCTCGAAGTCCTTTATGAACTGCTGGGCTTCCTCGAATGTTATGCCCATAGCTGCGAATACGACAGCGAATTCCTCTTCCTGTCCTCTTACCTTTGCCTGTCTTGCGATCTGTAGGGCAATATCGTTGTGGGGTAAACCGGAGCCGCTGAAAATCGGCAGCTTTTGCCCTCTAACAAGTGTGTTCATCCCATCGATAGCCGAGATACCTGTCTGAATGAACTCTTTTGGATATTTCCTCGCGTAGGGATTTATGGCAGCACCTATGATCTCACGTCTCTCTTCTGGAACAATTTTAGGACCACCATCGATTGGCTCTCCTGAACCAGAGAGGATTCTACCGAGCATGTCTTTTGAACAGTCTAGCTTGACTACGTCACCCGTGAACCTTACGACGGATGATTTGTCGATACCCCTTGTCCCCTCGAAGCACTGGACAACTACAATATCCTTAGAGGAATCGAGGACCTGACCTCTTCTTGTGGTTCCATCCGGTAAAGTAATAAGGACTAGTTCACCGTAAGCGACTGGCTCAGTCTTTTCAACAAAAATTAAAGGACCTGCAATATCCCTAATAGTTCTGTATTCCTTCATTGCTCTTCACCTCCTAAAAGGGCTTCTCTAATTTTCTTTAGAGCGGCTTCTAAGGCTGGCTTGTAGTCTTTCTCAAGCTTAGCTCTTGCAAACTCCTCTCTTCCCGGAACGTTTTCGATCTCGTCGATCGTCCTTTCAGCCTCCAACGCCTTGTAGAATATTTCTTCGAGCTCTTTTACGGCTTTCATCATGTCGTACATTTTCTCTACGGAGCAGTAAGTATCCACGGGGTGGTATGCATACTGGGAGAGATAGACCTCCCTGATGTATCTAGCGACTTCGAGGAGAACTCTCTGTCTGTCTGGCAGAGCATCCTTACCGACGAGCATGACAATCTCCATCAGGTTTGCCTCTTCCTGTAGGACGGACATCATCCAAGTTCTGAGCTCTGGCCAGTCTGGGGCAACATTCTTTCTAAACCAGTCAGCGAGCGAATCTACATATAAGCTGTAACTTTGTAACCAGTTGATGGCAGGGAAGTGTCTACGAGCTGCGAGCTTCGTATCCAGAGCCCAGAAGACTTTAACAATTCTGAGAGTGTTAACTGTGACCGGTTCGGAGAAGTCTCCACCTGGTGGTGAGACGGCTCCGACGATGCTGACACTTCCAATGTTTCCTGCAAGAGTCCTAACTTTTCCAGCCCTCTCGTAAAACTCGGCCAAGCGAGATGCTAAATAAGCTGGATAGCCCTCTTCACCGGGCATCTCTTCAAGTCTACCGGACATCTCTCTCATAGCTTCAGCCCATCTTGATGTGGAATCAGCCTGAACTGCGACGTGGTATCCCATGTCTCTAAAGTATTCAGCGATGGTCACCCCAGTGTAAACGGATGCTTCTCTTGCAGCAACCGGCATGTTTGATGTGTTCGCGACAAGCACAGCTCTCTCCATTAAAGTCTTTCCGGTTCTCGGGTCGATTAGCTCTGGAAACTCCTCAAGAACTTCTGTCATCTCGTTACCTCTCTCACCGCATCCTATGTATACTACGACATGTGAGTCACTCCACTTAGCAAGCTGGTGCTGTGTTACGGTCTTCCCAGTCCCAAATCCGCCAGGGATGGCAGCAGTTCCACCCTTAGCTAGTGGGAAGAGCGTGTCAAGAATTCTCTGTCCGGTCAGTAGTGGTTCATCGACAGCTAATTTCTCCCTATAGGGTCTTGGAATTCGAACTGGCCACTCATGATACATCTTCAGTTCGGTTCCGTCGTCCAAGACAGCTATCGTGTCTTGGCAAGTGAAACTTCCCTCGTAGATCTCTGTAATTGTTCCCCTAACATTCGGCGGAACGAGAATTCTGTGTTCTATGACCTCAGTTTCTTGAACCGTTCCAATTATCTCTCCCCCGTTTACTTTGTCACCTTTCTTCGCGATTGGTCTGAATTCCCACTTCTTTTTCATATCAATTCCGTCAGCTTTTATCCCCCTTGTGATGAAGTCTCCAGCAACCTCTTTTATTACTGGTAAAGGTCTCTGGACACCGTCATAAATGCTCTTAAGGAGACCAGGTCCTAGCTGGACACTGAGAGGTCTTCCAGTGTTTTCTACTTTACCGCCGGGCTTTATACCTGATGTATCCTCGTAAACCTGAATTAGAACTTTATCCCCTGATAGGCCTACAACCTCTCCCATTAATCCCTCGACGTAACAAACATCGTACATTCTTGCCTTCAATCCCTCAGCTACTACGAGGGGTCCCGATATACGGTATATCTTTCCAACTCTACCTACTTCTCCTACTTCCATAAGTCAACACCTATCGCCTTTCTAATTTTTTCTTTAATCTCCTTAACACCACCTTCTTCACCGACAAAAACAAAAGTTGGTTCGACACTCTCATCAATGGCTCTTCTTAACAAGGGAGGTAACTTCTTCAGTAGCCTGTAATCTATTACTGCAATACCGATTTCTTTGTTGTTAAGCACACTCTCAACGGTTTTTATGAGCCCCTCATCGTTTGTGACATCAAAGACATCTCTGACTCCAGCAAGCCTGAATCCTATGTTAAACTCGGGATCCCCGATGACCGCTAATCGCTTCATACTATCACCAGCTGTTTTTTAATTTCTTCTACATCCATTCCCTGAGATTTTCCTCTGATTATAAGTCTAATGTTATCAACTTCTATCTTTTTCATAACAATGAAAGCTAATATGGGGAGAATCGACAATGGATGGCTGTGAGCTATTGAGAGAATCTTTTTAACCCAATTTCTCATTAATGCGTTTTCAACCATCGATAAGGGTTCTTTTGCTATTTCTTCCGTTATTCCTTCAGCAAACCAGTAGTTCTCTATGGCTTTGTATATCTCTTCGAGTTCCATCGCGGCAAGTTTTCTGCATTCCTCTTCTTTTAGTTGATAGCCGTAAGGTATAATCCTTGATGCGATTTCTTCGACTGTTGCTCCCTCCTTTTTCAGCCTGATTATTGTTTTTATATTTGCCAAATCCGCCTCCATTTTGATGAAATCGATGAAGTATTTCATATCAACATTTTCTGCTGTTAGTTTGGATAGGGATGAATAGTAAAACTTGTCGAGTTCATCTTCTACTTCTGAAAGTTTTGCACCGTGGGTGAGTCTCTCGAGAATCGGGTAGAGGGGCTTGTCCTTGAATGTCTCAATCACTTCGTTCACAGTGTCCTTTGCTACTAACATCTTTAAAAATTCTTCGTTAAACTCGCCCGCGGGAATGAGTGTAGCTTCGATCTCTTCATTGCTAAATCGGAACATTTTGCCTCTTATAATATTTTTGAGATTCCAGAAGTCCCATCTTCTTAAATAAAGAGTAATAAGTTTGTTTGGTAACCCAGTAGATATGTTGATTAGCTTTCGATAGGTCTTAGAAAGATTATAGGAAAGGGCATAGTCAACTAATTCAACTCCAAAGTACTTGTATCCTAGTTTGTCAATTTCCTCTTTATATTCTGTTTCCTCCAAGTACTTTGCTATCTCATCCACGCTCATGTTAATAAGTTTGTTGAATTCTTCTTTGGGTATTAGCTTTCTTTTCATTACTTTAACTCTTGTAGCTATGTATGCCCATTCAGATGTTCTCGATTTACTTAGAATCCCTAAGCCTAGCTTCAGTATCCCCATTATCCACCCCCGAACAGCTTCTCGTAGACGTCTTTCATTTTCTCTCTGTAAACCGTTTCGATAAAGTTGTCAAATGTTAAATTTATCCTGAAGCTTCCATCCTTGCTTTCTAGAACTACTCCACCTAAGCATTCTATGTTTCCCGCGTATGGCATTTTGGTTAGTTTTTTGACGATCGGCTCATCTCTCTTGTTCGAGTAAACTACGTAATCACCACCCTCATACTTCGAAAGCAGTTTCTTAAGCAGTTCTTCTCTCTCTGTGTCATTCAGTGATCGAATCCTCTCAATAAGCTTGTTATATACTTTTTCAACGATTTCTCTTTTCTTATTGAGTTCCTCTTTTTTCATCTCCAGATTTATACCGGAGATCTCTTGTTTTCTGATTCTTTCGACTTCTTTTTCTGCTTCTTCTCTGGCCTTTCTTAGAATGTTTTCGGCTTCTCTTTTCGTCTCTGCGATTATTTGCTCCGCTTCCCGTTCAGCCTCTTCCCTGATCTTTTTAGCTTCCTCCTCCCCCTTTTTCCTAATTTCCTCCAATACGGTTTCGAGCGCCATTGCGACCCCGTTTAGTATGCGAACATCAGTATGAACGATATGACCAGACCGAAGATAACGATGGTCTCTGGGATAACTGTAAACAGCAGACCGAGACCAAGGAAGCCTCTGTCCTCCGCTATCGCACCTACTGCTGCGGCACCAATACCGCTCTCACCAGCTCCAGCACCGATACCTGCCAGACCGACAGCCAAGCCGGCTCCAATGGCCGCACAACCTTTTACGAATGCTTCACTACTGACCAGCTCCACAGCTGCCGTAGGTTCCGCCATTTAAACCACCTCCTTAACCAAATATTTTTACTAAATCCATAAACTTATATCCAAACAACAATATAAGGATCATTACGGTCGCACCAACCGCAAGTCTGAAGGTCGAGACAATCCAGTAGTATCTGACGAATCGTAGGATATTCTGTTCTGTTGCTACTCTCTCGGCAATGTTTTTGACGAATCTCTCTCCGATTACCATGCTCGTAGCCATTACCTTCGGCACACTTGATCCCTGAGTTGCGAGGAATTTGGTGACTCTACCGAAAGGCTTGTAGAGTCTTCCACCACCTTCAAAGAACTTCGTGAAGAACTCTACATAGTGCAATCGAAGGGACTGTAGACCGGGATCAAGGATACCGAGAATGAGATTAATTAGGTGTCCGAGTATCAGTATCACGAGACCTACAGGGAGCAAAGCCATTCCCGGCGGGAAGGACATCTTTAGCGTCAGATAGTTGAAGACGAAGGCGAAGTAAACGGAAGCCAAACCGATAGCTAAAAGTCGAGCGAAACTGAGTATCTGACCGAACCATGTGAGAAGCTCTACGCCCATTATGACTCCCATGCCGCCCATCTTTGGAATCTCTGCCATTGCGAACAGTATGAACCATATCACAATCAGTGGAAGGGCAACCAAGTAGAACACATTGACTCCTGCCTGCCACCCGTCGACGAGCCCCGGTATGGGCAAAGGGACGCTTTTTCCATCCGCGACAGTGTAGCTTCCGAAGACATATAAGTTATCCGGAAGGATGTTGCCAAATCCATCGGGTGGCGGTGAGGTGAAGATACCTAAGTTGTAAGTGAATCCAAAGATCATGAATGTAAGACCGAGGACACCTATGAACCAGCATCCCCTTTCAAGCAAAGCCTCTTTGAACCCGTGTTCTACGAAAACATTCCTGAAGCCGAGGGCGAATCCGCAGAGGAGCATTATCATACCGATTACGAGAGTTATGAAGAGAAGAGCTTTCACACCGAATGGTTCAATTCTATCGAAGATCGGATGGTAATTGTTGAATGCATAGAGAGATCTCAAAGCTTCACCGAACCAGTGAACCTCACTCGATGGTAGAGCGTGCTCACCGTGTCCGACGAGGTAAGGTCCGAAGCATTCACCATATATGAATCCAAAGATTATCGAGGAAATACCAGAGTAAACACCGATGTTGAGAAGTTTCTGCCAACCCTCAGTTCTGAAAATTCTCTTAAGATAGAGGGCTATGGCTGTGATCACGGCACCATAACCAATATCACCAAGCATTAAACCGAAGAAAAACGGGAAGATTATGGACATTATCACTGTCGGGTCGATCTCATGATATTTCGGTACAGCATAAGTTGTCGAGAGAACCTCGTAGTTCTTCATGTATCCCGGATTCGTTAGCTTCGTGGGTGGGTCGAATTTCTTGTCCTTTATCACTTCAACTGCTACCTTTCCATTGGTTGCCTCTTCCACTTTTGATTTGAATTCGTCAAGGATTTTCTCTGGAATGTATCCAACTATTACAAAGGCGAACTTTGATGTAAGGGCTTGTAAGGGTAGTTCTGATTTTTCTACTTCCATGCTAAGGTATTCTTCGATTGCAAGCATCAGTTCAGCTTCTTTTTCTTTGAAACTTGCCATCTCCTCATTAAGTTTTTTGATTTCTTCTTGTGTTGCCGAGATCTCTGCTTGGATCTCTTTAATTCTTGCATCGTAATCTTCAACATCAGGTATTGGAATCTCTCTGTAACCGAATTCCTGCAGGACTTTGAAGACTTCCTCGGCGAACTCCTGCTTAACGAACACGGCAATGACATATTCCTTTCCGTAGTCTTTTATGAAAGCTTCAAAATCTTCGGTGATTTCTTTGATTTTGTGACGGGGATCTGCCTTAACATACCCTGTGAATGCTCTTATCATCTTATAGTCTTTTAGAAGTCTTGTGGGAATCCCTAGGACCTTGAGGGGTTCAAGTATTCTCTGTTCGTCCGTTAGGGCTCTGATTTTTTCTTCCAGTTCTCTGATTTTTTCTATTTTAGCACCTATTTCCCTTTGATACTCTTCGAGTTTTGCATCAAGGTTTGTAGTGATTTCTTCGATTCTGTATATTCTTTTTGGAGCGAATGTCTTTGGATCGAGTTTCAGATAGGATAGTATGCTTCTGAGTTGAACTAAGCTCCTTGATAGCACACCAGCTTTTCCAAAAGGTTCGCCAAGAGTGAAATACTCTTCCTCAGAAGGGCTCTCGATGTGTAATGCATTTAATGCATAGAGAATTTCAGATACCTCTTCGAAATAGTCTCTTGGACCCACTACAGAGATTTTTACCATCCTTTCGGGCTTAAGCATGTTCGATCGCCCTCACAAATTCATTGTATAAAAACTCGGCAACTTCATTGATCTTCGATTCACCTTTTTTGACGATCGAGTTTATTTCAGCAGTTCTTCTTTCTTTGATTTTTGTCTTTTCCAGATCTATATCGGCTCTTGATTTTGAGATAATTTCTTCCTTAATCTTTTTGGCTTCTTCCTCAGCTTTTTCTATTAACTTTCTTGCTTCTTCCTTAGCAGTGAGAATCTTTTTCTTTTTTTCCTCTTCAGCCTCTCTGATCATCTCTTCCATTCTTTGTTCAGCCTCTTTAATTTTTTCAAGGATCTCTGCTTTCTCCATGCCGTTCACCTCGTAAAAATTTAATGCTGTCAGGCTTTTTCGAAGTTTAGAAATAAGGTGATATTTAAATATTTCTTTTTTTTTTAATCCTGCGACAGCAGTTACCCACCGCTGAGGGGTGGAAAAATGGCGACAGTATCGTCTTTTTTTAATTTTACATTACTCTTAGCAATGTTTCCATTTACCATCAAGATTGCGTAGTCGTATAGTTTTTTAAATTCGGGATAGATTTTGGCAAGTTTTTCGAGTAGCTCTTCAGTATCTTTTGCGTCAATCTCGATCTCTTTTTTTCCGGCGATTTCTCTAAAATTTGCAAAGAGTTTTACTTTTACCATACTACACTCGAAACATTACTTGTGTTGTAGTTTTAAGCTTTCTTCTAATTTTCTGCATTTCATAAGTATAGAGCAGCATTGTGTTTCCAGAATATCTGTTGAATCCGAATGCTTTTTCGAGGAATTTTGCGTGCCTTTTGTCACGGACGTAGATAACGTATTCTTCTCCGAGATTTGTCATTTCGAGGATTATCGGTATGTAGAATTTGTCCCAGTCAAATTCTTCAACGAACTTGGCGATAAATTCGAGTTCCTCCTTTTCTATGTAATATTCATTTCCATCTCTTGCTTTTATTGTTGGATTTTCGGAATTAATCAGAGCTTTTAGACTTTGTTTGCGTTCAGGAAGGTGTCTGTTAACAGACTCTATTAATTTCGCCAACACCCTATCAGTCATTTTGTTCATCATTTTTTCCACCTCAATCTTAACATTCCATGCTTTACACGAAATTCTCTAGCGAAGTTACCCTCTCTTATACTGAGCTCAAGCGTTTTAAAACTTCCGATTAGAGCTAGGGGTTCACCAATCCCGACATCGCTATATGCTCTGACGACAGGTATTTCTAATTCTTCGAAATAAACCTTTTTAATTTTTTTGTTATTTATCACAGTGTCCTTTATATTCGTAACGACGTTCCCAAATCTGTCGATGTAGATAACGTTACATCTGATCTCTGTATCCGAGATATCGACATCGAACAAATTTAGCTCTTTAATTTCATTAATTTCTTTAAAGTATGTGTAGTTACCCTTACTCAGTAATGCGGCAGCTGGAGCGAAAATATCTCTTCCGTGGAATGTTGCTGAGAGTTCTCCGGTAAGTTCAGATATATTTTCATCTATTTGGTAGATTTTGACTATCCCATCTTCCTCTGCCGAGGGATAAGCGATTCCGTTGTCGGGACACACGAAATAATAATTCTTCGTCTTAATCACAAGAGCTTTTCTTTCGCTACCCACTCCGGGATCGACAACAACAACGAATATTGTATCCTTTGGAAAGAATCTATACGCATTGTAAAGGAGGAACGCCCCCTCAATCACGTTCTGTGGTGTAACACTGTGGGTAATATCGATTACTTCGGCATCTGTGAACTTCCTGATAACCCCTTTCATCACACCGGGATAATAATCACCGAAATCCGTGAGTAAAGCAATCACCATGATTCCCAGTGGGTTAGCTCTTCGATAGGATACCTGCTCGGAGCTCTCGGCTGTTCAGCTGGGTAACCTATGGGAAGGATGGCGGCAGGTCTTGCGTAGCTCGGTATTCCCAAAATCTCCGCTACCTTTTCATCGTCATAGGCACCAACCCATACGGATGCGAGACCCATACAGTGAGCAGCAAGTAGAATGTTCTGAACGGCGGCGGCAGCATCTTGTTCTGCATATATCCTCCCACGTTCACCGTAAACTCTCATGCTTCTCGGGTAGTTCGCAACAACAACAATAACGACGGGAGCTTCGGCTATAAACATCTGCTTTAGAGAAGCTATCGCTAGTTTGAGCTTCGTTTCCTCATCTCGAACAACGATAAAATCTCTTGCCTGCAGATTACCTGCTGACGGGGCAGCGTTCCCTGCTTCGAGGAGTTTTTTTATAATTTCATCGCTGATATCTTTTTTCAGAAATTTTCGAACCGATCTCCTCGTAAATATAGCTTCAAGGCACTCCATGTTTTTTCTATCATAGTAAATTAATAAATTTTTTACGGTATTAGCATTCTGTCATGATACCTATATTGCTCATGTTCAGCAATCATATAACCACTACCTAGTTATTAATTTTATCTCTGACTTGACGTTGTCCCATACAATATCTGTCATCTCAAAAATAGACTTTGTGTCATTATGGTTTGAGTGTTCTTTAGAATAAAATTTATATACCTCTTTTTACTGAAAAAAGTATTGAGGTGATAAAATGGCAGAGTTGCCACTTGCACCAATTGATAGATTAATAAGAAAAGCGGGTGCTGAAAGAGTTAGTGAGGAAGCAGTCGAAAAGATGGCTGAAGTCCTCGAAGAATATGCATTGCAAGTTGCTAAAAAAGCTGTCGAAATTGCAAAACACGCTAACAGAAAGACGGTCAAAGCAGAGGATATCAAGCTTGCACTTAGCATGTAAATTAAATTTTTAATTTTTATTTATTTTGTTATATATTTCAAGATTGCGATCGCATAATACGTATCTTCGAGTGTTGAATCTCTCTTCACAGAGGTTCCATTATTATAAACATTTATCTGCCTCTGTAGCGAGTTCCAAGACCTCAACTGCCCTGTAATTGTCGCTTGTTCGGTCATACTCTTCTTTGATATCTCTCAGCTAAGCAAGGAGTGCAAGACGAACAGATCCCTATACAGGGGACAAGGTGGAAAAGGGATAAAATTTTAATAATTTTTTTTAAGCTTAATTTGTGAAGTGTGAAAATCACCTCAGATGTGTGATTAAGTGTGCTTTGGATCTAAACTGTTTCGATATGGATGTTTATTTGGAATTGCTAAAAAGAGGACAAGCTACAGTAGATGAACTCGCCGAGACCTTCAAAAAGGATAAAAGCACGGTCTACAAATCTCTCCAGACTCTTCTTGAAAAAGGTATTGTGACGAGGGAATACAGAATTCTGAGAAGTGGGGGCTACAAATACATCTACAAGCCAGCACCTTTTGAAAAATTTAAAGAAACTGTATCCAGTAGCATAAATCAATGGATCAAGTCTCTTGAAGCCTTTTTAAATTCCCTTGAAGGATACGCCGAAGATAGAATTATACAGACAATCGAAATGGGTAGGTAGAACAATATAGAAAAGTTTAAATACATTTTTTGTGCATTCTCCCATATGGTGGGAACAATCCCAGGTGATGGACTTTGGCTTAAGCAATGCGATAAAGCTTCGTAAAAAGGAAGGGGCAAATCCAATAATAGCTGAAATAAAGGTCTATTCTCCGAAATACGGTGATCTTCTCAGAGACAGAGATCCGATCGATATTTTGAAAGCTTATGAAAGGGGTGGAGCCGTAGGAATCTCTTACATTACTGAGCCAAAACACTTTAGGGGTGACTTCAAGTTTTTCCGAAGGATTTGTCGTGAAACGGATCTTCCCGTTCTGAGAAAGGATTTCATAACGAGTAAAAGTGAAATTGAGAGAACCGCTGAGGCGGAAGCTTCCGCTGTTTTAATCATCACAAGAATTTTGAGAGAGAATACAGCGGAATTCGTAGATTACGCTCTAGAGCACGGGCTTGAAACACTTGTTGAGGTTCACAGCCTTGATGAAATCAGGATTGCGAACGAAACGAAAACGCCGTTAATCGGGATAAACAATCGTGATATATCCAGACTTGAGAGGGACGATGGTACGGTTGAAGTTACAGAAAGACTCTGCAGATACGTGAGAGATGGAGTAGTAAAGGTCAGCGAGAGTGGGATAAACAGTATCGAAGACCTTAGACGGGCTTTAAGGTGTGCGGACGCTGCTCTTATCGGAACAGCCTTCATGAAAGCTAAGGATACCGAGGGCACAGTCAGAAGATTTGTGGAGGCGAGATTATGCTGAGCAAAATTGTTGACGGAAAGAATCTCAGCTTCGAGGAGGCTTACGATCTGTTCAACGAACTCTTGAGGGAAAGTGAAGTCAGGATAGCTGCATACCTAACGGCCTTGCAGATGAAGGGATGCACGGCGGAGGAGATAGCCGGATTTGCAAAAGCTGTTAGGGATAGAGCTCTGAAGCTCGAATTTGGTGAAGTCTGCGATACGTGCGGAACAGGTGGCGATAACGCATCAACGATAAATGTCAGCACAGCCTCTGCGATAATTCTTTCGTGTTTCAAGAGGGTGGCCAAACACGGAAACGTGGGAGTGACATCCAAAAGTGGATCAGCAAACGTCCTTTCAGCTTTGGGGATAAGGATTGAGCTTACTCCAGAGGAAGTTAAGAGATCTATTGAGAAAACAAACTTCGCGTTCATCTTCGCTCCGAAATATCACCCCGTTCTCAAGAAGGTCATGCCCGTAAGGAAAGCTCTCGGAATAAAAACGGTATTCAATGTTTTGGGGCCTTTAACGAACCCGGCTGAACCGAAATATCAGGTAGTCGGTGTTTACTCCCCAGATCTTGTAGATAAGGTTGCTGAAGCTCTGAACATGCTCGGTGTTAAGAAAGCCTTAGTTGTTCATGGAAACGGCTTGGATGAGGCAAATCCACATGGGGAAAGCTTGGTGGCTGAGGTGGATGGGAGCGTTGACAAATACAAAATCTCTCCGGAGGATTTCGGACTCGAAAGGGTTAGGGTAATCCCGTGTGAATCAGCCCAAGAGAGCGCCCAAAGGATCAAAGCCATCTTTTCGGGGAGGGGATTAAAGGAAGACAGAAACTTCATAGTTCTGAATGCGCTATTGGCTCTCTACGCAGCGGGATTCGAATTTGATGAGGGTAGGGAGCTAGTTGAGGTTGCTTTGAAGGGAGAGGCGCTAAAGAAATTGGAGGAGATAAGGAATGTTTGTAAGGAAGCTTGATCCTGTGAATCCCCTAAGACTTTACAACGTTTTAAGAGATCACGATTATCCTTTCATCCTCGAATCGGCAGAAAAACACGATAAAAAAGCTAAGTATACCTACCTCTCATCAGATCCGTCCTTTGTCGTTGAAATATGTGAAGACGGAACTAAGATTGACGGAAATAAATTTTCAAGGGAAAGAAATCCATTTAGAGCGCTGAAAGATTTTATCGAGTTCAGAGAATTCGGTGAGAGATTTGTGGGAGGATTTGTGGGATACGTTGCATATGATGCCGTCCACAATTACATTGGAGGAGAAATCAGGGAGTCTTCTGTATTCGCATACTACGAAAACTGCTTTGTCTTCGATAACAGCAAAAATGAACTCTACTACATTTACACAAGCGAAGATGAGATAAAGAAAGCCGAGACTCTGATAAGTAAAGCTAAAAGATTCGAAATAACAAGAGAAAACGGATGCTCCGAGATCTTAAGATGTGATGCCGACAGAGAGGCTTTTATTGAAATGGTTTTAGACGCAAAAGAATACATTTTCGACGGTGAAGCTTTTCAGGTAGTTCTTTCAAGGGAATATAAGATTAAAACGGATCTCTCACCGTTCCAGATATATCTGAATCTGAGGAGGATCAATCCGAGTCCTTACATGTTTCTGCTTGAGTTTGAAAAAAGTTTGGTCGGATCTTCTCCAGAAACAATGGCTTCGGTAGAGGGGAGGTTATTGAGGGTAAATCCCATTGCGGGAACTGTGAGGAGAGGTCTGAACGAGGAGGACGATGATCTCCTTGCGGAATCCATGCTTTCAGATGAAAAGGAGATCGCTGAACATGTAATGCTTGTTGATCTTGCAAGAAACGATGTGAGAAAAGTTTGCAAAGCTGGAAGTGTCAGAGTGGAAAAGTTCATGGAGGTCGTGAAATACAGCCACGTTCAGCACATTGAAAGTGAAGTTGTCGGAGAACTTGAGGATTCTAAAGATGCCTTTGATGCCGTTGAAGCAGCTTTTCCGGCGGGAACTCTAACTGGAGCCCCTAAGATCAGAGCTATGGAGATAATAGACGAACTTGAAAAATCGAGAAGGAGGATCTACGGGGGATGCGTGGGATACTTCTCGGTGAACGGATGGAGTGACATGGCTATAGCGATTAGAATGGCTGAGATCGATAAGGTTTGTAGGGTCAGAGCTGGAGCGGGGATTGTTGCCGATTCGGATCCAGAAAAGGAGTTCTTAGAGACTGAAAGGAAAATGGGCGCGGTTCTAAACGCCCTTGAGGTGGTGAGATGATCCTAATCGTGGATAACAAGGATTCTTTTGTCTGGAATCTCGCCGAATACGTCTCTATATTCGATAGAGTAAAAGTGGTTCCGAATACGATTGAACTTAAAGAGATTAGAAAAATCGATCCTAACGGAATAGTGATCTCTCCGGGTCCAGGATCTCCTAAAAACGAAAGGGACATCGGGAACTGCATTGAAATAATCCTAAATGCGAACGTTCCAATCTTGGGAGTCTGTTTAGGGCATCAGATAATAGGCTACGCTTTTGGGGGAGATGTGAGTAAAGTTAAGCCGTATCATGGTAAAAAAGGTCTCATCAGGCATGATGGCAAAACGATATTCGAAGGTGTCAGGAATCCCCTCGAAGCCGGAAGATATCACTCCCTCGCCGTTACAACCGTTCCGAGGTGTCTTGAGGTATCAGCAGTCTCCAGCGATGGAATCGTGATGGGACTGAGACACAAGAAAGAGCCAATAGAGGGTGTTCAATTCCATCCTGAAAGTGTTTTGACTCCACGGAGAGACGGCTTGAAGATAATAAGGAATTTTCTCAGAATTTGCGGAAGATAACATGTTTGTGAAAATTTGTGGGATCAAAAGCTTGGAGGAGCTCAGAGTTGTCGAAAAGTATGCAGATGCAACGGGTGTCGTAGTGAAATGCCAATCTAAGCGGGTAGTATCCACCGATCTCGCAAGAGAGCTTATTAGATCATCAAAGATCCCCGTTTTTGTTGTGTCTACCTTGGACAGCTTCAAGGATTGGGCTGAAGTGATAGAGAAATCCGAAACTGATCACGTTCAAATTCATTCAGATATGTCTGCTGGAGACATTGAGAAGATTAGATCGGAATATGGTGTCCGTGTTATTAAAGCTTTCAGGGTTCCTGAGAACTGCGATAATCCGATAAAGATTGCGGAGAAATTAATGGACGAAATAGAGCTCTACGAAGTTGACGGAATACTGCTCGACAACAGCATGGGTCGGGGAATGATCCACGATCTCAGAATCAGCAAAATCATAGCAAAAAGATTTGATGTAATCCTCGCTGGTGGGCTGAATCCCGATAATGTTGCGGAAATAGTCGAGTTCGTAAAACCGTTCGGTGTTGATGTTTCGAGCGGTGTTGAAAGCGGAAATAAGAAGGATGAGAAAAAAATTAGAGATTTTGTCAAAGCGTTAGGGAAGTTGTAGTATGGATATTAGGAACGTTTTGAAAAAGCTTGTTGAAGGGTATAACCTAACGGAAAGCGAGACGTATGAATTTGTGATCGCACTGAAAGATGGGAGACTGACGGATGCACAGATATGTGCTTTTCTGCTCGGCTTGACCATGAAGGGGCCAACAGTCGAGGAAGTTGTGGGAATCGTTAAAGGTATGAAAGATGTGTGCAACACGATCAAGCCAAAGGTGATCGACACTTGCGGACCGGTGGTGGCCTGAGAACGTTCAACATCTCGACAGCGAACGCAGGGCAATACGTTTTGGAAGTTTATAAGCCAGAACTCGTGAACATCGTAGCGGAAATCGTGGCATCTCTTAAATACGATCATGTCTTGGTTGTTCATGGGCTGGACGGACTGGATGAAATATCGCCGATAGGGAATAGCCGAGTTGCTAGCAACATAATAGATGAGGTCTTGCGATGAAGAAACTCAAAGAATTTATAAGAGAAAGTAGAAGGTTTGGTGATGGACGTGGAACCAATAACGGCAATAGTTCTAATTAATGTCGAAAGAGGTAAAGTAAAAGAGGTTGCCAAAGAGCTTTCGAAGATTGACGAGGTCACAAAAGTGCATTCGGTCGCTGGAATCTATGATTTCATTGTTAAAGTGAAGGTTAAGGAATATGGTAGCGTCAAGAATGTCGTCGAGCTAATTGAATACACGAAACCGAACGCTGTCGATGTCATTTTGGGAGTGGAAACCAGCGGCAGGAAGGATGAGCGTAAGGTTAGGGAGTTTGTTAAAGCTGCAAAGGTGATTTGATGAAGTTCGGTGAATTTGGGGGACAGTTCGTTCCAGAAGTTTTAATTCCTCCTCTGAGGGAGCTCGAAAAGGCTTACGAGGAGCTGAAAGATGATGAAAAATTTAAGAGAGAACTCGACTACTATCTTCGTCATTACGCTGGAAGGCCTACGCCGCTTTACTTTGCAAAAAATCTAACAGAGAAAATTGGAGGAGCCAGAATCTATCTGAAGCGTGAAGATTTGCTCCACAGCGGTGCGCACAAGATAAACAACACGATCGGACAAGCTCTGCTTGCGAAGTTCATGGGAAAAACCCGGCTAATAGCGGAGACGGGTGCCGGACAGCACGGAGTCGCCACGGCGATAGCTGGAGCCCTCTTTGGGATGCAGGTGGACGTCTACATGGGTTCTGAGGACGTCGAGAGACAGAAGATGAACGTTTTCCGTATGAAGCTCTTGGGGGCCAATGTCATCCCAGTGGAAAGCGGGTCGAGGACGTTGAAGGATGCAATAAACGAAGCCCTGAGAGACTGGGTGTCGAGCTTTGAGTACACGCACTACTTGATCGGATCCGTTGTTGGCCCGCATCCATATCCGACGATGGTTAGAGATTTTCAGTCGGTAATCGGGAAGGAAACAAGGAGGCAGATTATCGAGATCGAAGGCTCTCTGCCAGACGCGGTCGTTGCGTGCGTCGGTGGTGGGAGCAACGCGATAGGAATATTTCATCCGTTCATCGAGGACAAATCTGTAAGGCTGATAGGCGTAGAAGCTGCTGGAAAAGGTATCGAGACTGGAAAGCACTCGGCTTCGCTTTGTGCCGGGGAGAAGGGAGTTCTGCACGGAATGCTCTCGTACTTCCTACAGGATGAGGATGGGCAGATCAAAACGACCCACAGCATTGCAGCCGGCTTGGACTATCCTGGCGTTGGGCCTGAGCACGCTTGGCTCAAGGAGATGGAAAGGGCTGAATACGTTGCGGTCACGGATGAGCAAGCTTTGGGGGCTTTTATCGAGCTCTCAAGAACCGAGGGCATTCTGCCGGCTCTGGAGTCGGCACACGCCTTAGCCTACGCTATGGAGCTCGCCAAAGAGATGGAGAGGGATGAGATAATCGTCGTAAATCTCTCGGGTAGAGGAGATAAGGATCTTGGAATTGTTATGGAGGCGTTATCATGTTCCGCAAGCCAGCTTTAATCACGTTTATAACGGCGGGAGACCCCCATCCAAGAGCGACACTCGATTTCATGCTCACTTTAGATGAGTACGCCGATGTGATTGAGCTTGGAATACCTTTCAGCGACCCGATGGCTGACGGAAGTACTATCCAGAAGGCAAATGTAAGAGCTTTAAAGGCCGGAACCAAAGTCAGAGATGTTTTCGAGATCGTAAGAGGGTTCAGAGAGCATTCGGACACTCCTGTTATCTTAATGACTTACTACAATCCCGTTTACAAGATGGGAGTGGATAGGTTTGTAAAAAAAGCAAAAGAGTCGGGAGCTGATGGGATGATAGTTGTCGATCTTCCGCTTGAGGAATCTCACGAATATCTGAGAATCTGCAACGAATACAGGATGGGGACTGTATTCCTTGCGGCTCCAAACACCCCCGATGAAAGACTGAAAGCTATCGACGAGGCAAGTTCCCTTTTCGTCTATCTAATCTCGCTTTACGGAACGACAGGGGCGCGGAGCAGAATCCCAGAAACTGCGTTTAACCTCCTTAGGAGGGCGAAAAGAGTTTGCAGGAAGCCTTTGGCTGTCGGTTTCGGCGTTTCTTCATCAGATCATGTGGCTGCTCTGATCAGAGAGGGAGCTGACGGTGTCGTTGTGGGAAGTGCTTTGGTCAAGATAATTGAGGAGTTTGGTGAGGAAGCATCGGAAGAGCTCGTAAAAAAGATTAAAGAATTGAGAAAAGGTTTAACGGGAGGGAAGGATTAAAGGAATATACTGTAGCATTCGGATTCACATCGGGATATTGCCTTCGCATTAGGGTCTGGACTCTGATGCGGTTTTTCATCCAGATCTCGTAATTCTTTAGAGCTTAGTTGGGATCTATCTTATACTGAATCGCCATTTCGAAGTAAACGGGCAATCCCAGATTTTACAACGCCCACTTCCATTTGGTCTATGACGACAACGGATTACGCTAATGTCATTAATGTCAAGATTGCAAGAACAGAAATTTCTAACAAGGTTGTGTTAACTTTTTAAAACTGTTCGCAGATCGATCGATATGGACGGTTACGGTAAGATTCAGTGGGCTGAGAGAAACATGAAGGTTTTAGCAAGGATTAGGGAAAGATTCGAGGACGAAAAGCCCCTTGAGGGCATTAAGATCGGTATGGCTTTGCATGTAGAGGCGAAAACTGCGGTTCTCGTGAAGACGCTCATCGCCGGTGGAGCTGACGTTGCAATAACCGGGTGTAATCCCCTCTCCACGCAGGATGATGTGGCGGAGGCTTTAAGAAAGGATGGAATAAGGTGCTTCGCCAAGAGGGGAATGAGTAGGGAGGAGTATTACAACGCATTAAACGAGGTGATTAATTTCGAACCTGACATCGTGATTGATGATGGGGCGGATCTCATCTCGCTTCTCCATCATGAAAGGAAGGACAAAGCGGACAGAATAATGGGGGCTACCGAAGAGACGACAACGGGAGTGATAAGGCTGAGGGCGATGGAAAGGGATGGAGTGCTTAAGTTTCCCGTTATAGCGGTAAACGATGCATACACGAAGTATCTTTTCGATAACAGATATGGAACAGGTCAATCAACGTGGGACGGGGTATTCAGGGCTACGAACATGCTAATTGCGGGGAAGACTGTTGTCGTAGCAGGATACGGTTGGTGTGGTCGCGGAATTGCCATAAGAGCGAGAGGACTGGGTGCGAGAGTTATTGTGACTGAGGTTGACGAGATAAGAGCTTTAGAAGCAATAATGGACGGTTTTGAGGTCATGAGAATGGACGAAGCGGCAAGGATAGGGGATATATTCATAACAGCTACAGGGAATAAGAACGTAATCCATAGAGGTCACTTCGCTCTGATGAAAGACGGAGCTATCTTGGCAAATGCGGGACATTTTAATGTCGAGATAAATCTGAACGATTTGGAGAATTTGGCTGTGGATATTAGAGATCTGAGGGAAAACCTTAAAGAATTCAACTTGGGTAACAAAAAGCTCTATCTCCTCGCAGAGGGGAGACTCGTAAATCTCGTTGCGGCGGAGGGACATCCGATAGAGGTGATGGACATGAGCTTCTCAAATCAGGCTTTGGCTGTTGAATACATCGTGAAAAACCACGAAAAGCTTGAGAAGAAGGTTTACAGAATGCCAGAAGAACTTGACAGGCTCGTTGCGAGGATGAAACTCGAAAGCATGAACGTGAGGATTGACGAGCTAACGGAGGAGCAAATTCGCTACCTCTCAGACTGGAGGGAGGGGACATGATCTGGTATTACAGACCTTATAAAAATCCCGTTGCAAGAAACAGATATCTCTTAAAGCTATCTCCACTGTATGCAGTCGTCTTTTTTATCGTATTGGGCAGATTCCTCAGATACGGTTTTTCATCGAAATTTGTGATTCCTCTGATACCTCTATTCGTGATGCTTATCTTTTTCACACTTCTGATCATGATGAAACCAAAATACGGTTACACGGACGAGCAGTTCGTTCACTTTTCAGGGAAAAGGATAGAAAAGTGGAAGGCAAAGTTCAAACCAGACTTTGAAAAGCTTACGGTTGATGTAGAGGTGGACGGGAAAAGTTTCAAACTGTATTTTGAGAATAGGGAGGATATGAATAACTTTCTTAGGGATGTTGGTGCATTAAATCTATAGCCTTAGGAAGAACACTTTCGGTTTTCGGCTTTCTTGCGGGATTCCAGTGGTCTGCGTTTCTTTTTTTTTACGTTCTTTTCGCAATCCTCTCTTGGATCAATTTGGAAGGGGAGTTAGAATCGCCTCGGTGGTGATAATAGTTTTCTTTGCCTTCTACATGGTTTCGATTTACAAAGGTGCCGGAAACTTGCTCGAAGTTATGTTGGGGATTTCCTATGCTCATGGACTGATTATAACGGCGGTAATCGTTACATCCCTCTGTGGATTCAGAGCTGTTGTCTATACAGATCTCATACAAGGTGTTTTGACATTTATTGGTGGGATTGTTCTCTTCTTTGCGTTCCCCTTGATCTTTGTCATTACGTTAGTTATTGGCAATGCTGTATTCTCAACCCTCAAGAAATTTCGTAATAGCGTCTTAAAAACACTGAAAATTCTCGACATGTGTGTAGATTTCACAACGATAAAGTACTCTGTCCTGTTCGTATCCCTGTCGCCGCTTTAAGGTTCGGATCTGCAATCGTGATTACGGGAATATATCTTGTGCTGAGGAAAAACAACTGAAAAATTTTTAAGTAATGTCATAAATTATTGATACGATGGAAAAAATCGACAAAATAGATTTAAAAATTCTTTCAGAATTACAGGAAGATGCTAGAAAAAGCTTAAGGGAGATAGCGGAGAAATTGGGAGTTACCGAAGCCACTGTCTACAACAGGATCAATAAGATGAAGAAAATGGGGCTCATCGAGAAATTCATTCCCGTGATAAATTACTCCAAGCTTGGATTTGATCTGATAGCTGTTATTGGTATAACAGCTGAGGGAGGAAAGATCGTTGAAGTGGAGAATATGCTCGCTAAACTTCCGAATGTCACCGCAGTTTACGACGTTACGGGGGAGTTCGACGTAATCACGATAGCGAAATTCAAGGATAGGGAAAGCCTGAACAAATTCGTTAAAGAGATCGGCAAGTTGGAGCACGTGGTGAAAACATACACTATGCTCGTTCTGAATGTCGTCAAAGAAACGCATATGCTTGAAATAAAAAAGATTTTTGATATATGATTTTATCTGATATTTGATAATGAAATTTCAGAAAAAGCTTTATTAAATGGTATTCTTAAGACATTGCAATGGCTAGCAAAGATAACGCTGAAAATGAGGAGAACGTTAAGGCTTTAGATTTGGAAGATCTCCCCCATGTCGGAGCTACCATAGCTGAGAAGCTAAGAGAAGCAGGATATTTCTCAATAGAGGCGATAGCTGTCGCATCTCCAGCTGAGTTAAGCAGCGTCGCCGAGATCGGTGAAGCGACGGCAGCAAAGATCATAGCAGCCGCAAGAAAACTCGCAAATATCGGGGGATTTGAAACCGGAGATGTCGTCTATGAAAGGAGACTAAAGATAGGAAAAATCACTACGGGAAGCAAAGCTCTCGACAGTCTCCTTGGAGGTGGTGTCGAGACTCAAGCTATAACGGAACTGTTTGGCGAATTCGGATCAGGAAAGACGCAAATCTGCCACCAGTTAGCCGTTAACGTTCAATTGCCCAAAGAAAGAGGTGGTTTAGAGGGGGCAGTGATAGTAATCGATACCGAGGGTACTTTCAGACCTGAAAGAATCATCCAAATGGCTGAGGCTAAAGATTTGGATCCTGATAAGGTATTGAAGAATATCTACGTTGCTCAAGCTTACAATTCAAATCACCAGATGTTGCTTGTAGATAGTGCAAAGGAGCTTGCAAACAAACTGAAAAAGGATGGAATAAACGTCAGAGTAATGATCGTCGATTCTCTTACAGCCCACTTCAGGGCAGAATACGTTGGGAGGGGAACGCTCGCCGACAGACAGCAGAAGCTGAACAGACATCTTCATGACCTCCTAAGGTTCGGTGAAATCTTCAACGCTGCCATCGTTGTCACGAATCAGGTTATGGCAAAACCAGATCAGTTCTTTGGAGATCCGACAAAACCAGTTGGAGGACATATCTTAGCCCATACGGCAACATTCAGAGTGTATCTAAGGAAAAGTAAGGGAGAACTCAGAGTTGCAAGGCTGATAGATTCACCGCATCTACCCGAGAGTGAGGCGATATTCAAGATAACTGAGAGAGGAATCGAAGACAAATGATGTACTGGGGGGTGATTGTTTCTCTTTTAATTTACATCTTCATCATCGTGATAGCGGTTCTTCTCACGAGAAGGGGGATAATGTGAACAAATTTGCCACCGTCATCGTCCTGACAACAGCATTCGGACTGCTTGGGGTCTTAGCTCTAAGTTCGACAAGCTATTCAAGCGTTTCAGATATTTTAAAAACGGATAGACCAACTAACGTCGTTGTAATGGGTAACGTGACAAAAGGAAGCGTTCACTATAATAAAACACTTGAATTCAGGATAAATAACGGAATAGGGGAGGTTAGAGTAATCTATTCAGGATACGTAAGACTTGACAATGTGAGCGGTTACGGAACTGTAGTCGTTAGAGGAATCTACTACCCCGAGAATCGAACGATTGTCGCAAACAGTGTTGAATCAAAATGTCCCTCAAAGCAATGATCGAGCTTGAAAACGTTTGGAAGATGTATCGAGATGACTGGATACTCAAAGAAGTTACGGTATCTTTCAAAAAAAACGGGCTTTTCGCAATTGTGGGAGATAATGGAAGCGGAAAAACGACGCTTATTAAGATAATGTGCGGTTTGATAAAGCCAACCCGTGGGGTTGTTAAAATCTTCAGAAAGAAAATAAACGGCTGGAAATATAAAAAGAGTATAGGTGTTTTGCTTCACGAAAACGTTTTATACGAGGAGCTTACCGTTGAAGAGAACCTGAAGTTTTACTCAGAATTTTACGGTTTCAGCGATCTTGCGAAAAGAGTTTTTAAAGAATTTGGGCTTAACAGATATAAGGATACGAAGGTGGGCGAACTATCTTACGGATGGAGGAAAAAGGCAAACTTTGTTAGGGCTTTATTAGGTGATCCCCCCATTCTACTACTTGATGAACCCTTTGCTGGATTGGACGAAAAAACTCGGAAGACTGTCGAGGAAATTCTGACGGAACTTTCGAAGGACAAACTCATCATCTTCACGATACCTTATAAGCCGAGTATTAGTTGCAATATCCTCAAAATAGAGAATAAAGCTGTATGTGGGAACTTCTGATTAAAGATATTAAAGTGGAGCTAAGAAGAGGTTTCGAAATCCTTGCATCGGTATCTTTTGTCCTCATTTCATCACTCCTACTCGCCCAAACAAGTATCAATCTTGTGGCTTCTTTTTATGTTTTGATAGTATTCTTAGCTGTTTTTATTTCAACAACATCTTTCGTCAGAGAAATGGACTCGAAAACTTTGGAAGGTTTAAAACTCCTGCCAACCCCGAGTTACGTAATCTTCTTGGAAAAAGCTGTCTTTTCTTTTCTTCTGATAATTTTTCAGGGATTTTTGGGGATGTTGTTTCTATCTCTCTTCTCAAATAGCTTTGAATTGCTTGGGATACTTCCATTGTTCGTTGTTTTCTCCTTATACATCTCGGTAATCTCTTCTTTCTCTTCAGCACTTGTCATGTTCTCCGAAGGACGAAGCTTCTTAACACCCATGATAGTGTTCGTGTTCACAGCACCGATAATTCCGACCCTTTTAAAAGGAGATGTCCTCTCACTTGCGGTTGAAACTGTTGCGGTAATCCTTATTGCGACAATCCTTGCGACCTTTATTCTTGAAAGTTAAATCAGAATCGTTACCTAACCTCCCCTAACTGTTCCCGGTGGAAGCCTGATAGAGGGGGTCACATTCCTTAACGACAATATCCTCCTAAGGCTTTCAGCGTTTCCAAGCAGAGCGATAAGAATAAGTGAGAAAAAGAGGCAGTTGAAGATAGCTCCAAGGAATATTATGAAAAGTCTAACATCTCTCGTTATTGGAATACTAAGCCTGCTTGAATCGCTGTAAGCTCTGCCATATGTTGCTACAAACTTGTCACCAGTGTATGCTATCATGAAACTTGCAAAGGCTGCAAAGAATCCTACAATCCAGTAAATAGAATTCGCCTGAGCAAGAGAATATGTTATGCAGAAAACGGTGATGAAATCGGCATATCTGTCAAGTACGCCATCCAGCCATGCTCCATACTTTGATTCCATAAACTTAAGCCTTGCAATCTCGCCATCGCATCCGTCAATGATGCTATGGAGCTGGATGATAATCCCAGCGATAAGCGTTGCAAGATATGTGTCGAGCAAAAATAAGGCTGAACCAAGTATAGATAAGAAAAAAGAGAAAAAGCTAATCTGATTTGGTGTGACATTTCTCTCAGCGAGTATCTTTGATATCCTTAGCGATATCCTCCTGTTGAGTAATCGTGATACGATTCCGTCATGTGATTTTATAAGAGAGCTTAGCAAAAGTTTTTCAGCGAGCTTTAGGTTATCTTCAGATAGTTTTAAAGCACGCACCTCTAGCTTTTTAATATTGTTCATCGCAACATATTTTTCAATAGCCGATTGCGGATCTCTCACAAATAAATCTTTGAAATCTCTTTCAAAGAGGTAACCAACCGTAAAGTCATCCGAAACAAGGATCTTCTCCCCTTCAAACTGTAAGTCTCTTTCAAGGAAGAGAACGGGCTCGTTGATTATCAGATATGCCTCAGCTTCGTCTAAACTCAAGTTATCATTAAAGAATTTAACAACAAAGCCTGATTTTTCAAGAGATTTTCGTATTCTGTCTCTCAACATTAATCCAAGGAGCTTTTTATTGTAAATCTCAGAATCTCTGATAAGCGCTAATTTCATAACCCTGGGTCACATAATCGACCCTTAACTTCCTACCCCAGACGAAGACCGGACAGCTCCTCCTTTTCGTGCCTATCAGCCCGTGAGCCAATAGTGGCAGGGCAATGGTTGCATCAACATTGACCTGCACTTTCCTCCCTCCATGGCTTATCTTACCCCAACTTATTCCCTCCTCAAATGTGCATCCGCTTAAACCGCCGAATTGGGGCGTGTCGGTTGTTATCTGTATTGCGTACTCATGCCCCTTTACGTTGTATCCTTTAAGCCTTGCAACGACTTCTGTCTGCTGGATGAAGTTCTTCGGAACTCCCCCTCCAATGTAAATAACACCGGTTTTTTCAGAACTTGCAACGAGCTCTGTAAGCTCCTCAACATCTCTTATCGTATCAATTATAACTCTTCTGTCTGCAAGGGCAGCGGCAATTCCTATTGAACTGTCGGCAATTGCAGGGCAGAAAATCGGCACTCCACTCTCGTAAGCGGAGATGATGATGGAGTTTCTGTCTTTCACGTCAATTCTTTTTGCAATTTCCTCAAGGAACTGCCTCGACGACATAACTCCATCAAGTTCAGAAGTTATATCCGCAAGAGTGTAATCAACTCTGTTAAACTCCTCATCATAGGCAAAAACATTGTGAATCCTGTTAATCCCTTTTTTGAAGAGGTGGTAATCATTAACACACTCACTACCAAGGTAGTGCTTGAAACCCATTGCTTCATGAATATCGTGGAAGAGGTTCGCCCCAGTTGAGACAAGGACATCGATGTAGCGGTTCCTTATCAGCCAAGCAATGATCTTCCGCATACCGGCAGGAACCATGGCTCCGGCAAGCCCCATCAGGATGGTAATTCTTTCTTCTTCCAGCATTTTAAGCCATATCTTAAAAGCTTCGCCAAGCTTCCTTCCCTGAAATCCTGTTTTTGCCATTGACAAAAGGAGTTCTGAAATGCTCTTCTCGGAGACATCTACGGGCTCCGTCGGTTCCATATCAGATCACAAAGACTGCCGCAGCCACAACTGTTGTGTAATCTTCGACTTCGGCTGACACCGTAACGTTAAAAGTTTTTGCTGGTTCGATTCCGAAAGATGTTTTCAGCATATAGGCAGCGTTCTCTTCCGCATGCTTGCCTTCGTACCCATCGCTGTATCCATGATACTCCGTTAGGTATCCATTCAACTCTGGATTTGGAGGGATTGCGACTCCAACGCTTGCGAAAATTTTTCTTCCTCTCTCGTTACTCGTCATCCTCGACATGACACAGAAAACGATCTGCCCAGGGAAAAGCTCCTTAAGCCCTTCTTCGGCGCTTACAATCTCGCATCCTGGTGGAAGTATGCTGCTTACAGGAACGAGGTTGAATCTCTCTATCCCTGCGTTTCTTAAAGCAAGTTCAAAACTAACGAGGGCATCGCTGTGTTTCCCGACGCCGGTTGCAAAAAACACTTTTCTCGGTACTAATTTGACTGCTGAAACTGCATAAGAACAGCTTTTTTGCTCTGAAGTCTGTCTAAACTCCGCCAATTCTCTCCCGACTATCTCAAACATCTTCTTACACCTAGCAAGTAGTTGCCATTATGGTATTTAAGCATTGCTGTTGTTATAGCTACTTGTAGGAGCTCTAACTACACTACATCAGACTATTACGTAATTAGACTCATCTGGTCAGTATAAGCTCGGAAAATTAAAATCTGAAATAAAAATTTTTATTAAAAGATAATTAATAAAATTGAAATTCAGAAATTAATTATTTTCAAATGCAATAAAAATTTAGAAGTGCTTTTAATTGGAAAAGCTTTTATTCACCAAATTAAATCTGCTAAACATGATTCTCGTAGGTGAAGGGGAAGATTTAGAGCCTCCCGACTCTTTTATGAAGCGTAGAGTTTCAGGGAAAGTTTTAAACCTTCTCGGCGACTACCGATATCTGACGAAGGGCTATTACGTCTCCCTTCATGCCGAAGAAAACGGTTGTGAAGTTTTTCCACCGGTTAAAAATGCTCTAGATGCTTATAGAGCCCCCCTCTTCATAAGCATACTTCGGAAACTTGGATTTGAAACTCCTGAGTTTGAAATTGTTTGCAACCCAAAGCCGGAAGCGTGTGTTTTGCTTCCGCTAAATCCATTCTCCAAAAATTCAGCCAAAGTTGTGAAGAACAGCTATCAGTATCTCAAAGCATTCAGGAGTTTGAGTATGAATCGCTACCCGGTTGTGCAGGTTAAAGCTGAGAAAATCGAAATTGTAGATATGTACCTCACGAAAACAAATAAGGAGGAATACAGCTTTGTAGCAGAAACGTTGTTCAGAACTTTAAAAATTCCGCTCGGCAAAGTTTTTTTCGAGGTAAATGGAGAAAAAGTGAAGCCCTTTTATTTTGCACCACTCGAAAAGGACGAGATTAACTTCGAGCTAATATTCGAGGTGTTAAACAATGAGAATAGCCTGTTTTGTTGAAAGTTACAATTTCAAGTTCAAGCAGGAAAAAGAGGCATTAGAAATTTTTAAAAAGACGGCTGAAGACCTCGGACATAGCTTCACAACTCTGGGAGATGAAATTCTGCATTACATCGATAAGTTCGACTCGGTATTCATCAGAGCAACAACTGACCCTCTCTTTACGTCCTACGTCGTCTCAAGACTCGCTGAGGAGATGGGGAAAAAGGTGATTGACGATTCTGAAAGCATAAGAGTGTGTTCGAACAAAGTCGCGCTCTACTACAGGTTGAAGAAGAATTCAATCCCGATACCGAAAACTATTCCCTTTTTCGGAGATTTTGAAAACCTCGAAAGTTACGCCAATAAGCTTGGTTTTCCACTCGTTGTTAAAGCTCCGAACTCAAGATTCTCGCTTTACGTTGAGAAAGCCAACAACTACGATGAACTCGTAAAGATTACGAAAAGATTCATGAGAAGAAGTAAAGCACTAATCTTACAGGAATACATGCCAACAGCATTCGACTGGCGGGTTGGCGTGCTTGAAGGGGAGTCTATTTACGCGTGCAAGTACTTTATGCCCAAAGGTGGATGGAGGGTGAGGGACAGCATAGAAGGAAGAAAGGTTTGGGGAAAAGTAAAAGCCGTAAAAGTAGAAAACTTACCAAAAAAGCTCAGAAAAATAGCCGAAAGGGCTGCAAAAAGCGTTGGAAATGGACTTTACGGAGTCGATATAAAAGAAGTTGATGGTGACTACTACGTAATCGAAGTAAACGATAATCCAACGATAATGCACGGCGATGAGGATACAAAAAATCCGGAGCTATACGAGAAAATAATTCAGGCCCTAGTTTCTTGAGCTTTTAACCTTATTTCAACAACTTTCTCCGTCTCCGGCTCTTCAATCTTTAAAATTTCTTCGAGTTCATCTCTCCCGAGCTCCTGAATGAGCCGTAAGATGTTCTCAACCGCAACTTCGAACTGCTTTTTGTATAGTATTTCATTTTCTTTAAGCAGGCGAACAAGCGGACATATGCTTTCCTTTTTGAGGTATATTTCAAGCAAGTCTCCCTTTAAATCGAAGGTGAATGGTCCAGCTACACAGG
>CAZZMN010000015.1:0-12715 GCA_964655455.1 uncultured archaeon
GGAGGAGGAGGTAAGCGAAAAAAAAAAGGAGGGGGTGGCTTTAAAAAAAAAGAAAAGACTTGTTTAAGAAGTTTTCTCCCCCAAAAATCTGGGAGATGCTAAAAAATATTGGGGGGTGTTTGAAAGGTGGAAATTGGGAGATGACGTTTACAAAGTGGAAACTGGGAAAGACACACGAGTCGGAGATAGGCGTTATGCCCGCGCAACCGCCGCTCCAATCTACGATCTAGAAGGGGGAATTGCAGGAGTTGTGGAGACAATCGAGGATATGACTGAACTTAAAGAGAAAGAACAGGAAGTTAAGAGAATACTTGAGTATACAGAAAAAGTATTAGAACTACTTGATGGAGGAATAAGAGAATTACAAGCTGGCAACTTAAGCGCCCGCGTGAGTAAACCGGAAAGAGTTGAGGGTGTCAAGATCGCGGATAGATTCGAAGAGACCGTAGATTTATTCAATGAATTTGCCGAGAGGTTGAACAAGATAATCAAGAGACTTGCGGAGGATATGAGCGAAGCTACCCGTCAGATAAATGAAGCTAACGAAGCCGTGAATCAACTGAATGCGGGAATGCAGCAAATCTCCTCAGCTTCACAGCAGATTGCCACTGGAAGCGAAAATCTATCACGATTGGCGAACGCTTCAGCGGCAGATCTTAAAGCCGCAGAAGAAGTCTTCAAGGATCTCGCTTGGAGGGCTGAAGAATCTTCAAAGTTTGCGGAGAATGCGGTAAAGGGAGCCGAAGCATCTAGGGAGCTTGGTATGAAGGCTCTGCAAGCCATGGAGAACATAATAAAAGAGATTGAAAACGCAACCAAAGTCGTGGAAACCCTTGATAATGCTGTGAGAAACATCGGTAAGGTCACGGAAAGGATAAAATCAATAGCGGATCAGACAAATTTGCTTGCGTTGAATGCAGCGATAGAGGCGGCAAGAGCCGGAGAACACGGAAGAGGATTCGCAGTGGTCGCCGATGAGGTTAGAAAACTCGCTGAGGAGTCGAGAAAAAGCACCGAGGAAATTGACGAGATCGTTCGCAAAGTCCAAGAGGAAACTAAGAAGGTCATTGAAGCAACTATGAATGTTAAGAAGAGAAGCGAAGAGGGCGGTCTAAGCATACAGGATGCTTTGACCAAGTCGAATGAGATTGCTGAGTCCATTAGCAGAATAAGTGATATGCTCGAAGCTGTCAAAGAAGTGGCAGAAAATGGTCTAACGCGAATCATGAATCTTGCAAAGAACTTTGAAGAGGTTGCATCAACTGCAGAGGAAAATGCCGCAAGTAGTGAAGAGACATCAGCCGCAATAGAAGAGCAGACAGCGGCAGTCCAGCAGATTGCAACAGCCATGGAGAAAGTCAGACAAATTGCAGAGGAGACTACAAGAACAGTCTTCGAGAACTTCAAAATTTTCGATTCCACTGGAAAGGAGATCTCAAGAAGGTATGCAACCACGTTTACAAACGGAGGCAGGAGGTATCGCTAAAAATTTAAATTTTCTGGGGGGTGACATCAAGTGCAGCAGACTATCAGGAGCGGCAAGGATGTTGTCCAAGTTATAGTCTTTAATCTCGGGAACGAAAGATACGGCGTTGAAATCTCTCAGGTAAGGGAGATAATAAAACCAACACAGATAACCAGAATACCGAATGCCCCAGATTTTGTAGAGGGCGTCATAAACTTAAGAGGGCAGATAACAACGATAATCAATCTGAGAAAAAGATTCGGATTAGAACCAAAGCCGATCGATAACAACACTCGCATAATTGTCGTTGAATACAACAACGCAGTTATCGGAATGATGGTGGACACTGTCAACGAGGTTAAGTATTTATCAACAGCCGATATCGAAGCGCTACCGAGCATAATAACGGCAAGAGAGGAAGCAAAGTTCCTAAAGGGTGTTGGAAAACTCCCCGACGGGCTTCTAATTTTAATCGATCTGAATAAGGTTCTGAGCGAAGATGAAGTCGAGAGACTCAGATAACTATGGGAAACAAAGTTTTGCTGAAAACACAAGCGGAAATCTACGACGGAGGCTGGAAAATGTGTGAAGTCACGATAACGGATAATACCATTTCTTTCTCCCAAATCACAATCCCTTTTAAAGAAATAAGGGATTTGGAGTGGATGGAATTTAATGGAAAAGAGTCAATCAGGATAAAGCGGGGTGACATGAATTATTTTGTCCACTTCGGAAGTAAACAAAAGCAGATATTCAGATATCTGGCGTTCAATCTGAAGGCTGACAGATTTGCAGTTTATTTTCTCTCTCCTGCTATCAGAGGCGGTGTCGTAAATAAGGACGCGAAATGGGACAAAGGCTACTTAAGTATAGCCGACGAATCTATTTGGTTCCTTTCACCAAAAAATCAGACACGTATATCCCTTAACAATCTCGGTTCAGTCGAGAAAGATCTAAGAACCGTGGGTAAGAAGAAAAGGGTAGTTCTAATGCTAACTTATCTTGATAGGGGAGAAGTCGTTACGAGTTTCGTCTTGTGTCCTGAAACAACTCTCGATATGCTTGAAAAATATCTTAAGCAACTGATAGAAGAGCATAAGCCAAAAGAGAAGTTATCAGAGATCGAGGAACAGATACTTACAATGGTTTATTCAGGCGTCGATTCGGCAGGAATTGAATCAATCCTTGGAATTTCTACGGAAGAGTTGAACAAATATTACGATAGGTTAATAGATTTAGGGCTTGCGAAAGTTGTTAAGATCAGGAAAGAGATAGCGCTCACACCTCGTGGGATAACTCTCGTTAATGATATTATGAAGAAGATGAGTGGGGTGATGAAGAATGCCTAGGGTTTTGATTGTGGATGATGCGGCGTTTATGAGAAAACTCCTGAAAAATATTCTCTTCTCAGGAGGATTTGATATCGCGGGTGAAGCTGAGAACGGAAAACAGGCAGTGGAACTGTATAAGAAACTAAGACCTGACATAGTTACTATGGACATAATCATGCCGGAGATGAATGGAATAGAAGCACTTAAGGAGATAAAGAAGATAGATCCAAATGCCAAGGTTGTCATGTGCACTGCGGTCGGTCAGGAACAGATGGTCAAGACGGCGATAAAATTCGGAGCCAAAGGCTACATTGTGAAACCATTTCAAGCTCCAAAGGTTATCGAAGAGTTAAGAAAAGTTGCCGGAATATAGTATGAGGGTGCTCGTAGTCGATGACTCAGCTCTTGTCAGAATGGCTGTTTCGGATCTATTGAAAAATGCCGGAATAGAAGTGGAAACTGCAAAAAACGGAAAGGAGGCAATAGAGAAACTAATGGAATTCAGGCCTGATGTAATCACGTTAGACATAAATATGCCAGTGATGGATGGGTTATCGGCTCTGAAGGTGATAATGGAGAGAAGACCCACACCGGTCATAATGCTGAGTTCTTATACGAAGGAGGGTGCAAAAGAGACAATAGAAGCTCTAAAACTCGGTGCCGTTGACTTCATTCCGAAACCAGACGGTGTTCTTGCTGATTACTCTGCAGTGGCGGATGAACTCATAAGGAAGATCTATGCTGTTGCCGAAAATTCTCCGATTCTGATAAGACTGCAAAATCTCAAAAAACTGCGTGAAGGAGTTGTAAGGAGAAAATGGAAGAAAAAATCAAAGGATCTATGTGTTCTGATTGGATCCTCCACGGGAGGACCAACAGCTCTTGAGATGATAATTCCGAGACTACCCGCTGACCTTCCGGCACCCGTTTTTGTTGTTCAGCACATGCCGCCCGGATTCACAACTCAGCTCGCAGAGAGATTAGATAACATATCGGAGATAAAAGTGAAAGAAGCTGAGAACAATGAGAAAGTCAAAGATGGTGTGGTGTATATTGCTCCCGGTGGGTACCACATGAAGCTCGGGAAGGCTTTGAATGTAGTTAGGATAAAGATTGTTGAAGGAAAGCCTGTGAATGCCGTCAAACCTTCGATGGATGTTACAGCCGAATCCGTTGTTGAAGTTTACGGTGGAAATGTTATAGGTGTAATCTTAACGGGGATGGGACAAGACGGAGCATATGGAATGAAGAGAATAAAGGACATGGGAGGATACACGATTGCATGTAGTGAAGATACCTGCGTTGTCTTTGGAATGCCGAAAGCTGCGATAGAGCTTGGTGCCATTAAATCCGTAAAACCCGTTTACGAGATTGCGGAGGAAATAGTCAACGCAATCGAGGTGATGCTAAATGGATGAGATGCAGGAGTATAGACAAGTGTTCCTTCAGGAAGCAAAGGAATACCTCGATTTGATGAACCATAACTTCATAAAGCTTGAGAAAGGAGACAGAGAAGCTATAAATGAGATTTTCAGAGTCGCCCACACGATCAAGGGAATGGCAGGATTCATGGGGTTCAAAAATCTTGAGAAGCTTTGTCACAAACTTGAAAGCGCAATGGGAAAGATAAGAGATGAGAACATCGAAATAACAAGCGACATGATAGACTCAATGCTGAAAGCAGTTGACAAGATCGGGGAGATAATAACCAAGATAGAAAATGAGAGCAGTGACGATGTTGAAATCGAGGAGGAGATCAATGAACTGAAAAACTTAACCGCTGAAGATGCTGAAAGTCGTGAAGATACTACGGAGACAAAAGATGTGAAGAACGCCAATGTCCAAATCGATATCGTTCTGAGCGAAGATTGCATGATGAAGTCTGTTAGGGCAGTACTCATCTTGGAATCTCTCAGCGAGGTTGCTGAGATCATCGGAACGTTTCCCGACGAAAAGAAAATAGATAGTGGCGAATTCGACAGATCCTTTACGATCTATCTCAAAGTAGATAAAATCGAAGAACTCGAAAACGTTCTGTCAAGAATCGCTGAGATCGATAAATATAAGATAACCGAGATCGCTCCACAAACAAAACAGAAAACTCCAGACGAACCAAAAAAGGAGCCCAAGAACGTAAAGAAACTAGAAAGCATTAGGGTAAATATATCCCAACTCGATACGATAATGAATCTCGTCGGAGAACTCGTTATAAGCAAAAGCAGACTTCTTCAAATCGCAACTGAATACAATATTCCAGAACTAAGAGAAGCTGTCTCGATCATGGACAAAGCTATAACGAGCTTACAGGATGAGATAATGCAAATGAGGATGGTGAAGGTCGAGAGAGTTTTCAGCAAATTCCCAAGAATGGTCAGAGATCTTGCAAAGAAGCTCGGAAAGAAAGTCGATCTAATCATGGAAGGCCTCGATACCGAACTCGATAGAACAGTCCTTGATGAGATAAGTGATCCCTTAATTCACTTAATCAGAAACGCCATTGATCACGGAATAGAGCCCCCTGAAGAGCGAAAGAATGCAGGAAAAGATGAAATCGGGAAGATTAAGCTATCAGCTTGGAGAGAGAAAAACAATATCATCATAGAAATAGAGGATGACGGTAGAGGGTTTGATTTAGTAAAGATCAAACAAAAGGCGGTAGAAAAGGGATTGATAACCCAGAACGAAGCGGAATCCATGAGTGAGGAAGAGATCAAGATGCTTATCTTTGCTCCCGGATTTTCGACAAGAGACGAAGTAAGTGAGATCTCTGGTAGAGGTGTTGGAATGGATGTCGTTAAGACGACCGTTGAGAAATTGGGCGGTACGATCAAGATCTTCTCGGAAAAGGGTAAAGGGACAAAAATAAGAATCCAATTACCTCCGACTGTTGCAATAATCAAGTCTCTTCTAATTAATGTTGGAAATGAGACGTATGCAATACCTATATCAAGTGTTGTAGAAGCTCTTTACGTTACGGACGAGAACTTAAAGTTTGTCCACGGATCTCCGTTCCTTCTCGTCAGAGGCAAGCTAATTCCTGCATTCTATCTGAGGGATCTGTTCGGAACTAACGGTATGAAAAGAGAAGAAAAAGAAGTTGGAATTATCGTAGAGAAAGAAGGGGAGAAGTACGCTCTGATTGCTGATTCGATATCTGAACAGCAGGAAATAGTGATTAAACCGCTTACAGGATTTTTATCAAAAATTAAAGGATTTAGCGGCGTCACAATATTGGGAGACGGTAGGGTTGTCCCCATTATCGACGTTTTAAGCCTAATAGGAGGTGATAAATTTGTATAGAGTTGAAGATTTCGGCGAACTCGAACTTGATACTTTGAGGGAAGTTGGAAACATCGGCGTGGGGAACGCAGCTACTTCGCTTTCTCAAATGCTTGGGAAAGTGATAGAAATAAGTGTCCCGGAAGTGATCGTAACCAAGATAAACGAAATACACGAAATTGTGGAGACAGACGAAATAGTTACAGGAACTGTTGTCGGATTAAGCACCCTCGAAAATGAACAGGCCGGTTTCCTATATGTTGTTTTCACACCTGATTCAGCGCAGAAAATAGTCGAGATCTTGATTGAAGATTGCAGTGATAAGGAACTTATTAATTCAGCAATAATGGAGATCGGGAACATTATCTCCTCATCGTTCTGTGATGCGATAGCGAATATGCTCAACACGATACTCGTCCCAACACCGCCTAACTACGCTAAGGACTACTTCATCGCTGTGATAGATGTTATACTTTCTCAGATTGCCGAAAAAAGCGATTACATTATTGTATTTGAGGCTGAACTAAAGGACTGGGAAGACACCATAAGGGCTCTTATAATGCTTTTCCCGACTGAGAAATTCTTCAACTATATCTTTGAACTGCTTAATATGGTGGAATAATGCACGAATATCTCGTGGGCATAGGTGAATTCAGAGTGGCGAAAGGTTTTGCCGTTTTAAAGACAATCGGATTAGGTTCATGTTTGGGTTTAGCTCTGTACGATCCTCTCGAAAAAATTGGCGGTCTCGCTCATGTAATGCTCCCAAAATCCCACAACGGGACTGTCAGAAGTGCCAAGTATGCAGATCATGCGGTAGAAATGATGCTAGAAGCTATGGAGAGAATAGGTTGTAAAAGGCATAATATAATTGCAAAGATTGCCGGCGGTGCCCAAATCTTCGAGCACATGACCATGGACTTTCTTAAAATAGGTGAGAGAAATGTGGAAATCGTAAGGTCACTTCTGAAAGAATACAACATAAGAGTTGTCTCAGAGGACGTTGGAGGGAAATTAGGAAGATCAGTCTATTTTTTTACCAATAATGGAAAAATGCTTGTGAAATACAGCAACGGTGTTGAACGATGGATCTAACTTTTAAAAGCTTGATAAACTACGTTAGTAAAGAATCCGGCATAGACTTCGGGCGATACAGAGAGAACTATCTTAAAAGAAGGATAGAGCTCAGAATGAAAATTCTCGGAATGCAAAATTTGGACGAATATTTTGGATTTCTTAGGAGTAATGGGAAGGAAGAGATAAGCAAACTCATAAACACGATAACGATAAATGTAACCGAATTTATGAGGGACAAAACTCCCTTCGAATTTTTTATGAAGCACGTTCTCCCTGACATAGCAAATAGAAAGAAAAGGGTCAAGAGCAATATAATCAGATTCTGGAGTGCCGGATGTTCTTGCGGTGAAGAACCCTACAGCATAGCGATATGTGCTTTGGAAGCTTTGGGGAAGGACTGGATGATATCTATATACGCCACTGACATCGATGAAACTTGTCTTGAAATGGCTAAGGAAGGTTTTTACAGAGAATCTCAGTTGAGAAATCTGGACAGATACCTGATAAATAAGTATTTTGAGAAGGAAGATGATGGCTACAGGGTAAAGAGCTTTTTAAAGAGACTTGTCAGGTTCAAGTGGCACGACCTGACGACAGAGGAGCCAGTATCAAAGTATCTCGATGCGATATTTTGCAGAAATGTGATGATTTACTTCAGCGAAGATCAAAAGGTTAAGGTAGTGAATGATTTTTACAATGCCCTTGTTGACGGTGGCTACCTGATCATAGGAAAAAGTGAGACACTACCTACTGGATTTAAAGATAAACTTGAATGTATTAATTTGAGAGAGAAAGTTTACAGAAAAATTAGAATCTGAAGACTACTTAAAAGAACGAATCCAACGTCATCTGACTTTCACCCTTTACACTCAGTTCGTTGTAACCGAACTGTTCTAAAATCCTGAGAACGCTTGGAATCACCTGATGGTTTATGTAGTAATTTTTATCAATTTTCCTTCTTTCAACTCCACTCTTTGTCCTTATTTTGACAAACTCCCCGTCAAAGTCTTCGACCAATTCTATCGGATAGGCACGGTCTCCCACATTTCCGGAACCCTCCAAGACGATATAACCAACTTTTGATCCGGGAGTGAAGAAGATTCCCATCTCCATCGCCCTTAGAGCCGCTTTTACATGTGCCTGCATACTCTCGTATTTTGAAGGCTTCCTCGTCAGTCCCTTGTAGATTATGAACTTCTCTAACGGATATCCTCCCTTTTTTATCTTTTCTATAACCTTCCTAACGTGCCTTAACGCTTTTTCAGGATTTTTCTCCTTCAGTATTATCTCTATCACATCTTTCTGAACTTCCTTAGCAAGTTCGCACCAGTCTCCCCTTCTGACTTCAAGACCTTTCACGATTACTCTACCATCCATCGTCAGCCCAGCGTATCTCTTTTTTTCAACAAAGAATATCGACCCATACACCTCATCGATGTCGATGTCAATTGGCATCTCCTTTGAAATAGCTTTTATAAGCTTCCTGACTTCGCTCTCGTTTATCCCATCTTTTTTCACGAAAAGGGAATCTGTATCGCTGTATAGGACTTCAAATCCCATATCCCTTGCGATGCTGATCGCTCTTTTGATGAAATACCTACCCCACGCTGTGGTCGCTTCGGCACACGGTCTGCAATACCATCTCGCCCCGCTCCAACCCATATATCCGTAGAAAGAGTTGTGGGCGTAGAGAAGTCCGAAGCCTACCAAGAAGTTTTCGTCATCCTGAACGCTTAAATCGTAAACCCATCCGCTGTATTTTTCAACTCTTACGTTTTTTACCCTGTCTAAGACCAAGTCTCCTTCGATCAGCCACTCTATAGTCTCAGCGTCTTCGGTGATATTAAAAACTCCGCTATCAAATCTTAGCTTGATTGCGGATATACCGAGGGAATTCAGTAAGAAAACGAGCTGATTCATCAAAATTTCGCTTTTTGTTGAAAGTCTGAATCTCTTAAATGGATGGATGTCTCCATTGCCTATAAGGTATCCCTCCAAAAACGCCCATCTAACATTTTCAGGACTCATAAGTATTTCGCTTGGAATTCGCTTATTATTTGCTTTAGAGCCGCAGAGCGTCCAAAATATAAGGTGGGCAATCTTTTTCGGAATTTCGACATACGTCTTTCTTTTTCTCACTTTACCAAAAAACTTCTCGGCAAGTCTTTGCACATCATCCAAGACTGATTGGCTGTGGTTGTATATCCTGACGGTGTATCTACCTTTTTGTCTCGAATATCCCTTACTTACGTAGTATCCTAAAAGCTTTCCAAATTCTTCATCAACATGAATAACAGCTGGCATTTTGAATCCTTTGATCGTTCCGATCTTCCAAGCCTCAAATTCTCTGTCGGGGATTCTGTCGATAACATCTCTAATATCGTCGAAATGTATGACGCATTCACGTTTATTGTGATCATATTTCGCATTTTCAACCAATTTTTCACAAAACGTTTTGTAAGCATTTAGAGCATTCCAATCTGTAACTTCGATGGAATTCAACTTGACCAAGCCAAGATTTTCGAGATGAGTAGCGTATCTAATTCGGATTTTATTTCCATCTTCACTGAAAATCCACCTCAAAGCTCTTAGCATCCCCTTGAAGAAATTTTTCCTACCTGGGATTGTCAAGACCATGTTTTTGGTTTTGCTACGCGGAAGTCTACAAAGAAGTTTTGGAATGTTTAGCGTCATTGTCTTCCCATCTATACGAATTGCTTTTGGCACAACTATTAGATCACCCCTCTTAATTTCATTGCCAGAGATCTCTGTTATCTCACCTTTTCTCACCGTAAATAGACTGTGTCCTTCTGTTATTTTGATTCTCCTTCCAGATTCAAGCTCGACGTCATACACGTTTCCATCATATCTGTGCCTGATCAGAGCTTTAACCGGCTTAATCTGGGATTTTTTATTCTTTCTATTAAATGAGAATGCCTTTATCCCATCAACTTCGAGAACTTCGCTATTTTCGATCTCTTTAACGTTATTTCTATATTTTTCCATAAGTTTATCGATGAATGCTCCAATTTTCACGAACTTTATCTCTCCACTCTCGATTACGGGAAGCCACTCATCTGGTAAGATACTATTCGCTAACACCTTTAAAGTCTGCTGCCTGATGTTAAGGAGCCTGTACTCCAAGGAATTTCTGTCGATTTCCTTCATTCTTTCCTTTATCTCTCCCCTCTTCCTGATCAAGTCTTCTAAAATTCTTTTGAAGAATCCGTCGGGATGCTTTTTGAACTTGTAGCCAACTTCTGGAGCTGTATAGCAATCGTTGCATCCATTCATTACGAGCGTATCGGGGCTTATGTTGAACGCAATCATTATTGAGGGATACATTGACGCAAAATCGAGGCAATAGACGTTTTCGTGGAGTCCTCGGACAGGCTCCAAGACAAAAGCACCTTCATAGCTCTCCTCGATCTCCGATGGATTTGGGGCAATTTCGTTCATATTATACGCTTCGCTAAAGAGCAGCCAGTCCACTTGCTTCCCCCTTCCGATCCTCGTTACGTCGTCGAGGGGGATTCTTATCATCTTTGAGAGATCGTAATGGAGGGGTAGAAGCTCCTCGGCGATAAAGTATGTATTAAGGACGTCCTGTTTGGCGTATCTCAGAACGCTCTCTTTATCTCCTTCAAGCCATTTCTTTCTGATATCCTTGGCCTCTATATCCGCTATTTCCACTTTCTTTCCGAGGAATTCTGCAACTCTGTCGAGCGTTTTTATCTTCACATCAAGCCTCATTGCTATGTCATACAGATCCACGTTCAGTCTTCCCACTATCTTAGGTCTTCCTCCTCTAAAGGTGAGTTCGCTCCCGTCCCTTCCGATATTGAGTTTAACTGAAAGCTTTTCAGCCCTCTTCTTTATGTAAGGCCAGTCAAAATTATCCTGATTGTATCCCGCAATCACATCGGGGTCTAGATTTCTTACGATTTTTACGAACTTTGTTAGAATCTCCCTCTCATTCCCGTGAATTAGCTCCTCATAGTCTCCCGATTTTACTCCGATTATGATGATGGGATCTCTTTCCGGATCAGGCATTCCTGACGATGGAAACATCTCGCAGTCAAAAACCATGACTGAGAGCTCTGGAAATCCGTTCAATCTTTTTCTTCTGACTTTTTCAGCATCAACAACTCTAAGATCCTTCTCCTTCCGAACTTCCCCTTCGGCAATTATCCCGTCCATGCATGCGAGATCCCTGTCGATCAGATATCTGTAGGCGAAGAGAATATCCGCCTCCCTGACATCACCGAATTTTTTCATCTCTTCCCTTAATTTGGGGACATCCTGAGGGTGCTCTGCAACTATTTTCAGAACGTCTATTTCTTTCCCGAACACTTTCTTTTTAACCCATTCAACTCTTTTGGGTTTTATTACTCTGTTTTTTCCTTGAATGATGACTCTTTCCACATCCGATACATCCACATTATCCTGAGGGATCAGATAAAAGTAAGGCTCGAAATTCCTGTCGTAGACTATGAAGACCCCCTCATCATCCTTACACCACAATCTTATCACGGCTCTGTTGTTCTCGGTGATGTAGTCTGCATCGATTAGCCAACCTTTCATCCTTTAGTAGTATCTTTGAAATAGTATTAAACTGTTGCCACGCTCGAAACACTTTTATTAATACGTTTACCGCTCAAATCTCATTCCAACGGGACAGAACAAAAAACTTGAAACCCAAAATAAAGCAACTAAAAAACTTAGAGTTAATGACTTGGTTTTTCAAGTTAGATTTTTTTAGCCATTCAGCGATTTCTAATAAGATGAAATAACACTAAACAGATAACAGATGCGAAATCTTAATATTGATGAAGTATAAATAACAACATGGCTCGCTTACGAGGATCTGAAGCCGAGGTGATAGTTGATGCAATTCCCAGTCAAGCCCATTGGTCTGATTAGATCCCCCTACAAAGATGCGGATCAGGCTCCCTGTCAGGGGAGGTTCTCGACTGAGATTTGTGAAATCGAAGTGCTTCCGGAATTCGAGGAAGGTCTGAAGGACATCGAAACCTGCACACACCTAATAGTCCTTTACTGGCTTGACAGAGCAAAAAGAGATGTGCTACTGACGAAAACACCCCACGATACCAGAGTGCACGGAGTTTTTGCAACTCGCTCTCCAAACAGACCGAATCCGATTGGATTTGCGGTTGTGGAGCTTTTAGAGAGAAGTGGGAGATTTCTTAAGGTTAGAGGACTTGACGCCTTAGATGAAACACCAGTACTGGATATAAAGCCCTACTCTTCAGCGATAGACTCTGTCAGCGATGCGAAAATCGGGTGGCTTGAGGAAGCGAGACCAGAATTTAAACTTAGAAGGTTGCTGATGAAAGCAAAGGAGTTTCACGGTCACATCTGTCCTTTCTTGGCAATTGGAGTCAGAATGTCTGTTCTGGCAATGGAAAAGCTTGGAATTGGGAAAGATGAAATGGCAAGTGTTGGGGAAGATGTTCTTGCGATAGTTGAGTGCAACAATTGCCTTACCGATGGAGTTCAGGTTGCTACGGGATGCACATTTGGAAATAATTCTCTAATTTAT
>CAZZMN010000016.1:0-15434 GCA_964655455.1 uncultured archaeon
ACTGTTAAATATTATTGATATTAGATAATATAGTCTGGCAAATAAATGCTATTGCCGGTGTCAAGACGATAGGGAGCTGTTTTTGTTTTTTTTTAAGGATACGGCGACCACCGAGATCTACACTCTTTCCCTTCACGACGCTCTTCCGATCTTTGAACTTCTTGAAGAAAATGTAGAAATATTTGAACTTGGAAAAGACTTTAAGTTTGGATTTCTCGATCTCGTGGAGTTGGGTGATGGTACACCTGAAGTCTTAAAAATGCTTTTCGAAAAAGAAGATATTAATGAACAATTTGAAGCTTTACTTGTCTCTATTGTGGAAGAGTATACGACATCTTTTGACCAATTAATGGCTACTCTTAATCAATTGTTAACTTCAGGCATTGGACAGAGAGGACAACACGTATATATCGGAGGAGTCCCCCATCATCGATCGACAGTTAGCAAGTTCCTTAACAGATTGCGAGTGTCTCTTGAACAGTTGTCTAAAATCATTGATAAAAGCACTCCTAGAGTTGGTCCTAATAAAAGAATACCACTCTATGACATAAAACCAGGTAAACTCTTTATCATAAACATTGAACCCTTACCAGACAAGGGTAAAAGACTTGTTTTTCTATCAGTTCTGAAAGTATTAAACAGAATTCTTGAAGCTAAAAAAGAGGGTGAATCCTTAGTCAGAATCTGGGGTAATGATTATCCAGTAGAAGAATTTCCAAAAAGAATCTGCGTATTTGTCGACGAACTTAACAAATTCGCGCCTGCAGGCAAAGCTTTCTCAGCCATAAAAGCTCCTATTATAGACATAGCTGCTAGGGGTAGGAGCATTGGACTCTCATTAATTGGAGCACAACAATTAGCAAGCCAAGTGGATGAAGAAATTCTTGCCAATACATCTACTCAGGCTGTAGGCAGAACTCACTCAATCGAACTTAGAGGAACGGCGTACGAATGGTTGAGGTTTTCCCTTAAAGAAAGAGCAACTGTTCTTAAGCATGGAGAAGTAATCGTGAATCATGCAATTCACAATGCTCCAGTAATCTTGAGATTTCCGATTCCACTTCATAGAATTCCACCATAAAGTGTCCTCTATGTACAACAGAGAAAATCCCTTAAGAAAAATTAAAAGTTTTGTTCCAGATCTAAGCTTTATAGAAGAGCCAATAGAAGGATTAGAATTTTCTTATGAATCGGATCCAACTGAAGAAGTATTAACAAGTGAGGGCACGACTCTCAATTTTAAAGTAGCTAACCCAAATGAAGTGTCTGAAAGGTTTGCTGCCTTCTTGGATGGAACATACAAAACGGCGAGAATGGGTTATCTTTCTGGAATTCCCGTTTACATTGCAAGTATATCAGGCGCTCTACTAACAAGAGACGATCGTGGATATCTACATGATACAGGACTCCTTAAAAATATTATTGCAATCCTTTTCCCGTATAAGTCTGCGATAGACTATCACGAAATGTACGGGGATAGTAGAGCGGCTAAGGACATTGAAGAATTCGTGAATGTTCTTAGGAGTATATATCCCAATACTATATATGATCACGAGTTAAAAGGGGATGCACTTAAAAAATTAGAGGAGATCGATCAACCAACAGTTTATGTAATAGCTGACACAAGTTACAGAGGGCTCGATGAAAAAAGGAGATCAATTCAAATTAATCCTGAACAGATATACGATTTAGGTTTAGTTTACCGCAAAGCAAGAGTAAGAACTAGAGTCCTAATGAGCATACTCGAAGCAGCTTATCTTAAAAGATACAGAGACGAGTATGGGTTTGAAAATTGGGTGTTAGTTGATGGTACTCTTAATTATACTTACAAGTTCTTTCTTGCTAACTTTAGACAAGACGAAGAGTTTCGCAAATATTTCAAGAATACTGTTGGATTTGTGAAAACCATAAGACGTAGAGTCTTTGATCGAGACCCAAGAAGGTTAATGGAACTCTTTTCTATGGATGAAAACCAATATATAATATCGGTAGCATATAAAACAGATACTGAAGAGGATCTCCTTAATGAACTTGAAGAACCTTTGTATGAAGGATCAGTAAAGTGGGGCTTTGTTTACTTAAGATTCAGAGTACCAAGACTCCTCATTGGTCATGAAGGTCGAATTTTAACTAATAAAGGGTTGATCAAGCTCCAATTTATAATCGAGGATAACGATATGAGTAAGGAAGAAATAATTAAGAAAGGCGAGTTAATCGCTAATATGGCTTGCTTTGAAAAATATCCACTACCTTCAGATAGGAGAAGAGTTTGGAACGAGGCTTTAGCTATTGAAGAGGCAGAAAAAGTCGCAAAGGCAAGAGTGCATAACTACAGAGCTCTTGAAGCAGCAGGAGTGCATATGGTATTTTAGTACTAATACACTTTTTTATTCATTCTAGCCAGGCTGTGAGCAGCGTTAGTGTGTTCTTTTATTAGTAAGTAAGTTAAAAAAAGGATTGCATAACGGATAATCCAATTTGGTTAGCCCGAAAGCATAAATTACTTTAGCTCAACATCCATTCCGCAATATATGTCGTCAATGATTTCGAACTTCACCTCCACCTTCGATCCCTTAACGTCGATTATGGCACAACTCGCTACAGATTGTCGGGGCTTTGTTGGACTTCCGGGGCTGAGAACGATAACATCTCCGAAATTTTCGAGAACGAAGCGATGAATGTGACCGAAGATGAGAAGGTTTACGCCGAGTTCCTTTGCCTTGTATCCGAGATCGTCGAAGTTATTGAGATAATTTCCCCTGTGGACAACACCTATCCAAACATCATTAACTCTGATTTTTTCGGTTTGTTTGAGCTTTCTTTTCACTTTCTCATCGTCTGAATTCCCGTAGACTGCTAAAAGGTTATATCTTTTTTCTATTTCCTCAAGAAGTTCATTTGATACGAAGTCTCCGGTGTGGATGACCAAATCCGCCTCGTCCATAAGTTCTATAAGCCTAGTGGGTAACTCCAATAGCTTCGTCACATGGGTGTCTCCAGTTGCAACGATTCTCATCAAGCAAATTTATAAAAGGTCTATAAAATCGTTTATGAGATCGATATTCTGGGAAGAAAATGCAGTAAAACTAATCGATCAAACAAAACTTCCAGATAGATTCGAAATCTTGGAGTGTCGTAACATCCAAGAACTTGCAGATGCCATCAAAAGGCTTGCAATTCGGGGTGCTCCTGCTTTGGAAGTCGCCGGAGCTTATGGAATTGCTTTAGCGGCTCACGAAAGAGATTTTAGAGACACTGAAGAGGCTAAAAGCTATCTGAAGAAAGCCGCTGATTTTTTGGCTTCCACGAGGCCTACTGCGGTGAATCTCTTCGTTGGCATTGAAAGAGTCTTAAAAACAGCTCTCAAAGGAGAAACAGTTGAAGATATCAGAAAACTAGCTTTAAAGGAAGCTGAAAAGATCGCAGACGAAGACCTTGAAAGAAACAAGGCAATAGGGAAATGGGGTGCTTCCCTAATCGATGACGGAGACACGATTATGACAATATGCAACGCTGGAAAGCTCGCCACTGTGGGCTGGGGGACGGCTTTGGGTGTTATAAGGAGCGCCGTTAAGGAGGGCAAGAAGATTAGAGTGATCGCATGCGAGACGAGACCATTAAATCAGGGCTCCCGTCTAACGACATGGGAGCTTATGCAAGACGGAATCGATGTCACCCTGATAACGGATGGGGCGGCTGGAATCGTAATGCAAAAGGGAATGGTTGATAAAGTCATCGTAGGGGCTGACAGAATAGTAAGAGACGCTGTTTTCAATAAAATCGGGACATACACACTTTCCGTTCTCGCAAAAGAGCACTCGATCCCGTTCTACGTGGCAGCACCCCTAACAACCTTTGATTGGAACAGGAAGTCCGAAGATGTCCTAATCGAAGAGAGAGATAAGGACGAGCTAATCTACTGCCATGTAAAGTGCAGAAAAAGCTTAATAGCTCCAAAAGATGTTAAAGTCTTCAATCCAGCCTTCGATTCCACACCCCTAACGAATGTTACGGCGATAATTACCGAAAGGGGGATAGTTTGGCCACCCTACGAAGAGAATGTACCTAAATTTCTACGGGATACTTAGCGGTCAGGCAAGCCAAGCATAAATCTTCTCTTTTTATTCCTATGGCTTTTGTCAGACCTTCGAGACTTAAGTAAGCAAGGCTGTCCGCGTTAATCTCTTTTCTTATTTCTTCGATGCTCCTATTTGATGCTATAAGCTCTTCCTTCGTTGACATATCTATTCCGAAGTAGCATGGGGAGATTATCGGAGGACTTCCGACTCTGAAATGAATTTCCTTCGCTCCTGCCATCCTTACCATGTCCACAATCTTACGGCTTGTCGTCCCTCTGACAATACTGTCGTCAACAAGAACTACCCTTTTCCCTTGAACATTGCTTTTCACGACATTTATTTTTATCTGAACTGAAAGTTCCCTGGCGTTTTGTTCTGGGAGAATGAAAGTTCTCCCAACGTATCTGTTCTTTATAAGAGCTTCAAGGTATTCTATCCCAGAAGCTTTTGAGAAACCTATCGCCGATGTCGTCCCGCTGTCGGGAATGGGAGATACTATGTCCGCATCGACTGGAGATTCCTTCGCAAGGATTTCTCCTATCTTATGTCGAACATCGTAGACACATCTTCCATCGATTACGGAGTCTGGTCTTGCAAAGTAAATGTATTCAAAAACGCAGTGGGCTTTTCTCTTTGAATTAGCTATTCTGACGAAATCGATTTCTCCCTCCCGAATTATAACGGCTTCTCCCGGACTTACATCCCTTATGATTCGGGCACCTAAGGCATCGAGGGCACAACTTTCGCTTGCAATAACATAGCCGAAATCCCCCTCTCCGACGATCAGTGGTTTAAAACCCAGGGGATCCCTGAATCCTATGAGTGTATCGTTTAAAGCCATGACGAGAGTGTAGCTACCTCTGAGCATCTCGGTTAAATTCTTCAGGGAATCTGCTATATCGTTTTTGAGTAACTCCTTTGAAAGAATCTTTGCTATTACTTCTGTATCGGAATCCGTGATGAACGCAGAACCCTTGTTCTCTAATTTGCTTCTAAGCTCGTGATAATTCACAATATTTCCGTTATGAGCTATGGCGAGAGCACCCTTCTTTGTTTTCGCTAAAAGTGGTTGTGCGTTTTCTATCTTGCTTTCACCCGTTGTTGAATACCTCACGTGGCCAACCGCAACTTTTCCACGCATCTCGTTTAGTTTTTTTTCGTTAAAGACCTCATTAACTAGACCCATTCCCTTATGGATGTGGATGTAGTCTCCGAAAACCGAGATACCAGCAGACTCCTGTCCACGATGTTGCAGAGAATAGAGTGCGTAAAAAGTTAATCTAGAAGTAATAAGCTCGTCGTGGGAATAAATCCCAACAACACCGCACATTTCAGTAGCTGTCCTTCTTTTTGTTCACCCAATTGTAGCTCCGGATTCTTTTGCTTCTTCCGAATCCACACGCTGCGCAGTATCCCTTTCTCTTATGGAACGAGACTCTACCGCATCTTCTACACTTCACATGGACGATTTTCCTACCTCTTTTACCCATTGCGGCGGTTCCATCAGACATTATATCACCTCACTGAGAAGGCGAAACGAAAACTACGGTGTCTCCTCTAATCACGACACTTCCGAGCTTTCTTACGACTTCTCCCTCCTGAATTTCCTCTGCGTTGAGTAAAACTAGATTCATGTGAATATCGTAGCCGTCGAGGATTCCTCTGAATTCCCTACCACCTTTTAATCTGACAATCACTGGCGTATTCAACGCTCTGTTCAAGACATCAAGAGGTCTTGCCATTTTATAATCCTCCTTTTTTATGAGTTTTGATTAGAGTGTATTTAAAAATATCGTTAATCTCGTATTCTAGTGTGGAGTGTTCACGACTTATCGAAATACAACGCACCAAAAGGGTCCATCTTAATTCGTGAAATTAGGACGACTTAATGAGCCTACTGAAATAAAAGAACATAAATTCATAAAAAAGAGAAATTATAAATCTAGTTTATACTTTTACCCTTATGCCCGGACCCGGATTTGAACCGGGGACCATGCGGTCTTCAGCCGCACGCTCTCCCGAGCTGAGCTACCCGGGCTTAAATAATCTACTAATCCAAGATATTTCTAATTTTCGGTTGTGATTTTTAAATTTTTTTATACTTTTTTATTAATTCCCAAATCTTTTTCGCTTCTTCTTTAGGATCTTTTGCATTATAGATCGCTCTACCTACGATAATTCCGTCTGCTCCAGCATCTAAAGTATCCTTGATCTCGCCACCTTGCGTTATTACACCAGGAGCAATCAATTTCAGGGAGGTTTTACTCCTTATCTCTTTAATCCTTTCAGGTCTCGTTGCCGGGACGATCAGTCCATCACATCCCGTTTCGTTTGCGATCTCTACTATTTTTTCTGAAACTTTTGCCATAAATTCTCTACCACCCTTACTGCTTAATTCTGTGACCACATAGACTTCGCCGTCATATCTCCCGGCTACTTTCTTAACAGCTTCGATAACATCTTTTCCAACAAACCCATGAGTTGTAACAGCTTTCGCCCTGTTCTCAAAAGCAATTTCTGCTATTAAAGAGCTCGTGTAAGGAATATCGGCAATTTTAAAATCGGCTATCACTGGTTTTATTTTCGAGAGCTTTTCAATGATCCCGATACCTGAAGATAAAACGAGGGGGTAATTGACCTTAATCATGGATATGTAATCTCTAACGTCTGCAGCGATGTCCATCGCTTTTTTCTCATTTAAAACATCAAGGGCAAGAATTAGCATGCCTATGGATGTTTGGCTAAATATTTAAATTTTCTTCCAAATTCCCTCAAAATTTATTATCCGCTACAAAACAACAGAAAGTGGGGGTCAGAATGATTGGAGAGCAGATGCTCAAGTTCCTAGATACGATTGAGAAACAGATAGAGAATCTTAAAAAGAATCTAAATTTTGAAGAGATAGAGCGAGCAATCAACGCAATTCAGAATGCAGAGAAAATCTTTGTCATAGGTGCCGGAAGAAGTGGATTTGTCGCCAAAGCCTTTGCTATGAGACTTATGCACTGCGGGTTCAACGTTTACGTAGTCGGAGAGACCGTTACCCCAAGGATCGGAAAGAATGATCTACTCATAGCAATTTCAGGTTCTGGGGAAACAACTTCTGTCGTGAATATCAGTAAAAAAGCAAAAGAATTAATCGAGTCAAAACTCTTAGCTGTGACATCCAATAAAGAATCAACATTAGCTAAGCTCGCTGACATAATCCTGTATATCAAGGCAAAGATAAAAACCGAGAAAGATGAAGAGTTATCGAAAATCGCCCCCTTAGGGACAATGTTCGAACTAACGGTTATGATATTCCTCGATGCTCTAATAGCTGAGCTTATGAGCTTAAGAAATCTGACCGAAAAAGATTTGGAAAATAGGCATGCGATTCTTGAATGAGGTGGTAAGGTGGAGGATCTCATTATCAGGCTGAGCAACGCCCATGGAATCGCAGGATACGAAGACGAAATAAGGGAGATTATTAAGGAAGAGCTTGAAGATTTCGTTGATGAGATACGGGTGGATAAGCTTGGGAATATAATTTGTATTAAAAATGGAAACGAATTCAAAGAGATGATCGCAGCACACATAGATGAGATCGGCTTTATGGTAAAATTTATTGACGAAAACGGATTTCTCAGGCTGACCCCCATTGGTGGATGGTTCTCCCAAACTGTTCTGAATCAGAGAGTTGTTCTCCATACGAGAAAGGGGAAAATATACGGCGTGGTGGGATCGAAGCCACCCCATTTCATGAAAGAGGATGAAAAGAGAAAAATCATTGAAATAGGAGATATGTTCGTAGATATAGGTGCAAACAGCAGGGAAGAAGCAAAAAAGATGGGTGTCGAAGTGGGAACTCCCGTAACAATAGACAGAGAATGCATCAGAATCGGGGACAAGTTAACGGGCAAAGCTTTCGATAACAGAGTTGGAGTTGCTGTAATGATCGAGGCTATAAAGAATACAAAAAGTAAAGCAACAATTTATGCAGTTGGGACAGTCCAAGAGGAGGTTGGGTTGAAAGGAGCCCGCGTTTCGGCATTCGAAATCGAACCCGATGTTGCCTTGGCGATTGATACTACACCCGCAACAGATCATCCCGGTGCAGAAAACGTTAAGATCGATGTGAAAATCGGGAAAGGACCCGTAATAACGGTAGCGGACGCTTCTGGAAGGGGGATTATAGCTCCGAAGAGTGTTCTCGACTGGCTTGTTGAAACAGCCGAGAAAAACAAGATAGAATACCAACTCGAAGTAGGTGAAGGAGGAACGACCGACGCTACGGCGATCCATCTAACAAAATCCGGTATTCCAACCGGCGTCGTAAGTGTTCCCGCTCGCTACATCCACACACCGGTAGAGGTTATTTCGATAAAAGACGCAGAGAAGACAGCGGAACTTGTTGCAAGATCGCTCGAAACTGCTAAGGATTACTTTTTTAAATCATGACGTAAGATTGTTTAAAAATGACCGTAAAAAAACTGCTTGAAGAAATTCAAAAAGCTTGTCAAATCGCTGTTGAAAATCGCCATAGGTACGGAGTATTTTTATGTTCCAAGGAGATAAACGATAGATTGCTGAAAATAGCAAAGAGAGTCTACAAGACTCATTTGAAAACGATTGGAAAAAAGGAAAACAATCTTCTGATTGTCGGAAGGGGTTACTTTCTTGAATTAGCTGAAAAATATTTTGAGGGCAAGTTAATGCATTATAGAGAATCCGCATCAGTTTTGGGAGAAACTTATGACAGTCTGATCATCGATCTAACTGAAGGTTTTCATCCGAATGACCTCGGGATTATAATCGAGACAATTAGAGAGGGTGGAATAATAATCGCCCTGTCTCCTCCCATAGATGCTTGGTGGAATCTTAAGGGAAAATGGCACGAAGATCTAGTTAGCGAACCCTATACGGTGGAGGATGTAGTTCCGAGATTTTACAGACGATTCATTAAGAAAACACTAACTGCCGAAGGTATTATCATATTTGACGCCGATAAGAGGGAGATAATCAAAGAATACACTTTCAAAAAAGTTATAGAACCGAGGGAGGAGATAGTAATTCCTGAGGAGAAAAAAGAGATCAAAAGAAAGCTTTACAAAATGTGTGCCACTCAGGATCAGGTAGAGGTTCTTCAAACCTTTGAAACCTTCTTTGACAAAGAAAAAGAGACGAAAGCTGTCGTTATTACAGCAAACAGAGGCAGAGGAAAGACAGCTGTCTTAGGAATCGTAACGCCGTACCTCATTTCAAGGATGGAGAGGGTGCTGAAGAGACCAGTTAGGATACTTGTGGTCGCCCCGACTCCTTATGCTGTTCAGACCTACTTTGAATTCCTGAAAAAAGCTCTCGTAAGGCAAGGGATGAAAATGTTCAGCGTGAAAACGAGCGGTCCCAACATCACGGTAATCAACAGCAAATACGCCCGTGTCGAATACGCGGTTCCGCGTAGAGCAATGATTGAAAAAGATTTCGCAGATATAATCATCGTCGATGAAGCGGCCGGAATTGATGTTCCCGTCCTCTGGAAGATTGTTGAAGGATGCAGATACGTTATATTTTCTACAACCATACACGGATATGAAGGGACGGGAAGAGGATTCGCCATAAGATTTCTAAAACGACTTGAGAGTGATGAAAATGTTGAGCTCGTCAAAGTCCACCTTGAAGAACCGATCAGATACGGTAAGGGCGACCCCATTGAGAAGTGGCTTTACGATGTTTTACTTCTTGATGCACAGCCAGTAGAGCTTGATGGAGAAGATTTAAAAGCTATAGAAGAGAAAAAGTTCGAATTCGAAGAAATTGATAAGGATAAACTAATAGAAAACGATGATCTTTTAAGGGAGTTTTTCGGGATCTATGTCCTCGCTCACTACAGAAACAGACCTTCCGATCTAGTAATTCTTTTAGATATGCCAAACCACATTCCGCTGAGAGTAAAGGTTAACGGAAAGACGGTCTGTTCTCTGCATGTTGCGATCGAGGGAAACATGGATGAAGAGACGATAGCGAAACTTTCAGAAGGCTATAAGCCGAAAGGACAAATAATCCCAGATCTGATTCTCAAGCATTACTGGGATTACGATTTTCCGAAACTCGTAGGTATCAGGATTGTCAGGATAGCCACTCATCCATCGGTGATGAATAAAGGAATCGGAAGCTTCGGATTAATGAAGCTGATTGAATGGGCTACCGAAAAAGAACTCGATTGGGCTGGTAGTGGCTTCGGTGTCTCACCAGAACTTTTAAATTTCTGGATGAAAAACGGATTTATCCCCGTCCACATCACTCCTCAGAGAAACGAGATCTCTGGGGAATACACCGTTATCGTTTTAAGACCGTTAAAAATGCATATTTCATCGAAGATTGACGAGATAAATGCGGAATTCGTTAGAAGAGTTGTGGAATATCTGAGCGATGAGATTAGCGATATTGAGATTGAGACCGCCAATATGTTACTGAAAAGTCTAAAAAAGGACTGTACCTACTACGAGCCGGTTATCGGGAAGGTGGAGAGAAAGAGAATGAAAAAATACTTCCAAGGACAGAGTCTTTACGAATACATATCAGATATTGCGAGGCCTCTCGTCAGGTATTACTACTTGAGAACTGACAAAGCTGAAATGGATGAAAAAGAGGAAAAAGTCCTGATAGCGAAGTGTCTCATGCTCAGAGATTGGAAAGATATTGACGATCCAAAATCCTATAAAAGATTACTAAAAGCTTTAAAAAAGGTTTGGGAGTGGTATCATGGAACAAAAGAGGATTAATTTCGACTTTGAATATGTTGAGGCGATAATACAAGGAAAAAAGATAACGACAGTAAGAAAAGGCATCAAAAGATATCCGATTGGAAGAATTGTTGAACTGACAGTCGATAACAAACCTTTTGCTAAAGCAAGAGTCGATAAGGTCGTTGTTAAGAGAGTTAAAGAATTAACTGATGAAGATGCTAAAAAGGACGGATTTAACAGTAAAGAAGAGCTTATCGAAGCTTTAAAGAAGATTTACGGAAGCATTAAAGATTCCGAGTTTGTTACGATCGTTCATTTTACGCTAGTCTAACGACATCTCCGTCTGAGAGGCAGAGGTGATCCATCCCCCTAGTATGTCTTCGATTAATGTTATCGGGCTTGGTTAGAATGACTCAAGATTAGCTCTAAAATATCGAAAATAAACAGTTTTCGTAGCTTTTACATGGAACTTTTTTCCTTGGATTTCGCTTCTTTGTTAGAACAAAATATTTAAAAATAGTGAATGATTACACTATGTCAAGCCGGGGTTGCCGAGTGGTAAGGCGGTGGCCTGCTAAGCCACTGGGCTCTGCCCGCGTGGGTTCGAATCCCACCCCCGGCGTCTTAGATTCGGTTTCTATGTTCTCTATTTCTCGAACAAATTAACAAAAACTATCTATCACCGAAAAGCAAAAAGTTTCTAGATGGTCCTAAAAGACAAGATTTTAAGGTTGATTTCATTAAGAAACAAAAAATCTTCGAGTCATTCAATCTTTCCGTAATTCCATCTCCGAAGCTTCTTTCTATCCTCGGGATTGTGATCGGAGTTGGAGAGAGAACTCTTTAAGGTGTTAAAACCAGCTGTTTCTTAAACAATCTTAAGAAGAGAACGGTTAAATTCATATAGTAGTAGTTGTATAGTATCTAGTGGAGGCTCCCGAGGGGATATTATGGAGGATACAATAGGTTCAAAACCAATAGAAGATTTAATCCTAAGATTAAGGCAGCTTGAAAGAGAATATGAAAGATTAAAAGAACTTTGCAGAAGGCTTGAAGATGAGAAAAGATTTGTGGAATCTGAAAGAATTAGATACGAAAGAGAAGTTAGGAGATTAAGAAGTGAAATCGAAAGATTAAGATCACCACCTCTCCTCATAGGAACTATAACAGATGTTCTTGAAGATGGTAGAGTTATTGTTAAAAGTTCAACCGGCCCCAAATTCCTTGTTCACGTATCTCACTCCATCCCTCTAAATGAACTGAAACCCGGTGCTAGAGTAGCCCTAAACCAGCAGACTCTTGCGGTTGTTAGTGTCCTCCCGACACCGAAAGACCCAATGGTTTACGGATTCGAAGTTGATGAAAAACCAAACGTCAGATACACTGATATTGGAGGTCTTGATAGGCAGATCGAAGAAGTCAGAGAGGCTATCGAGCTGCCACTGCTCAAACCGCATCTGTTCGAAGAGGTTGGTATTGAACCGCCAAAGGGAGTTCTGCTCTACGGTCCTCCGGGAACAGGTAAGACTCTAATCGCAAAAGCGGTAGCAACTGAAACCAACGCAACTTTCATAAGAGTTGTCGGGAGCGAATTCGTCCAGAAATATATCGGAGAGGGTGCAAGACTCGTCAGAGAAGTATTCGAATTAGCGAGGGAGAAGGCACCGACAATCCTATTCATAGATGAAATAGATGCCATAGCTGCGAGAAGGACAAATACCGATACAAGTGGCGACAGAGAAGTCCAGAGAACTTTAATGCAACTCCTTGCCGAGATGGACGGATTCGATCCTCGTGGTGACGTGAAAATCATCGGAGCAACGAACAGAATCGACATCCTTGATCCTGCTATACTAAGGCCGGGAAGATTCGATAGGATAATTGAGATACCGCTCCCCGATTTCGAGGGAAGAATCCAGATATTCAAGATCCATACAAGGAGGATGAAACTAGCAGACGATGTCGATTTCAAGAAACTCGCCGAGACGACGGAAGGTGCAAGTGGTGCCGATATCAAAGCGATCTGCACCGAAGCTGGAATGTTTGCGATAAGAGAAGAAAAAGCCAAGGTTACTTTAGAAGACTTTGAAAGAGCAGTGGCAAAAGTCTTAAAGAAAACAAGCAAGCCTCTAAGCTTTGATATTAAGGGCGTAATGTTCATCTAGCCCCTCGGGGGTCTTCCTTTATCCGTTGTTTCTTAAGTTACTTAAATAGGCATCTCAATAAATGGCTCTGTAACACAAAAAATTTTTCGACAATTGCTATTTTGGGTCGTTAAACTTAATTCAAAACAGACTGTTCTAAAAGAGCAGGCATGAAAGAATTACATAAACGGACCCGGCGGGATTTGAACCCGCGATCTGCAGCTTAGGAGGCTGCCGCCTTATCCATGCTAGGCTACGGGTCCCCAGAATTTTTTGAGACTTTACGAAATATAAATCTTCTGCCTATATTTTTTGACGCTTCGATTTTATCGGAATTCTTCTCGTATAGCCACAGTTTAGGCAGGTTATTCTAACAACACCCTTACTAATTCTAACCCTAACTCTGTCACTTTTGTAAGGGTAGTGACATTTCTTGCAGAATCTGTATTTCCTTTTTTTTAGCCTGATTCTGTATTTTAGAGAGATTTTTCTAGCAAGTTCGATATATCTCCTAGCCAATTCATAATCTACGAGCTTCACTTTATTTGCCCTATCGAGTAGATAATTAACTCTCTCCGCGGCGATCTTTTTTTCGAGCTTCTTTTCCCTTTTGATAGGCATGCTAATTGATATTTTAAGAAAAAATATAACCTTTTTTAAGCGATAAACTTAAATTCATATTCTCCTAACATAGTTCTGGGGCTCGTGGTCTAGCGGTTATGACGCTGCCCTTACGAGGCAGTGATCCCCGGTTCGAATCCGGGCGAGCCCATAGCCCCGTGGGGTAGTGGTCAATCCTGCCGGACTCTGGATCCGGCGACGCCGGTTCGAATCCGGCCGGGGCTATATTTATTCTCAATTCAAACGCATTTTATCCTCTGGTCACTCTTACAACGGCACAAAACAAAAACTTAATTACTCTATGATCCCAAATATAACTGATGGAACTAAAGGGATTGCATTGTGCGAGGTGCGGTAGCGAATTTGATATAAACATAGTTAGGACTACGGGATACAGTGGTCCCATTCATCTTCCCAATCTATACTGCCCGTTTTGTGGGAGCAGAAGACTAATAAAAAAGAGAGGTATATTCTTCGGTGATCTGTAATGGAAAGAGTAGAAGAATATCTTGAAACGATATTGGATATCCAGAAAGAGGGAAAGGTAGCAAAGACAAAAGAGATAGCCGATAGGTTAAATATCAAGCCCTCAAGTGTCACAGAAATGCTGAATAAGCTGAGTGAGATGGGTTACATAGAATATCAACCGTATAAAGGGGCAACACTCACAAAAAAAGGATACATAGTTGCGGCAAGAATAAAGAGAAACTATCAGATATTCACGAAATTTTTTAAAGAATTTTTAGAGATCGAAGATGAAGAAAAAGTGCATGAATTAAGTTGCACTCTCGAACACATTGTCGATAATGAAGTAATCGAAAAGATATGCATCTTGATTTCCGGTAAGTGCGATGTGTGTGAAAGTTGTGATAAGGAGTTCATTACATTCGATATTGCGGAGGACGGAAAATACAAGGTTGTTGTAGCGCCACATCAATTCGGAAAAATCGGAATTTCACCAAACAGAGAGATTAAAGTTAGAGAAGGCAAGATCATTGTGGAAAGTAACGTTCTCGAAATAGATGAAAAATTAAAGAGATTTATTCTACTCAAACCTCTATAGCACCGTTATTCACAACAAGATTTGTGGCAAAAGATATTGCCGATAACCCAGTCTCTCTGCATACCTCAATCGCCGAGTCAATTATAGCCGCTTTTGATGCGATGAGAGGGATACCAGCTCTTGCACATTTCTTCGCAACACTTCCAGTAATCCTTCCCGTGATCACCATAAATGATTTAGAGAAATCGAAACCCCTTTTATAGGCGAGTCCTATAGCTTTGTCAATCGAGTTGTGTCTTCCCACATCATATGCTCTGAGATACTCATCTTCGCTAACGATTATCGCGGTGTGGTAGGCTCTAGTTTTTTTGTAATAATCGGTGTCCAAAAGACCAATAAATCTTTTCACGTAATCTATTTTAAACTTTATCTTTGGGGTAATCCTCGGAAGTAATGGTGTATATCTTTCGGCTTCAAGAATGACCGTATACCCGTTGAGGATAACTTTCGGATTTTTTGATAGACCCTCAGATATCGCAAATCCGATTACGAGTTCCTCAAGATTTTCAGGAGTGCAAGGTAGTATTATTTCTTTGTTGTTCATTTTGATTTTCAGTTCAATTTCTCTGGCGATCTCGAGAGGATCTCCGATTTGGATAATTTCCATCGAAAGATTGTTAAAAATCTGAATAGAAATATCTTTCGATAACTTTCAATCCTCTTTTCATCGAGGGATATACTCGAACAAAATTTGAGTTGATTAGGGTTATATAATTTTTTCTCTTGAAATACTTTTCTCGAACACATGATTTTGATCGAAAGCTTTAAAAAGAAAATTCAGATTGTTCGAGAAAAAATT
>CAZZMN010000017.1:0-2175 GCA_964655455.1 uncultured archaeon
GAAGGCGCTGCGGAAAAGCTTCTATACCTGGTCTTGAGGCAGCTCAATAGGGTATGGGGAGCGCGCAGGCTCCGAGGGTTTGCGGAAATCCGGATGGGAAACGGTCACGCCGACCAGATACACTAAACGTGGCACTCTGCATTTTTATAAAAACAGGCTTGATTATTCAAAAATTTTATACGGAATACCCGCTCGCACCTCCCTCAGCCCGCTGCTAGCCCAAGATAGTCCTGCACCGACCAGCCTATAAGACCATCCGCCCAACGAATTTTCCACCAGATATATGTCTTCCCCTCTAAACTACATGCTACAGGTCCTTCCAACACAATGCCAGTAGCCCCATCAGGCTTGTTTCCAATTTGTTTCCCGCAGGGGGCGTCACGAACTCGTAATCCCACACCACCTGTGCCATAGACATACACTGGGTCGCCGACTTTAAATTTGACCACAGTTAGCGTTCCAGGTGGACTGGGACGCTGTGCCAAAAGCGTACCCCCTACCGTATCTTTCCAGAGGCTGAACTGATACAACCAGTTACCAGTCTGATCTTCCCTGAACCCCGTTGTCCATTCGACGGTTTCTTCCTGATTTGGATCAAGGGCAATGCTCTTTGGCGGAAAGGTTATCGGGCTCGATGTGGGCGACGTGTCAGGTCTCCATACATTCAAGCTGATTAAGAATGTATGGCGCACGGTGCCCGTATTTTTCACCCTGCAGGAAAACGTCGCTGATCTCCAGGCAAAGGCAGGGCTCGGACTCACACCATGGCTTACGATTTGCGCCTCTTGGATAACTCGCTCGAGTGTGCGAAATGAGAGAGTTGCGCCCTCTCCCCAACCCGCACTGTTCCTAGCCCGTGCCCGGAAATAGTAAGTTGTGCCTGGCTGGAGCCCGGTAAGCCGAAAGCTGAAGGTATTGCCAGAGACCGAAACCTGGTTAGTGGAACCGTCTGAGCACGCTGGAGTGGTCCCCCACTCAAATCTTCTTTCAACGATGCTGGCACCGCCATCATTGATAATTGCCCCCTGGATCACGGCGGACGTCTCCGTTATGTCCGTAGCCACCTTTGTCTCCACAGTGGGAAGCCTGACAACGTCCTCCTCCAGTATGACTGCTTTGTATGTTGCCTTCCCAGGTGAGACAGTCACTGTCCCAACCCAATCCCTGTAGCCGGTCTTGGTCACCCTTAGCTCGTGATCTCCTGCCAGCAAATTGTCGATTCGTAAGTACCCGGTCGTTGGTGTTATCCCCTTGTGTTGGCCATCCACGTATACATTTGCTCCTCCAGGCACGGACTCGATGAACAGGGTTCCGACTTGCTGCGGTGGGCTTACAGCCTGGAACTGTTTCGCAAGCTCATTGTTATCCTCATTGGTCTCCAAAATCCTATTGTCGGAATCCACTACGGCCTTGATTACATGTGGATTAGTGTCGGAGGGCCATTGCACAGCTTGCCACTCAGACGTATAAGGCATACCTGCTGCTAACCCGTTAATGGAAACCTGACCGTAGTGAGTGGCATCAAAATACAACGTTAGGAGAAACGTTTCTGCAATATCCTTTTCACCTTTGTTTCTAATTCGTACCCCAATGGTAGTGTAGTCTGACGCGACTGGGGGGTTTGGCACAGTCCATATATCTTCGACCACCAAGTCCGGAAGTTGCACATAAACCGTAAGTATCCCCGCTGGAGAGGGCTTCTTATCGAGAAGCGTTCCGCCCACCCGGTCCTTCCATAGCCCAAACTGGTAATTCCAGTCACCTACCTGGCCTGAGGAGAAGGTGTAGGTGCGCAGAGTTACCGTTTGCTGCTGGCCAGGATCGAGGGTGACCTCCTTAGAGGTGTCGATGATGGCGTTGGAAATCGAGGAGCCCACCCTCCACACACTTAAGCCCACCACGAACGTGTGCCGTGCTCCACCGGTATTCCTTACCGCAGCGCTGAACGTCACTTGTTGGCCGACCTGAACCGGGCTCGAAGGACTCACGGTGGTGCTGACTATCTCACCGGTAACCGATTGGATAACCGTGATATATCCGGTAAGCCATCCCGTATGGCCCAAAGAGTTTTGTTGACTCGCTTCCTTCCACACCCCGAACACTACGTCCCAGTTCCCGGCCACATCTGGAGCGTAAGTCCAGGAGACAGTCCCCTCTTGCCCTACGCCAAGGTTG
>CAZZMN010000018.1:0-7861 GCA_964655455.1 uncultured archaeon
GAATGGTAACTCATCCATCGTCTTTAATTCTTTGAGTTGGTCAACATAGTGCCGTAATAATCGCTTTGCACACTCAAAAATAAGGTCGCTCTCATCAACAGTTATGGGTGGATGTATATTAAGGAGGCAATAAGTGGCAACGTCAAGAATGTGGTGAAGAGTTGCTAGAACTAGTACATCATCGGGTATTTCGATCATGTACCTTTGGTCAAGCTTGGGGTTCCGTAACACCTCGTGCCCGAGTTTCAGCTTATCATAGTAACTTGCATTAAGGAACTTACCAGTTAAAGTGTCGTAAACATCGCCGAATTCCAGCCAGAGAGCACTCAACATTCTTTGGAAATCACCTGTATCGAACTTTCTACCCAGATCGTGCTCACCGTATTCCCCATCGATGATTTTGTCTATTCTATCAAGAAGCTCAGGAGTCCAAATGATGAAACCTTGAACTTCGTCGCAGAGCTTCTCATATATAGCCTTATGAACCCTCCATGAAGGCATAGTTTTTCTTTTACATTGTGAACACTTAAATCAAATCCATAATTCATCAGTGGATTTCATTCCCGATCTAATGGAAAGAAAGTTCTAGGACGTGAACGGAAAGATAGTGTATCTGAATAAAGCATACCCCAAGTCTGTAATTCCATTAAAGTGATTAAGGAACTTCAACATGATCACATCACATAATCAGACTACATAACACTCTGATCACACTACATGATAGTACTGTGAGGTTGCACTACAGAGCTGAAACTCATACAGTCTTATCAAGATAACTTAAAATGACCTCATGTTGACCTCGAGATGTTGACCTCAACTTAACTTAAATTAGATGTTGAATTGTAACCTACAAAGTTGGATAGTCACATCAAGGAACTTCAACATGTTAAGGTTGAGGTGTATCAGACTTAAGATGTGCTGAAAGGAGGTTTATGCTTTAAGTTTGAATAATGCTTGCTACTGATAATCAAGTCAACCTCAGCATCTCAAGTTATGATGTCATCTCGAGGTTATCTTGAGGTTATCCTGAAGATGTCTCAAAATGTCTTGATAAGACTGTATGATACTCTGATCACACTATTAACGTGTTATACTACACGATCGCATTACATGATTAGATTACATGATTGTACCACAAACTTGGAATGTGCTCATTCCAACTTTATAGTGTGATCTTGTAGTGCGCTCATGTAGCTAACTAAGCTCTTTCACTTGTTTTTCAGTTCAATCACTCTACAAGATCACCCAACATGATAGCTCTACATGATCGCATAATAAACTTAGAATGTAATTTACATCAAGTGAGCTTCAACATGCTGCAGTTTCTGTAGCAACAACAAGCATGTAGATGATACTAGTCCATGTTGAGATGTAATTCCAAGCTTGTGTTGCGATCAAGTGCATGATTGAACTATTTTTATCTTTTTTGGATTATGGCAATCCTATTCTTTGCTTTTCTTTTCTTAATTTTCTTAACAGTTCTCTCAGCCATGGTCGCATACTTGGATCAATCCATTCAATAGATGATTTTATCATGATCTCTAGATCAGGATAGCCAAACATTTTTCTGTGCTTTGGGCAGTATTCGTAGTATTCCCAATGAGGAGGAAGCATTCTCTGAAGATAATATATTGTCGCATCAGTAGGTCCAACAAACAGCTCCTTGCAGTCTGGTTCATTGGGAAATTTATCCCTGAAAGGCTCTGGAAACCTGCATTTTCTCACTGTCACCTCTGGAGGCAACATTGGTGAAAATATTCCACTCATTAGCACTCTCGCTGACGGATTGGAACCACTACAGAGGCTCCTCGGAGCTTTAATCTTCTCTTTAAGCTTACCGTAGACAACTTTGGCTTTGTGCATTTCCTGGGCGTTCTCTACTGAAGCTTTTTCTCCAAGCTCAAGAGCTGTAGTTGAAATAGCTTCATAAACTATGCTAGGAGGCATGTGTTTCACATAAAGCTTTCTAAACAGCTCTTCACCTTTAAATCCTTGCTTCATGTACTCATGAGCTCTGGTCTTTAACTCCTTAAAGCACTTCCTATGTACTCTGTACCCAAGCTTCTTACCATACTCACTGGGAATCAGTAGATAGGAATCTGAAGACCGTAGTGTGCTTACGCACTATAGACACGAATCGCTAAAAACTGATTTACGCCATGAAGATGTGAAGAGGACTTCCAGTATACACCACCTTATAAATTTCTTCAACTCACTTACAGACTTGATCAAACACTCTAAAAACTCAACAACATTCTTATCCTTCAAACCCAAGTCCGCTATAATGCTAGACTCTACTCCTTTCTCAAGACTACCAAGTATGGGAGATACATCTTCCTCGATATGATCTAACACTTTATAAATTAGTAATTATGTACTTCAGCGTAACTAGGTCCGTAGCATTTGAGAAGATGTCCATACTTACCTCTAGTAGCTAAAGTCTTGCAGTAGTCTAAGAGATTGTGATGCAATACAGCCTTGACACCCTCACAACCCCACATGTTGTAAGCAAAAGAAGTCAAGTAGAGAAGTGCATAACGAAAAAAATATTTAAATGATATTAGCTATATAGAATTTATGAAGATTTTACAGCCTGGAAAAATTGCAAATCTTGAGATCCCAAACAGAATAGTTCTACCTGCAATGGCTCTGAACATGGCGAGAGATGGATATGTTACAGAGAAAATGATTAAACACTATAAAAAATTTGCTAGAAATGGTGTTGGACTCATCATCGTCGAGGGTGCAAGTGTTGACCGGAGGGGAAAAGACCTGCACGGCGGGCTGGCAATATATTCCGACAAATTCTGCATAGGACTCAACGAGCTTGCCGAGGAAATAAAACTGAACGGATCGGTTGCCGGAATTCAGCTTCTGCATCCAGGAGGATGTGCGAGTCCAAGAATAGAAGGTAATGAGCCAATTGCTCCATCACAGGCAGAGTTTACAATGTTCATGCACGGTAGACATAGCTTTAAGGCAACAGCAAGAGAGCTGAGCAAGAAGGAAATAAAGGAGATAGTGGAAATGTTTGCGGAAGCTGCTGGAAGGGCAAAAGATTGTGGTTTTGATTTAGTGGAAATAAACGGTGCTCATGGATGGCTTTTCAGCCAGTTTTTATCTCCAAATACAAACAAAAGAAACGATGAATACGGGGGCAGTTTTGAGAACAGGATAAGATTTGCCCTAGAAGTAGTTGAAGCTGTTCGGAGTGTCAGAATTCCGATCATCTTTAGAATGGATGGCTCCTATCCATCATACGGTGGCATTTCAAATGATGAAATTTTAAGATTTGCTTTAGAACTCGAAAAGGCTGGTGTGGACTGTCTACATGTTACTGGAGGCTTCGCTATAACACCAATGGTGGTAAAAAGAGGTTTGCTGCTTGATGGAGCTTTTAGTGTTAAATCAGCTGTAAAAATCCCAGTAATAGCAGTAGGTGGGATATCTGCGGACATGGCGATAAAGATAATCGAAGATGAAAAAGTTGACTTTGTAGCTCTTGGGAGAGCTCTACTTGCTGATCCGGAACTGGTAATAAAGATAAAAGATGAAAGAATTGATGAAGTACGACCATGTACAAGGTGCAATGACTGTATTGACAGACTTTTTAGCCTTAGACAGTTTGAGGCAAAATGTTCTCTGAATCCTGATTTGGAGATCAAAAAAGCTGAACAAAGGAAGAAGATCGCCGTTATCGGTGGGGGAGTTGCCGGGCTGGAATTCGCAAGAATCGCAAAATTGAGAGGACATGAAGTTGTCATCTTAGAAAAAACTTCCGAACTTGGTGGGAATTTGATCCCCGCTTCAATTCCGGAATTCAAAGCAGATCTGAGAAAGTACTTGGAATGGCTCAGGAGACAGGTTAGGGATGTTAAGGTTATCTTAAATTGCGAGAACATTGAAAAAGAAATAGCAGAAATAAAGCCAGATATAGTAGTTGTTGCAATTGGTGCGGAACACGATGTTCCGGATATTCCGGGAATTGAGAGAGCTGTCAAAGCAGTGGACGTGCTAACGGGAAAGGTTGAGGTTGGACAGAAAGTTGTGATACTCGGAGGAGGAAGAATTGGCTGTGAATTAGCACTTCACCTAGCTTATACGGGTAAAGATGTAACGATTCTAGAAATTTTACCGGAAATAGCTTCAGATGTTGAGAGAAACTATGCTTTCGCTCTGATCAGAGAACTGAAAAGCAGAAATGTCAAATGGATATGCAATTTTAAGGCTGAAAAAATAGATGAAGATAAAGTTATTGGAACCAGCGAAGGGAAGAAGTTAGAAATTGCATTTGACAGCATAGTTCTGGCAACAGGAATGCGATCCAGAAGACTTGAAATTGATTTCGGAGTCCCAACTTACAAAATAGGGGATTGCGTGAAGCCGAGAAAGATTAGGGATGCGGTTTACGAAGCAGTATATCTGGCTTCAAGAATCTAAAGAGACCGTTTCTCTAATTTTTAGAAATTTTAGGTCAGTTTAATACTCAAACGGATGTGCTTGAAAGATTTTTATTGTAAGAGTGTCGTTAGAACCGATTGCAAAAGCTATCGCAAGCGCTGCAACAAGAGATTGTTATATCCATTGAGTTTCCCAACGCCATACCATGCTTATTCCATAAAATTATTGCCGCCACTCGTTTTGCCGAAGTTGTTAATTGTTTAAGTTAGCAAAACCTGTGAGCGTAAAACTAAATAATGTTTAAATTTCAAATTAATTATGTGGCAATCGAAATATCCGTTGACGATCTGATAGTGGAACTGATAGAAAGGGTCGCTGGAGAATTGGGAGTTGTGATATATTCTCTCGAAATCGAGGGAGAATTTACAGACGAGCAACTAGCCGAAAAACTTGGCGTCGAAATAAATGAGGTCAGAAAAGCCCTTTTTTCCCTTTACGAGCTAGGACTGGCAAGCTACAGAAGAAAAAGAGATGACGAAACCGGTTGGATAGAGTATTACTGGAAAATAAACTACGATAAAGAGAAAGAAGTTCTTAAAAGAGAGCTGGAAAAAACAATAGAAAAACTTGAAAGAAAACTGAATACAGAAGATGAAACCATATATTATATCTGTGTAAACGGTTGCGTCAAAGTCAAATACGATGAAGCAATGGAATTCGGTTTCGCATGTCCGAAATGCAGTGCCCCCCTAGAATACTTAGACAATAGAGAGGCACTAAACAAGATAAGGGTTGAAGTTGAGAAAATCAAAGAGTTGCTGAAGAAGATCAGTTAATTCCAAGTTTTCTGAAGAGATTTCTCGCCGCCAAAACCAAGGGATCCCAGACCGGGGATACTGGGGGATAATAGGGGAAGTCTGTAAAGAAAAAGTCCTCTACAGTAGCCCTTTTATACAGAAGAGCGGCAGCACCGTAAATTCTGTGAGCAACACCTTTCCCAATTGCCTGAACACCTAAAACTCTGTGAGTATCCGCATCAGCGACCATTTTGAGTGTGATCTTACCGTCCCATATGTATCTTGCTCTCGTTCTCGTAGTTATTGTGACGGAAACTGTATCGTAACCATGATTTATTGCTTCTTTTTCACTTAATCCAACCTTCCCGATTTCAAGATCGTAAAAAGAAGTTATCTGACTTTTTAAGGCCCCCGGAAACTTTATTCTTTGCCCGGCTATATTCGATCCGGCGACGTACCCCATTTTATTCGCTGGTGCTGCCAGAGGTATCCAGTCAGGCTCTCCGGTTATCAGATTTATCGTTTCTGCACAATCTCCAGCTGCGTAAACGTTTTCGACTGTAGTCTCCATGAACTCGTTTGTCTTTATGGCACCGTTTTTTCCGAGCTCCGCTCCGATTTCCTTAGCAAGTTCATTATTCGGTTCTATTCCGACTGCAACAATAACAAGATCTGCGGGATACTCTCCCTTATCTGTTACGATTTTCTCAACACTTTCTTTTCCGACAATCTCAACAACTTTTTCGTTCAATCTTAGATCTACTTTGCTTCTCATTTCTGCTAAGAGTATATCTGAAATTTCGACATCGTATTCCGGCAATGGATGGCTCCCCTGCTCGATTACCATGACTTTTTTGCTTCTAGAGAGGGCATCGGCAAGTTGGACGCCGATGTATCCACTTCCGACTATGACGACATTATTAGACCGGTTTAAGATTCCCTTAATTAGTGGGGCATTTTCAATACTATGAACGCAGGTGACCCCCTCGAGTTCAGTACAACTAACGTTCAATCTCTTTGCCCTTGATCCCGTAGCAATAACAAGTTTATCCCATTCGTATCTTTTTTTTACACCCCTCTCTATGACTTCTAAATAGTTATCCTCAATTCTGACAACGTTGGCATTTAAATGAACGTTAATTCCCCTTTGTTCCTTAAAGAAATTCACATTGTAAGCACACAAATCAAACACAGAATTTACAACACCTGAAAGATAGAATGGAACACCGCAAGGTGCGTGACTGACATAAGCTGTTCTTTCAAAAACGTCCACACTCCAATCAGGTCTCAAACGTTTAATTCTTGATGCTGCACTCATTCCAGCTGCTCCGCCACCTATAATCGCTACATTAAGATGATCTTCAATAAGCATCTTTGTTATTAAGATAAACGATAATATAAAGTTAGCGATAGCTTACCCGAAATGTGGTGAGATACTTAGTAGTATTTCGTCGTAAAAGGTAGAGCTACCTGATCTTATCAGCATGCCCTTCGGCACAGCCCAACTTTTCGCAACACCATCCATTTCGAGACGAGTTCCTGAACAACAAACTTCATAGAAATTCTCCTTTTCCGGTTTATTATATGAAGCTTTTCGCACATACCCCTCACTAAGAGTGTACCGTAAGACTTTTCCTAAAATTATTATTATAGGATATATGACAATCGGCGTATTTTTTCACAGAGAATTTATAGGTAAGAACTGGCCAATTGTCGGAGACAGGTATGCGGGATTTAAAAGGATATTAGAAGAACTTTCAAAAGATCCCGAGATCACTGTCATCGAACCCGAGCCAGTTTCTGAGGAACTCTTGCTTAGAGTTCATACAAAGGAATTTCTTGAAGAACAAAAAAGGGCTTGGTACTATCACGGAGCCAAACTGACTGTAGGAGGATTGGTCAGAGCATGCGAAATGGTCTGGAAGGGAGAGCTCAGAAACGCTGTAGTGTTTTTAGTCGCAGCTGGACATTACGCTTCAAGGTCTTCAGCGTGGGGTGGAACTTATCTCTCCTGCATAGATCCAGCCCTCATAAGATTGAGAGAACTCGGACTGAGAAAACTCGCTTTGATAGATACTGATGCCCATCACGGAGATGGTGACAGAAATGTTCTTCACATCTGCTTCTGCTGGAGAAGTGATATAGAAGACGAAGGAACAAAAATCTGTGTAAACGTAAGAGATACCGAGGGCGACGAATACTATCTCGAGAAAGTTAGGGAGACTTTTCCGATAATCAGGGATTTTAAGCCTGAGATGATCGTTCATTTTCTTGGTCACGATACTCACTGGAACGACTACGGGAGTTTGGGACTGAGCAAGGACTTCTACGTGGAATTGGCTAGAGAAGTAAAAGAGCTTGCAGAAGAAGTGTGCGACAGGAGATACGTAATTATGGATGGAGGTGGGGCAAACAGAGAAGTAGGAGAGTATATCTGGCCAAGGATAATAAATGTTCTGAAAAAGTGTGCAGACATAGTCTGCTTGTTCAGAAGTTTTCGATAATATAGCAGGGTTAAAGATGAGCTAGAGATCTTTCATAACTTTAAACTCTTTGCCTCATTCATGTATTAAGTAACAGCCTTTCATAGACCTTCTTGTAATAAATGGAAGGACTATCGTTCCCGTTGCGTTTGCGTAAGCCATTGCAAGGAATATCCAAGC
>CAZZMN010000019.1:0-32991 GCA_964655455.1 uncultured archaeon
ACGACTCTTCTTTCGACTTCACCTGTTACTTCCTCTCTTTTCGGAGCTATCGAATCGATTTCATCAATGAAGATGATGGAGGGGGCATTTTCCTTCGCCTCTTCAAATATCTCTCTGAGTCTCTGTTCTGACTCGCCGTAGAATTTGCTCATTATCTCCGGACCGTTTATAGTGAAGAAGCTTGCTCCTATTTCATTCGCAACGGCTTTTGCGATCAGAGTCTTACCTGTTCCCGGAGGTCCGTAGAGAAGAACACCCTTTGGAGGATCTATTCCGAGTCTCTGGAATATCTCTGGATACTTCAGTGGAAGTTCGATGACTTCTCTAACTTTCTGAAGTTCCTTTTTAAGACCACCTATATCTTCGTAGGTAACACCGGTTTTTCCAAATCTTTCAAATCCTTTGACCGGCTTTTCTCTGAATATTATCCGAGTTATCTCGTCAATGATAACGGGGCCTTTCGGATCTGTTTTCACGACTGCGAGAAGGATGGGCTGTTGAGGATATCTGCTGAAACTAATTATGGATGTGCTGATAACTGGAACGATGTCTCCTTCGATGACCGGTCTTTTTAGGAACTGATGTTTAAGGTAGTTTTCAAAATCACCCCCATATATTCTGAAATCAAGTTTTTTTAGGGGTGCAAATATAACCTGTCTCGCAACCTTGTGTTCAGCTTTTCTGACTTTTACGGTATCTCCGATGTTCACACCAGCGTTTTCTCGGATGAATCTGTCTATTCTGATTATCCCCCTACCCCAGTCTCTCTTTGGAGCTCTCCAGACTTTTGCGACTGTCTTTCGTCTGCCCTCGATCTCGATAATATCTCCGGGTGAGATATTCAGCTTGAACATCGTTTCGGGATCTAACCTTGCAATACCTCTACCTGAGTCACTTGGGTAAGCTTGATTAACCTTTAAACTTATCACTTCCATACTGCTACAATTACCCACCCATATAAAAAGTATTGCGGTGATAGGATGCGAGTCGCCATATTCGATGCCTTCAGCGGAGCCTCGGGAAACATGATTATCGGCTCGATGGTTGGAATCTCCTTATCCGAACATGATTTAGAGGATGTAATCAAAAAGTTAAAGCTGGACATCGATTTCGAAATAAAAATAGTAAACAAAAGAGGAATTTCTGCCAAATACCTTGATGTAAAAGAAAGAACAAATCCAAGAAGGTTTAAAGAAGTCGTGAATTTAATAAAAGATTCTAAACTGGATAGCAAAGTGAAAAAGGAATCTTTAAAAATTTTCGAACGTCTTGCAAGGGCGGAAGGCACCATTCATGGTAAGGATTACAGTGAGGTTGTTTTTCATGAACTCGGTAGCGATGATGCCATATTCGATATCATATCGGCAACTACGGGAATTCTAAGACTGAAAGATCGAGGATACCGGATATTCACAACTCCGATAAGGGTAGGTAGCGGATTCATCGAGATTGATCACGGAAAGTATCCAATTCCAGCACCGGCTACACTTGAGGTTTTGAAAAATAGTAAGGTTGAGATAACATTTGATGGTGAATGTGAACTCCTCACACCAACCGGAGCCGCAATTCTTTCCCATTTTTCAGAAGGTAAACCACACTTCACGTTTGAGGTTGAAGAAGTCAGCTACGGTGCGGGAAAGTTAGATCTTGAGATACCGAATGTTTTGAGGTTAATTCTCGGTGTCTCTCAAGATTCTGATGGAATTATCGTTTTGGAAACAACGATAGATGATATGAGCGGAGAACATTTGAGTCACGCTCTTCAAAAGATAGCAGAAAAATGCTACGATGTAAATCTAATTCAGGCTATGGGAAAGAAAGGGAGACCCTGCTACATTTTGAAAGCCATAACAGATTACGGAAGGAGTGAGACCGTTGCAGAGGAAATCCTCAGGCATACGACAAGCATCGGTGTTAGATTATTCCCAGTCTATCACAGGATCAAGGCGAGAAGAAAAATGGAGCACATTGATATATCCATAAACGGAAAAAAATATAGTGTCAGGGTGAAAATTTCAGATTACACTATAAAGCCAGAGTTTGATGACATTGTGAGGATCGCTGAAGAAACAGGAATCAGCGTAAGAGAGATCGTAAGAAAGATAGAGAGGGAATTGGATGAAATTACCAACGGGAAGTAAGTGCATTGACGATCTGCTCTCGGGTGGCATCGAAACCGGAAGCATAACTCAAATTTACGGAGAAAGCGGAACGGGCAAAACCTCACTATGCCTAATGCTGTCATACACAACTGCCAAGAAGTTTAAAGTAGCTTACATAGATACCGAGGGACTATCAGCGGAGAGAATCGATCAGATTTTTAAAGAGAAGGAATTATTAAAAAACGTTTACATATATGAGGTCTTTGATTTCAGACAGCAAAGCGTAGCTGTCCGAGAGGTGTCGAAGATTCTCGATGATTTAAAGCTGATAATAATAGATTCTCTCACAGCATTATATCGTAGCGAGCTTGAAGATGAGAAAAAACAGATAAAAATGAAGCGTGAACTGACATCGCAACTCACGTATCTCTTAGGGCTTGCAAGAAAAAATGACTTGGCAGTTGTTTTTACAAATCAGATGTTTGTTGACGTAAGCGACGGGACAGTAAAACCGATCGGAGGTCCGAGCCTCGATCATCTGTCAAAAACAATAATATCCCTAGAGAAGTCAGGGACTGAAAGAATAGCAAAATTGATCAAGCACAGATCAAAACCCGAGGGATTGTACTGCTTTTTCAGAATAACAGATAACGGAATTGAGCCATGAAGGGGAAGCATTCGGAGATAATTTTGAAGGGAAATAGGATTGTAAAAAGGTTCAAACCAGAGCTGAAATACAATTTTTTTAAGGAAAGTCAGATACTAACGATTTTACAGCCATTTAGTTTCGTTCCCCGGCTGTATTCCGTAAATCCGAGAAAGTTGGAAATAGAGATGGAATTCGTTAAGGGAATTTTTATAAAAGATCTACTAAATGATAGGGAAACAATATTGGAGGCTTTAAAAATTTGCAGAACTCTCGATCTTCTCGGAATTCAGAAAGAAGAGATGGTGTATCCATACAAACATATAATAAAGGCAGATAGAGTTGTCTTCATTGATTTCGAGAGAAGTGTCTTCAAAGACAGACCTTCCAACGTAACACAATTTCTGAACTATATAAACTCTAATTTGGGAATTTTCTCGATTAACGAGCTTAAAGAAATATCTAAAAAATATAAGAAGATCTTTAGTGATGAAGTATTTAATGTAATTTTCAAGAAGATTTCGGAGCATCTAAGATAAATTAACGTATAAAGCTTTTATGATTAACTAATTCTCAGAAAAAAACTACCGAAAGTATTAATATAGAGAGATTTAATTAAATTATTAATCATGTCACTGCGGAGTAAAGTTCTGACAATCACTGGAGCAACGTTTATCTTACTCTTTATCGTTGTTTACTTTGTATCCGTGAATCAAATTTTGGGTTCTTACGAGGAACTTGAGAAGGAATACGTTTTGAGAGATCTCAATCGAAGCTTAAATGCCATTAACAAAGAAATCTTGGAGCTCGATTCGATATGCTATGACTGGGCGGCTTGGGATGACACCTACGAGTTTATAGCAAATCCAAATGAAGAATATATTAAATCAAACTTAGTTGACAGCACTTTCACGGGATTAAGCCTTAACTTCATCGTTTATGTTAATAAATCTGGTGACATCGTTTATGCCAAGGCTTTCGATTTAATAAATGGGACGGAGATTCCTCTCCCCTCTGAGCTTTATAATCACATCCTCTATCTCTCAAATTTCACTGAAATTCCGCCCTTAGGGAGCTTAACGAAACATGGTATAATCGATCTCGAGAGACCGACGATTATAGCATCCCGTCCGATTCTCACAAGCAACGATGAGGGGCCGATAAGAGGCGCACTGATAATGGGGAGATTCCTCAATACCACTCAAATATCCAAAAATCTCGGTTTGAATATCTCTGTTCTGCCGTATAACGATGAACTAAAAGGAATTCAACCAATTAACGGAAAGATAATAGGATACGCTCCCCTAAAAGACATCTACGGAAAACCCGTATACATTTTAAAGCTCGAAACAATCCGTGAAATATATCCCCAGGGTGTTGAGACTGTTAGATACTACATCCTCACAATAATCGTTATCGGAGTCCTGTTTTGTGTTGTAACAATCCTCCTAATTGATAGATTTGTTCTTTACAGGCTTTCTTTAATTACCTCAGTGATAAAAGAAATACATCAAAATCCCGACAAAACAGTTCCCGTAATCGGTAAAAATGAGCTTGCCAGTTTGAGCATTGAAATAAACAAAATGCTGGATAGGATAAAAAGATATAACGAGCTAATTAAGGTTTTAAACAGGATACTCAGGCATGATCTCCTAAATAATCTAACTATTGTCAGGGTGTCCCTTGAGATGATCGAACCAAAAGATGAATCAATGGAAAGACTAATCAAAAACGCTATCAAGACAATAGACAAATCCGTTAAGCTCATAAAAGATGTTAGAGAACTTGAAGCCAGTGAATCTCCGATAACCATCAATTTAAGGGAGGTCATCGAAAATGTTATCGAGAGGTATCCGATAAAATTTAATGTAGAAGGGGACTGTATATGCCAAGTGACTAAGGCGATTTACTCTGTTATCGATAACATAATCAACAATGCGATTGTTCACGGAAAAACTGATAGAGTAGATATTTTCATCGAAGACAAAGGTGAATTCTGCGAGATAAGAATTGCTGATTACGGTGTTGGAATTCCAGATGAGATAAAAGATCAAATATTTGAGGAGGGATTTAAATACAAATCCGAGGGATCGGGACTCGGTTTGTACATCGTGAAAAAAGTCCTCGAGAGATATGGCGGAGAAGTAATCGTCGAGGATAACAAGCCAAGTGGAACCGTATTCATCTTAAGAATTAAGAAAATCGTCTAAGGCTCCATTTCGTAACTTTTCCAAGAACATTAACAGCCGTGATGACATCACGGTAAACGGGGAATCCGTTAAGTTCATATTCATTTTTAAGCTCGAAAACGAGATCTCTCGGCCCCTCTATAACGAAGAACAAAGGCTTTTTGAACTTCCTGAATTTTTTGAAGTCTGGATGATATATCAGCTTATTCCAGTGTTTACTTGTCATAACCGATACCACGAGTGAATCAACATTTTCATCTTCAAGAACAGCCTCTATCACGACATCATATGCCTCTATCCCGTAATATTCAACCATAGGCCATACATCAACGGGATTGTTTATGCGATGCCACTGAGGTGTAACATTTCTGATCTTATCCACCGTCTGTTTATTAAAGTCCAAGATCTTCAAACCGTTCAGATAAGCTGCATCGGCACCCTGAACGCACCCAGAACCCGAGTAGTGGATTATGGCAATGCGATCCCCCTTAGGAAGGGGCTGAAGAGATATAGCTTTCGCAACATCGAGTAGCTCCTCAAAATCGTAAACTCTTATGATGTTGGCTTGTTCGCACACGGCGTTGAAAATATCATCATCCCCGCATATTGACGCCGTATGACTTAATGCCGCTTTCTTTCCGTACTCAGTCTTTCCACTCTTAAACACGACAACAGCTTTGTCCGATCTTTTAGCAACATCGTAAAAAGCTCTTCCGTTCTTAATGCCCTCCATGTATATCCCCACAACCTTTGTTTTCCCGTCTCTTAAGAGATAATGTAAAACTTCGTAATCATCAATGTCTATTTTATTACCAATCCCGATAATTTTGCTAAATCCCACGCTTGGATGGTTCGTCAGAATGCTCTCTATCAGGATTCCTAAGAACAATCCAGTCTGAGCGATTATGCTTATGTTACCTTCCCTTATCTGTGGGATGACGGCGAAGGAAGTTATCAACCCGTTATCCGCATTCATTATCCCTGTTGTATTTGGTCCGAAAATTCTTATACCATGTTTTTTCGCTATTTTTAGGATCTCTTCTTCATACTTCTTGCCTTCTTCCCCTTCTTCGCTAAATCCAGAACTGACTATTACAACACCTTTCAAGCCTTTCTTAGCGCAATCCCTCATTACATCTGGGACTGATGATGCGGGAACTGCAATGATTGCGAGATCGATATCCTCCGGAACATCCAAAATGCTCGGATAACATTTGAGATCCAAAATCTTATCGGTTTTTGGATTGATAGGGTATATCTCTCCTTTAAAGTATCTTTTTAGATTCCAGACGATGTTATAACCCGGTCTTCCTTCCCTTCTTGAGGCACCGATTACCGCAACCCTCTTTGGGTAGATTAACCTCTCAAGATCGTCAATCTGATAGTCGAATTTTTTTCTTTTTCCGATAATTATCCTCGCATCCGCAACAGCATATCCTTTTTCATAAACAAAAATGGGATTCAGATCCATTTCGATTATATTTTCTTTTTCAACGATCTCATTGAGCTTGACTATGAGATCTGCCAGAGCCTCGACATCACCCTTGACACCTCGGTATCCGCTCAGTATTTTGAATCCTTTAACACTTTTTATCATTTCCTTCGCCTCATCTCTCGTTACGGGAAGTAACCTGATAGAAACGTCCCTAAGAACTTCAACGAAAACTCCACCCAAGCCAAACATCACGTAACTCCCGAACTGCTCGTTTTCACCCACACCTACGATGACTTCAATCCCCTTTGGAAGCATCGGCTGGACTGTGACACCTTCGGCACCCGGTATGGAAATCAACTGTCTGAAAGCTTCTTTAACTTCTTCATCGCTTCTTATATCAAGGATGACACCTCCAACGTCACTTTTGTGGACAATTCCAGCAACTTTCATTACAACTGGATAGCCTATGCTTTTAGCCGCAAATACAGCTTCATCTTCGTCTTCCACCAGAATACAGCGGGCAGTTCTGATCCCGTATTTTTCGAGAAGATCTTTTGCTTTATGTTCGGGAAGAATCATAATTGATACTTTCATTGATAATATTTAACTATTTCCAATGAACGTAAACGTTGATTTCGCGAGTAAGTTTATTAAACCTCAAATCCCAAATAAGCTTAATGAGAATACCTTTATACATCGAATTCTCGGGAAAAAACGTCCTGATAATTGGTGGAGGCGGAGTAGGAACAGTAAGAGCAAAGAAATTCAAAGAAGCTGGAGCTAACGTTCGTGTTCTCAGTTTAGATTTCAGCGAGGAGCTGAAAAAAATGGATGTCGAATTAATCAGAGGTGATGCCAAGGATGAGAAGCTACTTGAGGAAAACATAAAGTGGTGCGATCTAGTAACAGTGGCGGTAAAAGATCTCAGCGTTAATGATCTCGTAATAGAGCTATCCAAGAAGTACAAAGCTCTTGTGAATCTTGCAAACGATGCAAAGAGAACGGAAGTTGTAATCCCCTTTGACGACAGTGTCGACGGAATTAGATTTGCCGTAACCACTGAGGGAAAAAGCGGCATAGTTGCAAGAATAATCCGCGACAAGATTAGGGAACTCATTGAAAAGGACAGGGAAACTCAGAACCTCCTAAAAGCAATGGAGTTTCTTAAAAGATATATGAAGGAAAACAATATACCCGTAGAAATCCGCATGAAAATGTACTTTGCCATAAGTAAGGACGAAAAGTTCAAAGAACTCGTTAGCGAGGGGAAGGTTGAAGAAGCCAAGGAATATGCAATAAACTACCTGAGAGAATACATGAACGGGAAAAGAGAGATAAAAGATGAAGGTTGGATTAGATTCTGAACTCTTGATGGAAGCTCAGTATAATCTCCCTCTGACTGAGACCCCTTTTATCGATTTAGCCGAAAATTTAGGGAGAGATTACAGAGAAGTCGAGAGAGATCTCAGATCCTACATAGAAGGGGGCGTAATCAAAAGGGTGGGTCCCCAGCTAAACTACAAGGCATTCAGGGAGATTGGATTTGCCGCCCTCGTTGGTGCAAAAATCGAAAACATTGAAAAAGCTGTTAGGATAATAAACGCCGAAAAGGGAGTTAAGCACAACTTCCTAAGAAACCATCCCGTCTACAATCTCTGGTTTACGATCAAAGCTGAGAGCTTGGAGATTCTCACATCCAAGGTTAAATCTCTCATGAGGGATTGCGAAGCCGACCGCTACCTGATCCTACCGAGCAAAAGAGTCTACAAAATGGATGTGAAATACGACCTGTACAGAGGAGTTTCTTGGAGCGAAATGTTTGAGAAAAGAGATAACATAACGAAAATCGAAGATGATGAGATTAAGAGAATGCTTATGGATATGGAGCGGAACTTTGCGGTGGAAGAAAGACCTTTCAGAAAGTTCTCCGAGAGATATGGTTACAAGGAGGGAGAACTTGTTGATCTGATCTCCGAAATGATAAAGGAAAGAGTAGTAAGAGATTTTTATGCAGTTCTGAACGGACAGAAGTCGGGATTTGTTGAAAACGGTATGAATCTTGTTCGAACCGATAATCCTGAAAGGGTTGCCAAAAAATTACTAAAATTCCCCGAAATCACTCATCTCGTTGAAAGAAGCGTCAAAGAGGATTGGAACTATCCCCTCTACTTCATGGTTCACGCGGTGAATCGTAAGATAATAAAGGAAATTGCAGAAAGAGCCATGGAGATAGAGGGGATCGAGGAGATAAAAATCCTCTTTAGCTTAAAGAGTTTCAAAGATTGATATGATCGCAGGAGTAGGTCCGGCACTGGTTGATAGAATTTGCCTTGTGGATGAGTTCCCGGTGAGAGGAGGTCAAGCCGTTGTAAAGAGGACGGAGAAGTCTCCGGGTGGCGCCGCAGCCAATGTTATTTACGGTCTCGCAAAATTCGAAGTCAAAACATCCTTCTACACGACCATTGGGAAGGACGAGGATGGAGAACTTTTCAGAAAGAGTATGGAAGATGCGGGTGTCATTTGCAGATTTCTTGAAGTCGACGATGAGACCGGAAAGGTTGATGTCTACGTCGATAGAAGTGGTGAGAGAACTTTCTTTGTCTTTCCGAATGCTGCAGGAAAATTCTACCCCTTCCTTACGGATGACGATTACAGAAGGGTTGATTACTTCTATTTAGATCCCTTCCCATTCGAAGGGAGTTTAAACGCTCATATTGTAATCGCCAAAAGGGCTAAAGAATTCAACAAAAAAGTTATTTTGAATCCGGGATATCCCTATTCAAGAATGGGATTAAACAGTCTCAAACCTCTCTTAGAAAATACAGACATCGTTTTTTTATCAAAGGACGAATATGAAATGCTTAGAGGTATTGAAAAGTTCATTGACTTTTTAGTAATAACTCTCGGTGAGAGAGGAAGCATGGCTATAAAGGATGGAGAAAAGTTCTTTTCTGAAGCTTTCAATGTTAGGGTCGTAGATACAACAGGTGCTGGCGATGCCTTCGCCGCCGGTTTCCTCTACGCATATCTGAACGGGTATGACATCGATGTCTGTTTAAGAGTCGGAAATTTCGTGGCGTCTTATAACATCCAAAGATTGGGGGCAAGGAATTTCCCATCAAAAGAATTGGTTGATGAATTTATTCAAAAATATCAAGGGAAAGATTCCTTGTGAGTGTCTTTTCGTAGTCTCTTAGGACTGCAAACCTGTAGTCATCGAGAATAACTTCTTTAACAGCATCCACCGGGATTTCGAGTTTGATCTCTCTAGTCCTTCCGTATCTTCCCTTTGAAATGAGGATAGAGTTTATTATCCCAAGCATATCCAATTCAGAAATAAGATCACTTATTCTCCTTTGTGTTAAAACATCCATTTCAATTTTCTTGCAAAGGGATTTGTAAACGGAGTAAACTTCACCCGTCGTGAATTTTCTTTTTCCGCTGTTGTGTAAAAGAATCATTGAATAAAGAAGGAGTTTGCTCTGATTTGGTAGTGTTTTCACGGCTTCTATTATGTGATCTCTCTCCATTTTTCTTACAGCTTCCTTTACATGCTCTTTTGTCACTTTGTCTTCGTTCCTGAGCTCCGCAATTTCTCCGCTTATTCTCAATAGATCGAGAGCTTTTCTTGCATCACCGTGCTCTTGAGCGGCTAAAGCGGCACAGAACGGAATTACCTCATCATCGAGAACGCCGTCGTAGAATGCTAACTCCGCTCTCTGGGAGAGAATGTCCTCTAGCTGGGAGGCGTTGTAGGGTGGGAAGACTATTTCCTCTTCACTCAGAGAGCTGAGAACTCTCGGATCGAGGAAATTCTTAAACTTAAGATCGTTGGATATGCCTATCAAGCTCACCCTTGCATTGTTAAGCTCCGAATTTATCCTCGAAAGGTTGTATAAGACTTCATCACCTTTTTTAACAAGCTTATCTATCTCATCAAGGACTATAATTATCGTCTGGTCTCTCCTGTCTATTGCCCTCACAAATTCTTCATAAACCTGATCGGTTGGCCATCCAGTTATCGGAACATTCTTTCCAAAAGCTTTCGCAAGTGTTGCTAAAACCCTGTATTGAGTGTCGATTATCTCACAGTTAAGGTAATGGATGTAACAGTGAACATTCATCTTTCTGCTTGCTTCTTCCAACTGTTTCCCAACAAATTTGACGGTTGCAGTTTTTCCTGTTCCCGGTTTACCGTATATAAATAGGTTCGAAGGGGTCTCACCTCTTAAAGCTGGAAGAAGGACAGAAGCTATGCTTTCGATCTGCTCCTTACGGTGTGGCAAATATTCAGGAGTGTAATTGTGTCTTAAAACATCTCTGTTCTTGAAAATCTTGGTTTTTTTTAGCATTTTTTCGAAAATGTTGTGATCCATCATGATTCATCACCGTTGGTGTATAATGTATTGTCCGCTAAATTTATGAAGTTTGTCTTAATTTTTTAATTTCCTCAACGATCTTCGGAAGGATTTCTCCAGCCTTCCCGTGAATTACAATGTCGAATATGTATTCGGCTTCGATCCTTTCAGCGTTTATCAGAATCAAACAGGCTTTTCTCTCCTTAGCAATCCTCGGAAGATAGGCGGCGGGATAAACAACAAGAGATGACCCGACAACCATGAAAACATCGGCTTTCTTCGACTCTTCCATAGCTTCGCTCAAAACATCCCTCGGTAGAGCTTCTCCGAAGAAAACAACCCTCGGTTTGAGATAATGACCACCGCATTCACACTTTATCTCTTCGTTTCTTTCAAGCTTTTTTTCGATTTCCTTCCATTCGTAAACTTTACCGCATCTGAGACAGTCAACGAGATTGAGAGATCCGTGAAGCTCCAAAACTCTTTTGCTACCTGCTCTCTGATGGAGCATGTCGATGTTCTGAGTGATCACAGCCTTAACAATACCCATTTTTTCGAGTTCGGCGAGGGCGTAATGTCCTGGATTCGGCTCCGCTTTGCTTTTTAAAATTAATTCTTTGGCAAATTCCCAAAAAGCCTTCGGGTTCCTCATAAATCCTTCGATGGAAGCAATCTCATCGGGATCATATTTAGTCCAGAGGCCGCCGCTTCCTCTAAATGTTGGAACGCCGCTTTCTGCTGATATTCCGGCACCTGTTAAGACCACGCAGTGTTTTGCCTTGGATAGGATTTCCACTACCCGTTTAATCTCCATGCATCGTATTTGATTAGGGGATTTAAAATAACGCTTATCCTCTTCCGAACAGCCATACTACCGCTCGATAGAACCCAAAGGGTTTTAATTAATTCGCTTGTTTTCCACAAGCCCCTCTCATAAGCTTCTATTAACCTCAAATTCAGCATAAGCGATTCATAAGCATTAACACCGAAATCTTCTCTGCTGTAGGCGTAACCGCTCCACTGAATCCAAACTTTTGCCAAATCTTCGTTTTTCTTCCATCCGGAAGATTCAACAACCAAATTCACTCCTGCCCCGTAAGCTCCGGGTGGATCATTGAAAACTCTGAACCTTGCAAATTTCGTCGCTTCTTCAAAGCTTTTACCCATCTCGACCAATCTCTTTATATGTTCGATGTAGTGCTTTCTTACGTAGTTCATTTCAATACAACTTTTTCAACAGCCTCATCTATTAAATGGATGTAATTTGGCAAAGTATCCCTAACAATCCCGCTTATCCTAACCAAAACATCTATTCTTGGTCTGCCAAGCTTTTCAAGCGGTATAATCTCAAGACCAACTACATGATCACCCTTCCAAACCGGTTTAACACCTAGTAAGTGGAAAATTTGAGCTATCTGCTCTCCATCAGCTTTATAGGCATCTATACTCCACAAAACTTGCCCAACACTTTCAGGATATCTACCGTACCTCTTTCTAAATTCTTTAAGCAACTTTTCGGCCGTTTCAACGCCTATTTGCCAAGCAGACTTTGTTGGTAAAGATCTCGGATCTACAGCATAGAAATTTCTTCCAGTTGGGCATAGGGTCCGAAGTTGATCTGTGATCCTCTCATCAGATCAACATAGCGGTGGACATCCTCAACTGTTTCGTCCTTTTTTTTCCGGATTTCTTAACCTTATCTTACAATCTTCAGCCTTCTTGAGTAACTCCTCATACAACTTTCCCCTCCTTACATTTTCACCCAAATTCTTTGCCCTTACATACTGATTCAAAAGTGAGTCGAGTTCATCCAAAACTTCAGCCATCGCCATCGGCGGATAGATGTGGTCTATTAGTGTTGCATAACTTCTCCTTTTTGCTATAACACCCTCCATCGGATTTGATACGACATAAACATAGAGGTGCGGAACGTCATCCAAGCTTGCTTCCGGAACGCATGAAGGAGAAAGACCAACACCTTTTCCCGGTCTGAACTCCAAATATCCATGGGTTCCGAAGTGGATTATCACATCAGCTTTGAACTTTCTCGTTATCCATCTATAGACTGCCCACCACTGATGCGGAGGAACGATTGTCGGATCGTGGAGGATTCTGCAAACCTTTCCGTCGCATCTTGCCCCAGCACATCAAACTTCGGCTGAGGAGTTATAAAGACATTTCCAAACCTAATTCCAGGAATTACGAACTTACCGTCATAAACCATTCCAACAAGGTTTTTGTCGACCTTTCCAGCTAGAACTTCTTCAGGCTTACCCCAATCTTTGATTATCTTATCCCCTAAATCTTCTGGAAGTTCATTGAGCCATTTCAAATAATCTTCTAAGCTTACGAAATCTATAGCACCTCCGCATTTAACTATATCATCAACAGATGTCCACCTGAACTCGCTTATAGCCTTTCTCTCCAAAATTAGCCTTATCAAATCCTCTCCACTTCTTGGGATTCCATCAACAGTGCTTTCTGGAACATCTAATCCCATTCCAGCTGCAATGTTGGCTTCCAAGCCTTTGCATGGTGGATTTATCAAAATTATCGCTATCCTTACATCTTTCTTTGGCTTTCTCCTTAACTCAATCCATTTTTTAACCCTTTTAAACCAAATAATATTATTATGTTCTGGATAAGGCTCGACAATCTTGAATCCGTCAATGTTTTTTGATCCGGCTACAAAAAGAGGCTCAACTGCTCCTGAAACTTCGGGAATTATTACACCGTAAATCTGAGTCATGTAATCAATGTCACCGCTCCCTTTCCAATCCCCAACAGATTGGTAGTATGAGCATATTGGCGAGAATATTAGGATTCTGAACTTTTCCGTAAGATATTCGACTCCGAAAGAAATGCACCGAGAGTGTAAGCTGCTATATTACCCGCTACTGCACTCAACATTACACTAACTTCTTCTGGTGAAAAGAAAAGGGTATTTACACGCGGACGGTACATCTAACCAGAGTATTCAAACAAACTAATATTCACTCCCTTGTGTATTGTACTTCATCGAGTAGCTCGGCTAGAGTGATTTTTCACCCAGAGTTTCTCCTGCATGAGTTTGACTTCTTTTTCAACTCTAGTAAGCTTGTTTACTAGTAGCGAGACTTCGGGGGACTCAGCGTTATATAAGAAAGGAGCCTGTACAGATTAAAGCACGGGCAACCACTCACAGGTAATTTAAACGTTATAGAGAGAAGCTACGAGAACTTTTCTTGCTACGAGTTAGAAGTAATTTCTTGAGCTAAATGTTGTTAACAGAGAGAAAAGTATATAAATCCTTACAGAATCATTAACAAATGGAGGTGTATATATGAGTAATGGACAATCTAAACTTAAGAAGTGTGAACGTTGTGGTAAATACAAGCGAAAACTCTACAGCATAGAAAACAGAATGATCTGCTCTGACTGCGTGAGGGGAATAGCGTTCCACGAAGTCTTTAAAGACGGGTTTAGAGACCCCAGTCTTCGCGGAGATGTAATCGTTGTTGGCATGGATATAGGCAACATGACTTGGTTCAACCCTTTCACACATGCATGGATGTACCCGTTTGTTCTGTGGATGTTCTTCAAGACAAGAGGTCTAACATTCTACTTAGACGACCTTAAGCCTGCGTGGAAGTACAAGACGCCTCTAGACAAAGTGTTAGATGTGTATATTAAAGAAGAAGTATTCCGCATAGTAAAGTCTGATGGGAAAGAGATCATAGTAGAGGGGGATGCATTAAAAGAAATGCTCACTAAGTACGGTGATAGACCAGACGTTTTCGAGTTGGTCGAAGCCTGGGTCCAAGGGCTGATAATATCAAAACTTCACGAAGATGCAGACGCACCTGACTTCAGGGCTGTGAATGCTATTATTAACGCTATCTCTGATAAGCTTATAGATACAAACGGAAACATCGATGGTGAGCCTTACACTAAGATAGCATCTTATAAGTGCAAAATGTGCGGAGCTGTACTTGCTACCAAAGAAGATATGAGAAAACACCTCATGACGGTGCACCGAGTACCCTCTGACGAAGTAATGATGCATGTAGAGGAGGAGGGGATTGTAATAGGCTACCTGCTGGACTACGAGTATCTACTCGATGCACTAAAACGCGAAGGTGTTAGCCCTGAGAGGTTTGTTGAGAGAATGCAGAGGTTTGGAATATTAGCCCACGAAGACCCAGACACACCATGGATACATGAGCGTGATGGCAAACGCTACCTTATAGTGCATCCAGCGTGGGTCAGGGTTATAGCTAGGACAAAAATATACGAGAGGGAGCTCCTAAGAGGGCGCGAGAGAGTTGTATGATGATATTGCGTAAATCACCTCCTTTTCGACGATACGAGTACACTTGTAGGTGAATTGGATGATAGATGCTAATGTAGACTTCAGGATACCTAAGTTCATACCTATCTTCATCGGCGAGTGGCATAATAGGCTTGTTAACCAGATAGCTGCTGTTGCTAGGCACCAGTGGAGAAATAATATTGTCGATGGTATACGCGGGTACATATTCTACGGAGATCCGGGTACCGGGAAAACCTGGACAGCTTTCAAGGTGGCTGACGTTCTCGGGCTTCTAGACCTCTACGGAAAGGGTTACGAGACCGTAATATACAGGGACTGTGCTGACTTAGCCTCTTGGAGATACGGTGAGACAGAGAAGGAGATAAGAAATGTCTTCAAGAGAGCCTACGAGAGAGCAAAGGAAATCAAGGAGAGGAAAAGAGACGCAGGAGTGCTCATAATATTCGACGACGCTGAGGGCTTATTCTTGACGAGGAGCTACGGTTCTAAGCTGGATACGTGGTACATTGCTCAGCTAAACGTATTCTTCCACGAGATAGATGCCATGGACACCTCGAAGCTGTTCGTCATCTTGACAACTAACCGCATAGACCTACTAGATGACGCGTTGAAAGACCGCTTTGTGACAGTAGAGTTTCCACTACCGCCGAAAGATGTGCTCGTAAAACTAGCGGAGGAGAAATTAAGAAACTACGGAGTAGACAATGAGAAGGTCATAGAGGAGACAAAGCAACTAGTGCTAAACGGAGCTAAGACCTTAAGAGACTTAAACAAAATAGTGACACAAAAATACATAGAATGGTTAGCAGAGAAGTACAGTTTTTGATACTTGAAAGACACCGATGAAGCAACCATAGCTATGGTTATCGCTAAAGCCAGTAAAGTAGTGAAGTAGAGGAACGAAAGTGCCACTTTTTCCACTTAAGTAGAAAAACTCATGGCACAGCTGATCAAATCAGGTCCGCGGGACTTTTTATACTTAAGTGGATCCACTTAAGTAGTATAAAAAATTTAAAATTTAAAATATTAGGTGATATGCCTTGGTTGAAACAGAGAAAATGCTAATGGTAGAACTAAATGTACCGCGATATGTATGGAAACATATAAGTAATTTAACAAAGAAAATCTACAGAGATGTTGTTATAGAGCTAACTAAAGCTAGAACAACAAGTATTTGTAGAGTGTTCATCAAGGATTGCCCTAGGGGTTGGTGGGTAGCGCTAAAGATTCTCAGAGAGGGCTCCGGTAAGCTCTACATACTGAGGGAAGTTAAATATCTTGACATACCCAGCAAAGTTATGGAGCTATCCGTGGAGCAGGAGTGGAAGCCCGAGTACGAAAAAATAATAGAAGAAGAACTTAGGAAGTGGGGGTTGAAGAATGAGTGAGCGCAAACAAGAAGTAATTAATGCCCTTAGAGGAAAGGGCATCGATATCATCAAGGTTGAGAAGGAGGTAATTGCACTACTGAGAAAAGGCACATCATCACTTGATGTGCGAGAGTACTTTAAGAAGATTTTAGGAGATGAGAGGAAATGAGTGAGGTAAGGGTTGAGCTAGAAAATATCGGTGTGTTTAGGGAAAGAAAAGAGCTTACACTATCAAGGGGGCTCAACATACTGTACGCACCAAACGCCAGTGGTAAGACAAGTTTAATATCAGGTCTAAAAGCTGTATCCGTATTAGTGCTGACACCAGATGAACTTAGGAGAGCTTTAAATGACTACGAAGATAGGGGTAGAGTTAAGTTAGAGATAGACGGAGCAGAGTACGTCGTAGAGTTGATCAGAAGGCCCGACAATACTGTAGAGGCTTGGGGCAAGAGGTTCGCAGAAGACGGTATCATTAAAAAGGTTGCATTCATAGACCTTGAGAACAAGCTTGTAAACGCTATTTATGCAGGAAACGAGGAAGAGGTAAAGAGGGAGCTCAGAGAAATTGTCGGTGTCTCGTTCATCGAGACAGTCCTCACCGTGTTAGAAGGTATCAAGTCAGAGTACGAATATCAATATCAGTCTAAGAAGAGGGATTTCGAGAGCAAGCGAGAAGAGATTCTAGAACAGCGTAAAAGGCTCAAAGAGAGACTAAATGAGGTAGAGAATAAAATCGAGAAAATCGTGAGCGACCCCAGAATAGAGCCTGCACGTAAGGAAATTGAAGAGATAAGAGCGGAACGCGATAAACTCTTAAAACAGCTAGAAGATGAAAGAAGGCGGGAAATAGAAGTAAATAACCGCCTCGGACTACTAGAGCACGACTATGATAGGAAAAAAAGAGATCTGGAAGATCTCAAGGAGAGAAGAGAAGAGAAACTTGCAGAGCTAAGTAAGCTAGAAGCAATTCTAATATCCACCAGAAAGGAAATCGAGAAGCTAGAAAACGAGATACAAGAACTCGAGAAAACACGAAGGCAAGTAGAGCAGGATAGAAAAGAGATAGGGAAAATTATAGAGGAGCGTAGAAGTGTCCTAGGCTATGCACAGTGCCCAAAGTGCGGTGCTCCTGTAGATAGAGATAGAGTTATACAAGAGATAGTGGAACTGGAGGAAAAGGCTGTCAAACTAAGGGAATCTCTCGACTCAATTAGGCGTGAAGTAGAGGCAAGAAGAGCAAGAGTTCAGGAGTTGAAGGAGCGGGTAGAGGAAGAAGCAGAAAGGTTAAGAAGAAGCATTAATGAAATGACTAAGACAATAACGCGGTTGGAAAGCGAGATCGGGAAAATTGAGAGTAGTATCAGAAAAGAGAGAGAAGCACTTGATGAAATTAGGAAGCAAATAGAAGCTCTAGAGGATAAACTGCGCGCGCTAGACGATAGGCTAGAGGCTCTGAAAGACAAAGTTCCCCTCATAGAAGAGTTAAGATATTTGCAGGAAGAAGAACAACACATACGCAAGGTGCTAGAATATCTCTTTGGTAGGGAGCAGCAATTGAAGCAAGTATACAGCGAGGTCGAGAGACTTGAGGAATTAGTTGAAACGACATCACTGATGATAGAATACTTCAGGATAAGACTGAACGAGTTGAAAAGAGTTGTTGTAGAGAAAATTAACGAAGCTGTGCTTAAGCACTTCAGGCTACTAAGCCTGGCAGAGCTGGAATACCCGGTATTAGCAGAAGACTTTACGCTAACGCTAAGTAGAGCTGGAGGAATAGCGACAAGGCTTGCTGAGCTCTCAGATGCTGAGAAAGCCATATTTACAATCTTGATGACCATGGCGTTAAAAGACTACGTTGTACCCGACTTCCCATTTTACATTGTGGACTCTGTAATCGAGTTCATAGACGACGCAAGGGCTGGAGAGGTGCTGAAGTACTTAATGGAAGTCGGAAAAAATAAAGTAGTAATTGTGAGCAAAACTAAACCATATAGCGGTCAGCCAAGCCTCCTATCGCAAGAGGACATCTTCATTAACAATATTCCATTCTAAATAATTTTTATTTCCAACCTCTCATTTCAATGTACTGCTCGGTAGGAGCATGTTCTTCCCTGAAAAACGGGAAGCATTCATAAAGATGTGGATGTCTGGTTCCAGTATTAAAGAGATCGCTTCAACAATAGGCATAAGAACCGGCATGGTCGGCATCTATGCTAGAATATTTGGACTCTCACAACGCAAACAGCCACAAGTCAATCAGTTGACAAGGTGATCTCGCTAAGCTTTTTACTAACTGACTGATCTTATAACTATGAGTTCTACCAATCGTATTCTCTGGCATGCTTTTTTCCGAAATTCTAATAGGATTTGGCTTACTGAAAAGAATAAAAGAAATTGGAAAACCACTCGTAAAGCTCGCAAATCTCCCAGATGTTTGCGGCATTGCCTTCGTAACTGCCATAGGTTCACCAGAAGCATCGAACGCCATGCTTCAGAACTTAAGAGAGGAAGGAGTTTTAAAGGACAGAGAGGTTCTTTACGTTGGAGGAATATACGTAACAACGTTATGGCTGGGAACAGTCGTTATTTGTAATCTAACCTTAGACAGCGGGAATGTTAGTGTCGAAATTGTAACAAATTCTGAAGATTCACACTTACGAATGCTGGCTTGTACTTCCGATTGCTAGAGCGTTGAAGTTGCCATCAATTGCAATTCCAGCCATTGCAACTTTCGATGTTTGGATTGTTATTACAGAGCGGTGCAATCTGTCTTAGGTAGTGTGTTCATGTTGCCTGTACTCTACATCCGATATTACTTCCCCCAATATTCGGGTTAAAGCTCGGATAAGCCTTTCACTCATAATGATGACAAGGATTACTCATGTTAAAAGGTTTAAATTTAAATAAATTTTGACATCACTCTTTAACTACAATCTTGAATGGAATCTTATTCAGAGGTCCGTAGCCAAACACTTCAACTCTGTCAAACGTATTGGGATCGTTTATGTTTATCCAATAGTCTCTTTTAGGATCATCGGCATATTGAAAGATATACGATGAGTCTATGAGCTCCACTATCAATATGTACTCTACATCGGGAACAAACTTTGCGGCAGGAATTTCAGCTTTCCCAGAGCTCAGCGAAGTTATGTAGCAGTATCCCCTATCTTTGATGTATTCGATTTCTCCTCCTAAGGGATTCCATCCAATTTTCGTGCATACCCAAACAGAACCCTTCAGGTCTCTATGCGTTTGTATAACTATGTTGCTAGCCCTATTGAACACAATAGTTCCGTTGTAGTATACCCAGTCATCACCGCTTATTGTGAACCAGCAATTCCTTTTGCTACTCTTATAAAAAGTTATTTCCTTTGCGTGTGCGGCAAAAAAGCCACTATCCATGTCGAGGATTATGTCCGAATCTCTAGAGTCTTTGGATACACCCACGGCAACCACACTTATCAATCCTATGCATATGAACAATCCGAACAACACCTCTTTCCTCATAACTTATCACTAATTAGTAACAATAATGAAATATTTTTAAGCTTTTCGATCTGATTTAATAAGCTCATAAATTTGATAGTAATATTTATATTTCATACGACATCTCATAAAATTATGAAATTATGTCTTCTCTGCTCAATATTGATTGCAACGCCAGATTGAAATAAGTTAGGTCTCCAAAGCGTTAAGCAGCTCTTTCCAGCTACAGTTTTTGAGATTCTAAGACTTATGAAAATCGAAGACCTCATTATGAAAGATTTCAACGAGTTGAGCGGTGGACAACGGCAGAAAGTCCTGATTGCGAGAGCTCTGGCTCAGGAACCAAGCATCAACTTGAGGTATCGCTAAAGAGCTGCAATTATAGCAATACATGACCTGAATTTGGTTTCGAGATATGCGGATAGAATCGTTATGATAAGGAACGGGGAAATCTTTGCGGTGGGATATCCTGATAAAATCTTAACAGAGGAAGTTTGCAACGTTAGAGTCGAGGTTATTAGCTTGGGGGAGGATATTTGTAGTTCCCCTAGATCACTGATAATCGGCTTCAGATCCCCTTTTCATATCAACAGAGATTGCAACAATTTTCGAGTCCACCTTCTTCAGAAGAGGTGTTAAATGATTAAGGCAAGCTGAATCTCTGAGGCATTTTAGAAAAACCTTCTCGTGGTATCTGAGAGCCTTTTTTATCGGTGACGGAAGGGAAAACAACCAATCTCCGAAAAGAAAATCTTTGAAGTCCAAATTATTTAGATCAACAACCCCAGCTTTGTAGACCTCCCTTAAGGTCGGTCTGAGCTTGGCATCCACGTAATGCATTCCGCAACAGTTGGCAGTCTCCAAATTGAAGTAACCCTCTTTGCAGAGTCCGAAAGATATCCCAAACTTATCGCATGCTTTTCTTAATTCCAAAAGAAGTTCGTAACACTCCGCTTTAACAATTACTCCCTCGAAAGAATAGGGTGACCATCTATCCCAGTTGTATCTTTTAGTCTCGCTTTTCTCAACCCTTAGAGGCTCCACAGTTATCTGGTTTACAATATCCTTCACTCTTTCGACGAATTCTTCGGCAGATTCGAAAGAGTAGTTAGGAATAAGCGGTTGCAATCTCAGGATTTTAGGGGCTTCGATACCTTCAAGGGCTTTGAGTCTCTCCAAAGGTGGCGGAGCTTTAGGTTCCAAATCTTGCCTATCCAAGGAGCTCACGGACATCTGAACTACGATGAGATCGTTCTTCCTCATTTCTTCAATCATACCTTTCCAAGGGTTTTTTGAAATTCTATCAGACTTTGTCGAGAGGAGTATCGGAATATCATTCTGATATGCAATTTCCATAAGCTTTAACGAGACCTTCGCCTCCTCTTCTATATCTTGGAGGGGGTCGCTCAGGGTTGCCAGCCTAAACGGTAATCTCAGATCGAGCTTTTTTGCAACTTTCGAGAACATTCCTATCGCTTTTGGTCTCGGCTTGATCCTTCCACCACGATACCATTTAGCGTAGCAGTATACGCACCCAAAAGAGCAGTTAGTGTAAGGTTCCAACCTCAGCACAGAATAGCATAGGGAGCTTATAATCTTGCTCGGATTTATCGCGAGCTCCATTTTAAGCGCTCGAAACTATCTTTATCACGTCGTTGTTTTTTAATTCGTAATCCTCAGCGATCCTTATCTTCTTTTTCGCATCCACCGCGTAAATGTAGTGCTTACCGATATCCGTATGGATCATATACGCTAATTCCTTTGCAGTAGTCCCCTTTTTGACCAAAAAGGCGTCTGGCAGGACATTCCCCTTTGTATCAGTGTATTTATTTTCGTCCTCCACAGGATAGACTACAATGTAACCGAGCTTATTGAAAACGGCTTCGTTGATGACCTTTTGAACTCCCGTTCCACCGTTCTCTTTCATGAACTCTCTTATCCTTTCCAGAGCTTTTCTCTGCTTTTCGTTAAGCTCCTTAAGGATTTCAAAGTCCTCATCACCGGGGAGATATTTTATGTAACCGTTTTTTGCGGCAATTCTCAGCGTCATCTCATACATAGCCGAACAGGGAATTCCCCCAATCTTTTCAAGTTTTTTTAAGTTATCTTTGGGAGCTTTATCAGCTTTATTCGCCGCTATCACTATCTTAAATCGCTTTTCCATTAAGATTTTCGCAAAATCCAGTAGATCCTCATCGTTAAATTCCGAATAGCTCTTGTCAAGCTCTCTTATGGATTCCTTCACCATTATCTCGTTAAATCCCAAACCAGCGAGCTGTTCAGCTATGTATCGAGTAGCATCTCTCTTCTCCATCTGGATTCTTCTGACAATTTTTCCCCAGTTCTTTTTTAAAATCCCGTAAAGCCACATGTAGAGCTCTTTCTCAAAAAACTCAATATCCTTGAGGGGATCTCTTTCTCCCACTCCGATTTCATTACCCTCCTCATCAGTCGATCCAGACGCATCAACCACATGGATTATAGCATCAGCCTGTCTCAGATCATCTAAAAATTCGTTTCCTAATCCCCTACCCTTGTGAGCGTCCGGTACCAGTCCAGCAACATCTATTAGCTTTACGGGGATAAATCTTATCCCACCGATGCAGTTTCCGCAGGGATAGACGTCGAGCTCCTTGCAAACGCACTCAACCCTAACGTAGGCGATGCCAATGTTCGGCTCTATCGTCGTGAAGGGATAGTTGGCGATCTCAGCTTCAGCCATAGTTGCAGCCCTGAAAAAAGTAGACTTTCCAGCATTCGGTTTTCCTGCCAGTCCTATTTCTATCATCGTAACCCCTCCCTTTCGTATTTTCCAGCACTTCTGGTTCCGATGATCGAGCTTAATAATGTTTTGTTACTTTTTAAGAATTCGGCATACTCTTTTGTTATCTCGCCCCTCTTTTCGAAGTAGTCGATTATCTCATAGGCTTCTTCGAAATTTCTGCATCTCTCAAGATGATCGAGGACAGTCGGGATCACGTCACCCTCTATCTCTCGAAATAGATTCGGAAACATCCTTCTGAATTTCCACTTCTCCCACTCTATCATATATTTCCACCTTATCTTTAATCCAAACACCCCTCTTTCCGATAATACTCCCCTCAACAACGCATCCCTTTTCCATGAAAACTTCATTGGCGTGTATATGTCCAAAAACGTAGCTTTGGTTGATTATGTAGACTTTCCTACCCTTTACGGCGCCATGAACCGTGCTCGAATCTATCACTATGTTTCTACCTGTTATGCTCCCAAAAAGCTCCGTTGAGAAAGTTCTAACATCTCTCGCTCTTACATTTCCCAAAACCTTGCTTTCTTCAAATATTGCATCATAATCCGTTTGTATCAATTCCAGTGAAACTTTCGAGTTGTCTGGGATATTTATCGGGTTTATGAGCTCTTCATCAAAGAGTTTTTCCGCTTCTTCGAGCTTTCCAAGTCTTAAAAGTTCAAGTAAGAAAAGAAAGATAAACACAATAACGGGAAGAGGATCCTGAATCGTGATTAATCCCTTGGCCTCGAAACCCCTTTCGATTTTTACGTTTCTACCGATTTCAAGGTCTCCGTAAACTGTCAGCCTTCCGTTGATGGATGAGAATTCTCCGATGAAGGCATCACCCTTACTTATAGCATTCCCCTTGACCTTGCACCAAGCACCCATTCTGAGTTCTTCTGCCACAACATCTCCGTTTATTTCGGTTTTATCACCTATTATGACTTTTCTTCCAAAGATTCCGTAGTCTACAGTGCAGTTCGCTCCTATTATTACATCTCCATCGTGAATTATCGCAGTTTCATCGAACCTTGTGTTCCTTGGAATTACAAGCATAGAAGATATTAGGCACCAAACTTTTTAGTTTTATCTATCAGATCGAGAACTATATTCATAACATCCTCCCCCTTAATCCTGCAAAGACCACCCTTATACACAGTAAATTCGTTAAATTCCATGACATCATCCGTTCTAACCTGATCGAACACAATAGTGATGGGAACGGGATCAGCTGTGTGATCTTTGACAGTTACGGGAGTTGTGTGATCTGCCGCTACGACAAGACATATCTCAGAGAAATCTAACGATAGAAGAGGCTCTATTGCTTTGTCTATCTTTTCTATGAAACTCTTTTTCCCTTCAAAATCTCCATCGTGTCCATATTCATCTGTTGCCTTTATGTGAATAAGAACAAAATCGTGGGTTTTTAGAGCTTCAAGTCCCATCTTTATTTTCAGATTAAGATCCGTATCTTTACTACCTGTTAGTCTCTTGTCTTCGATAACATCACCTCCCAAAAGTCTTCCAATACCCTTGATCAGCGTCGTTCCTGCCACAACCGCCAATTTCATTCCGTATTTTTCTTCAAAGCTTGGGATTTTTACAGTCTTCCCAGCACCCCTTAACAACAGGACGTTCGCTTTTAAGAGACCTTTTTTCTCCCTTTCAATGTTGAAAGGATGCCCGTCCAATACTCTGTGACTTTTCTCTATGAAATCGTTTACAACTTTCGCCGTAAATTCAGCTTCCTTACTTAGGGGTTTAACTTTTTTTACATTCTCCCCGATCTTCTTAGGATCGCTGTCTGTTACCTTATCGGAAAGATTTTCGCCCCTGAAGACAACGGCAGCTCGATGACCGGATGCATCAGCGAGTTCGAATTCGACATCTATTTCAACTTCCGCATTAACGGCATCGACGAGCACTTTTTTGTCAGATATTCTTCCGGCTCTTCTATCTACCACTATCTTATCGAAAACGCTTCCTTCACCCTTTACAGTTCCAAAATTCACTCTGAAAGCAACATCTCCGGGTTTTAATCTTATTCCAGCCCCAGCCGCTTCTATAGGTCCCCGTCCCCTATAATACTCAAAAGGATTGTAGCCTAAGAGTGAGAGAAGTGCTGTATCACTCCCCGGTCTTATTCCGGGTTTTATCGTATCCATAATCCCGTTTATCCCCCTTTTTGCGAGTTCATCGAGGTTTGGCGTCCTCGCCTCTTTCAGCGGAGTCGTTCCGTTAACGCTTCTGTCGGAGACGCCATCGAGTATTAGCATTAATACCTTCATAGAAATGGCTGAGAGAGAGAGGATATAATTCTATCTATCAGCGATACATTATCTCATCGAGCTTTCTATCGCTGAATCTCTCCCTAAGTTTCCAGATTATGTACAACTTACATTTATGGACTTCTGCGATAGCATCCATTAAACCCTGTCTTGTTAGATTTTCGATGTAGAGTTTTCTTGTGAATTGGAATAGCTGAGGGTTTCTTGCATCTGGAATTATCTGAAATTCTGTTGGAAGAAAAAGAAGCCCGAACCGAATTTCCCACATAAACTTGTCTCTTTCCCGCTCTGATAAAGACATAACAGCTTTGTAATGCTCGTCACTCAACTTTAAGCCACTTGCAACCAAGATTAGATCCGTGTTCTTTGGGTAGATAACATCTATGAACTGGGAGGATACTGGAGGCACCTCAGTCACGAAGTGGAACTCAGCTTTATCGTCTTGAACTTCTTTTTTGAAAATCCCATCTCTCATTAACCATTCTCTTATTTTATCCCTCATGACTCTCACCACAAAATCTGTCATAAACATCGAACGGAAAAATCTCTGTTATATTTATCAGTATCTCATTCCTGTAGATTATGTCGTAATTCCTTATTAAGGATTTTTTCCCCTCATAATTTTTCACAGTAGCCCATCTTATCTCTCTCCTGACCTCCATCCTGTGCTTTCTTATAATCTCACCAATTGGAATGTCTGCTCTCATGAGATCTTCCTTGAACCTCTTCTCCAACCTTTTTAAGGGTGTGTAAGAGATCGCCTTGACGAATACCTTTCCTCCCGAGATAATTTCAACAACCCTGTAGTTTACTTCGTCTCCCTCCTTTATTTTAAGAGTTTTTGCTATACTTTCATCCGCTTTTATTATTCTCTGTTCTATTGTTCTGATTTCAGCTTTTTCACCAGTTAAGGCTTCTATGATCTTAGTGATGCTCCCGTCGGTTTTCGCCAAAATCCTGAGAATTGGATTCAAAGCCGATCAACCTCTTTGACGGGTTTGCCGTTCTTTGTTTCGGGTGCCAGATAATCGAGGAATTTATCAAAATCGACATCGTAAAGCCTGAATTTCACCTTTAGGGGGGATAGAATCGCATCCTCATCCGCGAAATTTATCCTCGAAATCAGTGCGGTTTGCTTGTTTAAATAAACTATCACAGAATTTCCTTTTTTCCCTTTGATTAACTCGCTTCTTGCGGTATCGAGTATTTTCTGAATTCTAAGAAGTTCTCTAAATCTACTTAAATCTGATGATTTTGCGTAGAGTTTATTATCTACTATTTCGACTTTCGCGTCGGGGAATATATTCTTAACAGCTTTCTTAACTTTTTCAACATCTTCCGTCGGATGAATCGTGGTTTCAATTTCAACCTCAACTCGTGGGATGAAATGTCTTAAAATCTCCCTCACAGTCTCTTTAAACTCTTCTAAATCCCCGGTGTTTTGTATTGAGATATCGGCTATTTTTATGGCTTCACCCATGTTCCAAGATAACTCCCGTTCATCTCTCTTTTTTAAATCCTCTATCGTTTTCACGTCATCTTCCCGCTTTCTTTTCAAAGCTCTTTCAAGTCTAACTTCTATTGGAGCTTCGATATGGATCAGAACGAAGTCCTCTCCAAATTCCTCTTTAAATCTTTTTACTTCGTCAATTCCTCTAATCCCATCAACAACCACGATGCCTTTTTCTTTTAGTTTTTTACGGATTATGGGAATACATCTTTTAGCAATTGCTTCCATTCCCTCTTTTTCTCTAAGTTCAGATGCCAAATTGCCCAAATTCTCATCGCTTATCTTAATACCTCTTCTTTTTGCCTCCTCCCGGACAATGTCACCCATAACGACGACAGGAATTCCCATTTCCTTAGCAACTTCTGATGCAGTTGATTTTCCGCTTAAAGGTAAACCCACAAATGCAATAATTTTCATGAACACTATTTTGCCTACAGGTTATAAAGATTAATGGAAAAAAAGAGAATAAAACAAAATTATTATTTGGTGTAGTCGTAGAAGCCTTTTCCTGTCTTTCTTCCAAGTAATCCAGCTCTAACCATCTGTTTGAGTAAAGGACAGGGTCTGTATTTGTCTCCCAGCTCTCTGTGCAGAGTCTCAATTGCCGCAAGGCAAATATCCAGCCCAATCAGGTCTGCGAGCTCTAAGGGCCCCATTGGAACGTTTGTGAATAATTTCATGCCTCTGTCTATTTCTTCTTTCGTCGCAATACCCTCATATAAGACCCAAATTCCCTCGTTTATCCATGGCATCAAAATGCGGTTGCTTATGAAACCGGGTGAATCCTTACAGACTACGGGCTCCTTGCCAAGCTTCTTCACAAACTCAATCGCAAAGTTCAAAGTCTCCTCACTCGTTAGCAATCCTCTGACAATTTCGACACCCTTCATCAGGGGAACGGGGTTCATGAAATGAATCCCTACAAAGTTTTCGGGTTTTCTTGTTACTGAAGCCATTTCGGTTATGCTTAGCGTTGATGTGTTCGAGGCAAAGATTGCGTCCTCTCTCTTCACAATATCGTTAAGCTGTCTGAACGTTTCTTTCTTGATCTCCATATCTTCGACAATAGCCTCAAGAACGATGTCGACGTCCGATAGATCTTCAAGCTTCAGAGTTGGCTTTATTCTGCTCATTATAGTCTCAACATCCTCTGTCAGCTTTCCTTTCTCTGCAAACTTCTCAAGACTTTTTCTTATATTGTTCAACCCTCTTTCAAGAAATCTCTCCTCTATATCCCTCAAAATGACTTCGTAACCGGCCATCGCACATACCTGCGCGATACCGCTGCCCATTGTTCCCGCTCCAAGAACTCCAACAATTTTAACATCCTCAACCCTCATAAGACCACCTCACCTAATCTTTCCCATAAGTTTTCTCGATATGATAATCTTCTGAGCCTCGCTCGTTCCCTCATATATCGTTCCAACCCTTGCATCCCTGTAGTATCTTTCCACATCATATTCTTTGCTGTATCCGTAGCCTCCAAAGATTTGAACGGCTTCGTATGTCACCTTCACAGCAGTTTCTGTTGCGAAGAGCTTTGCCGCCGAGCTCAGAGCTGGATCCGGTTCTCCGCGATCGACAAGCCACGCTGCCTTAAATACGAGAAGTTTTGTTGCTTCAATATCCTTATACATTTCGGCAAGCTTGAATGCAATCGCCTGATGCTCTATCAGTGGCTTGCCGAAAGTTTTCCTCTGTTTTGCATATTCTAAAGCTCTCTCGTAAGCTCCGATAGCCATTCCGAGGTGTAGAGCAGCGATCTTTATTCGGCTTTCGTTAAAGAAAGCCATTAGCTGGTAGAACCCTCTGTTCTCTTCGCCAACGAGATTCTCGGCTGGCACTCTGACGTTTTTCAGTACAACTTCGCACGTATCATGGCAGTTCAATCCCATCTTCTCTATCCTTCTTGCTTCGTAACCCTCTCTGTCCTGTTCAACTATAAAAGCAGATATCCCACGGTGCGGTGGGGAAATCTGAGCGGTTTTCGCCAAAACAATCGTGTACAACCCAACACTACCGTTTGTGATAAACTGTTTAGTTCCGTTTATAACCCATTCGTCTCCTTCTTTAACGGCCCTAGTTCTCATTGCCGCCACATCAGTCCCACAGTCCGGTTCCGTTATCGCAATCGCTGAGGGACCGTCTCCCTTGGGAACCCTTGCCATATACTTTTCTTTCTGCTCTTCAGTCCCAAAACGCAACAGCATGGGGACTCCGAGAACTGCAAGATCTATGGCTGATCCTATACTACTATCGGCTCTCGTAAATTCCATGCTGATGATTGCTTCCGCTAAACAGTCCATACCAGCACCGTTGTACTCTTCAGGAATGCTTGCTCCGATGTATCCAAGCTTCGCTGCTTTTTTATAGATTTTCATAGGGTATTCCTTTTTCTCGTCATATTCTTTTCCGTACGGCATTATTTCCTTCTCTGCAAATTCCCTAACCGCTTCTTGTAGCATTCTATGTTCTTCACTCAAAGAGAAATCCACAACTACCCCTCCAGCTTAAACATCGGGACTACCCTCTTCTCCTTATTTGGGTAGAACGGCTCTGTCTGGAACTCCTTTCCGTATACTTTGACCCTTTTTCCAATTAGCTCTTGATCCAGCTTTTCTACTTCTTGCGGATCCAAATCAATCCTTCCGATAATCCAAGGACCTTCATCGAGTTCGACTAAGGCAACTGTATAGGGGATCTCTTTCTCGTAACCGGCTGGAGCAACGTAAGTTGTCGTGAAGGTTCTTATCACTCCATACCCGCTGAGTTCAACCGTTTCGAGGTTTCTGCTTCCGCAGTTATCGCAGGTAGCCTTTGGAGGGCATGTATAGCTGTTGCAGTCTAAACATTTCTGTCCGACTAGTTTTCCTTCAAGTAATGCATTGAAGAAATCTACAAACCTCATTAAAATCACCTCCTGTGAACGCTCAATATTATATTCACGAGGGTTCCGAAATCTCCTCCAAGTGTATCCGTCATTCCAGTCTCAGCATCCTTGACAGGATTGTGTTTGTACTCTCCTCTTAGCTGTTTTACAACCGTATAGATCTGGGAGACTCCCGTAGCTCCGACTGGATGTCCCTTTCCAATAAGTCCACCGTCTGGGTTAACGGGAAGATCTCCGTCGATTTGTGTTACACCCTCGGCTACCGCATAGTAACCCTGTCCGTATTCGAAAAATCCCATAGCTTCTAATGCGATTATCTCGGCAATCGTAAAGCAATCGTGAACCTCGACGAAGTCTATATCCTTTGGAGTCATTCCCGCTTCTTTAAAAGCCATCTGTGCTGCCATTCTTCTCGGAACAGCTTTGATTATATCCTCCTTTTGCCTGAAGAGGCTGCCAGCAGACGCCTGTCCAGTTCCTCTCACATATATCGGGGTGTCAATCACATCCTCGGCAAAGTCTGCGGACGCCACGATGGCCGCACTTCCACCATCCGTCATCGGGCAACAGTCAAGAAGGGTGAGCGGTGAACAAATCATCTTCGAGTTTAAAACTTCCTCCACCGTGAGATCGCCGTATTTCTGATAGAACTGAGCCTTCGGGTTTATCGCTCCGTATTTGTGGTTCTTGATGGAAACCATTGCCATCATTTCCCTGAGTTTTTCGAGGGGTATATCGTATTTCTTAGAATACAACCTCGCCGCTAAAGCGAAGACGCCGGGGAATGTCAAACCGGCTGTTATCTCGTATACACCATCCACAGCAGTTGCTAATGCTCTCGTTCCAATCGCCGTTTCGGCTGTGAGAAGCCTTTCACTTCCACCCACGACTACGCAGTCGTAGTATCCAGTGGCTACAGCTCTGACGGCTTCTCTGAATGCGACGCTTGAGGAGGCACAAGCCCCTTCGTATCTTATCGCCGGGATCCCCCTCAACCCGATTTCGTCAGCCATGAAACCGGCGAGGTTTGCAGACCCATCGGTCATTTCTCCGACAAAGTTTCCGTAGTACAACGCCTGTATGTCTTTTAGTTCAATGTTTGATTCTTCAAAAGCTTCGAAGAAAGCTTCAGCAAACAGATCAACGAGAGATTTATCCGGATGCCTCCCAAATTTCGTCATTCCAACTCCTAAGACGGCAACATCTCTCATAATATTTTACATTATTGTTAAGTTAATAACATTTTCTATTTAGGTTAATTTATCAAGATTTTTTGGGTAAATTCTGTTGAATTTTTCATGAAATTTCATTATAGAAGTTTTACAGTCCCCATATAGAATCCGTTAATTGTAAATATTTCGAATTCCTTGCAATACTTAAACACGAAACCTAAGGGCTTTTCCAAGTTGACTGCGGTTGAACTGCAAAGCTCATTAAAAGCCGGCATTACAACTACTTCTTTTTCCTGATCGTGTCCGATCATCCAGACTTTTTCTTTAAGGCCTCCCACCTTATCTTTGATAAAAATGGCGGGATGGGCGTGTCCTACAATCACCCTTTTAGCTTCAAAAAATTCATCGACTTCCTTGTGACCGTGAAGAATGAGCGTCTTGTTTTCAAAAATGTAATCCGATAGCCCGGTAAGACCACTGTCGTGGTTACCCTTTATCACTATGAGTTCGGACACATGATCCTTCAAAGAATCAAGAAATCTTTCAACCGAATGGATTTCGGCTCTTCCTATTTTGTGCTTTACATCCCCATTCAGGATAAGCGTCTGAGCTTTGCTTTTTTCATAAACCTCTATAATCCTGTTAAACAAACTGAAATCTAGAAAGCCGAGAATTCCCAAATGCAGATCAGATATAATAAGTTTTTTGCCGATCTTAAGAGCTCCCTTTTCTGAGAACTTCATCTTCAACTTCTTTCAAGTAATTTCCAATGTCTATACCTTCCTCAGCGGCGACTATTAGTGCGACCACTTCAACATCGAGAATGTTTCCGAGTTCCATTTGTTTTTTGTTTATAATTTTAATTACTTCAGGAAATTCTTTACCAGTTCTCCCGCAGATATCTCTGACTATTTTGTCGAACAATCCGTTGTTAAAGAGTTTCTGAACGTCGGGCTTGAAATCTTCTTCAATCTCGATCTCAGATAGATTAAAGTTCGGTCTTGCCACTCCGTCTTCCACTTTTATTACACCTCTTTTTTCGGCTAGTTCGACAACTTTCTTACTCGTTTTGTGAGAAAAAAACTTAAGGTCAAATGATAATGTATACGTTAGCTCTGATTTTTCCATTTCACTTTTTCCCTTTAACTTGAATGCAGAAGCTATGGTCTTCTTTAACATACATTTTGTTAGACGATGAGTTTATAAACGGTTTGTCCAATCAAAAGCCATGTTTAGTGTCAGAGTTAAAAAGGTCAAAAGATACAATAAAAGCATTTCAACTATTATTTTCGATAAAGAGCTCCGTTCGTATCCCGGGCAGTTCATTATGCTCAATGTCTTCGGACTGGAAGAGATTCCTCTCAGCTTATCCTCTCCCAATTCAGTTACAGTTAAAGCTGTTGGTGAAACAACTCAATATTTGGTGAACATAAAGGAGGGAGAATTTGTCGGAGTAAAAGGACCTTACGGAAACATGTTCTCTTTAACTAATGGAAGAGCTCTGCTCGTAGCCGGTGGGATGGGGATTGCACCTCTTCATTATCTTTATCTGAGATTAGAAGAGTGTGGGGCGGATGTGAGATTTCTCTTTGGTGTGAAATCCCAAGAGGATATCTGTCTCACAGAAAATATAAAAGATATCGTAATAGCTAGTGAGGATGGCAGCGTAGGAATCAGGGGAACCGTGAAGGACTTGATAATAAGAGAAAATCTCGAAGAATTCGATAAGATATACGTGTGCGGTCCAAAAGCTATGACAAAATTTCTGATAAGTTATTTCAAAGAAAAAGGAGTCATAGACAAGGCGGAATTTTCCTTAACCGGATATATGAGGTGCGGCTTCGGCGTTTGCGGTTCCTGTGTTCTCGAAAATGGTCTAAGGGTTTGCGTTGACGGACCCGTTGTTAGGGGAAAGGAGTTAAAGGATATCTAATTTTGGCTTTTTCGTTATTCCAGCCTTACTGCTCATTTCGAAAAGCTTTTTTATCGCTTTTACAGCGCTTTCAGGCATTTCATATGTGTATTTGTTTACGTACATCATTGCAAATTTTTTTGTTTTTTCAAAATCCATTCCTCTCGAATATTTCATCGCATATCTTGCAGCTTCCTCTGGATGATTCAGGGCGTATTCTATACTTTTTTTCATATCTTCTAAGAACTTTCTTTGAATGTCTTCCGGTAGCTTCCTTGAGATCACATTAACGCCGAGGGGCATCGGAAGCTTAGTCTTTTCAAACCACCATTCCCAGAGATCGAGGACTTTAACAAGCCCGTGATCTTTGTATGTGATCTGACCCTCGTGAATGAGCAAACCCGCGTCAACTTCACCCTTCTTCACGGCATCCATTATCTTATCGAACCGAATCTCGACCTGTTCGAAATCCTCTACAGCCAACCTCAGGTAGAGGTATGCAGTAGTGTATCTGCCCGGTATTGCAATTTTTTTTCCTTCCAGCT
>CAZZMN010000020.1:0-27485 GCA_964655455.1 uncultured archaeon
GCTCTGGAAAAGTGGGGAAGAGTCAGGCCCGTTTGAACACTTAAATTACCGATCAAGCGGTCTTTGATGACCTTATCACAACTTTATTATGATTCGCTGAAGTTGTGCTTGTGTTACGTTCATGGATGAAAATGAAAAAGTTTAAAAAACAAAATTACCTTACAGAGCCACAATGCTTTAAGATTCTTACAACTATCGGAGGGTGTATGAGATGACTTTAAAGTCAAAAATAAAAAACAATGTAAGGAGGTGCTACAATGACAATATATCGGCTTTCACGTAGAAAACTGTTAATCGTTGCCGGATCATTAGCTCTGAGCTCAGCTATCGGCAAAGGCGTTATAGCTCTTGAAACTCTTGGAGAAACTGCAAAATCGAAGTATAAGTGGGGCATGGTCATTGATGTAAAAAAATGCACAGAACACATAAAATCTCTTGGTCTCGACAAAAAACCCGAATGCATAATTGCATGCCATACGTGGAATAACGTCCCAGAATTCGAGGATCCTTTGAGAAGTCCGCAATGGATCAGGATCATCGGATTAAAAAACGAGTTCACTGGAGAGGAGTTCTATTTCCCCCTATTCTGTCAGCACTGTGAGCATCCGGCATGTGCCCAAGTTTGTCTGTCAAAAGCAGCTTTTATAAGAGAAGATGGCATAGTTCTGATAGACTACCACAGATGCATTGGGTGTAGATACTGCATTGTTGCATGTCCGTATAATGTAAGAAGCTATAACTGGTATCCTCCTGAAGAGGCTCTAAAAGAGATAAATCCAAAGACTCAGACAAGAGGGCATGGTATAGTAGAGAAATGCACGTTCTGTGCCGAGATTGTTGACAAAGAGGTTCAGAGAGCTGAAAGAGAGGGTAGAAAACCAAATCCCGTTCCCAAGTGTGTAGAGACTTGTCCATACAATGCCTTGGTTTTTGGAAACCTGCTGGATCCAGAATCTGAGATTAGTAAGATAATTGCCAAGGAGAAACCTATAAGGTTGAAGACTGAGTACGGAACAGAGCCAAAGAATTATTACCTGTTCAGGTGATAATATGGAGGTCGAATTCAAGAAGATTGACGGTACTTCTCCAGCTTACTGGGGATTTGTTATTCTTATGGCGCTCATAACGGCCGCTGGCGTATGGGCGTGGATTGATTGTTACCTTCATGGACATTATCTAACAGATCTAAACAACCAAGTCCCGTGGGGTCTTGTGATTGCAGGAGTTCTACTCGCCATCGGTCTGAGTGCGGGAGCAGCTTTGGTATTCACATCCTTAGAGCTCGTAGGAATGGAAGAGTTCAAAGCATTCTCAAGATTTGGTCCGCTATTTGCAGCTTTCTGGATTGGTGCCGCCCTCGTCTACATCTTCATGGACATTGGAAGGATCGATCAGATGCTTCCAAATGTTCTACTGAACTTCAACCCAACATCAGTCTTCGGATGGAACGCATTCCTTTACACATCGTACCTTTTGATCGTTCTTTTGGAGCTTCTCGTTAGATTCGAAGAAATGGAGAGACTTTCAAAGATCCTAGGAGTCTTGGCAGTAGCATGGGCAGTTGCAGTTCATACGGGAACTGGTCTGATCGTGGGTATGATATTCTCAAGAAGTTTATACCACTCACCGTTACATGGTCCAATATTCGTTGCTTCGGCGATCTCGAGCGGTATAGGTCTCGCAATAGTTACCCTTTATCTCACGTTCAAGTTCACAAACAGAGAGCTTTCGGTAAACATTGTAAGAACTCTCGCAAAGATAATGGGTGTCACAGCGGCAGTAATCGGCTACATGCTACTCTGTGAGCTCTTCGCTTTAATGTATGAACCTGGTAACTGGAAAGCGGGAACATTCGCCTACCTATCCTCCTCTTGGGCTTTAGTCTTCTGGGGTGGAATATTCATCGTTGGGATAGTGATCCCCCTTTTGATAATATGGAACCCCTCAGAAAAAGTCAGAAACTCTTTGGCTTGGCTGAGCGTGGCAGGTGTGCTGAACACCGTGGGAATATTCTGCGAAAGAATGTTCGTAACAGTCCCCGGCTTAGTATTCCCGCGTGAATACTTAAGCGGCTACGAAGTAATCTATCCGGACTACTTAGCAGAGCCGTTATCCTACTTCCCGAGCATGCACGAGTGGCTAGTGTTTTTCGGGATAATTGCAGCAATTTACCTGCTCTACGCATTAAGCATAAAGTTCTTTGCAATTTTACCCGAAAGGGTGGGGTGATTAGAAATGATGGCTTTCTTTTACCTCCCTTACATTGCATTTGCAATCTTCATCGTGGGATTCATTTACAAGGTCGTGGGCTGGGCGAGATCAGCCGTTCCACTAAAGATACCGACAACAGCAGGAATAGCTCGATCCTTTGACTTCATTAATAAACGGAGGACTATAAACGATCGTATAGACTGCCCGTTTACGAAATGGGAGCTTGTTCTGAGAATGTTTTTCGAAGTATTCTTCATGAGAAGTCTATTCAGAAACACAAGATTCTACTACAGAGGGGTAAACGTGGACACAAGGTGGCTCTGGTTCTTTGCAATGGCGTTCCATTATTCGCTTTTAATAATTCTCATAAGACATCTGAGGTTCTTCACAAATCCAATCCCGGATTTTGTTGAACTAATCGACTGGGTAGATGGTCTCATGAAATTCTGGGTTCCGCCCATTTACGTAACAGGGCTATTGGCATTGGCGTCTCTTGCATTTCTCTGGGGAAGAAGAATTTTCTTAGCAAAGGAGAGATCAATCTCTCTGCCGTCTGATCATCTCGTTCTGTTACTGTTCGCAATAATTCTCGTAAGCGGAACACTTCTGAGATACTTCGTTAAAACTGATTTGGCGAGCATCAAAGAGTTCGCTCTTGGTTTGGTGACCTTCACACCTCCTCCTCCGGAGGTCTTCCAAAACATTCACTGGCTTTTCTACGTCCACCTTACAGCAGTCTGCATTCTGATAGCGTATATACCGTTCAGCAAACTAATGCACTTCGCCGGAATCTTCTTCAGTCCGACAAGAAACATGTCGAATGACAACAGATTTAGAAGGCACGTAAATCCATGGGATCCCGAGCCGAAGGATCCGATCCTCATAAGAGAGGGGATCACGGTAGCCGGAAAGACCTACAGGTGCAAGAAACTCGACTGGGATACGTATTACGAGATGTATAAGGATCAGCTTGATGAGATTGCCGAAAAAGATTATGTGTTAAAGCCTGAGGAGGTGTGATTCATGGGAGAGGAAACGATCAAGCTTATAGAACCAGAGCTTGAGATAAAGCGCAGATATCCGAGCTGGCTCGAATGGCTGAAGCCCCAAAAGAAGGTAGAACACGGATATACGAGCTATTTGGCTTTACCAAAGCAGGTGAATTCCGAATTCTTCAAAATGCCATTTGGTCATGTTGAGAGAGATATTTTCAGCGATGATTTGAAGCTTCCGAGAAACTGGGAAAAAATTTTCCTCGACACGATGAAGGAGACTTTGGAAAAGAACAGAGCTTTCAAGGTTTTCATGGATATATGCGTCAGGTGTGGTGCCTGTGCCGATAAATGTCACTATTATATCGGAACTGGTGATCCGAAGAACATGCCAGTGATGAGAGCTGAAACAATAAGATCTGTCTACCGCTATTACTTCACGAAGACAGGGAGGATTTTCGGAAAAGCGGCAGGAGCAAGACCTCTTAGCGAAGATGTCATCAGGGAGCTTTACTACTATTTCCTCCAGTGTTCTCTTTGCAGACGTTGCAGTTTGTTCTGCCCTTACGGGATAGACACAGCTGAAATAGTCTGGTGGGGTAGAAGACTCCTAAGCCGACTCGGTTTGAACCAGAGATTCATGTGCATATCGATTGAAGCTTCGGCAAGAACCGGAAACCACTTGGGTCTTTACGCCGGAGGTATGGCTGGTGCGATCCAGCAAGGTCTTGAGGAGCTCAAAGACATCACGGGATTCGATCTTCACACTTACATAAACAAGAAGGGTGCCGATGTTCTATTCATAGCCCCATCAGCCGATTATTTCGCAACTCCTCACTGGTACGTGATGTTGGGGTATCTGCTCCTCTTCAACGAACTCGAAGAGAGGTATGGCTTAACCGTCACTTGGTCAACATATGCGGGTGAAGGTGGTAACTTTGGATCATTCCACAGTTACGAGGCTGCACAGCTTTTGAATTCGAAGATATATAAGGAAGCCGAAAGGTTGGGTGTTAAATTCATAATAGGGGGAGAATGTGGACACATGTGGAGAGACAAGCATCAATTCATCAACACAATGAATCTTCTGCCCAAGAATGATGAATGGAAGAAATTCTGGGAGAATCCTGATCTCGGACAGATAAGTGACAAGCTGAAGGGAATCAGACTCGACACTTACGTCTCAGGGGAACACGGATGGATACATGTTTTGGAGCTCGTTGCGGCACTTATTGAGCACAAAAAGATTGATATCGATAAAAGCAGGAATGTCCACTGGAGAGCAACCTACCACGACCCGTGTAATTACGCAAGAGGTATGGGGATGATAGAGGAGCCGAGATACGTCCTGAGGAATGTTATGGATCACTTCTATGACATGCCGGAGCACACGATAAAAGAGAAGACGTACTGTTGTGGAGCTGGAGGAGGTATGCTTACGGAAGAGCTAATGGAACTGAGAATGAGAGGAGTTATGCCGAGAATGATGGCTCTGAAGTACGTTGTGAAGAAATACGGCGTAAACATAATGCTGACACCTTGTGCCATTGACAAAGCTCAGTTCCCTCATGCCGTAGAATACTGGAAGATCGATGTCGAGATCGGAGGACCGATGGAAATGGTCGGAAATGCCCTCGTTCTTACAGCCCTCGGAGAGAAACCTGAAGACAGGAAGTATGATCTAAGAGGAGAACCAATACCGGGAAGGGAAGGTGAGGAGTAATGTATCACAAGGGTTACGTCCTGATATTGATTGTGGCAGTATTGGCATTCTCACTGACACCATTGATATTGGCATCAATCGGAGAGGGATTTGTTGAAATCAGAGAAAAGCTCGAAAAACCGAGGGGTGAGACTTGCGTAAAAGATAAGGAGTTTATGACAGCCTATCACATGGAACTGCTGAACGAGTGGAGAACTATGGCGATAAGAGACGGGATCAGGATTACTGAAACCGAAAACGGAGAGTTTAACGTCTCGATCTACGAGTGCTTCAAGTGCCACGATTACAAAGCATTCTGCAACGAATGCCATGACTATACCGGCGTAGAAGTCTACTGCTGGACATGTCACACACCGCCGGGAGAATAATGACCCTTATCTTTATTTATTATAGAGATGAAGCGTTAAAGGTTGCTGAATATCTGAAATCTTTCTTCGAATTAGAACTTTTGAAAGAAGAAAGAGATGATTTCTCTTTCACGATAAAAACAGAAGATAGCGGACATATCAATTACGATTTCATTCCCGAAATGCATGAGTTAACTGCTCTACCGAACATAGCAAGGAAACTCTTTGGGGAAAAGATATCCAACATAAAAGCAAAAATCGATATATACGTGACAAACTTCTGTCCGACCTGTCCGAAAGTAGTTGAAAACGTAGTGAAGCTTGCCGCAAAGAATGAGAACTTAGAGATTTACGTTAGAGATGCGACGAAAACGGATTATCAATCTGTTCCCGTTATAGTCCTCAACGACACATTTACGTTTATTGGAACCGTTGACTTAGATATTTTGATTTCCATTGCAAAAGGTGAAAGAGTTAGAGATTACCTCGAAAAAGCTTTAAGCGAGCAAAAAATCGATTTCGCTGAAAAAGTTGTCAAAAAAGGATACGTCAAAGAATTAATGGAAATCTTAAAAGACGGTAACCTAATCGCAAGAATGGGGACTATCCTCCTAATAGAGAAGCTAAAAGATTCAGAAATCGCTAACGAACTAAGAAAATCGTTAAGAGAGATGATTTTGAGTGACGATTTAAGGGCGGCTGATGATGCAGTTATGGCTTTGTCATACATTATGAACCCGGAAGATATGAAGTTCCTCAAAAAAGCTATGAGAAAAGTCGATGAGAAGATTAGGGAAGCTATAAAAGATATCTTGGAGTTAGATTAATTTTGCGACTTCTTGAGCCATTTCCATTGTTTTCAAAGATCCTCCCAAATCCGGAGTTGTTTTTCCTTCGGCAATGACTTTCTTAACTGCTTTTTCTATTCTTTCAGCTTCCTCTAAGTATCCGAAGTGTCTTAACATCATGCAAGCTGTTAGTATCATAGCGGTGGGATTTGCTATTCCCTTACCGGCAATGTCAAAAGCGGCTCCGTGAACTGGCTCGAAGATTGCGTATTTATCGCCGATATTTGCAGAGGGAGCAAGACCTAAGCCACCGACAACACCAGCAACCAGATCCGATACGATGTCTCCGAACATGTTTGTTGTGACGATTACATCAAATCTCTGGGGATTCATCACTATGAACATGCACGCCGCATCGATGTAGTAGTCGTTTGCCTCTATATCGGGATATTGCGAAGCGATTTGATAGAATACTTCTTTGAATAAGCCACACGTCCTTTTCATTACATTTGCTTTGTGTAAGGCTGTAACCTTTCGTCTTCCCTCTCTTTTTGCGAGTTCGAATGCAAATCGGACGATGCGTTCACTAGCCTTTCTTGTGATAACCCTAATGCTCTGGGTTACGCCTTCAGCGACCTCGAATTCCAACCCTTTGTAAAGACATTCTGTGTTCTCTCTCACTATAATTATGTCAACATTCTTGTGAATGGATTTCACACCTTTAAAGCTTTTGGCTGGCCTTACGTTTGCATACGTATCGAGTTCTTTTCTTAATCTGACTATAACATCGGCAGCAGTTTCACCAGCGGCACCGAAAAGGACGGCTTTGCATTTCAGAACCTCTTCGAGGGTTTCATCTGGAAGAGCCTTTCCGTATTTTTTCTGGGCTTCATCACCAGCCTCAAGATAAACATATTCAAATGGAAGGTTTAGCTTTTCGAGGATGAATATTGCGGCTTCCATTACTTCTTTTCCTATCCCATCTCCGGGAATTACGGCGATCTTCATTTTTTACCACCGTAAATTGATTTTGCGTAATTGACTAAGCCACCTTTTTCGAGAATCTCTCTGAGGAAGTCTGGAATCGGGTTAAACGAATAGACTTCATTCTTAGTTTTGTTAATTATAATGTTTTTCTTGTAGTCGATTTCGAGTTCGTCACCATCATTTATTCTGTCTGTTTCCTTACATTCTATGGCTTTTAATCCGATGTTTATCGCGTTCCTGAGAAATATTCTTGCGTAGCTCTTTGCTATTACCGCCTCTATTTTGCAAGCTTTTAGAGCGAGGGGTGCGTGTTCTCGGCTACTTCCGCAACCGAAGTTTTCTCCAGCGACAACGAAATCACCCTCTTTAACATTCTTAGCGAAATCCTCACGAATATTTTCAAAAACATGTTTTGCTAGCTCATCTGGATCGTTGATAACGAGGTATTTTCCTTGGATTATTACATCTGTATCTATATTGTCTCCAAATTTCCAAGCTCTTCCCATAGCAACAAAATCTCTAAATAAGTTGAAAAGTTTATCGATAAAGTTTTCTATCTATTCTTTCGAGATGTTTCTCTATCGGTTCGATGTATGCTCTTAGCTTTCCTTCAATTCTTTCTTCCAAATCTGCGGAGTTAAGAGCGATTGCTCTTTTAACACTTTCGAATTCTTCTTTCATTTTTTGCATTCTGTATTCAACACTAATTATCAGGAGACTTAGGGATAGTGTCAGGACAAATGCCGAGAGAATTATAACGCTATCCACCTTATCGTATAGCGATAACCATTTCCACGTCAGAATGACTGCGGATGCTACCATCAGAATGGATAATAGGATCTCGTTTCTCATTGAATCTGTTATACTATTTTGCACGTTTTTATATTTTTCTGTATCCTTTTTTAACCGCAATTTTCATAAACAACAGAGATATAACTTGAAGAAAGCCGGGGTTGCAGAGAGGCACTGCGCCGGCCTTGAGAGCCGGTGCCCGTTAAGGGCTCCTGGGTTCAAGTCCCAGCCCCGGCGTCTTTGTTCCTTAAAGCAGATTGTATAGAATTCTTCACTACCAGCCCTCCCTCTTCGCACTATCGGGCTTTCACCGGAAGCGCTACACCCGCTCTTAAAAGTCTTCTTAGCAACTGATGGTAAAAACTCGATCAAGTCAATTTCGTCAATTGACGATTAGAAATTCGTTAATTTTATATAGTTGAAGTGTCAAAAATACTCATGGATTTTATCTCTAAGAAATTTGCAGAGATTATCGCTGGAAATATCGTTTTTTCCGAAAATGTGGGAGAATCTCTAAAAAAGTGGAGGTCAACGTTTGGAATCTCTCAAAAAGAGCTTGCTGATAGAATTAACGTCTCTCCATCGGTTATAAGTGATTACGAGTCCAACAGACGGAAATCTCCGGGAATAAATTTCATAAAAAAATACGTCGGCTCCCTTATTGAGATTGACAGAGATAGGGGATGGAAAACTCTTAGAAAATATAAAGATCTGATCAGCGTAGACTTTGACGTAATATATGATATTTGCGAGTATTCGAAGCCGATAAAGTCCGAAAACATAGCGGATGCAATTGAAGGTGAACTCGTTACAAATTTCGGGAGAGAAGCAATGGGACATACGGTGATCGACAGTATAAAAGCGATATTGGAAATGAGTTCGTATGATTTTTACAAAATATACGGACTAACAAGTGAGAGAGCACTAATCTTCACGAAAGTCTCTTCGGGAAGGTCTCCGATGGTTGCCGTTAGGGTTGCAAATCTTAAACCCTCTGTCGTTGTTCTGAATCCTCTGAAAAAAGAGAATTTAGACAGTCTTGCACTGAAAATAGCCGAGATCGAGAGGATTGATCTAATCTTAACTGAGATGAGTGTAGATGACATTGTTAAAAATCTAAAAAAATTGGAGGTGTGATTGTGGCTGGTATAGTATCTTACGGGACTTATATCCCAAAATATAGGATCAAAGTTGAAGAAATAGCTAAAATATGGGGTGAAAATGCCGAAGCGATTAAAAACAGCCTCGAAGTTTACGAGAAAAGCGTAGCTGATATCGATGAGGATACTGCCACCATATCCGTAGAGGCGGCAAGAGAGGCTCTGGTCAGATCCCGGATTGATAAAAACCTGATAAAAGCTGTTTTTGTTGGATCTGAGAGCCACCCCTACGCAGTGAAACCGACTGCGACAATTGTGGGTGAAGCTTTGGGGTTAGATAATTTCTACCACTGTGCCGACCTCGAATTCGCATGTAAAGCGGGAACAGCGGGAATCCAGACCTGCTTGGCTATGGTGAATTCGGGGATGATCAAATACGGGATGGCTATCGGTGCTGACACAAGTCAGAGTGCTCCGGGTGATCCCCTTGAATACTCAGCGGCATGTGGTGGTGCCGCCTTCATTATCGGAGCCAATGGAGTCATCGCCGAGATTAAAGATACTCTGAGTTTCACAACTGACACTCCAGACTTTTGGAGGAGAGAGGGTCAACCCTATCCATCCCATGGAGGGAGATTTACTGGAGAACCTGCATACTTCAAACATATCTTACAGGCTTCAAAAGAGATCATGCGGAAGAATGGATTAAGTCCAGAGGACTTCAGCTATGCGGTATTCCACATGCCCAACGGTAAGTTTCCCACAAGGGTTGCTAAAATGCTCGGATTTTCATCAAAGCAAATCGAACAGGGTCTCGTTGTCAGATACATCGGCAACACCTACTCAGGATCTTCCCTCCTCGGCTTATCCGCTGTCCTCGACGTAGCCAAGCCCGAGGATAGAATCCTTCTAACATCGTTCGGAAGCGGTGCCGGGAGTGACTCCCTCATCATGGAGGTCACTGATGAAATTGAAAGCTTCGAAAGAAATCCTAAGGTCTGGGAGAAGATCAAGAAAAACCGAGTTTATATAGATTACGGGCTTTACTCAAAGCTTAGAGGGAAGATAAGGATGTGAGATTATGAGAAGGGTTGCGATAATTGGTGTTGGACAGAGTAGATTCGGAGAGCTCTGGGATAAGAGCTTTAGAGATATTGTCATTGAGGCTGGAGTTGAAGCTTTAGAGGATGCGGATCTTGAGGGAAAGGAAATTGAAGCGATGTTCATAGGAAATATGAGTGCCGGCAGATTCATCGCCCAAGAGCACATTTCCGCTTTAATAGCAGACTATGCAGGGTTGGCGTCTCTAAACATCCCCTCGGTGAGAGTGGAAGCCGGAGATGCAAGTGGCGGAGTTGCTCTAAGGGAAGCCTTTTTCTCAGTAGCCTCTGGTCTTCACGACATTGTGATAGCAGCAGGAGTAGAAAAGGTTACGGATGTCGGAGATCCAATGGAGATCATGAACTCCACGATAGATCAGGAATGGGAAGCATTTTACGGGGCTACTTTAGCAAGTCTTTACGCGATAATGGCAAGAATGCATTTCAATCAGTTCGGAAGCAACGAAGAGGATCTCGCTCTGATTAGTGTAAAAAACCACAGAAATGCTGTGGAAAATCCGAAAGCCCAGTTCAAACGAGAGGTGAGTTTAGAAGCCGTTTTAAGTTCACCCTACGTTGCGGAACCTCTCAAGGTTTTGGATTCCGCCTCCATCTGTGACGGTGCCGCAGTTGTCATCCTTGCGAGTGAGGAGATAGCCCGCAAATATACAGACACGCCTGTTTTCGTAGATGCAGTTGTCCAGTCAAGTGATTATTTGGCTCTACACAGTAGAGATGATATTTTAGAGATGAAGAGTGTTAAAACTGCCACAAGAAAGGCTCTAAAACTTGCAAGGTGCTCCCTTAACGACATTGATGTTTTTGAGATGCACGACATCTTTACGATAGCCGAGATTCTTCTCTACGAGAATGTGGGACTGGCCAAAAAGGGAGAGGGTCACTACTTGATAAGGGAAGGAGTCACGGAACTCAACGGAGACAAGCCCGTCAATCCATCGGGAGGTCTTAAAGCCTGCGGTCATGCTGTTGGAGCAACTGGCATACGTCAGGCGGTTGAGATCGCTCTGCAGTTAAGAGGAGATGCAGGAAAGAGACAGGTTGATGCCGAAAGAGGAATGGCTGTGAACATCGGGGGTAGCGGTGCAACCGCGGTCGTTTCAATTTTCAGGAGGTGAGAGTATGCTTCCGAGATTTTGGAGAAAGATCAGATACAGATACAATCTAGTTGGGACGAAATGCGAGAACTGTGGAAGGATATATTACCCGCCGAGAAATCTCTGTCCAGAGTGTAGAAGAAAAAGTTCGATGAAAGAGATCGAATTAAGTAATGAGGGGACTGTTTTAAGCTATTCTGTTGTTTACGAGGCTCCAGAGAGCTTTAAATTAATGAAACCCTATGTGGTAGCCCTAATCCAGCTCGACGACGGTGTGAAAATCCTCTCACAACTTGCTTGTAAACCCGAGGAAGTGAAAATCGGAATGAGAGTAAAAGCTACCTTCAGGAAATACGGAGAAGATGGAGAGCGCGGAATAATCTACTACGGCACGAAATTCGCACCAGCTTAAATCAGTTTCCAGTATTTTCTGCCACTTTTTAGAATTTTTTTCACAATCTTTCTTCTTTCCATTTCCCGCATGAGCTCATCGAATCTACCCGGATGAGCTATTTCAAAATATATCGGATCTATTTGATAATGCTCGTAAAGGCTCCACTTAATATCCCACTCACTAAATTCTCTATCTCTGTCCATGACATCTTTAATGAGTTCTATCATGTCTTCGACGAAGTTCCACGGAAATATTATCCAAGCCCACTCCTCTATGTATTCACCAAAATAGTCAGGTGTAAAGCGGGAAGATGAAAGCAGCTGAAGAGTTGCTGTTTTTACTTCAGAGGCTCCTCTCTCTATAACGTGTTCCTTTGCCTTTTTGAGACTTTCACCTGTGTTTGCTATATCATCAACTACAAGGACTCTCTTTCTGCTGACACTTTCCTCAAGTAAGGGATATCTGATCTCAACTTCTTTGTCCTTCCTAATCCCCACATAATGTTCTATTTTAAGACTAGTTAGATCGTCAAGTCCAAGAAGATCACACAAAACCCTCCCAGCAAACCATCCACCTCTCGCAAGGGCGACGATAATCTCCGGCTCGAATCCGTCATCGATTATTTGTTCGGCAACTTTCCTGCACAGCCTGTCCATGTAATCCCACGTCGTTAGGACGCATCGAAATCTTTCACTCATTATACCACCCTATATCGAAAACGTTTTTAATTTACTTATTCACTTCCCCGTGATGAATATAAAATGTATTCAGTATACATGGGATGATGTCATCAGACTCTGTGATGAACTCGCAAAGAAAATCAAAAAAAGCGGCTACAGACCAGATGTGATAATCGCAGTGGCAAGAGGTGGTTGGATCCCTGCCCGAATTCTCTGCGATCACCTTGACATTCGTGAACTCTACAGCGTGAAGACGGAGCACTGGGGGATTGTAGCAACACTGACTGGAGAGGCAAAAATAACCCAACCACTGAACGTGGATCTGTCAGGGAAGAAGGTCCTTATCGTTGATGATGTGGCGGATACTGGAGAGACGATCAAAGTTGTATTTGATCACGTTAAGAGTTTTTCACCCTCTGATGTTAAAATCGCTGTGGTAGATTACAAAAAGACATCAACTTTTGCTCCTGACTACTATGCAGCTTTAATGGAAGACTGGAGATGGATAGTTTATCCGTGGAGCTTAAGAGAAGACATCAAGGATCTTTTGAAAAAGGCGGGCATCACCGAAAAGGAAGAGGCTGTTAGGTATCTGAAAAGTCTTGGACTAAGGGAGGAGGATGTTAGAAATGTCCTCGAAGAAGATTGCTGATCTTAAGTGGATTATTGAAGTGGCAAGGGGAGATAGAAAAGCCGATTTAGTCCTCAAAAATGCACAGATAGTTAACGTCCTTACCGAGGAGATAATCAAGGGAGATATAGCTTTTTGTGGCGAATTTATTGCGGGCATTGGTGAATACTCGGGTATCAAGGAGATTGACTGCAAGGATCTCTATGCCATTCCAGGATTGATTGACGGACACACCCATGTCGAGATGTCTATGCTCTCTCTAACTGAGTTCTCGAAACTTGTCGTTCCGAGGGGAACTACCTGTGTTGTGGCGGATCCTCATGAAATAGCAAACGTTCTCGGCGTTAACGGTGTGAAAATGCTTATTGAGGAGGCTAAAAGCACCCCGCTTAGATTTTATTGCCTCGCTCCGTCCTGTGTTCCCTCATCGCCCCTTGAAACTTCCGGTGCCGTAATAGGCGTGGAGGAGATAAAGGAACTCCTAAAAATGGACGAAGTTCTCGGTCTCGCAGAAATGATGAATTATCCCGGTGTTGTGAACGGAGTTGATGAGGTTCTCGAAAAGATACTTATAGCTGATCTCGTCGATGGTCATTGTCCAAAGCTCAGCGGTAAAGCTTTAAATGCTTACGTGGTGGCGGGAATAAGATCAGACCACGAAAGCACCAAGCTAGATGAGGCTAAGGAGAAATTGAGACTCGGTATGAGAATTATGATTCGTGAAGGTTCAGCAGCGAGAAATCTCAAAGCCCTTAAGAATCTCGTCCCGAACAGATATCTAATGCTTGTAACTGACGGCGATAGGAGCGTTCTCGACCTTATTGAAGAGGGTTATCTCGATTACGTCTATCTGAGAGCTCTGGAGGAGGGAATTGATGAGATTAAGGCTCTCCAAATGCTTACGATAAATCCTGCCGAATATTTCGGGATAAATGCTGGGTTAATTGCTCCGGGCAGATTTGCCGATGTTGTTCTCGTAAGGGATCTCAGAAAATTCGATGTCAAAAAGGTATTCATCGGAGGCAAACTCCCCGAATTCGGCAGTTTCAAGTATCCGGAAGAGGCAAAAAGATCTGTAAAGGCTAAGAAAATAACACCAAATGACATAAAGATTGGAAGCGGTAAGGCAAGGATAATCGAAGTCTATGACGGGGAAATCGTGACAGGTGAAAGTGTGGAATACGTTGAAGGGATTGACGTTTTAAGGGATATTCTCAAGGCGGTTGTTGTCGAAAGGCACGGCAAGCGGGGAGGAATCGGTGTCGCCTATGTCAAAGGATTCGGATTGAAGAGAGGTGCCTTAGCCCAGACAATCGCTCATGATGCTCACAACATCGTTGCAGTCGGAGCCGATGATGAAGAGATATGCCGTGCCGTCAACACTTTAATAGATTTGCAGGGCGGGATAGTTGTCTGTGATGGAGAAGAAATCTTAACGTTACCTCTAAGGATTGCTGGACTCATGAGTGATGAGAAAGCCGAAGTGGTTGCAGAGAAACTCAAAAAGATCGAGAACAAGCTGAGAAAAATGGGATGTAAGTTGAAATCACCCGTGATAACGTTATCGTTTATAGCTTTGCCGGTAATACCGAAACTAAAACTCACAGACCTCGGATTGGTAGATGTAGAGAAATTCGAGGTTGTCGATGCTATAATTCAGTGACTTCCCCTTTTGGTTTTCTTCTTTTTGTAACGTAATCTTTAGCTGCAACAATCACCTCACAAAAGGGGACGCAGTTATAACATCGGTTTCCAATAAGATTGCACTCGATAATTCTGGAATTTAGGTTTCTGTCTATCTCGATTAATGCCTCGATTTTTCTGACACGAACTTTGAGAATGTATGTGGATCGGGTTTTTCTCATTGTTATAGTGATCGTAATCATTACTATTTAAATCTAACTAACGGAAGATTGTATCCATCTCGATTTCTGACTTTAGCCCGAGAACTACTTCGAACTCCGGGGGAGTTATAAGGGGCTTTTCGAACCTTTTATAGTCATCGTAAACTATACGGGGGCAAGCAGTATTAACGTAGCAATCAAATCTGAAATTTTCTGTTAATTGAGGTGTGATCTCATCCGTTAGGATTATCTCAGCTTTCTTACCCCTTTCTTTTGCTAGATTCCTTAATTTCTGTGCTAATCCAAGTCTTTTTTGACCGGGCTTTGTCGAAACCAATATCCCAAAGGATTCGCAAAGCTTAGCCTTGGATACCGCAAAGTATCTTCTCTTTAGGAAATCTTCTTGTTTGATTATCTCGATCTCTCCCATTAGTGGATTGTAAGCGTAAACTTTTTTTTTCGTATAAATGGAGGCGCCAATGGCATGAAATCTCCCGTCTCCTATGAATAGCACCGCCTCCACATTTAATCCTTCGAGGGAAGAGTAATCGCACCCTAAAACTTGACCTTCGTATTCTGCTCTAATCCCTCTTTTCAGCATGACTTTGAAACCGCTTTCTTCGAGAATTTTTTTAATCTCTTTAAACTTCCAAGCATAGTTTGCCGTTCCGATTATCGCAATTCTTCTCTCGTGGATCTCTTTTTTAAGTAATTCCGGATCCACTTCATAATCTATTTCGTAAGGGATGTATAGCACCCTATCGTAGTCCAAAAGTTTTGTATGACCGAAGTGCAGGAGAACGTCAACGTGCTTTAAAAGATCCAAATCTACATCACAAGCACCGTAGGATGGTTTTCCGGATAAAATAACTTCAAAACCTTTTCTCTCAAAGATTTCTGCAATATCCTTTGCGTAGTATTTTAAACCATCTGGAAGCTGAATTCCAACAGATTTGCCCCTTATCTTGCCAAAAATAGATGAAAAATCTATTTGAAGCATTGAAGCTCCCTTAATTTCTCAAGCATAATCTTTTTTTCAACCCTCGCAATGACCTCTCTTATCCTTCTAACGGCGTCGGGATTTGCCGAAACGCTGTCTATTCCCATTTTAACGAGTTTCTCAACAACATGAGGGTAGCTTCCAGCTTGTCCACAGATGGATGTCTTCACTCCGTGCTTCTTACAGACTTTGATGACGTGTTCTATTAGCTTCATAACCGCTGGGTGAGTCTCGTCGTAGAGGTAAGCCACATTTTCGTTGTTCCTATCGACCGCGAGGGTATACTGGGTCAGATCATTCGTTCCGAAAGATATGAAGTCTATCCCTTCTTTTACAAGATCTTCTATTATCAGAGCTGATGCTGGTGTTTCAACCATTATTCCGAACTCAACTTTACCCCATAAACCTTCCTCCTCGATGATTTTTCTTGCCTTTCTAACTTCGTCCACTCTTGAAACCATCGGAAGCATTATCCCGATATTTGTGAAACCTTCATCAACGAGTTTCTTTATTGCTCTCAGCTCAGCTCTGAAGTGAATCTCTTCCATGAGATCTCTCCTAATCCCACGGAATCCCAACATGGGATTTGCTTCTATCGGCTCGTCTTCACCACCTTCCAGCGCTCTAAACTCGTCAGTTGGGGCATCTAACGTCCTAATCCAAACTGGCTTGGGATAGAAGGCTTCAACAACCTTTTTCATTCCCTCGTAGAGCTTTTGGATGTAGTAATCGATTTCTCCGTCCCTGATGAACTTCATAGGATGTTTTTCAAGCCCTAAAACCATGTGCTCTATCCTGAAAAGACCCACACCATCTGCTCCCGTAGCCGCTGCCCTTTCAGCAGCTTCTGGGATTGAAATGTTTACTTTAACCTCAGTAGCAGTTATCACATCCGCAAAAACAGGAATTGCAGCTTCTTTCCTTACTTCTTCTTTTTCTTCAATCTCCAGTGCACCCTCGTAAATTATCCCCTTTTCACCATCGACCGTAACGATCATACCATCTTTCAGGACTTTCGTAGCCTTCTTTGTCCCGACAACAGCGGGAACTCCAAGCTCTCTTGAGACTATGGCTGCGTGGCACGTAAGACCACCCTCATCCGTGACAATGGCGGCAGCCCTCTTCATTGCCGGAACCATATCCGGAGTTGTCATTGTTGTAACAAGAATATCTCCTTTTTCCACTTTGTTTATCTCTTTTTCGCTGAAAATAACCTTAACTTTCCCGATACCAATTCCGGGAGAGGCACCAAGACCTTTAAGTAAGATTTTTAGCTCTTTCTTAACTTTTTCTTCTTCTTTCTTTTCCTCCTTTATTGTTGTTATGGGTCTCGATTGGACGATGTATACCTTTCCCTTTTCGATTGCCCATTCAACGTCTTGTGGATGATTGTAGAGATTTTCGATTATTTCAGCAAATTTCACGAGTTCCTTAATTTCTTCGTCGGTCAGAACTCTCTGCTTAGCTTTTTCGGGAGGTAGTTCAACCTCAACGGTCTCTCCTTTTTCGTTCCTCGTGATCATGATGTTCTTTTCGCTTACCTTTACTTCAACAAGCTTCTTGTTTATTCTGTCGTAAATGTAAGTATCAGGACTGATCTTTCCACTGACGATGGCCTCGCCAAGACCGAAGACAGCTTCGATAACGCACAATTTCTCACCGGTAACCGGATGAGATGTGAACATAACACCGCTTTTTTCACTATTAACCATTTTCTGAATAACCACGGCTAAGCTGACATCCTCGTGCCTGAAACCCTTCTGCACCCTATAGTAGATGGCTCTTGGTGTGTAAAGGCTACTCCAACACTTCTTCACTTTTTCAATAACGGCATCCTCACCTTTAACATTTAAATATGTCTCCTGTTGTCCCGCAAAACTTGCCTCCGGTAGGTCTTCCGCTGTTGCCGAACTTCTGACAGCGACAAAGACTTCCTCACCTTCCTCCTCGCACATTTTTCGATAAGCTTCTCTAATTTCCTTCTTAATGTGCTCCGGTATTTCTGTGCTTTCTATTAACTCTCTTATCATCTTGGAAGTTTCTTGTAGTTTTTGAGTGTTTTCGACATCTAATCCCCTAAGCATGTCTATAATCTGGTACTCCAATCCCGTAATTTCGAGAAATTCTATAAAACTACGACTATCTATAACAAAACCGTTTGGAACGGGTATTTCATTTCTTATCAGCTCTCCTAAATTCGCTCCCTTCCCTCCTGCGAGAGCAATATCCTCTTTCGTTATTTCGTTCAGCCACACAATACCCATAATACCACCGATTCTCAATTGGGTTAAAGTTTTAATATCTTTTTCGATAGACTAATATGTTTATGATAATCAAAGAGAAGGGGTACGCCCGAATTAAAGGATCCCGCGTAAGGGTTGTTGATATTGTCAGGAAATATTACATACTGCGTTATTCAAAAAGAGAGATTGCAGAGCAATACGGTCTAACCATAGAAGAGGTAAACGAAGCCCTTTGGTATTACATCACCCACAAGAGGGAGATCCTCGAACACCTAAAGAAGGAAGAGGAGATAACTCTGGAACTGCTAAGGCACAGGTCTAGAGAGTATATCCGATAACGAATTTCTCAAACTTTTCGTGTTTGAGGAGATCTTCGGAGCTTCCGCTAAATGCGACTTTACCTCCGATAAGCATGAATGCATTATCACTGATTTCGAGGGCTTTTATAACGTTCTGTTCCACAAGAACTACTGTAAGCTTTAATTCATCTCTTAGTGAGGATATCTTTTTAAGAATTTGAGATGCAAGCTTTGGAGATAGCATGGCGGTAGGCTCATCAAGCATCAGAAGCTTGGCTTTTCGAATCAGGGCTGTAGCTATTGCGAGGAACTGTCTTTCTCCACCGCTCAGCATTCCAGTCTTTTTGTTCATTTTATCTTTGAGTTCCGGAAAAACCGAGAGAGCCAATTCAAGCCTGTCAATAAATTCCGTTTCGTCCAATATGTAGCCCGCAATGACAAGGTTTTCATAAACCGTCAGGTTCGTGAAAACGTTATCCGTTTGTGGTAGATATGCAATACCCAATTTTGTCTTTTCGTGCGGTGGGAGGTTGGTGATATCCTTCCCTGCGAAAATTACTTTTCCGCTGTATATCTTCGTGAAACCGAATATCGATTTTAGAAGAGTTGATTTCCCACTTCCGTTTGGTCCTATAACTGCTGTAATCTTGTTTTGCTCAGCTTTGAAGTCCACGTCAAACAAAACCTGCAAATCTTTATATCCTGCCGAGAGCTTTTGCGTCTCAAGCACCTAAATACACCTCCACAACTTCCGGCTTTTCGATGACCTCTTTGCTCCCTTCTGCAATAATCCTTCCATTACCCATTACGTAGATTTTATCGGCATAATCGAGCACTATGTCGAGCCTATGCTCGATGATCAGAAAGGTCACCCCGCTTTCGCACAGCTTTCTTATTTTTCTCAGAATTTCGTGGGCTAAAGCTGGTGAGACTCCCGCAAGCGGCTCGTCCATCACAATAAGCTTTGCATCAACCATTAACGCTCTTCCAATTTCCAACAGTCGGAGCTGACCACCGCTGAGGTTTTCAGAAATTTCAAAGGCTAAATGATCGATATTCAGGAACTTCAGGATGTTAAACGCTTTTTTCACAGAATTTCTCTCAAATTCAACCCAGTTTTTGCGAAAGGCACCCCAAATCTTTTCTCCGGGATTGCTTAGGGGAATGAGCATATTTTCAATTACCGTGAGCTTTTTGAAAGGTCTTGGAATTTGGAAAGTCCTGACTATACCTTTCCTAAAGATCTTGTGAGGCGGGAGATTCGTGATGTCCTCGTTTTCGAATTCCACTCTACCCTTATTGGCCTTGTAAAACCCGGTTATAGTGTTTATCAAAGTAGTTTTGCCGCTACCGTTTGGACCGATTATCAGTGTCAGAGATTTTCTTGGCACTTGAATACTAACACCGTCGAGGGCTTTCAGCCCTCCAAAAAATTTAGAAAGATTGTAAGTTTTTAAAATCATCTTCTCCTTAATCCTATCGCCAGTGCAATTCCCAAGATGGCAAGAACTAACTCGAAACCGGGTGTCTTCTTTGGTGTTGTTTCCACTGCTGGAGGTGTGGGCTTGTGATACCATTCGACGCTACCACTTTCGAACTTCCAGACACCTGCGAGATCCCATCTACCTTTTTCGCTTACATACCAGATGGCATAGTCACCGCTTGCTCTGTCGTTCCACTCGTTTAGTATTATCTCCCCGGTTACGGGTTCCACACCATATTCGCCGTTGCAATACTTTTCGGTGACTTCTCTGATCTTTTCAACCATCACGTCGGGATCGTAGCGTCCCGTTTCGTTTACAGTCTCGACGTAAGCCAATGCAAGAACCCAAGCGGCGTCGTAGGCGTTCATCGCATACTGATACGGAGTGTCACCGTATCCCTTCTCCTTGTAATTCTTTGCAAGCTCATCGTATACTTTTCCTTTGGACTCGAACAGGGTTGAGTAAACTCCGACTTTTATTGCCTTATCCATGGCTTCGCTAATTCTTCCGCTTTTCGCTGTGCCATCGCACCCGAACCATACCACTTTCAGCAATTCAGAATCCTCTGGCGTCTGAGCTAACATCGTGAAAGCTTCTTCATAGGAGAAAGCAACCAGTGCTACTTTATCGTATCCGTATTTGTTCACCAATTCCTTGACACCTTCTGCAAGGCTCTCGATGTATGGGGTAAAGTCAGCAGGCGTTTGCTCGGGATATTCGACTACTTTCTTCGCTATCTCTATCCCCAGATCTTCAAGTTTAGGCTTAATAGTCTCATATAATCCTTTACCCCATGCATTTCCGATGTGTGTAATTACGACTCCTTTTATCCCAGCATCCCTAAGTTCGGCTGCTATCACATCAGTCTGTAGATCATCAGTTCCAACAAATCTGAAGATGTATTTTTTATCTTCGGGCTTAGCAAACCCAATTATCTTTGGTAGAGCCGTTGAAGACGGTGAGATTATGATAATCTTGTTGCTCGTAACATAGTCCTTTATGTTAGCAACTTCTCCACTACTCATTGGCCCAATGATTAGGTTAACTCCTTGCGCGTATAGATTTTGAACTATTTGGAGCGCTAAATTCGAATCTACCTTAGTATCTTCAACAAGGAATCTGACGGAATAATCGAGCCCATTTTCCTTAAAGTATGAATTTATTTTCTCTTCGGCAATGGTTAGAGTATTTCTGATGTCGCTACCGTAAGTTGTTAGAGGTCCTGAGAGATCCACTAGAACTCCTATCTTTATCTCTTCGGCTGATGCCGTCGCTACAATCAGCAATAGGCTAACTGCTATGACAAAATGTTTCAAGTTCATGTTGATAAATTTCCATTACTTTTTTATAAGGCTTACTATGATGGAAAATAATGGTAATGTCCCTAATTGAAGGTGCAATAACCTATGCAAATCTCTTAACGCTCCTCGCTATAGGCTTAACTCTGACGTACATAACGACTTCAGTTCCAAATTTCGCTCAGGGTAGTTTCGCCGTATTCTCATCTTATATAGCCTATGTTATATATAAAGTCTTCAAAGTTTCACCATACCTAACGGCTCCCTTTGGGATAATTTTCGGAGGTTTTATCGGTGTCGTAACTTACGTAATTATTTTAAGACCCCTAATAAAGAAGGGGGCCTCGATCCTCATCTTGATGATCGCTACCCTCGCATGGGATTTAATGCTTTTAGGATTCATAGGAATTTTCTCGGAGACCGCATCAAAGATCATAGGAAGCTACGTTGCCAAATTCATCTTTCCGTATTACGTTGATTACAAGCTTTTCGGAATTCAGGGGATTTTGTTCTCCTCGACGATTGCCACGGCTCTCGCTCTTTTGTTCTTAATGTTCCTCCTATACAAAACAAAATTTGGAATAGCCATGAGAGCTTCAATGGAAAATCCATCCTTAGCCCAGATAATGGGTGTCGACATTGAGAAAACCCGTCTCTTCTCTTGGTTTTTATCGGGGGCATTCTCAGGTCTTGCCGGAGTTTTGCTACCTTTTAAACAGGAGATCGTCCAAGCGACCGGTCAGATTATGATTGTCTCTATATTTGCCGCAAGCATAGTCGGCGGCTTAGCCTATCTTCATGGAGCGATTCTCGGAGGCTATCTGATCGGAATATCCGAAAGCCTTGTGACGTTTTGGTTGAGCAAATTCTTCGGAACGTCCATCCTTGTTTACAGTAAAGCTGTTTCTCTCGTGATATTGGTTATAGTTCTTCTCTTCATTCCAAGGGGACTTGTATCGGTGAATTGGAGGCGGGTGATATGGCGTTCGAAATGCTGATCAGTTCGATACTACTGTGGTTCGGAATATACTCTATTCTGTCCCTAAGTCTGAACATAGAATACGGATACGGTGGCATACCCAACTTCGGGAAAGCGTTAGCTGTCTTAATAGGAGCGTTCACGACCGGTGCGATCATCAACCGAATTCTGATAGCGATTTATCATGTCCAATGGGAATCGATAACACAGGCAAGTGGTTTCATGAAAAGTCAGGTTGACGCCGTTATTGCATCAAATCCACTCTATGGATTGGCTTTGCTTTTAATATCTTTAATTGTAGCGGCTTTGATAGGCGCCGCAATCGGTAGCCTGTTTATCCTCCCAAGTGCAAAACTCGAAAGCGATTACCTAGCGATAACTCTCTTAGCAATAGCTGAAATCGCCTTTATGATAGCTTATTATGACACAAATATCGTTGGAGGATACTACGGTGTTCCCGTTCCCAATGTCGCCGCCTTCATTCCCGGAGAATACAGGGAGTTCTTTTTTGTAGGGTTGGTGTTGTTCCTAGCCTTGATTACGTATCTATTTCTCGAAAGAGTCCTCAACTCCCCTTACGGACGAGTTTTAAGAGCTATGAGAGAAGACAGCACGGCATTGCAATTCTTTGGGAAGGATATTATGCGGCTAAGGATCAAAACCATGGCCTTTAGCACCTCTATCGCCTCCATGACGGGTGTTCTTTACAGTTATTACGCCGGAAACGTCGTAGGAATCGTAAGTCTATTCGCAAGGGTGAACTGGACTTTCTTCCCGTTCCTTATGGTTTTATTGGGAGGTATGTCAAACAACAGAGGAGTTCTAGCGGGTGTGCTTACGTTTGTAGTTATATGGAGGTTAATTAATGGATATAAGCATCATATTACAGCTCTCCTGAATCTACCCTTCGATGTTAACTGGCTCCAATACATAATATTCGGTGCTTTAATGATCATCATCCTTTACTACAAACCTGAGGGAATCATAAGCGAAAAACCAATCGAAACAGACCCAATAAAAGAATTAAAGTCTAAAAAGACTTAGAAAGTTTAAATGCGTGCTTTGAAATACCATAGTAATGTTTTATTGTCTCCTCCACCTTAAAACCATTTTTTAAGTAAAAACTTAGTGCCTCATTGCTAACCGAGACAGTTGCGTAAATCTTCCTGAATCCGAGCTTTAAGGATTCCATGATCGCCCTATCTAAAAGAGTCTTACCCAACCCCCTGTTTCTGTATTCCTCTTTGATAAACAGGTTGCCTATGTAAATCCCATTGTCATTCCAGTAAATTATGACAAAACCAAGGATCTCCCCGTTGCATTCAGCAATTATGACTTTTTTTCTGTAATCTGTTTGAGAGAGGTCTGCAAAGACGCTGTAACCAAAACAGTCGTATTCTGTTAGGATTATGTCCTCAACCTCGTCATTCTCCATTTCCCTAATTAGAAGCACGCGATCAAATCAACCCACAAATATTTATAATTTTCTTAGTAGTTTGTGTAGAAGCATTCCCCTGAGATCACTTTTTTAATTTCACCGTTCTTTAAGATTAACGCACCGTCCTCATCGATGTCTATGGCAACTCCGGAATACTCGTTGTTAGCTATTCTTACCGTAACACGTTTTCCGATTGTATCCATCAGCTCCTTCAGCTCCGAGAGGATTTTGCTCCATTCACCTTTTTCAAACCGCTCAAGCAATATCCCAATCTCGCTTATTATTCTTGTAAAAACCTCGTTGATTGACAGTGTTCCGAGAGATGCCGCTTTATCCCTGAGATAAGGGGGAATCTCATTTTTTACATTTACGCCAATCCCAACGATTATTTTAGCGGACAATTCTTCTCCAACGAATTCGCACAAAATCCCGGAGACCTTTTTTCCTTTAATCAGGATATCGTTCGGCCACTTTATCCTTGCATCAAATTCTTTTAAAGCTCTGCAAACAGCAAGACCCGTGATAAGGGTAACTTTCGGAATCTCACCTATTGGAACATTCAGATTTAATGATATCGACATGTATAGCCCACCATCTGGACTTTCCCACCTTCTGCCAAGTCTTCCCCTTCCCTGAAGCTGCTTTTTAGCAACCACAACCGCTTGATCTACTGTTTTTGCAAATCTGTTTGTAGAATCGATCTCATCAAAGAAGTAAAAATCCTTAATGTACTTCGATAATCCCTTCCTACATGCCAGAGCCATATCATAGGGAGAAGGATCGGGAATTTCGACGATCTTGTAACCTTTTTCTCTCGAAACCTTGTATCCAAATTCCTCTAGCTTTTTAACGAACTTCCAGATTGATACCCTACTTAATCCGTATTTTTTTGCAAGTGTTTCGCCGCTGCTTCCCCTCTTTAGATTTTCGTAGATATCAAGCCTTATATCGTTCAGGTTTATTCGCATGAATTCTCTTATCGATAGCTTTATTTAAGCGTTAACCAAGTGATTCCATGAGCTTACCGAAGCTGTTGTTCGAGTTAGCTTCCCTAAAAAACATCCCAAGATCGGGATGGTTCAAACTAAACATTCGGGACCCAGAAAGTGTTGCAGAACACTCTTTTCTCACAGGTGTGATAGCATTTTTTATTGGATTAAGAGAATACGGAGACGTCAACGAAGCTGCAAAAGCCTGTGTCGCTGCCCTGTTCCACGACATTTACGAAGCGAGGACGTTGGATCTCCACAAACTGTCAAGGAGATACGTTAAGGTCGATGAGAGCAAAGTGATAGAAGAGCAACTAAATTTCGACGAGGGGCTCGTCGTGAAAGAGCTAATCGAGAAATACAGTGACATCGTAAAAGACGCAGACAAAATTGAGCTTTTTATTCAAAGCCGTATATATTCGGATTTCAATAAGGATTGCGAGATCTACGGAAAAAATATCGAGTTGCGAACGAAAACAGGGAAAGAGCTTATTAAAGACCTAAAAAACACCGATCATAAGTGGTGGTTGGATTTTGAAGTTCTTCGCTGATAGAATGCTGAGAAAACTTGCTATATGGCTTAGGATTTTCGGATACGATACCCTATATATTGGTGACTTCGAGACTGATAATGAAGATACGTTTATGCTTGAAAATTATACGAACAGAATTCTTTTAACAAGAGATAAGGAGCTCTACGAAAGATGCACTAAGAAGGGACGGAAAGCAATCCTCATAAGATCCGATGATGTTTTAGAACAGATAAGGGAGCTAAAAGAATCCCTAGGAATAAAAACTAAGATAAGAATGGACAGATGTAGTGTGTGCAACACGATTTTAAGAAAGCCTACGAAAGAAGAAGCTTTGAGAATTATGAGGCGAGAAGGAATTAAAGAAGATTTAATGGAGAAATATGAGCTCTGGTTTTGTGAGAAATGCGATAAGCTATACTGGATGGGTAGTCACTACAGAAACATGGTGAAATTCCTTAAGGGATTAAAATGATAACGATTTGTTTAGTGAACACCTACGACAAGCTGAAACTTCATGAAATTCACTTAAGGAACATTGCAAGAGCCGCACCTCTTTGTTACGCTTACGGATTTCACTTGGCTCTTCTCGATTTCCCCTTCTGGAGAGATGTTGATGAGGTAGTCAAGCAGGTGAGAGATTACACGACAATAGGTGAGGGTGGCAGATATCTTGAAGAACTTAGAAAGATGGGCAGATTTCATCTAATAGAAAAGATACCGAGCCATTTTGGAGAGATAGTAGCGACAACATCAAAGCCCGAAAAGAAAACCCTAAGCTTGGAGGACATTCGAAGATTGAAGTCCGCATGTTTTCTAATAGGGTTGGGTAGAAAGGGACTTCCAAAAGATTTAATAAAAAAGGCTAAATACAATCTTGACATAACATTTAAAGGTGTCAGTTTGGAAACTTGTAGCGCGATAGGTGCAATCACAGCCATAATTTGGGTGGTTAGATATGGAGGACATACGGATATGTCCAGATCACGGATTTTATAGGGGAGAAACATGCGATTGCGGCTATAAAGGTGAGCTAATTCTCAGAAAAGAAAAAGTCGAGAAGCTTGGAAGATTTATCTCAGGAATTCTCAGACATTTCCCAGATAAATTCGGTCTTGAAATGGATAAAAATGGGTGGGTCGATTTCGAAAAGCTCGTCAGAGTTGTTGGAAGAAAATACAGATGGGCAAACAAGTGGATAGTCAAGGCTCTTATTTACAGCGACAAGAAAGGAAGATACGAACTTAATGGAAACAGAATAAGAGCGAAATACGGTCACAGTGTTGATGTTGAGCTGATGGATATGCCGGAAGCTTTCGAAGATGTTCTTTACTACGGAACAAGTGAAGAAGAGTCAATAAGGCTTCTTGAAATTGGAATAAAGCCAATCAACCAGAAATTTGTTCACCTCTCTACAACACTTGAAAAAAGTGAGGAAGTTGCGAGATTAAGGACTGACGAACCAATAATCTTGGAGATTGATGCCAAGAGAGCAAGAGAAGATGGAATCCGCCTGATAAAGGCCAACGAACATATCGTTCTTGCAAGAGAGATACCACCCAAATATATTATAAGGGAGATTAGACTTTAAGATATGTTGTGTTAATGTGATAATAATAATCGCTGTTTTTTATCAAAACTTCAGTCGGTTTTTTGAATTTGATGTTTCCGTGAACCTCTATCTTAACTTGATCGTATCCGGCTGAGATTAGGGTGTAATCTCCATCAATGTAGCTCTCGGCTATATGTTTGGTGTAATCTCCACCGATGATAAGGAGAATCAATCTCTCAAAAGGATTTAAATCAAATTCAATTGTTAAAGTTTTGTTAATTATATCAAATTCGGTTGATTTTATCTCCCAAGCGGATGCGGTTGAAATCATCAGGGTTATTACTAACGGCAGGATTAACGTCCTTTGCATTGGATAATGAACAGAATGAGAAAATTTAAATCTTTTGAATTTTTGACGAAAATTAGAGAATTATGGAAATTTTCAATAAGCTAAAAATCTCAGCACTTGCAAAAATGGATGATTAAATTTGCCTTCATCCACTGCGAAGGGTTAAGGGAACGTTACATAACCCTTGAGCTTTTGGTTGGGTAAAAAGCTATTTTAATTTACCGCGGAAGATGTATCATGAAACTGAAAATCGCTCACACCCCGGACGCTGACGATGCCTTCATGTTCTACGCAATGGTGGAGGGAAAGATCCCCCTTAATTTCGAGATAGAACACTTTACAGAGGATATCGAAACTCTAAACAGATTGGCATTTGAAGAGGATCTTGATGTCACCGCACTCTCCCTTCACGCTTACGCGTATCTTGATGAGAAGTATCGAATACTCTCCGCTGGAGCAAGCATTGGAGATGGGTACGGACCAATCGTCGTTGCAAAAAAAGATATTAAGCTGGAAGGAAAAAAAATTGCAATACCGGGCAGATACACTACTGCATACCTCTACCTGAGGTTGGCTGTAGAGGATTTCGAACAGGTCGAGATTCGGTTCGATAAGATAAT
>CAZZMN010000021.1:0-26955 GCA_964655455.1 uncultured archaeon
ACCCACGAACCATCACCGGTATTGTAAAAATCGTAAGCTTTAGCTGATAGTTTCTCCACCCTTCCTTCATCATACCAGCTGTAAAGCGTTGTCCATGTTCCTGTGCTGCTTTCGGCAGCCACTGCACCGGCAACATCATCAATACTGAACCCTTCAGCAGGTTTGATCCGGAAAACGGCAACAACATCGTTATTGAAATCGGGTTTGTATTCTCTGTCAACGTATCTTCCGTACATTTCAAACTCGGGCATAGAAAAATCTGGTTTTCAAAGTTTAAATGTGTTTTTGTGAGGAAGCTCAGGAACCTCGCTTTGTTTGGTGATTATTTCTCACCAAATACCGAAATCATATTATTTTTTCTTTCCAGCAAAGGTTATGGGAAAGCTGGATTACGTGCAGGTTGAGGTTTCATCAAGATGCCAGCTTAACTGCCTTATGTGCCCTAAATCCGTTTTCCGTGATAAATGGATTGCAAGGGATATGGAAATGGAGTTTTTTGAGCCCATTCCATTCAAAAAGTTCCGCTACGCACATCTTCAGGGATGGGGTGAGCCTTTGCTCAATCCGAAAATTGGGGAGATGATTGATGTTGCCAGAGAGCACTGCAGGGTTGGGTTGACAACCAACGGTATCCTCATCGATAGACATCTTGAGGAGATCCTTAAACTTGATCTTCTTGCTGTATCAGTAGCCAGTGCTGTTGCCGGAGAGCACATGTGGATTAGAGGGTACAGTCTTGAAAAGCTGAAAGAGAACATAAAACTCATCACAGAACAGAGGAGCAAGAGACCAAGGATCGTGATAGCAACGATGATGCTCAAAAATACTGTTGGAAAGCTCCCGGAAATAGTTGATTTTGCTCATGAATGTGGTGCTGATGAAGTGGTTGTGAACAACTTGGACTACATTCCTTCAGAGAATCTTGTGGGCATGGAGGTTTTCGGTGAAAGTTCAGATCAGGGCATTCTGGCTTTAATAAAGAAAGCTGAAGAGAGAGCCAAGGAGCTCGGAATAAACTTCGTTGCGAAACCTGTAAAACTTGAAGAAGTTCTGGTATGTGCCGAGAATCCGGTAAAAAACTGCCTTTTTACCGTTGATGGCAGAATTGCACCGTGTGTTTACCTTCATTTACCAACCAGATCGGATTTCATAGTCAGATACTTCAAAGGCAGGAGATTTGAAGTTCCAAAGATTTACTTCAAAAGCTTTGATGAATGGAAAAAAAGCTCGATTAGAGAAATATTTGAAAAAAGACTCCGAATGGCTTATCAATCACTACCCTTGGATATTCCCGCACTGCCTGAAGTATGCAGAACGTGCTACAAAGCCTGGTCGGTTTAGTCAACCTCCAGAATAACCTTTCGGTTGAAGTAATAGGGATGAAACTGTCTCATCCAGTCAGGAATCGTGGAGTAGTCGAATTTCATGTAAATTTCGGCTCTACCTCTGTATCCAGCTTTTCTTAGCCTCTCTGCAAGGTTTTTGTCAAGCTCGTCCAGAGATGACCCTTCTGCCTTAATTTCTTCATTTTCTGCAATCCATTTTCCGGCAAATTTCAGCGTAAAATTAAGCCTGACAGTGCTCATAAAAAAATTTAAAGGTGGGCGATCATCGACCAGCTTATGTAATACAGGATGCCAAGCAGCACTAATGCAAGAATCAGGCTTGCTGCAACCAGTTTCTTTTCTATTGGGAGGATTTCCTCTCTGCCCACGATGACTCTCTCTGTTCCGCAGGCTGCACACCTGAGTATTTCTCTGTCGCCCTCTGTTACTATCTGGGCAATCTTTCCGCAGTTCGGGCACGGTTCTTCTCTTGCCATCTTCATCACCTCAGGAATAGCTGGTGGACGTCGTGGAAGAACAGCCAGCTTATCAGCAGTCCAATCCATATTATGAAGCCAAAGAGGCAGATGAAGTAGACCAGTGCAAGTCTGCCTATACCCTCTCTGCGAAGCGTTGAGAAGTCCGAGATTACGCCGATGCTGAAGAATGTCAGGGCAAAGAATATCTTTCTGAAGCTATCCATCTCACCTACCGCAGCATTAAACGGTGCAAAAGATGCCTTAAACTGTTCCTTTGTCAGCTCTAGCGGTGTAACTCCAAGGCTTGCAGCGTATGCGTTTATAGCTGCTGATGTCAGGAGGAAAACTATGAAGAACGTCAGGAAGTATCCTATGACAAACTTCGGGAATCTGTACCAGATTTCGAGCTTCTCCACCTTCTCTCCAGGTCTCCTCTCGATCCAGTATACCCAGACAACAGCAAGAATGAATGCCCAGACACCGATGAATATGTCAATGAATATCTTTGTTGTTACTGCAGCATTGACGATCCATCCCTTTAAAGGCTCATACTCTGGATAATGACCAATTATTAGTGCTTCAACAAGCTCACCGCTCGCCACTGCCGCTCCGTCTGTTTTTACTGCAAGACCCATCCATGCTCCGGCAACGAGAGGCTGAGCGTGAAGCGTGCCTGCTGCAAGGAAGGGCAGGAACAGCAGTTCAACAACAGCAAAGACTATGACAAGAGATGAAACCATGATCGGCACAATCGGCCTTGCCCTTATAGCACCACCAGTTGCTATTGCTGCTGAAACACCGCATATTGAGATACCTGAAGCAAGAGGTGCAGCCCACTCTCTGCTGAAGCCGAAGTATCTCCTTGCAACCCAGTAAACGAGAGCCCAGTAAATCAGATAGGCTTCAACAATCGCACAAAGACCTCTGAAGAGATAGTTGTAAAGGACTTCTGGAGGAATTGTTGGAGCCTTTATGCCAACTACAGCACCAAGCAGTACGATGGCTGTTTTAATGAACCATTCCGGCTTTGCAGCTTCCTTTAGCCAGTTTGCAAATCCTTTAAAGAAATTTCCAATGATCAGGCCAAGGATCAGTGCGAATATGTAACCCGCCTCACCTGTCATGCGAAGAGACCACGGAACTCCCGCTTTTTGAGGATCAGTTGCAGCAATGTATGCGTTGTGACCGATCACCCAGCACATCCAAGTTAATATGAAAATCACCGTAAAAGCCGCCACAAATCTGCTTCTCTTCCATCCCATCGCAGCAGCGCCAATGGTTGTCAAGATAAGAATAACAAGCCATGTTACTATAAAGGAGCCGAGGGGTCCAAGATATGCATACGCTTTGCTCGTTGGTCCCATTGCCTTCCCTGCATCAACCCATACGCTTGCTTTCGCTACCCATCCCATGATGTCCATGCCATATGCAGTCGCAAGGCAGAGAATGAATAGCAGCATTCCAAGCCAGAATGCCCACCAGTCCTCTTTCTTCCAGAGTGACGACCAATCTATTCTCCTCCGCCATATTAACCACCTCTTAATATCTCAATATATAAAACTTTTTAACTTTGAGTGTTTCAGGTAACGGGAACTTTTTATATCTGCTCCCCCCTTCCTCTTTAATGCACATACCAAGAATAGTCATTGGAGGAACTATAACCAAAACAGGTAAAACTCTGATCTCCCTCGGCTTAATGAGAGCTTTGGTGAAAAGAGGATTAGAGATACAACCGTTCAAAATAGGGCCGGACTTCATCGACCCAAGTTTCCACTACTTTGCGACTGGTAGATTCTCAAGAAATCTCGACAGCTATATGATGAGCGAAAAAGATATCCGAAGTATTTTTTGTAAAGCCACAAGAGATGCGGATGTCGCCGTGATCGAAGGGAAAACTGCTCTCTACGATTCTCACAATGCCATCGATGAAAAAGGTAGCACGGCACACGTCGCAAAAATTTTGAAAGCTCCTGTCATCCTTGTGGCAAATGCTGAGAGGATATCAAGGAGCATTGCCGCTCAACTTTTGGGATACAAGATATTTGATCCCGATGTCCTCATTGCGGGAGTCATTTTAAACAAAGTGGGAAATGAAAGACATGCAAAAAAAGTGGAGATAGCAACAAAAAATCTTGCGAAAATAGAGGTTTTGGGAGTTATTCCAAGGAGAAATGATATAGTCCTTCCATATCGGCACTTGGGTTTAGTTCCCGCTCACGAGAGGGAAGAATTCTCAAAGATTTTCGATTTAATGGCAAATATTGTAGAGGAATTTGTCGACGTGGACAGAATAATCGAGATTGCTGAGGAAGCCGAAGAAATCGAATGCGATTTTGAAGAAAATATCGTAGAAAAAAGCAATGTCAAAATCGGAATCATAAAGGATAAACCATTCTCCTTCTACTACCAAGATAACGTAGATGCATTATCTTCTTTGGCGGAAATCGTTTATATAGATTCTCTGAAGGATAGAAGACTTCCGAAAGTAGATGCCCTTTATATCGGCGGTGGCTTTCCCGAAGTTTTCGCAAAAGAGCTTGAAAGTAACAGAAGGCTGAGAGAGAACATCTATGAGTTCTGTTCATCGGGAAATCCCGTTTACGCTGAATGTGGTGGGTTAATGTTTTTAGGAGAATCTATAATCGATTTCAATAAAGAGGAATATGAAATGGTCGGATTTTTACCTATAAAGACTGAGATGAAGCGAAAGTTTCAGGCTCTTGGATACACCGAGTATCTGTCAGAGAAAGATACGCCAATTTCGAGGAAAGGTGATAGATTTGTAGCCCATGAATTTCATTATTCTAAAGTTCACCCGCTGAAAAAACTCGAATTTGCGTTTAAAGTCCTCAGAGGAAAAGGTATCATGAACGGGAAAGACGGGATACTGAAAGACAACACCCTAGCAACTTACGCTCACATTCACGTTTATTCCTATAAGGGTTTTGTAAAAAATTTTGTAAAAAGTGCTTCAAAAGGTTAGACACAACCTGTTGGCTTGGGTAATCCGGCAATTCTACAGGCGTCCTTAGCTGGACCCTGTGGGAACAGCTTGTAGATGTACTGCAAATCTACGTGTTTTCCAATCTGCTTTTTCATCTCTTTTACAAGCATTCTAATTGGTGGAGCAACACCATACTTGAGGAAGTATTCCCTGATATAATTTATAACCTTCCAGTGCTCTTCTGTTAGTTCAATCGGCTCTGGGCTGAATCTTGTGTCCTTGGCTAAGGCCTCTGCAACCTCCTCATCCCACTCTTCCCAATCCTGCAAGAATCCGTCCTCATCTAGCCTAAGTTTCTTGCCTTTAACTTCTAGCTCTGGCATTTAATCACCCCCCAGGTCTATTTTTACAAAATTTAATATATATTTTGCGGTTTTTAGGCATATGCAAACTATAGAAGTTTTCCGAAACCGATGAATCTAAAGTCTGGTAAGTCATAGAATTTGACGTAAATAGTGTCGATAATGTCTTCGAGCTCAAAACCCTCTCTGATTTTTATGGATGCATCTTTTATAAAATCGTTAATAATGTTCAGTAGTAAGGTCGTTCGATTTAATACGTCTTCAAACTTAAGGATTTTTGAATTCAAAACGTCTTCAATTATGGATATGTCCTCTCTTGCAATATCCGTTAAGATTTGGGACTCCGTTCCCATAACAAGATGATTTCGATAACTTGTGTAATCCAAAGAAAGTTTACAGAGCCTATCAATTAGCTCTTCAAACGTTTTCACATTGCATATTTCTTTCCAACCTTCCGGAATGCTCGCTTCCCTCTCATTAATTGACACAAGAACCTTAATTCCCGCCTTGATCGCTGGAGGAAGTTTCTCCTTTTTTTCGTATTTTTTTTTGTACGTTTCAAGCAAGCTCTTTACCTTTTGGGTTGTGATATCCAAATCTTCGTAGGTGTTTCTCCAGAAGTGGGGGAGGTCTTGATGCTTTTTCCTTAAATAGTTCACGGATCTTGCAAGTTTGCTTAGCTCCTCTGTGGTTCTCGCACCAAGCTTATAGGCGATGTAAATGTCTTCAGGCTCTGAAAGAAAAAGATTTCCCCAGTGTTCTTCATCTACCGTAACGTCGGCGATAGCCTTCTTGCCAAGTCTGTGATCAACAATTCTGAAAAATCCCGTCTGCAAAAGAGCCTTGAATATTTGTGGAAAGTAATAGACGATATTCGAGAAATGTTCTGGATTGTATCCTATAATCGTGTAGGCCTGTTGTTCCATTCCCTTCTCCGAGAATTCTCTTGCGATTACATGCCATATTTCTTCGACACTGACGTTACCCTGAGATATCCTTTTTGAATCTGGGTGATTAAGGCCCCTGAGGAGGCATGCAATTCTCACAACATCCATATGGTCGGATGATGATATAGACTAAAAGAGATTTTGCTTACCAGAAGGTGAGACCACCCATCATGACCTTAACTTTGTAACCCATGTTTTTCAATATACTTGCGGCGTTATAAGCCCTAAGTCCGAGTGGACATACTGTAATAATCTCCTTATCTTTGGGAATTTCGCTGATCCTTTCTCTCAACTCTGGGAGAGGTATGTTCAAAACGTTCTTGGCTTCAATTTTCAGTAGTCTTGTTTCATTTTCGCTTCTTAGGTCGAGTATTACAACGTCATCTCTGTTGAGCCTTTCCTTCACATAGTTCACGTCAACGGCTTCAAATAGACCATCGTAGAGATTTCTTGACACGTATGCTGCCGTTATTACTGGATCAATTGCGGGAGAGTATGGAGGTGCATAAGCCAGATCAAGGTTTGCCAAATCATCTATTGTCATTCCTGCTTGGATTGCCGTGGCTATAACGTCGATTCTCTTGTCGATAACTCCTAAACCGACACCCTGTGCCCCCAAAACTCTGAGAGTTTTTCTGTCGAAGATTAGCTTCAATCTTATAGTGTTCGCTTGCGGGAAGTAGTGGGCTCTATCAAACGCTGGTGCCAGAACTCCCACGGCATCGTATCCCAATGAGCGTGCTTCTCTTTCAGTTAATCCCGTTCTCGCTATAGTAAAGTCGAAAACCTTTGCGATAGAAGTTCCGATAACACCGGGGAATTTCGACTTGCCTCCGGTTACGTTATCGCCGATAACTCTACCGTGCTTGTTGGCAATGTCTCCCAAGGGTGTGTAAACAGGCTTCCCCGTTATCAGATTGATATTCTCAACACAGTCTCCTCCGGCGAATATCCTTTCATCACTCGTTTGCATGAACTCGTTAACTTTTATGGCACCCGTTTCACCAATCTTCAATCCGCAGTCTTTTGCGAGCTCGACATTGGGCTTAACACCAGTCGCTACGATGACGATATCTGCGGGTATCTCCTCCTTATCAGTCTTCACGGCTCTTACTCTGTCTTCCGCAACAATCTCCCTAACAAGGGTATTTGTCAGGACTCTTATGCCCTTTTCCGTGAGATGTCTTTCAACGAGCATTGCCATTTCCTGATCAAGTAATGCCGGCAAAACATTGGGTAGAGCTTCTATCAGTGTGACTTTTAGATCCAGCATCCTCAAAGCTTCGGCTGTCTCAAGACCGATCAACCCCCCACCGATGATTACAGCGTTGCTCACATCCCCTTCCATCCACATTTCAAGTATCTTTTCAGCACTTTCGGGATCAGTTAACGTTGTAACCCCTTCAGCGTCTATGTTCGGTATTGGTGGGATAGATGGACGGGCACCTGTTGCAATAACAAGATAATCGTATGGGAGCTCATCCTCTTTTCCGTCTTTTTCGATTAAGACAGTCCTGCGACCTCTATCTATTTTTTTTGCTCTAGTTTCTGTTAGAACTTCGATATTAAATAGCTTTTTGAAGTATTCTTCATCTCGAACAGCCCCGTATGTTGTTTTTCTAAGGTCATTAAGTTCGTTAACGATTCCACCCACATAATAAGGGAGTCCACATCTTCCGAGAGATGGGTATTTACCCGCATCTACAACAGTTATTGAAGCTTCTTCATTCCTTCTTCTTGCTCTTGTAGCTGCTTTTAATCCTGCCGCTCCTCCTCCGATAACAACAATGTCCATGAAATAAAAAAATCCTTGCAAGTTAAATATTTTTGCAATTTTAACAAAAAATAAAAATTTATTTATTCACAAACGTCTACAGTTATCGCCCCCTCTGGACAAACTTCAACACAAGAACAGCATTCAGAGCATTCATCTGCATTTACTGGCTCAGACTTCCCGTTATCATCGAAGTCGTATACTCCAGACGGACAAACGCTTATGCACTCGCCACATCCCGAGCATTTTTCCTTATCCACTGTTATATTTACCATACTATCACCTCAGAGGGAGTGGAGACCATTTCTATATAAACTTTTTGAAAAATTAGCAATACTGAATTAAAAAAGGGAGGGATAGAGGGTTAACCTTCCGATCTCTTTTTCTCCATCTCCTCAAGCTTTTCAGGAGTGGTTACATACGTCGTCGAACCAGAAGACCAGTAAGCGGCTTTTCCTTCGTTTATGAGTTTCTGGATGATTTGGTCAAGTTCTTTCTTTTTGATCTTAAGAATCTTTGCCAAGTCTCTTACCTGCCAAGGTTTTTTCGCAAGTTGCTCCAAAATTTTTTGTTCGAGTTCTGGCGTAACTTCTACCATTCCTACCACCATTTAATTTTGGCAAGCTTAGTTTATATATTTTATCTGACTAAAAAAGTAAAAAAGTTACCACTTGAATTGAGCTGTCTTTCTGAAGCTGCAGTAGTCGAAAATGTAGTCGTCGATTAAGTGGTGGGTAAACTTCAGATCGGCAATTTCGAAGAATTTCTCCCAGCTGATTCTTTCGATCCAGTCGATTATTCTCTCGTGTGGCCTAGCGTTCTCTGCCCAGACTTCGAGAATCTTCTTGACCGCCTGAACTACCTCAGGCCATCTTGGAGGATTGTTCGGAAGCCATGGAATGACGACTTTGGATAACTGTGGCTTAGTTCTTGCATCTGAGACTTTACCGCCTACGAGAATTGCAACACCATCATGTTCTGGATAGAATATCGGCATTCCGGGGCACATTGTGTAACAGTTACCACAGTACATGCACTTCTCTTCCTCAATGATTATCGTCTTTCTCTTCATATCTGGTCTCAGAGCACCTGTGGGACATGCCGCCACCGTAGATGGTATCTCACACATTCTCCTTACTGCATCGTCATCGATCTTTGGTGGCTTTCTGTGAACACCTACGATGGCGATGTCTGAGGCGTGGACAGCACCGCACATGTTCAAGCAACATGCTAGTGAAATTCTGCAAAGGGCTGGTAGCTTCATTTCCTTGAAGTAATCAAACAGCTCATCCATCACGGCCTTAACAATACCGGAGGCATCGGTAGCTGGGGTGTGGCAGTGGATCCAACCCTGAGTGTGGATTATGTTTGTCAGACCATACTTTGCTTGAGTAGCATCCCATGTTCCTCCTACCGGGAATCCACCTTCTTCAAGCTCTTTTATGAGATCGTCGATCTTGGATTCATCCGTAATGAAGAACTCAACGTTGTGTCTACTTGTGAATCTTAGGTAACCATCGCTGTATTTCTCGGCAAGTTCTGCAAACCATCTTACCGTATCCGTTGCAAGAAGTCTTGGAGTAGCAGCTCTAACGACGTAGATCGTGTCCCCGCTTTCGGCAACTCTCTTGATTACACCGGGCTTAACTACTTCATAGTATTTCCACTTTCCATAGTTCTTTTTAATTATAGGATGTAACATCAAATCATACTTTGGTGGACCAAAATCTGTTTTGTAAGGTCTTTCTTCAGCCATTTACTCCACCTCCTCCAGCTCCTCAGGGCTCCAGAATATGAACGGATTTGTTCTCGGATATTCAACCATTCTTGGATCGGCAGGAATATCAATACCGTATTCCTCTCTCATCGCTTTGAGGAATCTCCACATTCCAAGTCTTCTTATGAGTTCACCGAATCTCTCTCTGAACTTACCGTTCTCATCCCACCAGTCCCAGATTGCTCTTAGCAACTCTTTTATGTTTTCGTAGGGCTTTTTAACCTCTATGAATGGGATAAGAACCCAGCTAAGGAACGCGGAATCCATGAATGTAGCCTTACCACCGATGAGGATTGTGGCTCCCCTTTTGTCACCCGGTCTCAGAGCTTTTGGCATCTTGTTTATACAGTGCATACATCTTACACAGTTGCTGTTGTCGATCTCAAGCTCCTTTGTATTTGGATCGAATTTTATGCACTTCGTAGGACAGAGGTCGACTAACTCCCTCTGGATTCTGTCTGCACCAAGCATGTCCACATATTCCTTGACGGCTTCCTGGTCAATCTTAATCTCGTCTCTCCAAGTTCCGACGATCGAGAAGTCTGCTCTCGCCTTCGCAGCGACACAGTCGTTGGGGCATCCAGAGCATTTTATCTTGAACTTGTATGGCCACATTGGTCTGTGAATCTCGTTCTGGAACTCCATCGTCAAATCATAGCAGAGATCGAGGGTATCGTAGCATGCGAATTCACAGAGTGCGGGGCCCATGCAGGCTGACGGCGTTCTGAGGTCTGAACCGGAACCGCCGATGTCAAAGGGTGGATCACAATACGCAAGATCTTGGAAGCAAGGTTCTAGGTGGTCTGTAGTAGTTCCAAGCAAGATGATGTCACCGGTGGATCCGTGGAAGTTCGTCAAACCACTACCGTGCTTGTCCCAGACATCACAGATCTGTTTCAAGGCTTTGCTTGTGTAGAACCATCCAGCGGGCATGTTAATTCTTATTGTATGGAAGTGGGCTACGTTTGGATATTCTTCTGGAAGGTCGCAGTATCTTCCAATAACACCTCCACCGTATCCTCTTACAGATACGATACCACCATGTTTCCAGTGTGTAATCTTCTCTCTGTAGCTTCTTTCAAGAAGTCTGAGAAGATCTTTTGCCATTGGGTTCTTGGCTGCAGCTTTTTTAATCTCTTTAACAAAGCTTGGCCAAGGACCCTTCTCAAGCTCATCTAATAGTGGCGTTTCGCTCATTTAGTCACCTCCGCTACAGTTCCTCTTTAACTACCAAAAATATATAAATATTTCTAAATCTGTTTAGCGGAAACGGAGGTCTAAAAGGACTGATAAAAAATATTAATGATAAATCCTGATTTAGATTAGCCTAAACTTCGTTGCCAGCACTTTTAGCCTTATAGAGTCTGACCAAATCTCTAGCAATGAAGAGGGCTGCAAGTTCAACATCATCTCTCGGAGAGAAATCTTCTAGTTTTCTTTCAGTTAGGGCTGTTTTTATGATCTTTGATGCAGGAATGCTCCCGTCCAAATCTTCTGTATCCGGCTCAACTTTGTAGAAAAGTCGCTCAATACCTCTCATCATAGCTTTTGCGATTTCTTTCGTATTCTTATCACCGTATTCTTTTGCCTTTTCGAGCCAAGCTACAAAACTGAGATTTGACAGATTATGCTGCCTCATGAGAATGTATGAGATCGACGCTGCGGTGAGATACATCTTTCCGGCTTCTACTGTTTCTCCAGTTTTTTCTTTAGCGTAAGCATAGGCGATAAAAGTCTTTACCCTTAGATGTAAGGGTAAGTTATCTTTCATAAGCTTCTTAAAAATTACTTCCGCGTCTTCAAACTCCCCTTTTTCGAGCTTTACAGTAGCTATGTTGAGTAAAATACCCGGTTCGTCTACAATCGCGAGGATTTTTTGAAAAATTCTTTCAGCTTCATCAAAATCTTTCTCAGCCTTCAGAAGAATGCCGTACTGGTTAAGAGAGTCAACAAGATCTTCTAAATATTTCTTGTCTTTCTCGGCAAGCTTCGTTCTAATCTCGATAGCTTCTTTCAGGACTTTTTTGGCGTCTTTAAATCTCTTTGTTGTGATAAAGAGAATACCAAGATTATGCAGAACGATAGCTAAATCCTCTTCGTTATTGTTGAGAGTTCTCAAGAGATCTAGTGCGTTAACATAATGCTTCTCGGCTTCAGAATATTTTCTCAGCGTAAAGGAAAGATTACCCTTATTTATCAAAACAGATACCACATCTATGATGTGTTTTTCATTTTCCTTTGCAAGATCAAAAAAGATCATCAGAGACTTCTCGTAGTATTCATCAGCTTCATCAAGCCTGTTGAGAGCAAAAGCGATGTTTCCGAGATACATCAGTACCTTCGCTTTGTAGTAACCCTCCAGTCTGTCTATGTTTTCTCTGCAGAAGTCATATAAGCTCTGCATAATAAACGGATTCAACATTTTCTCCTGACCTATATCCGAGATCTTTTTGACAAAAGTTTTGAAGTCTTTCTTCTTGAGCAAATCATTCAGTTCGGACAGCATTTGCTATCACCTTTTTACAGAATTTTTCAACAACTTCCCCGATAACAATAAGCAAGGGCCCCTTAACGTTTGCTCTTTTAACCTTCTCTCCGATATCCGAGAGAGTTCCAACAATTATCCTCTGATTGGGTAAGGTTCCGTTTTCTATTGCCACTACGGGTGTTTTTTTATCTCTTCCGAGATCTATCAGCCCCTTTGCAATTTCATCTATCGTGTCTCTACCCATTAAAACTACTATCGTCCCTTCCAAAGGAGCCTTGCACCACCTCATAACGTCAGCTCTCCCAGATACAACCAATATGGAAGAACTTAGTTCAGGATGTGTGAGAGGAATACCACACGAGGAGGGGACACCGTTAATAGAGCTGACACCCGGAATGACTTCGTACGGAATATTCTCTTTTTCAAGAAACTCGATCTCAATACAACCCCTACCGAAAATAAGAGGATCACCACCCTTCAATCGGGCAACTGTTAGTCCTTGGTCAGTTAATTCCTTTAAGAGAGAATTTATATACTCCTGTCTCTTTTTACCGTCATCCCAACTCCTCTTTCCAACATAGATCATTTTTTTTCCAAGTTTTTTTAATTCATCGATAAGCCTATAATCGATGAGGGCATCGTAAAGGATCACATCAGAGTTTTTCAGAGATTTTAAGGCTTTCAGAGTCAGAAGTTCTGGATCTCCCGGACCTGCACCGATTAGATAGACTTTTCCTTTACCCACAATTTGCAGAGAGTTATTGGCTATTTAACAGTTTCTGAAAAATCTTTAAAATCTCCAGACAACATCCTATGTGGAGTCGATCTTTAGCGATATCCACGTTAGAGTAATATACCCAGAAATCTCGTTCAAATGCGATCCCTCGCTGGAATGTAGTGTTTGCTGTAAGATTGCACCAGCAGATTTAAACGAAGATGAATACAATCAGTTGATAAGAGCGGGGTACAGAGATTTTGCCTATCCGGTGGGTTTTGGAATATACCTGATGAAGAAGAAAGAAAAAGGTTGCATTTTCCTAAAAGGTTACAAATGCAAAATCCATAATATAAGACCAGTATCGTGCAGAGCATTTCCGTTTACGCCGGCATTTTTTGACTTTTACGATAAAGTTTTAGTATGTGTTTTCGATCCAAAAGCTCTCAAAATGTGCAAAGGGATTGATAAAGGAAGAATGGAAAATGAACTCGTTTATGAGTGTGCTTTAGCATGTCGAAAACTCTTTATCGACAGGATAAAAATGATTTCAAAAATCAGAAAGCTCGAAGAAGCTTTTCTACTAGCTGCGTTGAGTACACCAAAAAAAATTGGAATGATAAGGGATAGCCCTTGGAGATCTCAGTGCTATTGCTGTGGACATCCTTTAAAGATTTCAGGAGAATACAAGATTTACAAGGAGATCCAGAGAAATTTCATAGATTACGGTGAGTTTTTGGTTTGCGAAAGATGCTTGGAAGAAGATATAGAGAAAAGAAGAAGAGAATTACTGTTTAGTCTGGAAGTGCCAAAGGAATTTCTCGAATAATAAGGCAGAAACCTCTCAACTTCCATATCAACTACAATCAACAAAAATTCTTGTCGTGCTGAAAGCACGAAGTTACTTCAAAAAACCTTAAATAAAATGGGTATCAAAAATTAATTGAAATGCCTCGAACAGTTAAAGATCTTTTAATCGAGATTAGGGATACCACAGAATTAATGGTTGACTTGGCTTACTCCGCTATACTTTACGATAATGAAGACATAGCCGAGGAGGTTTTAAATCTCGAAGATAAAATGAACGAACTTATCAGACAGCTTAGGATCGCCTCCATTCTCGCTGGTAGAAGAGCCGATGAAGCTGAAATGGTTTCTTCTTTGCTTCAAATTGGTTCTGCCGCTCAAAGGATCGGAGAAGCCGCAGGAGATATTGCCGTTCTCGTTCTGAGAGGATTTAAACTATCAAAAGAGATGATCAACGAGATACTGCTCGAAAGCGAAGAAACCGTCGTAAAAGCCGAAGTTTCTGAAGATTCCGAAATAGCCGGTAAGACCCTCGGCGAGGTCAAGCTTCACACAAGAACAGGGATGAGAGTTATAGCCATAAAAAGGGGTTTTGACTGGATATTCGATCCCGATAGAAACACCAAGGTTCTTAAAGGAGACATACTCTTTGCTCGGGGAGATATCAGTGGAGTCCCTGAATTCTTCAGAATTGTGTCATGTAAAGAGATAAAGCTCTCGGATCTTGATTTTTCGAACAAAAAACTTGAAAAATCTGTTGAAATCTTGATCGAAATGAAGGATCTCTCCGAATTAGCTTTGGATCTTGGATATTCTTCAATCCTTTATTACAACGAAGACATTGCTCAAGAAGTCTATTACTTGGAGGAAAAGATAGACAACCTCAAAATAGAGCTTCAAAAATGGGTTTTAAAGACAGTCAGAACTCTCTCAGAGGATGAATCTTTCTTATTAATCCCTCTACTTGATATAGCCTATTCCTCTGAAGTTATAGCCGATGCCGCAAAAAGCATAGCCGGAATTGTCATCAATAAGCTTGAAATTCATCCAATATTCAGAGACGTTATGAGAGGGGGAGACGAAATAATTACAATCGTTGAAGTTAAAGAACTTTGCGAACTCGATGGAAAAACTTTAGGCGAGGCAAAGGTTGAGACGAGAACGGGAATGCACATAATCGCAATAAAGAGGGATAACAAATGGATAACAAAACCTAAGGCTAATACGAGAGTTTTTGCTGGTGATATCCTTTTTGCAAAGGGAACTAGAGAGGGAGAAGAGTTATTAAAAAAATTGTGCCTTACTGCATTGCAGAAACAAGTTTAGCTACAAGCTCCCTTTTTATCTTCGAATTTCTCCCACTTTCGCACACCATCGTCCTAACTCCGATCACATCGGGTTTGAGTTTCTTAAGGATATCTATGTGATCCCAAGAGAGATTTCCGGCCAAAGCACACATCATCCCCCTCTCCTTTGCTGAATCTATGAATTTCTGAAGCTGTTCAAAACTCATGAACTCGAATAGACTCTTTCCATCCTTTATACCAGTGTCGACCATTATAACATCACATCCGGCTCTGTAAGCAGGCTCCGCTATCTTCAACGGAGAGATAGATCCAATCCTGAAATAATCAGCGTAGGCCGCTGCAACGACAAAAGCATCAGGTTTGTAATCCTTAACAGCTTTAACAACATTACTCATCATCTCGTATACCTGATCCTCAGTCTTCACACCAAAAAGACCGACTTTTATGTAGTCAGCACCAGCTACAGCGGCACCTAAGGCGGCTAAGCTTGCGGTTCCGGGTTTGAAGTCCATATCACCGATAGTTGCGCTCAGTAGTTTCCCCTCTTTCTCTGCGAGCTTCTTTATCTCTCTGATCACCCAAGGGAAATTTGCTCCTAAAGAACCTTCTTTGGGGTTCTTTACGTCGATTATATCAGCTCCTCCCTTTAGAGATTCGATAGCTTCCTCAACATTCATGGGGGATACCAAGACCTTCATCATATCCCTTCCACCAAAGAACTATATATAGATGTTGAAAATTGTTCATGAACATTTACTTTGTCATCGATATTAAAGGGGGCAAAGTGGTAGCAGGCAAGAGCGGTGAGCGGGATAAATACGAAGAGATTCACAAAATGAGCGTTCTTGTGGACAGAAGCGATGTGGAATCCGTTATTGATAGAGTAAGACCCCGAAATCTGTACGTTGCCGACCTCGATAGAATAATGGGAATCGGAGACAATATCCCGATTATTGAGAAGCTAAATGTCAAAAGACTAATAGCCGATTGCGGTTTTAGGAGTCTCGAAGAAACAAAAAAAGTAAACTTCATCCCTGTTATCGGAACTGAGACCTTTAACATTCTTGAACTTAGAGATGGCAATTACATCGTGAGCGTTGATTTTAAAGGAAATCTTCTTGACAGAAGTGGCAAGTTCAAAAATCTTGAAGAAATACTTGAATATCTCAATTCGTTTAAACTCGCAGGGGTTCTTGTGCTACCGATTCACTCCGTTGGAACGATGAAATACGATTTTAGTCTGCTTGAGAAAGCTCTTAAGATATCAGATCACAAAATCCTTACAGGTGGTGGGTTCAAAAGCTTAAATGATCTCTATAAAGCGAAAGATTTAGGTGTCGATGGTGTGCTCATAGCCACAGCAGTCCACAGAGGTTTAATAGATGTTGAGATTGTCAGAAAAGGAAAAATATAATACCACTCTATCATAATGTTAGGTATATGAAAATTATCATTGGTCCCGCTTCCCCTTTACTCGGAAAGAGAATTTCCGAAAAATGTGGATTGGAGATAGCTGATACAGTCTACAAAAAATTCCCCGACGGAGAACTGTATGTGAGAGTTATTGGAAAAGACGATAGGTATGTGGTCGTCCAGAGCCTGAATTCGAATGAGGATCTTGTATATTTGATGCTAATCTTCGATGCTCTTTCGGATAAAGATATCATTGCGGTCATTCCATATATGGGATACGCAAGACAGGATAAAGCTTTTCTTGATGGAGAAGCTATCAGTATAAGGGCTGTCGCCAAGATGATCGAATGCTACACCGATGTCGTAATCACGGTTAATATTCACAGCAAAGAGGCAGTGGGATACTTCAAAAAGCTGATAAATTTGGATGCCATGAAAGTGATAGGAGAATTCTACAAGGGAAAAGATGTTATCATGATTTCTCCTGATTTGGGATCCCTTGAAAGGGTTAAAAGGGCAGCTGAATACGCTAAGTGTGAGTTCGATTACTTAGAGAAGAAAAGAGTAGATGCGGAGACTGTTGTGATATCCCCCAAAAACATCGATGTTTCTGGAAAAGACGTAGTCATAGTGGACGATATAATCTCCACGGGAGGAACCGTGATCGAGGCGGCAAAACAGCTTTCCTGCAGAAGCATAGAAGCCGCATGCGTCCACGCCGTTTTAGCATCTAACGCCCTTAACAAACTTTACAATGCTGGGATATCTAGGGTAACTGCAACTGATACGATCGAAAAGCCTGTGAGCGTTCTGACAGTTTCGGATCTCATTTCAGAAGAGCTGAAGAAGTTGATTTAGGGAGGATTATGAAGCATCTTATCCTAATCCCAGATGGAATGGCTGATTGGAAGCTTGAAGAACTCGGAAACAAGACTCCCTTAGAATACGCAGATCCCGAAAACATGAACTTCATTGCAGAGGAAGGCATTTGCGGGATAGCAAAGACTGTTCCAAACGGTCTGGAACCGGGAAGTGATATAGCAAACATGACTATCCTCGGAGTTGATCCTCGAAAATACTACACGGGAAGGGGGCCGATTGAAGCAGTCTCCATAGGAATCAATGGAAAGATCTTTTTCAGATGCAACCTTGTCTACGTGGAAAAAGGTGTCATGGTAGATTACAGCGGCAGAAGAATCGATGACCGAGAGGCTAAGGCAGCTTTCTCTCATCTTGATGAAAACAGTCCATACGATTTTGTCCACTTCCATCACGGAGTTACATTTAGGGGGGTTTTATCCCTCGACAGAGATTTTGATAAGATTCCCAAGACATATCCACCCCACGATATAATGGGAGAGCGTTACGAGAAATATCTACCATCCGATGGTGAGCTCGCCGAACTCCTGAGAAATCTGATGGAATGGAGCGTTAATGTTCTCAAAGAGGTCACGGATAGATCAAATATGATCTGGCCTTGGAGTGGAGGAAAGAAGCCATCTTTCCCCAATTTAAGGAAGAAATACGGGCTTAAATGTGCAATGATCAGCGAGGTTGATCTCCTCAAAGGAATTGGAAAAGCCGCCGGTATGAATGTAATTGAAGTTGAGGGAACAACAGCCTACATTGACACGAATTATAAAGGACTTGCAAGAGCAACTTTAAAAGCTCTGAAAGACCACGATTTGGTCGTTCTCCACACGGAAGGAATCGATGAGGTTAGTCACGAAGGAGATATCGAAAAGAAGGTCGAAGCCATATTGACATACGATGAAAAGATTGTGGGATACATTTTGGACAGAATAGATTTGGACGAAACCAAGATAATGTTGCTCCCAGATCATCCAACCCCCATTAGATTAAGAACTCACGTGGCAGATCCGGTCCCATTCACTATAAAAGATAAGAAGAAGGACGATGTCAAGAAATTCAACGAATCAGCCTGCAAAAAGGGTGGATTGGGGTTTGTGGACGGATTAAATCTTATGAATATTTTCTTAAAGATTTAACTCCCCAACCTCTAAATCTATCTCGATATTGTAATCGATTTTTTCAATTTTCGCCTTGGTCACTGGATTTTTTGGTAGAAAAGGACACCTTCTCTGAGATCTAATGGATATTTCGTATGTTCCTATTTTCTTTGCAATTTCGATGATTTCCTCCTTATCGAATCCTATGAGAGGTCTGATTATCGGGATTTTAGATGCTTTGCTTATGACGAGCATATTATCAAGGGTTTGCGAAGCTACCTGACCCAAATTATCCCCCATTACAATTGCGGAGCTTCCTATTTTCCTGCAGAGTTTTTCGGCAACCTTAACCATGAGTATTTTACAGTATATGCAGTTATACCTCCCAAAATCCCTTAAAAAAAGTTTGGAATGTTCCGCCACAAATATCCTTCCAAGATTTCCTTGATTTTTTAAGATATCAAGAATTTCCTTTAATTTCTTTAGCTCTTCTTCATCCCTGTAAAAATGCAATATATGGGTTTGGACACCCTTTTTAAGCATCAGATATGTGGCGACGGGCGAGTCTATCCCTCCAGATATTAGGGAGAGAACACTCATATCCTTCTAAGCTCAACGATCTTCATTGTCCTTCCTTTTGGACATTCAAAAGCTTCTCCAACTTTTTCAATAATTGCAGACTCTTTTTCGCCAATTTCTCGAGGATTGCAGAGACAAAAGAACTCGCAATCGAAGTTTTTACATTTTCTGTCGAAGTCGATTTTAGCACCCTCCAATGCCGCTTTCGCATCGACTGCTGCCATTATTGGAAGCTCAACGACTTCTACGGCAACAACCCCCTCATCGTGAAGGGGACAGTTGTGAACCTCTCCGTTTCTCAATCCAACGATCTTGTATTTCGATCCCTCTTTAAGTTTTAAACAGACTTTTTTCAGCTTACAGTTCTCACACTCTTCTTTACCTCCGAGAAACGTGAATTCCATTCCGATTACAGCCCAATCCTTACCACATAGCGTGATGATTTTGTTGACGTTATCCATAAACATCACCCACGCTATCTATAGCATAAGTAATATTTAAACTTTGATTTATACCTTATTGATGCTTGAGGATAAAATTTTGAAGCTGCTCGAAGACGTGAAATACGAAGGAATTCTTCAAGGTGAGATCGTAAAGAAGTTAAGGGCTTCAAAGTCGAGAGTATCTGAGATCTTGAAAATTCTTGAAAATCAGGGAGTGATCGTGAGAAATGTTGAAGTGGGCAAATCCTATAGGGTCTGGCTTGCCCGTTACTATCCTTACGGGGATCGACTCAGATTAGGGATACTAAAATCTACGGAGTATTCGATGGTGATAAGCGCTGTAGATGCAGATTTCATCGTTTACGAGAATGCAATCGATCTTACGAGGGATCTCATTATGAATCGAGTAGATGTGGCAGCGAGTCCCCTGATAACTCAAGTTCTCTTTGGTATTATGATGAAGAACATAAGAATCTTCGATGTGGTAGCAGAAAACGGAAGCGGGATCGTTTTTGGCGAGGGAAAGGGATTATTCGGAACATCTGAAATGTCGGCAATGGAAATTAATTTGAAAGCTGTAAGAAATGAGATCCCTATTCGGCAGATTGAATACTACAGCTCCCCTGAAAAGATGATAGAAAATCTCAGCAGACTTGAAGGAATCGCCATTTGGGAACCATACATAAGCATGATTGAGAACGAAAAAATATACTTCAAAGAGATAATAGGAGACACCCCCTGCTGCACAATAGCAGCCAATGAGATCGCAATCAAAAAGAAAGATGATAAGATCAATGAACTGCTGGACAAACTCAAAAAATGTAGAATCGACTTCAAAAAAGTTTCAAACATCCTCGGATTTAATGAAAAATTGGTTAGAGATTCTGTTAAGAGTTACAATTTCAATCCAGATTACAGCCTTGATGAAGTAGTGAAGTATTTAAAAAGAGGTGGCATAGACCTCTCAAGAGAGAGTCTTGTCAAGCTTTTCGAGAATCTCTGATAACTTCATGATTGAGATCACGTTAAGATCGCTTTCTTCCCTATCAACTACCGCCAGAACGGCGACTACACTTCCACCGAGTTTTTCTACTCTTTCTATAACACTTTTCGCCGATTTCCCCGTGGTTACAACATCTTCTACTACAACGATTCTTTCTCCTTCCTTTATTTCACCAATTTTGTCGTCCTTCACTCCGTAATCTTTCTTTTGCTTTCTGAAAATCACTAAATCCTTGCCAGTCTTAAGAGAGAGGGCAACGGCGAGAGGGACTCCACCAAGTTCGATGCATGCAATCTTATCGAATTCGATGTTGCTAATTCTTTTTTTCATCTCCTCGGCAATCTTTTCCAATATCTTTGGTTTCGTGGCGGCGACTTTTATATCGATGTAGACGTTGCTTCTTTTTCCCGATGACAGAACAAAATCGCCGAACTTTATAGCACCGACACTTTTTAGCTCTTCGATCATCAAAGATATTACCACCGTAATTTTTTTTTATTTTCGCTAAGCCAAATTTTCATGCACTTTTTCACTGACTGGGAAGGTCCCTGGATTATTAACGATATCGCTTACGAGCTTTGCATAAGTCTGTTCAACAATCCTGAGTTTTTCGAGAGGTTGAGCCAGTATGACGACTATTTATACTGGGTAGAGAAAAAACCCGGATATCAAGCGGGAGACACTCTAAAGCTTTTGGCACCCTTTTTTGTGGCTGCAGATTTAAAAAAAGAAGAGATCATTGAGATTTCAAAACAGACTGCAAGGTTCGTTAAAGACGCATCAGAGGCGATGGATTTCCTCCAGAAAAGATACAAACCCGTTGTAATTTCAACGAGTTATCTCCCATACCTTGAGATAACTACAAAGATTCTGGATGTAGACGGGGATGTTTACGGAACTGAATTCGATCCCGAAAAATACAATATAGACGATAAGTGGAAAAAATGGCTTCTGAAGAAGGTTGATGAAATAGCCTCTCTGAATGATATAGAGATAGAAAATCCCGATAAAAAATCGGTCAGTTATCTGAACAATCTCTTCTGGAAAGAATTACAAAAAACACCCTTTAAAAAAGTTTTAGACGATGCTAAAGTTATAGGTAGCGAGAAAAAAAGGGAAATCGTGAAAAGCTACGGTGAAGGGATAGTGATCACAATAGGTGATAGCATCTCCGACATTGGAATGTTCGATTACGCGAGAAAAAAGGGAGGCCTCGCCCTTTCATTTAACGGGAATAAGTTCGCACTGGAACACGCAAACGTCGCATTGATAAGCGAATCCGCTCTAAGCGAAGCGTTAGTTGTGGATGTTTTCATAAATTACGGGATGAGCGGACTGAAAAAGATTGACGAAATTGATCACCCGCTATCGGATGTAGATTTTGAATTATACTTTGAAGTAAACGATAATGTTATTAAGAAATCTCTGAAAATGCGGAAAAAGATCAGAGGCAAGGCAGGTGAACTCGGATGATTACGGGATTTGGAGCTTTAAATCTTGATAAGATCTATCTCGTAGACAAGATACCCCAGAAGGATGAGGAAGGCTACGTGATAGATCTACAGATCCATGCTGGTGGAAGTGCCGCAAATACCATCGCAGGACTTGCAGAATTCGGCGTGGACACAGCATTCATAGGGAAAGTGGGGTCGGATGAAGAGGGGCGGCATCTAATCGAAGATTTCGAAAAGAGGGGTGTCAGAACAGACGGAATCATCAGGTCGGAAGGAAGGAGCGGTGTTGCCATGATCTTCGTAGATCAGGAAGGAAACAGGGCGATTCTCGTAGATCCCGGTGTTAATGATACGATAAAGTTTGAGGAGATCAACATCGAGATCGTAGAGAAATCGAAAATAATCCACATGACATCTTTTATCTGCAAGAACGGTCTCGATTCTTTCAACTCCCAGAAGATAGTTGCCGAAAAAGCTGAATCCATTAGTTTCGATCCAGGCATGCCTTACGTTGAAAGGGGATTGAATGATCTCAAGCCGATACTAAAGAATACGACAATTTTTCTCCCAAACAGAAAGGAAATCGAGATGCTGATGGGTACCGAATACAAAGAAGCCTGCAAGATTGCGATCGATCTCGGTGTGGAAGTCGTAGCAGTCAAACTCGGAGCTGAAGGCTGTTACGTTACCGACGGCAAAAGAGAGATTTACGTAAAGCCGTTTCCCTCAAAAGTAGTGGACACAACGGGAGCCGGAGACGCATTCAACGCCGGCTTTTTATACGCATGGATTAAGGGCAAAGATTTAGAGGAGTGTGCAAAAACGGGTAACTATGTGGCTTCAAAACTCATTGAGAGGATCGGAGCAAGAGCTTATGAAGGGATCGATCCCGATCGAAATCTTTCAAAGTTAGATGGATAACAATCAGAATTACAGCAATTATTGCGACTTTCTGAGATTTATGGTTGGATTTTTACGGGGTGGTACATAAATTACAAAAACTCTTTTAACGACTGATGCAATAAACACTATGGAGCTTTTCGATGCCCATATTCATTCGGAAGGTAGAAGCATCGAAGAATTAAAAAAAATGAGCGAAAATGGGATAAAAAAGGCTCTTACATGTGCCTTCTATCCGATTCAACCGAAATACGGCGAGACACTTATCGATCTGTTCAGAAAACTCGTTGAATTCGAGTCCTATAGGGGTAAAAAGGCTGACATGAAGATTTACGCTGCCGTTGGAATCCATCCAAGGTGCATCCCGCCAAACTGGAAGGATGTCATCAAATTCATGGAGACAGATTTCGGATACGTTGCTTTCGGCGAAATAGGTCTTGAAGACGGTGACGATAAAGAAACAGAAGTTTTCAAAGCCCAACTAATACTTGCAAAAAGACTTGACGTTCCGTGCATCATCCATACGCCAAGGAGAAACAAAAAAGTCATTACAGAGAAAATCCTAAAAATCTTGGAGGAGATCTCCTTCCCGGAAGATTTGGCGCTAATAGATCACGTAAGTTTCGAAACCTTTGAGATGATCCAAGAGAAGCAATACCACATCGGGCTTACTGTCCAGCCGGAAAAATTAAGCGTCAGGGAGGCAGTTGAAATCTTAAACAAATACGGAGACGAGAAGATTGTCGCAAACAGTGATACCGGATTCAGCGAATCCGACATGCTCGCGGTTAGAAAGCTTTACGATGCCTGCAGGAATCTCAAGATTACAGCAGAGAACGCAGAAAAATTCCTAAGAATTTAGGCAGATGTATATCCTTCTCGTCAGACTTTTGTGCAATCTCTGATAGAGCTTGTATTTGATTTCGAAATTTTTTACAGTCTCTTCGACGTCGAGATTTGAGATGAATATTAGTCTGCAATTGGGTTTTAGGACTCTTTTAAACTCGCTCAGCGATTTTTCGTAAAGATCGAGTAAATCTCCCAGAGCTTTTGTTGATTGAAGATAGGGAAAGTCCGTTACAATCGCATCCACACTTTCATCCTTTAACGGTAGATTTCTGGCATCTCCGATGAGGATGTTTGATGGTAATCCGTAATGATGCAGATTTATTTTGCATCCGCGGGCGATATTGCTGTAAGCTTCTATTCCGAGGAAATCCAATCCCATCAACCCCGCCTCAATTATTATCGTTCCCGTTCCACACATCGGATCGAGGAGTGTTCCTTCCTTTAATGCGATGTTGACCAAGCTTCTAGCAAGTCTTGGGAGGATAGCACCGGGTCTGAAAAAGGGTTTTAAGTCGGGTCTTCTCTCTAAGAACTGTTTTCTATCAGTCACGTGCAACAAAATACCTACATGAGCTTTGTTAGCCAGATATACCCGATAAATATATTCAGGATTCGAAACACTTATCTTTGCTCCCCTTTTCCACAATATTGCTCCGAGTTCTCTCTCAAGTTTTGTTGAGTCTGCTTTTTTTTCCCCGATGTTTCTTACTCTGACACAGCACTTTCCGTCTGGTATCTCAACTTCTCTGAAGAAATCGTGAAGCTCGTTGCTCTCGCAGGAGAAAAGATGCAGGCTGGCTTCGTGAATCAGTCCGAATCTCTCGAAGCGATTGAAGCCGCATTCTCCAACTGTAATTTGTCTGTCCGCTAGGAGTACCCTACTCAGGAACGTTTCGGCTTCTATTCTTGCGAGTTCTTCGAACTCACCGCTTAGGTAGAGAATTATTCGCATAGGGTGGGGTAAGAACGTAAATTTAAAATCTTTTACACGGTAATGTATAGGGATGAGGAGGCAGAGAATTAGAAAAAAAGAGACAAAGATGATTTTTCAAAAGATAAGGGAAGAGACTGGAATTGAACTAAAAGGAGAGCTCGAAAGGGTTGAGATAAATGGAAGAGTCGTGTATCTATTGGATAACGAGCCGATAATCCTTGAGTATGATGGAAGATACTACTTGACAGTTTATGGTGTGATGAAATTTAAACCCGCAAAGGGAAGGGTTGTTGTTGACGAAGGGGCTTTAAAATTCATAATTAACGGCGCCGACGTCATGAAACCGGGGATTGTTGAAGCCGATACCGAGATAAAAGAGGGAGACTTCTGCTACGTCGTTGTTGAAAAGAAATTGACACCACTTGCAGTCGGCATTGCCCTAGTTCGCGGAGAGGAGATGACGGGCGGAAAAGGAAAAGCTGTTAAGAACATCCACCATATAGATGATAAAATTTGGAAATTTTTCTTTAAGAAATAAGAAGTTTTTTGTATTCATTTGCGAGATTGTGTGCGACACGAATGGGTTCTGGCAGTTTATGACCCCTCAGGCAAAGCTTGACAATCTCCAAAGCTGTCTCTGGTGTCAAATAATTACCCGGTGAGATAAAAATAGGTTTACATCCCTTACAAGTCTTAAGAGCGTATCCAATTATTTCCGAGTCGTCATAGATCGGTTTTGCTTCCATTGTCCTTTTCGGTGGTTCAAATCTCCCGAATAATCTCCTTTTCGTAATTCCTACTGTTGGGATTTTTGTTTTGATTGCTATGTAAGTTGCAAGACCGCATCTTCTTGGATGGGCGATTCCACTACCATCTACAAGGACGACAACGTTTTTCTCTTTTATTGTCTTTTTTATGACCTTCACGGCTGGATCCCCTTCCCTGAACATAAGAAAACCGGGGATATACGGGAATTTAGCAGTGTCTAAATCAACTGATGATCTCACAAAAGTCAAATCGGGAAAGCTAAATAGTGCACATGCAGAAATCACCTTATCCTCCAGGAAAGCTTGATCAACGCCACCGACGTATTCGATGTCTTTTAATTTCAGCAAATCTTTAAGGACAACTTTCTTTGCAAGCTCTATCTGGTATCTCTCAAGTACTTTCATATCAATCCTAAGAATTCGAGAGCTTCCACCACTCCGTCGCCGTTTGGTTTCGATGTGACGATATCCGCTACCTCTTTAAGTCGAATGTCTGCATTTGCAACTGCAATTCCAATGCCAGCAGTTTTAATTAAATCGATATCGTTTTCGGAGTCGCCAATTGCGGCAAAATCCTTTACATCTATCCCAAGCTTTTCAGCTATGAATTTCAAGGCCTTTCCTTTGCTAACATTTTCATCAACGATGTGATAGGCGAAACCTGAGTCGATTATTCTGACTCCGGTCCCGATAAGGAGTTTTGAAGCCTCCTCGATTGGAAATGTTCTTCTCAAACATATCTCTGACTTTCTGTACTCTTCATCGAGTAGGATTACATCGTAGTGCTTTCTTAGAATATCAAGAGCGGCGTAGCACTTTTTCTTATCCCCTAATACTATGTCATCTCCATCGTATTCGAATCTAACTACGCCACCGTTTTCTGCTATGACAATGTCGGATACTCCGATAAGCTTTGCGGCAGTTCTTGCAAAGCATGAGATGTTACCCGTTGCCAATACTACCGGAATTTTTAACTTTCTTAAGGATTCAACAGCGTTGCAATTCAATCTTCTCCTCCTATCCGTTAGTGTTCCGTCCAAGTCTATTGCTATCGCTTTTACTCCCATAAAACTCGGAATACGAGGAGTAATTTTAAGTTTCCTATACCAGAAAATTTATAACCTATCCTAACTTCTTTCAATCCCAATTTGGTCTGATTTTAACTTTGTCGGGAACTCTAAACCGCATGACAGATCTTTATACTTTCAATCCCATTTTGGTCTGATTTTAACCACCCGACGAGCGTGACAATAAATCAAGAGTTTGCACTTTCAATCCCATTTTGGTCTGATTTTAACCAGCAAAAAATTATACGAGATTGAGTTAGCAGACCCACTTTCAATCCCATTTTGGTCTGATTTTAACAAGGCAGTTGCGGAAACTGAAGTGGCTGAGCAAATGAATCAAATCGCTTTCAATCCCATTTTGGTCTGATTTTAACTCTCAAAAAGCTGAGATTCAACATTGAAACGTCCATCACTTTCAATCCCATTTTGGTCTGATTTTAACTGGAGAGAAAGCAACCCGTCGGTGCTTCTAGCGTTCGACTTTCAATCCCATTTTGGTCTGATTTTAACGACCCTCAGCATGAAAGGAAAGCTTCCGCTTTTCCTTGCTTTCAATCCCAATTTGGTCTGATTTTAACGCTCGACTTGATTTTACGCAAGCTCGACGAAATCTACGCTTTCAATCCCAATTTGGTCTGATTTTAACGCTCG
>CAZZMN010000022.1:0-40047 GCA_964655455.1 uncultured archaeon
CAGACACACCGAAGTATCCTTTGAGGAAGGATTTCAAGCTTCAAGAAGATGTTTACGTTGGGGGTGATTGAGATGGAAGAATACCCACTTGAGCTGGCTATCACACCTCCGAGGGAGTATGAAGTCTACTTCGTTCCAGTTCCCAAAGAGCTCTTGGAGGATAGCTATAAAAGCGACGATTTTGTAGTCTTTGTGGGTCCTCAGCACGGTGGAAGTGGTCACATGCGCCTTATTGTCAGAGTTAAGGGAGACTTCATTGTGGAGGTAATTCCGGATCCGGGTTACGTTCACAGATCCATGGAGAAGCTTGCGGAAACAAAGCTATACATTCAGAACATCCCGCTCTTCGAGAGACCCTCGATTATTGATTTTGGTAACTACAACCTTGGATACGTAAGGGCGATCGAAGACGCCCTTGACATCGAAGTCCCGGAGAGAGCAAAATACATCAGGACGCTGTTAGCCGAACTGGGTAGAATCGGTACCCACTTATACGATGCCGGTATCCTCGCAGTATTCATCGGTCACACTACTGGTTTCATGTGGCCGTTTGCAGTCAGAGAGTTCATAACCGAAATCTTCGCAAGGATAACGGGAACCCGAGTTACAGGATCCTTTATCATCCCTGGAGGTGTTCGCAGAGACGTTGATGAAAAGACCCTGAGTGCGATAAAGAGAATGACATATGCGATGGAGCACAGGCTAAAGAAATTTGAAAGAATCTTCATAAAGAACCCCAATACGATAGCGAGGCTTAAGGGTGTGGGTGTTCTGACAAAGGAGGAGGCAGCAAAATTCGGTGTTGTCGGACCCTTTGTCAGAGCGTGCGGAATCGAATACGATGTAAGGGCAATTGAGCCCTACGAAGCCTATGACGAGATCGACTGGGAGGTTGTAGTTGGAACTGAGGGAGATAGCTACACGAGATTCCTTGTAAGAGTTGAGGAGATTAACCAGAGTCTTAACATGATAAGACAGCTCGTGGATAACATGCCTGAGGGTGAAGTGATTAGCAACGATATATTCTCCTTTGATAAAAAGGACATAAGGGGAAGCTTCTTCGAAGCCTATGCGGATCTTGTTTTACCTGAGGGAGAGTACACAACTCTAACAGAGGCAGCGAGAGGAACACTCCTCTACACAATAGTGAGCGACGGAGAGTCAACAATGCCATACAGGGTGAGAATAATCACTCCGGGGTGGATGTATCTCAGAGGATTTATGGAAGCCTGCAAGGGTCACAGGCTCGCAGACCTGCAGGCAATTTACGGTAGCTTCGGATACTTCCCGCCCGAAGCGGATAGATGAGGTGGTAGGATGTTTGAAGAGTTAATGTCTATATTCATGGGCGATTCCGTTAATATTCCGTTAATCCAGCCCATAGTGGACACCCTTATGGGGATACCCCTGATCAACCTGATTGTAGCCTTTATCCTCTGGAGACCTATCTTCCACATCCTCGTGATTCCGGGTCTTTTGGGGATAACGATAATCCTTTTGTGGATAGTTTACTGGGAAAGAAAACTGACGGCAAGGGTTCAGTGGAGAGTTGGCCCAAAGGAGGTTGCAAGGAGAGCTGGTGGTGTTATCCAAACCCTCGCTGACGGTATCAGATACTTCTTCCAAGAGGTGATCGCTCATAGAGATGCCCATAAGCTCTATTTCATCCAGTTTCCTTTGATCTCATTCCTTCCCGTCCTTCTTCCGCTGCTCTTTATCCCGGCTGGAAGCGTCTGGGGGATTAGAACAATATATGCTCTTCCGATCGCTTTAGCCCTAATTTCGTTGATTCCCGTCTTCATCTTGGGTATGGGATGGGCATCGAATAACAAATTCGCTTACATCGGGACTGTAAGAGAGGCTTTCATCTACTTCGCATACGAAATCCCGTTCATCATATCCGTAATCGCCATGACTGTGATTTACGAAACCGCAGACTTCTTCGAGATAGTTGCGAAGCAATCCATCATTCCCGGTGTTTTCATCAATCCGATAGCTTTTATCGTGTTCTTAATAACTCTATTAATAGCCACTTCAAGATTGCCGTTCGACATTCCAGAGGCAGATCAGGAAATTGCCTTCGGACCATACGTTGAGTATTCAGGGATTCTCTTTGGTCTGGTTATGACCCTACCATATGAGAAGTTGTATCTCCTCTCACTGATATCGGTGATTTTATTCTTTGGTGGCTGGAATGGTCCCGCAATCCCGATCTTAGGTGATTTGGCACCAGCCCTCTGGCTGTTCATCAAGGCGTTCATATTCATGAGCATAGTTTCATTGACGAGATCGATTTACGGCAGATACAGAATCGACCAGACTTTGAAAATGGGTTGGAGCAAGATAATGGCGTTGTCAATTATCGGGTTGATTCTGTCAGCGGGGGTGGCGATATGGTGAAGATTGTCAAGCCTCCAAAGGTTGATATAACGAGAACAGTTATCGGTCACCTTAAGGCGATTGGAGAAGCTACCAAACAAGCCATAGCACCCGACACGATTACAATTCACTATCCGAGAGAGCGACGAAAGTATCCTGATAACTTCAGAGGTTTAATGATTTTTAGTAAGGACGAGTGCATCAGCTGCTTCAGATGTGCTCACATCTGTCCAGCAAATGCAATTCAGATGTTTCCTGACGAAAACGGGAGATATTATCCCGGCGTAGATTATGCCAAATGCATTTTATGTCATTTCTGCGTTGATTCCTGCCCAACAGCCGCTTTAAAGCCCTCGAAGATTCACGATGTTGCCTTTAAAGATGTCGAATCGATGTTCATCAAGGAAATGGACGGGATCCCCGAGATAAAGAGAGAGGACAAAAAGCTTGTAGAATACGATTTTGAGGAGGATCTGAAGATAACCAAAAGAAAATATGTAGAAAATTTGATCGTCGAAGTACCAAAACCTCCGAGACCAAAGATGATAGCCGCTGTGAAGAGCCCGGAGAACTGTATCGGATGTAGACTGTGCTTTTTCGCCTGTCCCGTCGATGCAATAAGTTCAAAAGCTGAGGAGTTAGAGATAATTTTAGATACAGATCCGAAAAAATGCACCGGATGTGGGATCTGTGTGAGGATATGCCCGACAGACGTTTTGATATTGCAACCCGTTAGGGAGGGATAAAATGATAACAAAATGGGTAACCCCCGAGATCAAAGAGCTTGAAGGAATCATTTATGAGCGATCATCGCTCAAACCGGCTAAAGTTTGTAGCTACAAAATCCTTCAAAAGAATGTTGTTGACACGAAGCTTTGCAGTCACTGTGGAACGTGCACGATCTGTCCTACCGGTGTGATAATACTCGAAGACAGACCTCTTGATTTCGACGCTAAGAAAGGCTGTTTGGGTTGCGGTGCCTGCATGGCAGTCTGCCCCCGTTATGATTATAAGCCTCTGAACGGTGTCGGTGAGTTCATTGAATCCGTAGCTGCAAAATCAAAGAGATTTGTGGGACAGGATGGAGCGATGGTCACGGAATTCATGGCTTCCGCCCTAGAAATGGGTCTCATAGAGGTAGCACTTTTCGTTTCAAGAGACGAGATGTGGAGACCGATCGTCGTCCACGTCAGGGATCCAGAGGTGCTGAAAGATAGAAGAATAACGGGAACGAAATACAGTTATGCACCCGTAATGCCTGAGCTTCACAAGATAATCCGGAGAGTCGAAAGCGTAGGGTTTATTGGAACTCCGTGCATGATATCTGGGTTAAGAAAGCTTCAGGAGAAAATTCCGTTATACAGGAAAGTTAAGCTTGCTGTTGGATTGTTCTGTACTGAAAATTTCTACTGGCACGAGCTGTACGAATTCCTCAAGGAGAAAGGAGCTGACCTGAGAAAAGCCGTGAAGACAGATATAACTAAGGGCAACTTCATTGTGACGTTCGAGGATGGAAGTGAGTTCAGCATTCCTGTCAAGGAGATGGAGGAGATAGTCCCATCAGGATGTAAGGTCTGTCAGGATTTTGCCGCCGTTCAGGCTGACGTGAGTATTGGAAGCGTGGGAAGTGACCCAGGATTTTCGACCGTTTTGATAAGAACCGAAATCGCAAAGCAAGTTTACGATTACATGATGAAACAGGGCTACATCGAGACCGGTGAGATAAAAATAAAGATCGTTCAGAGGCTCTGTGATTATAAGATAAAGATACATCCGTATCCTCCTAAGAAGACGGAAGCAAAGGAAGAAAAGAAGGAGAAAAAAGAAGAATAATTAAAGGAAATATTCTTCAAACGTTCTTGAGAACTTGAATATTCTTTCTCTCGATTTTTTTAGTTTCTCCACGGAGAGCTCGAAGTTCCTCTTTAAAGCCTTTTCATTCATAAGTAGCTCACCGTTTTCGGCTACGAGCATCTCGACCCGCTCTTGTGAGGCGATTTCAATCGCAAACTTTTTTTGTGAGATCAGACCCGATCTGCGGAATCCCGATCTTTTCGCAATTTCGAGCAAATCGAAAGCATCAAAGAGGCTTCTACAAGCTACGTGAATGATCGGAGGATGCATCATAAACCAAGTCTGTCTTTGACCTTTCAAAATCGCCTCCATCACCTCACTGAATTCGGGAGGTTGATGCCATTTCCCCAGAAATACTGAGTTCTTTTTGTCTCCAAAATTCGGCATATCCATTACTACAATTCTTCCAGCACAACTCGATAGTGTGACAAATGACTCAGAAGCATTAATTATATCGAGAACGGGTTTGATCTCGACATCGATGTCGGCTTGTCTATATCTACTTAATACGGTTTCTCTAAATTTCTTCCAATTCGGGTTCAGGGATATTTGAATGCCGCTTAAGATCCGCATAGATAAGTATTACTATGTTCGAGCACATTCATAAAATTTTCTGTATATAAACCGATAGACTTAGAAAGAACTCATGACCCTGAAATAAAGTAATCCGGCTCATAAACCATAAACCGTCAAACTTATTATTTCTAGGAGTGTCCTTAAGTTATGTATAATTTTGTTGATCACACAGCCGACATAGCCTTTGAGATTTATGCGAAAGATTTAAATGAACTGCTAAGGGATGCAGCCCTTGCATTTTACGAAGCTTTCGTTTTTACAGAAAAGATTGGAGACCATATCCAAAGAGAGATCGAGATCGAAGAGAGTTCGGTTGACTATCTTCTGTACAACTGGCTAAACGAAATCCTCTATCTTTTCGATGTAGAGCATTTTGGCGGAAAAAAGGTTGACGTTAAAGTTATGAGCGGTAGAGCTAAAGGAAAGATCTACGGAGACGTTCTCGATCCGCAGAAAATAAAACTTGAGCCTAAGGCGATAACCCTCCACAATTTCAGGGTTGAAAAAAGAAATGGAGGATACTACGCTTACATTGTGATAGATATTTAGTCCCTCTTAACTATTTTCCTATACAGCCTACCCTGAAGTCCGTGGAATATTGAGAAGCCTTCAGCAAGCGATTGGTCGATTGCCAAAGTATCGAAGGACGTTAGCTCTTTGCTGTAAAGGGCGAACTCTGAGAACCTTGCTACGGGGATCACTGATCCCTTATCGAGTTTTAACTTAACCCATCCCGTCACTCTTTCCTGTGTTTTGTCGATGAAAGCATTCAGAGCATCAAATAGGGGATCGTTTACGAGACCATAATAAACGAGTTCAGCCCATTCTTCTTCGACGAATCTCTTGAATTTCAACTCTCTTCTACTTAAAACAAGCTTTTCAAGATCTCTGTGGGCTGTTATCAGAATCGTAGCGGCTGGGTGCTCATAATTCTCCCTCGCCTTCAGGCCTAAAACTCTGTCTTCCATCATATCTGTCCTTCCTATGCCGTGGGCGCCACCAATCTCGTTAAGTCTTCTTATCAGTTCGTATCCATCAAGCCTCTCATCGTTTAAAGCGACGGGGATCCCCTTTTCGAAATCGATTTTGATTATCTCCGGATCCTTAGCATTCTCGGGGCTAACAGTCCATTCGTATATTTCCTCTGGGGGGATGTAGGACGGATCCTCTAATTTTCCACCTTCTATGCTCCTGCTCCACAGGTTCTCGTCGATGCTCCAAGGCTTCTCTTTAGTTACGGGAACATCAATCCCCTTTTCCAGCGCGTATTCGATTTCCCACTCTCTTGTCAGATTTAGCTCCCTCATCGGGGCGATTACCTTTAGACCGTACTGATAGAATATGTTGTCGAACCTAAGCTGATCGTTACCCTTGCCGGTTGCTCCGTGAGCTACTGCATCAGCATTTTCTTTTAAAGCGACTTCTGCAACCTTTTTGGCAATAATAGGTCTCGCTAGAGCTGTTCCCAAAACATATCCCTCATATTCACCGTTTGCTTTTATGAGCTGGAATATCGCCTTCACAAAATCCTCCTTGGCATCGATAGTATAGTGTTTGTCGGCGTATTTCTTTCCTCTCTTCTCAGCCTCTTTTATTTCCTCTCTTGGCTGCCCCACATCTACGGTAACTGTGACCACTTCGTCAAACCCGTATTTCTCTCTTAAAAGGAATATACAAACTGTCGTGTCCAGTCCTCCCGAGTAGCAGAGAACGACCTTACTCATGCAGTAAATAGGACAGAAAATATTAAAGCATTTCTGATAAATATCGGCGATGATTATTGGGTGTCTACACCTCAAACCGCTCCCCGGCTCCCCAGAATTCGATGATTTTGACGAAGTTTTAGAGCATGCCGTAAGAAACGCAAAAAAACTTGAAGAGGGTGGCGTGGACGCTATCATCATCGAGAATTTCAACGATAAGCCATTTCTGATGGAGGTCGGCAAAGAAACAGTAGCGGCAATGACTGTCGTGGCAAAAGAAGTTAGAGATACCGTATCAATTCCGATTGGAATAAATGTCTTAAGAAACGATGGAATTGCCGCTGCATCCATTGCTAAAGCTGTTAAAGCTGACTTTATCAGGGTAAATCAGCTTTTCTTTCCATCTGTAATGCCAGAGGGCTTTTCAGATCCGATAGCGGGGAAGCTGGCGAGATTCATCAGATCTATTAAGCTTAAGGTGATGATTTTCGCTGATATCTGCGTGAAACATGCCGTTCATTTCGCTGGTATTGAGAACTATATCGAGAATGCTGACAGAAGCTTTGCCGATGCCTTTGTCGTAACTGGTGAGGCAACGGGAAAGCCGCCGAAAATCAGTGATGTGAAATACATTGCTGGGAGGGTTAGGGCACCGATAATTGTTGGGAGCGGAATAACCCCCAAAAACATAGAGAAGTTCAGGAAGTACGCTTATGCATTCATTGTCGGAAGTTACTTCAAGCGGGGAGACGAAATCGATGTTGAAAAGGTCAGGAGACTAACCACTCTCTTTTGAGATCGTGAAGGGTCCCACTATCTATACTTTCTCTAATTTGTTCCATCAGCTTTATCATGAAGTAGATGTTGTGGTATGATGCTAACCTGAAAAAGGTTAGTTCGTTTGCTTTGAAAAGATGTCTTAGATAAGCCTTCGAATAACTCTGACAGACCATGCAATCACAGTTTGGATCTATCGGTGATCTGTCGGTTTTGAACTCGCTTCTCTTTATGTGGATTCTGAACTTGTTTTTTCGGGTTCCACCCGCATCTTTTGAGACTAAAAGAGCACCTCTTCTCGCCCATCTTGTCGAAGTAACGCAGTCGAAGAGATCAACTCCCCTCTCGACTGATTCGAATATGTCCTCCACACTCCCGATTCCCAAGAGGTGTCGGGGCTTATCTTGCGGAAGGAGGGGTATTACCCATTCAAGGATGTTCAGCATGTCCCTTTTGCTTTTTCCCAAGGATCCACCGATCCCGAATCCGTCAAATGGGAGTGATGAGATAAATCTAGCTGAGGCGATTCTTAGATCTTTGTATTCGCCTCCTTGAACTATTCCGAATATCTTTTGTTTTCTATCATAGCATTCCAAGCATCTTAAAGCCCATTTATGGGTTCTTTCCATTGCCCTCTTAGTATATTCGTAGTCCGAGAGGGGAGATGTGCACTCATCCAATGCGAATATTATGTCACTCCCAAGATTTGACTGAATTTTCATACTGAGTTCGGGAGTTAGCTTGATTTTGCAACCGTATCTTGGATCTTTGAATAGAACACCGCTGTCATCCACAAAAGCCCACTTCTCTCCCTTATACTGGACTTCCTTCAGACCTTCAAGGAATATGTTGTCCGCAATCTTCCCCACGCCATGTTCCATGCCGAATCCAAGAGAGAATGCTTGAAATCCTCCCGAATCGGTCATTATTACACCGTCAAATCCCATGAACTTATGTAAGCCACCCATCTCCTTGATCAATTTGTCTCCGGGCCTAAAATGTAGATGGTATGTGTTTGCAATGATTATTTCGACACCAATTTCTTTTAGATCTCTTGAATCCAATCCTCTAACGCTTGCGAGGGTTGCTACGGGTACAAAAGCGGGTGTTTCCACCTTCTTTCCCTTAATTTTGATTCTTCCTCTCCTTGCCAGACCGTCCTCGGATATTAATTTAAACACATCTCATGAATGCAGAGTATTTTTATAATCTCTACGGTAGTTTAGAAGATATGCAGATCATAATCCCCTTCAAACCTAGGAATCCGAAATCAAGATTATCAAACATTTTGAATGAAAAAGAGAGAGAAAATCTGGCATTCTACATGCTTTTGGACGTTATAGATGTCTGCGAAGATGCCATAATCTTATCGAGTGAAGAATGTAAGAGGTTGGAAGGATACCGGGTGATTGTTGACAAAAGAAGCTTGGACGAAGCGGTAACATCCTTTATAAAGAAGGGTGAGACAGCTGTGGTGATGTCGGATCTACCCCTGATAAATAAGAAGATTCTAACAAGTTTTCTTGATTCTGAGGGGGATGTGGTGATAGCGCCGGGGAGAAAGGCGGGAACGAATATGCTTCTTTCAAGAAACCGAGATTTTTACACATCCTACCATTACGGAAGCTTTCTAAAGCATATAGATATTTGCAGAAGGCTCGGGCTAAGTTACACGGTGTTTGACTCATTTTACTCAAGCGTGGATATTGATGAGAAAGAGGATCTCCTCGAACTCATGATACACGGAAAAGGAAAGAAAAGCTACGAATACCTCAAAAGTCTTGGATTTTATGTAGATTTTTCCGAAAAAGATCCGAAACTTAGAAGAGCCTGATGAAATTTGCGGGAATAGATGTTGGTTTAAAGAAAAATATCTTAGCTGTTTTCGATGAGCACGAACTGATATACCTCGGGAAATACCGAGAGGATGTAAGATTTGATGTTTGTGGGATTGATGCTCCCTTGGACCTTCCATCGAAGGGATCGTTAAGAGATTGCGAGGTCGAGCTGATCCAAATGGGGATAAGGTTGTTCCCATCGGGCGCCGAATTCTTCAAACCCATCGCCTTAATCGGAATGGAGCTTGCCAGGAAGATCAGAAAGTTTGCAGAAGTTTACGAAGTCTATCCATATGCGACGAGAAAGATTCTTGGATGTAATGCTTCGAAGAAGAGAAGAGAGGGGAGAGAGAAGATCAAAGAATTTTTATCGAAATTTTTTAAGTTCGATCTTAGAAGGAATTACTGTGCGGATGAACTCGACGCGATGACCGCAGCACTGACCGTATTTCTTCTGAAAAAGGGAAAAGCTAAAGAGATCGGGAAGGAATGCAAGATTATTATCCCCTTAAAGCTTTGATAGCAACTACAGTCTTGCCCGACTCCGTTCACACGTGTCTGCCTCTGAGCTCTTTGTCCTCTATATCTATCGCTGTTAGAATTGCATAAAGTCTTTCAGCAATCATCTTGAGCTTTCTAAGCTCTTGATAGAATAACGTAAACGTTGCGTAAGGATGTCCACATGGATAGTCGTATCTGATTATTGGACAGTCTCCGCAACCAGTTCTCTGATGCCTTAAACAGAAAGATGTTATCTGGATACTTACGTCTTCTATTGCTGATAGGGCGTCGAGAATAGATTTCCATTTCTTTAAAGCTACTTCGGTATCACTGAGTTCATCTAAATCTTTTTTCATGTCCTCCGCGGTGTAAAGCTCTATTTTCTTCATGATAGATGATTGTGTTTGAAACTTAAAATATTAGTGCTTGATACCTTCCCTCAGGATCATCAAGAACAGTGCGAGTGAGATCACAACCCTAAATCCTAGGAGGATTAGCACCTCGAATCCAAGGGGCTGCTGCGGTATTTGTGTATGGAGACTTCTGAATGTAACAGCGGATAGATAGCTGAGAGGAATCGTTACGTAAGCTGATACACCGAAAACCGCCGAAACAACTCTTGATCTTTCGATATCGGGGATTGATTTCCTCAAAGAGATGTAAGCAGTATACGCAAGAAGTGCTATCAGGGTTGCCGTCTGCCTTGGATCCCAACTCCAATAAGAGTTCCATACCTCTTTAGCCCACAACATTCCGCAGATGACGGCACCTAAACCGTAGAGTGTCCCCAAAACTGTGGAGTAATATGCGATCAAATCGTGTTTTTGGTTGCTTTTGATCAGGTATAAGAGACTGAAAACAAACGTTAGAGTGAAAGCAAAATACATGTTCCAAGCAAGTGGAACGTGAAGATACAGAATCCTGTAACTTGTGGGATCAAAAAGGGATATCGATGGATAGGGACCGAAAAATGCTGCGTAAACTGCGGTCGCTATATCGATGACAAGGATTATTGGGAGCATTTTTTCCACCTCGCGAGAATCTCTCCGAACAATAAAAGGGTACAGGAAATCCAGAGTAGGTTGATTAAAGGAATTCTCTTGTGAATTACGGATACTTTTCCCGTTGGTTTCCACTCTTCAATTGCTTTAACAAATTTATCATAGTCAATACCCATGATGCTGGCTATAATCATTAATAAGTGTGTTTCGCCATTTTCATATAAATATTTGGACGTAAACATGAAAAGATCGTAGGCGTAGAAGTTAGGTATGATTAAATAGTAATTGTCCAAGCCATTTGAGATAACGATGGGTTCGGAATAGACGAAATCCTTTCCGCTGATTAAATTCGCCAAGTTCATCCTAATCTTGGCTTCGATTATTCTTCCGTTTACCTGCATCTTGACAATTTCGTAGCTCTCTTCGGGAATTACAACACCTCCAAAAAAGACGGAACCTTTCGGTTCATGAAACTCGGTGGAGATAATCTGAACATCTAAAGGAGCATAGTCACCGTAATAAACGTATGGCCAACTGATACTTGTTGATATTACTAGAAGAGCAAGTGAAAAATGGATAACCCTTAGATCAATTCTTTTCAGACTTAATACTGTACCAAAACTAAAGAGTGCGAGAGGGAGAATGAATGAAACCGCCGCATTCACATGGAGGGGTGCATCCTTACACCAGTTTATATATCCCATAAGCGTCAGAGCTGTGAGAAAAAGGGATAGCCCATAAACTACAGTGAGTACTTTTGTATAGTTCTTGATCTTACTACCACATATTGGAAGAACGGAAAGAAGCAAGATCATAGAGGGCATGTTCGCAAAATTATAGTAATCAACGCTGACATCCACCCTTTCTCCAAGGATTGCGAAAGCTAACTGGTAGATAAGACCAACAAGGCAGACCAAGTAGCTTCCGAGTAGGGAATATGTAGCGATTTTCATGGGATTCCGGTCAAGCTTAATGTCAAAATCTCTGAATATATTTATCAGAAAGGGAACACCTAAAAAAAGTGTTGCAAATCCAGCTGGACTGACGGCAAATCCATGAAGGGGTGATATGCCACCTCTCGTAATGAAAGCCGCGAAAACAACAGAAAATCCTGTAAGATGAAGGAAAAACCTCTCTTTTGAATGGAAATAAGCTGTCAAACTAAGCCACGGAAGGAGAAGCCCCGTCTCAACGGGATCCCAAGCCCAATATCCTCCCCATCCGAGTGTGAAGTAAGACCATACGCCTCCCAAGACGTTTGCCAAAGTAATGAAAAACCAAGTTATTCCAATTGCCGTTCTGTTTTCTTTTCCTAAAAAAGCATCTATTGCTATTAAAAGTCCGAGGGCATAACTCACGAAGCTTGCGGGAGGATGAAAGATCATCCATACTGATTTGAGAATGGGGTTCAATCCTTTTCCATTTTGGGGAACAAAATCTAGACTGTCAAAGGCACCGTTCATTACAGCGACAAAAATGAGACCGACAATCCATAGATTGTAAATATTATGTCTCCTCAGCATAGTAATTGAGGAGAAAACGAAAAGCCACCAGATTATAAAGCCGCCGCTACCAGCCCAAGATGCCGATAACTTGAAAAGGGGATTTAAATCCCTCGAAGAATGCATGAATACCTCTTTGAGCGTGAAATCGTTTGCAAAGAACGAAAAAACGTAAAGGATAAAGCCTACGAGGAGAAAGGCGTAACCGATCCATCTGAAAATTCTTTTCTTCTTTTCGAGCAGGAGGAAGGTCGCTGCTATCGCAAATGGGATTAAGATCGGATGCATACCTCCAATGACTACAGAGAATTAATAATCTTTCTGAAATGTGGTGGAACAAAATCCTCAGCGTCGATTCCGGCAGCATTGCTAAACTTATAAACCATTATATAGCCGGCGAGATGGAAGGGTGCTTCGTTGTTCAGCTCGATATCCCTCTCCATACTCGCCATGCAAGGGTAAGCGCACTGGTGCTGATGGATATCCTTCCAGAACTCGTGGATATTATCGACGCGATAATTTCTCATCATCTTTGCAACATAATAAGAGCAGCCACACGGATCGCTTCTCAAAACTTTTACGTTTTTTATGATATTGTCTTCCATCTCTATTTCGAATTCGGGGGTTCCTAAGGGGAAATCTCCTTTCGGATTAAAGCTACAAAACGGTTTTGGTGAGTGGAATTCAATCCCCCTTTCCTTACATTTTTCTTCCAACTGCTTCCTGAGGCCTGGAAGACACCATCTCTGATCGCATGCGGGGACTATCAAAACCCTGCATTCAGCATAATTCGGAAGCTCCGAAAGTAGATCTGGATGAAGATTTATCGCCACAATTGTTTCGGCTTCGATTTTATTCAGATACTCTTTGACGTTTTCTATGTAAGTCGGCAAGCTTGCGGGTTCGGGGAATTCTTTGACGAACTTGACGTAGCCGCTGAAATTGTAATCCTTGCAGTAATCACACTTATCAACCCCGCAGGCACCTAAATATCCACAAAGTCTTGGGTATACAAGGTTTATCACGAATCTTCTACCGAATTCGCCGCTGAAGAGTATTGCTATATTCATCGTAAATTCTTAAAAGTTTGCGTAGTATTATCGTTTTTGATGGTTGTAACCAAATGAAAAATCGAAATCCTAACGAAACTGGGTTTTTAATATCCGTGAACGATCTTGTAATGATCGACTTTCGGACAGTATAATTCCCCTTTTTCCCTCAGTTTGAGTAGTATCTCTCTTGCTTTTGCCTTTTCAATTCCTCTTTTCTCAGCTTCTTCAATAATAACGTTTTCTGGAACCCCTTTTTCGTATTCTTTTTCAAGTTCTTCTATGATTCTCTTGATCACGATTATTCTATCTCTCTGAGTTTTCGAAGTCCCCGAGAAAGCGTAGTCGATATCGATCTCACCAGTCTCTGGATCGACAGCAATTTGCTCAAGACTCCTTTTCATGATTTTTAGAACTCTGTCGACGTCCTCTGGCTCAACAGTATCGCTGAGCCTCATTCTTGCAGAAGCTTCTGCTAACCTAACAAGAGCTTCGAGCTGTCTTGCTGTGATCGGAACTGGCGAGTTCTCTTTGACTTTTCCTCTCATTCCCACGTAGAATTCGATTATCTTTTTCTTAGCTTCCTCGCTCAGGACAGGAAAAACTGTTCTTTTAGCGTAAGCGATGTATTTGCGGAGAAGATCGGGATCAATAACTGGAGAAACTTTCTTTATCTCAGGATCCAACTGCTTGGAGTATTCGCTTACTACATTTCTCATTTTTTCAAGTTTTTCTCCAAGTTCATGGGTTTTGAGAATGTGTTCCGCTAACATCCTATCTCTTTCTGGATTTGGATCGTCTGTTAAAACAAATATGAGATCGAATCTCGAAAGTAGTGTGGGGGAGAGATTTATTTGCTCCGCTATTGGAGTGTATCGGTCGAATCTTCCGTATTTCGGATTTGCAGCTCCAAGTAGGGCACATCTTGCCTTTAGAACTGCGTTTATTCCAGCCTTGGCTACGCTAATTGTTTGTTGCTCCATCGCCTCATGTAGAGCGGATCGGTCGTCGGGTCTCATCTTATCAATTTCGTCTACAAGCGCGATACCTTTGTCTGCAAGGACGAGGGCTCCCGCTTCAAGCGTCCACCGCCCATCCAGCTCATCACGAACTGCGGTTGCAGTATTATGGACTACGATCCCATTCGCTATAAAGCTGTGCGAGTCTTCGACGGTTAAATCGTAAACAAATTCATACGGGCTTTCTAATACTTCTTTTTCCTTTATTCTTTCCCAAAGTATATCTGAGTTAGATAGGGATTCAAGATATTCAAGCTTAGCCTTAATTGTTTTCTCTTTTTCAAGAACTTCATTTAGGATTTTTTCTATATCCTCTTTAAGCTTCCGATCGTTAACTACGCTTAAAACATTTTTTAGCACTTTAAAGGGAATTAACACGTTTCTGTCTTTTCGGACAAAGTATTCGTAGAATTTAATACGGCTTATTCTGAGTTTCTTGCGGTCCACTTGTTTACTTATTCTTAACTTTAGATTATCAGGGATTTCGATCTTTATGCTTTCGATATTTGCATTTCTTTTTATAAACTCTACAGCCCTTTTGAGCGAAGATTTTGAGATTGTTTTTCTTAATTCAACAGCTGCTGATCCATACACATCTTTAGCACTTAGCCCGTAGAATTTTCTGATTTCTCTTAAAATTTTGGTTACATCTGGAATTATATCTACGTTCGTGTTTGCTTTCTTTCGTTGATTCACCACTGTTTGAAGCTTTTTTAGCTTCTCAGGATGGTCAAATCCTATAAATTTTGCAAATTTATCAATGTTGTCTCCATAAATTTTCATTTCGAACTTGTTATGCTTGGGGATGATTTTGCCTCTGCTCATCGATTTTTGACATAGGTGAGATACAATTCCAAATCTCAAAAGTGCAAGCTGAAGCTTTTTGGCAAGCTTTTCGCTTGTCATTTTTAGTGCCACGTAGGATCTGTCTCTAAGGACAACGGTTCCATTACAGTCAAATAAACCTCTGATGAATGCGGATAGCTCTTCATTCGGTAACGATAGCAGGATTTCTGACATATCAAGCCTGTGAGATTTTGGTGAATTCGGAATACCAAGTCTGTTTAAGATATGACCAACAATCTTTGAATTAAACTTCAGAGTATCGGCATCTTCCTCAACTTCAACGTCAAACAGCTCTTTAACGATTTGCCTGAATTTAATTCTCAGCTCGGGATTGGTATTTGAGAATCTGATCGTAACTTCACCGTGGGGTGTTGTCGTAATGGCTCCATTCCCGGCAATTAACCCGACAAAGTATAGGAATTTCTCATCAAGATACTTAGGAAGCTTTATTTTATGAAACTGTGAAAGGAACTCAATTTTTTCGGCGATTTTCTCTAAATCGAATCCCGCCAATTCTGCGAGTTTAATAAGTGTTGACAACTTTATGTTATTGTAATACAGACTGCCCTCATCTATTGTGATTTTTCTTTCACTCTTTATAGTTTCAATTAACTCCTTAACAAGTCTCTCTACACCGTAAACTGTGATGTTATCTAAGTCCTTGATAAGCTCTATTGTCAAAATCTTCCTCCCTTTGTGCTCCAACCGCCTCGCAGTGGCGACGAAATCACCTCTATCGATTTCTTTAGCATGTTTCCAACAAACCTTGCCATCAAAAATCGTTAAAATTTTTGTTTCCGGTGTCGTAACTATTTCTTTACCAGTAATTGTTTTAATTCTAACAAGTTTTTCTGGTGACTTAATTTTCCAAAGCCTGTTTGAGGTTTTAAGTGCGATTTTTGTGGGATTAATCGTTTGAACGGTTATCGAGCTATCCGAGATGAAGACACCTTCTTTGAGTTTATTTAAATTTGTAGACTCTACAAGTTTTGATATCTCGAAAAAGCAGTTATCCGTAAATATTAAGGTATCTGGTGCTACGCAAAGACCGGCGGTTGTCGTCCCCTTCCCTGTGGTGTAGACGCTTCTTGGAGCAATTCTGTGAACGTAACGGAGGAGCTGGCTGTTATGGACAAATATATCATTCGCTACGAAGTTATGATGCTCCAAAACCTGAAGATCGTAGACAAAAGGATGCTTGGGTTTATAGGATTTAAGTTCGGTAACTTCATCCCAGAATATATCTGAATTCGCCAGTAACTCAAGAAATCTGACATTGAATTCAGCCTGCTTGTTCCCGTTGAGTTTACTCTTAAAAGCCTTAACTATTTTAGTTAGGGAATTTCTGGAAGGTTTTCTGTTCCCCTTTTCCAGATGCTGGTATGTGGTTCTGCTGACACCGCATTCAGATTGTGTAAGTCCGAGCATCTTTCTGGTTTCTCTTAAAATTACAGATACATCGGGAATTAAGTCCCAATTTGGATTGTTTTTGATATTCCATGAGCTTATCTTGGATTCTATTGTAAATCCTATCTCTTTAGCAAATTTCAGAGCGTTCTCGTTGGTAATCGTGAGTCTGTAATATTTTTTCCTTGGAGTTCTTGAGTTTTTGCTGTATGTTTCGTGAAGCTGAGAAATTATTCCAAATCTCAGAAGGAGGTGCTGTATCTGTCTAAGTAGCTTTTCGGAAGCTGAGGTAACTGTAATCCTTCTTTTATCAACGCTGGCTTCAGCGTCGAAGAAAGCCGAAAGGAATGCTTTAATCTCCTCTCTGCTACATCTGAAGAGTATGTTAGGGACTCTTTTCTCTTTAGATCTGCCGTTTATCCCTAAGAGATTAAAGAAACTGTAAAGCTCCACACTCGAAATTAGGACTTCTTTTACTGTCTTGCCTTTATTTAGGATTCTAAGTTTTGGATTTAATCCTAATCTTCTAGCGTAATCGATGAATTCATTGATCAGCTTATCATTGTTGTTCGTGAAATATACGTTTTTATTCTGGGAGTATCCGCCGGCTATAAAGAGTGCTACGAATCTCCAAAATTCGGGAGATGTTTTCTCTGGTAACTTTAATCTTGCAGAATTTCTCCCTTTATAGTTTGGAATCGGTTGCGGTTTACCGAATACTGGAATTATTCTTGGTGTTGCTATTAGATCACCCTTCTTTAAGTCTTTAGCTTTAACAGTGACGAACTTGCCGTCCCTTATGGTGAAAAACGGGTGAGTCGGAGTTACCTTGATTATTCTGCCAGTCTTAGTTTTAACCTTAAACATAACTTTTGGAGCGAATCTTTTCCACACTATGTTAGCCTTGGAAGCCCTCAATTTTAGGGTGCGCGAATCGAGTGAGATTACGTCGTGATTTGTCTCAGCATAAAATCCGTCATCGATTTTTTTCTTTCCATTTGTCAGCACTTTCTCGACCAAATCTCCGATCTTCACAAGGCTACCGTCTGAAAGTAAAACTTCGGTATCGTAATCAACACATTTGGCAACTCCCGGATCACCCACTAAGAGAATATGAATGTCTCCTCTGATTTGGGTACCATCGGGCAGTCTTTTGGGAACACCACCGAAGAGCTGAAGGGCAATTGCAAGCTTTATATCGTCGTAGCCATAAATTGAGGGAGCTATCGACCTGACGATCTTATCGTAGATATCCTCACTTTCACTTAGCTTGATTATTTTCTTTTTGTCTTCTTCTGTTATCTCAACTTCCTCGTACTCCTGTTGCAGAATCTCTATTGAGTTCCCCTCAATAAAGAGATCCATGTAGATAAGTTTCCGTTTGCCCTGCCCCCTTGGACTCGCTCGAACGATCCCGTTCACGATTACTCGATCTCCCGGATTTACGATCCCGGTGATGTCCCCTTCTAAGTAAATGTCTATACTCTGGGGTTGCTCGCCACCTTTCAGATATTCAGGATATTCTTGAATTTTTATCCTCTGACTGTCTACTGATACACTTTCTTCTGGCAAGAAGACAAACCTCTTCGATTTACACGAACATTCAAAAGGTGTATGAATCAGGCTATCCTCTTGTGGGACTCTTACTTTCCTCCCACAGTTGCTGCACATGAAGACAGCTTCTACAATCTTCGGTCTGACCTCTGTGACTTTTCTGACGATACCTTCGATAGATACGAATTTTGATATGTGGGATGATCGGAGATCTCTTATCAGAATCTTTCTGAGGGGTGGAAGATTGAAAAATCTCGGATTGCAATTTTCAAGCCTGACATCGTATATGTTCTCGGTTAGCGCTAACCCCTCCTTTGCATCGTTTATAACTTTATCTGGATTTTCAAAAAGCTCTTTGGCTAGAGAACCACCTCTAAAACTTATCAAATCCTTGGATACATTAACATAAAGGCTTCTATCATTTTTTCCGCTTGATATCTTACCCGCAAGTTTGTTTAACTCTTTTTGATAATAATTTTGAAAAAATTCCCTCCAAGTTTGGGGACTGCTTATGCTCATCCATTGTGTTTTGGAGAAACTGTATTAATCCATTTTGCAATAACTTTGATCTAAATTTTCGATTTCAGCTTTGATATAAAGAAACCTGCTGTATCATGAATGTGGGGATATAGTCGGATCACTTTGTCCGCGTATGGAAAAGTCTTATTCCCGAATTTCCCGATCCCAACATCCCCGAAATTTAATCCGGTATCCTCAACTTTAAATACATCGAGGAGCTTAAGCAAGTTTCCCTCATTTTCCTCGAAAGTTATGGAGCATGTGGAGTAAACAACTATCTCTCCGATTCTTGCTGCGTTTCTAAGCATCTTTCTTTGAAGGAGAATTGTCTTTCTAAACAGTTCGTAACTAAACCTCCACTTTATTGACGGATAATTCCTTAGGGCTCCCGTAGATGAGCATGGAGCATCTACGAGGACTTTATCAGCTTCTGCTCTGAACTTCACCCCATCAGCGAGATTGATTTCCACATTCTTTACTCCAAGCTTCTTCATTCTTGCCTTCATTCTGTTAATTCTATCCCTTGAATTATCAACGGCAATTATCTTACCACGATTCTCCATTAAAGCCGCAAGGTGACTTGTTTTCGATCCGGGAGCTGCCGCTAAATCCACTATAACTTCGTCGTTTTCTGGGCTTAGAGCATAGGAAACCAAGCAAGATGCCAAATCTTGGATAACAAAATCCCTATCGTATCCATCGAGAGACGTTAACGGTTTTTCGTAGGAAAGAACCTTGAACACTTCGGGCAGAATAGTCTCCTCGACGATCACACCGTTCTTTTCGAGGTATCTTCTGACGTTTTCTGGTGATTTCCTCAATGTATTTGCTCTCACGTAGATTGTCTGTCTTAGATTCGCTATGAGAAGATCTTCTACGTTATTAACTATCTTTTCGGCCATTTTTACATACCACTCCGGATGAAAATACTTAAGCGAAAGATACAGCCTTCTGTTGGTTTTTTTAATTTTTTCGAGTTCCTCCTCGATATTTATGTTTTCAGCCTTTCTGAGAACAGCGTTCACAAAAGCCGCCGCCTTTTCGCTGATTTTTTTCGCAATTCTAACGGCTGAGTCAGTTGCCAGTGCGGGATGAACGTTTTTGAAAAACATCTCGTATACCGCCACTCTAAGAAGATTCCTCAGAAAGGGATTTATAACTCTTGGATTTATTCCAGAAGCTCTTTGGATTATTAGATCTATCAGGTTTTTTCTCTTCAAAACTTCAAAGACGTAAGCGTGAACAGAACCCCATATCTTGTAATCGTTAATTTTTCCCTTTAAACATTTTTTCATCGCTTCTTTTTCGGATAACTTCGTTTTTTCAACTAATTCGAGGACTTCCGCTGCGAGCTCTTGTGTGTAAATCATACTGATAGAAAAATAAAGAGTTATAAAGATTTTGTCTGTATCTTAAGAGCTTTCTTCTTTCTTGATGTATGCTCCAATGAGACGAATCCAAGCAACTTAAGCGAAATCTTAAGACTTTCACACGCTTAAACGTAGAAATTCTAAATTTCTGGCATATCTTAGGATTTCTTCCCTTCTTCTCTTCCATGCTCTCTTAACCCACAGTGCAAAAGTCTGATATCCCAACTTTATCGGAATGTTCTTGAACCCGGTGAGGTACTTCTCCTTTAAATCATCCACCCAGTGAATATTATGATCCACACATGCTATCAGGAGTTCCCAGTGCGTCTCTCTCAGATTTTCTTTAGCAAACATCTTTTCTTTCCTCAGAGCACAAACTTCCATCGGAATGAAGATCAAGGGAACTATCAAAGAGCGGTAGTCTCTGAGTCTTTCGACGAGTTCAATCGTTTTAACAATATCATCCTCAGTCTCACCGGACAGACCGATTAAAAGCGTTGCAGCCGGTACCCATAGATTATCGTGCATAATTGCGAATGCCTGCTCGACAACATCGCACCACTCGTTTGGACTGAAGGGTAAGCACTTTCCACGCATGTATTTTTCCATAATTCTTGGACTTCCGGTCTCCACTCCAGTCTGAACACCAAACATTTGTATTTTCCCACCGACATCGAGGATGTTGTTTATCTCCTCAACAAGAGCGGGTTTCGAGGAGACCGCTGCGAGAGAACAGTGACTTATTCCGACGTTATCTGTAACTGTTTTTACGGCTTTGAAAAGCTTAATAACTTTCTCCTCGTCCGGAATGAATTTTGGACTCTTGCAGCCGTAAAGCAGAACATCCTCAGCGTGCAAGATTACACCTTTCGTTCCTCCTTTCACATTCAGCCTTACCTCCTCAAGTATTTTAGAAAGTGGTATGTCCCTCCTGCCCTTCAAAGTTTCACTACAGAAACGGCACCCCCTTCCACATCCTCTCGAAACCTCGACCAAACCGTTTACCGAAGGATTCTTTATTGTTGGAATCTTTTCGACATCAGGACCTCCACAATAAACAACTTTTGGCAGACTTTCCCCGCTCAAAGCCTTTCTAAACAAATCTGGAACGATCTCCTCCGCCTCTCCAATAACTATACAATCAACGAAATTCTTCCAGTACTCATCCCATTTAAGCTGCCAAGAACCTGGACCTCCAATTATTATTCTCACTCTGTCTTTAAATGGTCTCAACTTCTCCATCAGCCTTATGAACTCTAGTCTTGTGGATGGAGTTCCACCAAGCAGTGATGAGAAAGTAACGCTGACCGGGCCAAATCCGAGTGGATCCATCACCGAAACTCCGACAACCTTTGCCTTATCCAAATATTTTCCTATATCGTACGGATGAACGGTGACAACGTTAAGCCCACTCTCGATTAAAGCTGCCTCAACCTTTCTTAACCCGTAAGGAGCAAACCTGACCAATCCGTTTTCGTTTTCAACTTTCGGATAGAAGAATAGTCTTACAAACCAGCCGGGAACTATACTGGGAGGAGTGCACGTTCCAAAACCCAAGAACTCCTTACCATGATGGGTGCTCATCTCGGTTGCTGGAGCTGTCAGAACAATCTCGGCAACATCTTCACTGTTCATAGAGATTCCTTCCTTTGTGACTTGATTTTCCCCTTCATGCTCTCACCACATTATAAGGGATTAGAATATATGTTCTTTTCGGTTCATATATGGGAACAAATAAGTTCACAATAAAGAAGGTTACTTAAGTTATATATAATCAAAGTCTCAGGTGAGTTACATGAGGAACGTGTTGCTTGACATCGAGAAGATCTTGGAAAGTATAAAGTTCAAGCCGTCGGATGCGAAAATATACTCCTTGCTTTTGGAAAAAGGGGAGATGAGAGTTAGTGAGATTGCAAAAGAACTGGATTTATCTGCAAGATTCGTGAGGGATAGGCTGAAAGATTTGAGCCAAAAGGGAATTGTGAAGAGGGAAATTGTTAGGAGAGGTTGGATCGGTTATGTTTACAAGGCCGAAAATCCGGTAAACGTTTTGAGGAAATTAAAATCCAAGATAATAGAGGAAATCGAAAATTTGGAGAAGATACTTGAGTGAAACCTGATCTTATCGAAGAAAAGATAAAAAACTGAAGAGTCTATATCCCAAGAGCCTTTCTCTTTTCGATGATTACCTTCTCGATTATCTCAGCAGCTTTAACTGCGTCATCTTCCACGATAATTTTCCCACCAGTTAGCTTTTCGACATCTTCTGTATACAACTTCACAGCATCTTCGCTACCAGTTATCGGAGGTGTCGGAGACACATGGGTCGTAATTCCGTAAGCTACTGCAAAGACCGCATCGATCGTAGCCTTTTGCTCCATATACTCCGGAGCAGTCGCCGCAATCGGTAGCTGGGGGATGTCAACGTCGAGGGCGTCGGCGATAATCCTAACAAGATAGGCAACCCTTCCAGTATCTGTGCACGTTCCGAAACTCAGAACTGGCGGGATATTCAGCGCCTTGCAGAAAGCCTTCAAACGCTCTCCAGAAAGCTCTATCGCATCGAGGGACGTTAAGCCAGCAACTTGAAGGGCAGCATTACCGCATCCCATGGAAAGGACGAGGATGTCTCTTTTTATTAGCTCCTTCGCCATTGTCACCGTATTCGTGTCGTGGGGACCGTTTTTCAGCGTTGTGCAACTCACGAGAGCCACGACTCCTTTCACGTCTCCCTTCTTTATCGCATCGATAAGAACGTTGATGTCTCCAAGAGCTTTCAGTATCGCTTCTGGAGAAAATCCCACAAGAATCTTCTGCTTTCTTTCGATTCTTACAGCTTTGTCTCTCTGCTTGAAATTTTCAATAGCCATGTCTATAAGCTTTTCAGCGATCTTCTCAGCCTTTTCAGGTTCGTAATCCAACCCCTCGTCAATCCCCCTGAACCTAACAAGCCTGCTCACTGGGACAATTTTCACACAGTATCTCTGGTATTCGGGGAGGGATGGGAGAGCACAGTTCATATCGGCGGCAAAGACATCAACGCACCCGGTAGCCAAAGCAAATTCCTGAACAATCCAGTTTCCAACGATTCCAACGAACACGGGGCTATCAACACGCTGGAGAATCTCCTGCCCTGTCTCTATGAATCCGATTATTCTCAGGCCTTTGGCTCCCGCCGCTTTCGCTTTCTCTTGAATCTCGTCTTTCTCGGCGAGTTTTATTAAAGTCATTCCGACGAAAGGCTCGTGGCCGTCGACTGCGATGTTTACATAGTCTGGATCAAGTATTCCGAGATCTGCGTAACTCTCATGCGGCATCGGAGTGCCGAATAAGATGTCCTGTATTGTCTCCAAAGCCAATTGAGCTGCCATGCATGTTACGATGCTCAACGTCATGCTCTTTTTCGCAAGGGAGATATAATTCGAGTCCACATTGGTCATTGCAGAAGTGCCCATTGTGAGAAGCTCTTGAAAGACTCCAGAGGGGAAGATTCCGAGCTTCTTCCAAATCTCTTTTCGCTTCTCCGGTGCGAAAATCTCAACGAGTTTGCTTTTCTCTACAGAGCTTAAATCTGCTATAACGAAGTCGGCAATCTTTTTTGCAAGTTCGTTCACGTCTTCACCTTCAATACCGAGTTGGGATGCGAACCACTTCAGCTTTTCAACATCCTTGATCTCGAACGGGGTTTTTCCTTCCGCAGTCGCTTTAAGTGTTTTAGCGGCTTCAATCGCGTGATACGTGTAGGCTTCTGCTCCGAGCATATTTTTATGGGTGAAGTTTCTTACCACCATCCCCGCTGCATCAATGCCACACGCCCCGGTCGGCTTATCCTTTCCGATTCTGCATGGACCCATGCTACAGAGTTGACAACTCAGACCCTGAGTGCAGAAGGGACATCTTCCCTTTTCCTGTGCTTTATATCTCTCGACTATGTTCGTTATGCCGTCTGCTTTTACTTTTTCGTACATCTTATTTATACTTTCGTGGTAGCTAACTTTTTCGTTCATGAATTACAACAGTCACAGAGAGTTTATAATCTTAATTCCTAAATTCTTCGACATAATTATATTCGGAAGATTAAGTTGTATTATGCTCAGTGTTCAAATAAAAACAAAGCTACCTGAAAATTGTACCTTTGGAACGATTACTGAGATTATGAGAAATGCTACAATGAAATTAGAGGGTTTAATAAGTATGGGAGAGAGCGTTAAAGGACTTTTGAGAGTGAAGGCTGAAGAAGTCGAGAAGATTCTCCAAACACTTCCATCATACTGTGAGGGTATAGCTCTCTCCTCAAAAGAAGTCAAAATCCTTATCAGGGAACACACATGTCTCATCGTTGTACCAATTCTTCAATCCGGATGTATAATTACAGATATCGAAATCAAAGATAGAGAGATTGTCTGGAATATAATATGTGATGAAGATTCTTTCCTTAAAATGATTAAAATCCTCGAGAAAGAAGGTGTAGACTTTGAAATTGTTTACAAAGGTAGAGTTAACGATAAAAGTAATGTTACATACAGAGAAGAGGAGATTCTGAAGATCGCTCTCGAAAAAGGTTATTTCGATTTTCCAAGAAAGATAAAACTTGAAGAACTTGCGAAACATTTTGGTGTAGCTCCTTCAACGCTTTCGGAAATTTTAAGAAGAGGTTTAAAGAAAATTCTTGAAATGTATTTCAAGTGATTAATGGTGAAGAAGCGAGAAATCCACCGTAAAAGTAAATGAGAAATTCCTATACTTTGCCGGTTCGAAAAATAAAAGAAGTTGCCCAAATACTTGAAAAAGCTAGTGCCATCTTATCTGCACTAATTACACAAGGTAGCAAAAGATGTTGATCTAAATATACTCCTTATCCATATCGTGGATGTTACCGCTGGGGAGATAAAGAAAAAGGGATTAAAACAGTTGGATTCAAAAACCACGATGGAGGATGACTTCTATAGCTATGCGATAAGGTATCTTGGGTTTTATAACACCTAATATAATGTAGAAATTAGCGTGAACAACTGTGTTTGTTGAAAATTGATGAAATTCTGAATCCATGCGGGGGGAGGGATTTGAACCCTCGAACCCCTACGGGACGGGACCCTGAATCCCGCGCCTTTTCCTGACTCGGCAACCCCCGCTCTAAAAATCATTAAAATCAGGATTTATTACATTTGCGATAATGATTTAATCTTAAGATGCATCTGTGATGTGAATGATATGCGATGCTTGTGACGGTAAGGGATACGTAGAGGTCGAAGAGAACTGTAAAACTTGCGGCGGAAGCGGTAAAGCAAAAAGTTTCGATCCAAAAGTGACGATGGAGCTTAAAGAGGATCAGATAAATCTATTTCTTCAGGGGATATGCGGTGTCTGTAGAGGATCCGGAAAGATTAAAAGAATGGAAGTCTGCAAAAGATGTAATGGAACGGGAAAATCCGGTAAATGTAAGATATGCGGAAAACCCATTTTTGGAAATTACGATTTGTGCCCCGAATGCAGAAGAAAACCCCATGCATATCTTCTAAAAAACAGTTGCGGACTCGAAGATGTCAAACTTAACAAAATCTATGTGGGAAAAGTTTCAAGTGTTACGGATATTGGAGTTTTCGTAAATTTAAATAAAAGAATTCGCGGACTGATCCATAAAAGAAATCTGAAAACGAAACTTAAAGAGGACGAGGAGGTTTTTGTAAAAGTCGAGAGCATAAAACCATCTGGAGAGATCGATCTCAGCTTAAGTGAAGGGAAAGACTATCAAATCGTGGAAGTATCCAAGGAGGCTCCGATTCTCAAGATATCCCAGCTCAACGGCATGGTTGGAAAGATGGTCGAGATCAGGGGCAAAGTCGAGCATATAAAGCTTACTGCGGGCCCAACGATATTCACGGTAGCAGATGAGACTGGATTGATAAATGCCGCCGCTTTCGAAGCGGGTGAACGGGCTTATCCCGAGATAAAAACGGGGGATATCGTAAAAATCATAGGTATCGTAAAACGAAGGGAGACAAAGCTTCAGATCGAAATCCTCGAAATGGAAAGATTATTAGGAAAGGAAGCAACTGAAATCGATAGGTTAATAGAAAGAGAGCTAATCAAAAAAGCTCAGCCGGAATTCAAGGGCTTCCTAATAGAGAGCGAGATCCTTGAGCGTTTGAAAGAGGACATGCTCAACGTAGCTAGGGAGCTCAGAAAAGCCGTCCTTGAATCCCGACCCATCATCATCCGGCATCACTGGGATGCCGACGGAGTTTGCGGAGGAGTAGCCCTTGAAGTGGCTCTGATAGATTATATAGAGAAAAACCATCCCGATCCCGAAGCGAAGAACTACCTCGTTAGAAGAAGAGTGTCGAGAGCTCCCTACTATGAACTTGAGGATGTTGTTAAGGATCTTGACGACAGCTTAGAGGATATGGAAAAGTTCGGAGACAAAATCCCGTTGGTTGTTTTGGTTGACAACGGATCTGGTGTTGAAGACATTCCCGCTATTGAGCAATTCCTAATTTTCGGAGCCGACGTGATCACAATCGATCACCACTATCCGGATGAAAAGGTGGACGATTATCTGCTCTACCATGTAAATCCGTATAAAGTCGGCGGTGATAGCAACTACACTTCAGGTGTTTTGTGCACGGAAATCGGTAGGATGATCTCAGATTTGGATCTAAGAATCCTTGCGGCCGTATCTGTCGTTGGTGATAGGGCTGAGGGAGAGGTGGAGAACTACATCGAAATATCCGGAATGAGCAGAGAAGAACTCTACGATATCGGGCTTGCATTAGAGTTTGAAGGGTTCTATCTTAGATTCAGACCCGCAAGCAAGATAATTCACGAAATTCTAGGTTTCGGTAGAAAAGATAGACAGTTAAAGCTCATTAAATCTCTCGCAACCCATGCCAAAGAGGCAATAGAGTCTCAGGTGAAAACAGCAATGGAAGGTGTTAAGATCCAGATTTTGCCAAATAAAATCGCGTTGGCAGCATTAGATGTAGAAAATTATGCAAAAAAGTTCACTTTCCCACCTCCCGGAAAGCTCACAGGGGAAGTTCACGATAGATTGAAGAAAAAGTATGAAAAAATAGTTACAATAGGCTATGGTCCGGACTTTGCCATCATAAGGAGTGAAGGTGTCAACTTGGACATTCCAAAACTCGTTAAAGAGCTACAGGAGGAAATTAACGCGGGTGTGGAGGGCGGCGGACACTTGGTCGTAGGTAGTCTGAAGTTCGTTCAAGCTAAGAGAAAGGAGGTACTCGCTAGACTTGCAGCAAAAATCGGAAGTCTATAGGAAATATATTTAAATCCTTTCTCATCTCGCATATTTGGCATGAGAATCGTAATGAAATTTGGAGGAACAAGTGTAAAGGATGGAAAGAACATTCTACACTGCGCAAATCTTGTGAAAAGATACTCCAAAGATAATGAAATAGTTATTGTTGTTTCAGCAATGGCTGGGGTGACTGATGCGCTACTTCATGCAGCTAATAAGTGTTCCAGTGGTGATGCAACGTCAGCCTTTATCAAGCTCTTCATAGCGGAATTGACAAAAAAGCATTACGAAGCCATTAACGAAGCGGTAAAGGATGACGAAATACAATCAAAGGTAATTTCAAGGATTGATAAGCTACTAGACGAGCTTGAAAAGGTTCTTCTTGGCATTTATTATTTGGGTGAGCTGACAAAAAGAAGCGAGGACTACATCCTATCCTTTGGTGAGAGGTTGCTTGCACCAATATTTTCGGCATCCCTCCTTTCCCTTGGAGTAGACAGCCTCGCCCTAGAAGGCGGCGATGCCGGAATCATAACAGATGACAATTTCGGGAGAGCAAGACCTCTTCCAGAGGCATACAGTATGATCAAGAGCCGGTTAGAGCCTCTAATCTCTATAAAGAAGACTATCCCCGTAGTCACGGGATTTATCGGGGTTACGAAAAACGGTAACATAACAACCCTTGGAAGAGGTGGGAGTGATCTAACAGCTACTTTAATCGCTGCTGCGATATCAGCGGACGAGGTCTGGTTGTGGAAAGAGGTGGACGGTGTTATGACGACGGATCCCAAGATAGTTCCAGAAGCCAGACTCATTCCGGAGATCAGCTATCAAGAAGCGATGGAGCTATCTCATTTCGGAGCAAAAATCCTACACCCGAGGGCTTTGGAGCCAGTTATGAAGAAAAAAATACCCGTGAGAATTAAAAACACATTCAATCCGGACACCGATGGAACGATAATCAGGGACAGCATAAAATCAACGAAGGAGATAGTAAAGGCTCTAAGTCTGATAGAAAACGTGAGTATAATCAACATCAGCGGTGCTGGATTTGATTTCGCTGAGATCATGTCAGAAGTTTTTGAAAGATTGGCAAAGAACAAAGTGAACGTGATTATGGTTTCTCAAAGTTCATCTGAGTTAAATCTCTCTATAGTTGTGGACAAAAGCGATAAAGATAAAGCTCTGAAGGCTTTAAAGGATCTCGTCAATGGGGTTGGTAACGTAACAAGCATAGATGATGTTGCTGTTATAAGTGCTGTGGGAGCTGGAATGGCGGGGACACCCGGAGTTGCGGGAAGGATATTCTCAACTCTTGGAAGGAATAAGATCAACGTCATAATGATCAGCCAGAGTTGTAGTGAATACAATATCAGCTTCGCTGTAAAGAGAGAGGAGGGAAAAATAGCCGTAAAGCTCCTGCACGACGAATTCGAGCTCGGTAAAGCTTGAAAATCAAAGTCACACATGAGCAACGATTTTCATCCAAATTAGCCATTCTTTTTGCTCTATCTTATTGCGATAGCTGTGGTACTGCAGTTTTTTGTCTATCTCATAGATCAATACAATCAATTGGATAGTAAACAACTTCGATGCCAGCTTCTTTTAAGAATTCGAGACCCCTTTCGTCGGCGTATTTTTGCCCGTAAACAACCTTTCGAATGCCGGCGTTTATAATCATCTTGGCACACATTATGCACGGTTGGTGGGTCGTATAGAGCGTAGAATCCTTTATACTCACCCCGTGATATGCGGCTTGGATTATAGCGTTCTGCTCCGCGTGAACCGCTCTGCATAGCTCATGCCTCTCGCCGGAAGGAACATTCAGTTTTTCTCTTAGGCATCCGATATCAAGGCAGTGTGGCATTCCGGTCGGTGCACCGTTATATCCAGTCGTTAGAATTCTTTTGTCCTTAACAATAACGGCGCCAACTTTCTGCCGGAGGCACGTCGATCTGGATGCTACAACCTTTGCTATCTCCATAAAATAATCGTCAAGGGATGGTCGCATGCAAATCCTTGGTAGTAATGTAAATAACTTTAGCTGTCTATGTATCTTCATGCTAAACATTGAAAGGATAGAAGATCTTGCAAAAATTATGAAACGGCTGAAATACAAGCCAATATCCTTTGACAATCCAGAACTCTTTCCCGAACCCGATGATTATATTTATCCGAATTACGTCTTTTTCATGGTTGCAATTGATCACAGAACCGGTTTTAGCAAGAAATGGAAATATCACGGATCGGATCTGCTGTTTTACCTTGCAAGGAGAAAGCAGATTGAAAATCCGAAATTCTTTACAGTAGAAAATCTCATTAACATTGATCCAGAGGAGTTAAGACGCATCTTCACTTTCAGGGGTGAGACAGTTAGCAGAGTGGAGGAGCGGGCTTTCCTTCTAAGGGATTGTGCTGAAAAACTGCTCAAACATTACGGGGGCGATGTCATGAATCTTTTTCGAGAAGCCGATTTCACGGTTGAATCTATCTTGAACAGACTTAAAGAATTCAGAGCCTATGAAGATCCGTTAATGAAGAAAGGCTACCTTCTGATTAAGATCTTGAAAAGGCAGGGTCTAAAGCTTAAAGATCCTCATAATCTCAGTTTTCCGATAGATAATGTTCTCGTAAAGCTTGCATTATCTTCCGGGATGATCAATCCCGGTGAGGATTTAATGAAGAAAATAAATTCGGGAATTACGTTGACAGAAAAAGAAACCGAAATCCTGAGGAAAATGACTGAAGAAGCTCTCATTATCCTCTCGAAAAAATCGGGCATCGAGCCTGACATCTTAGATGATATTCTTTGGACCTACGGTAGAGAGATTGATTCTGATAAGGTATCAACACCTATAGATGATAGGGTTGACGGGAATGCCCTGCAAGATTTTTTAACATTCATTAGAAGTAGATCCGTTAGAGAGATTAAGTTTCCACCAACATGGTATTTTTAGAGGTGTATCAAAATGATAAGGGTTAGAGTGAGAGGGATCTACGCAACTGCAATAACAAAGCTTCTGCTCGATAACGGACTAAATGTGTCGCACGCGTCTAAAGTAATAAGGGAACGGTTTGGAATAGATGAAAGCGACGAACCTTCAACGGTAACGATAAAGGATACAGATCAAAAGCACGGTATTGTCATAGTAGGGGAATACGAACATGGAAGGAGGGTATTTGATATCCTCAAGGAGAAAGCAGTCACGCACTGGGTTTCAAAGCTTCCACTTCACGCCATAATCAAGGGAAAAGTTGTAGATGTTAGAGAAGGCAAGTCGATCATTGATCTCGGTGACTATAAAGGAATATTGGATCAAGAACTTGAAGTCGGTAGTGTGATCTTCGTGGACGTTGCCAGACCATTTATGCCTCATGAGGATTTTGCAAAGCTTTCAACAAAGTATACAATCTTCGGCAACTACGTCGCTCTAATAAAAGGCTTAGAACAAAAAGTTGTCTTTAGCAGGCACATAACGGACAGGAAGCTTAGAGATGATCTCATTACTTTGTCGGCTGTCTCCAATGTAGAGGACTGGTGCATAAAGTGGCGAAGTTCGGCAATTATCGGAAGCCTCGATGAAATGTTGCAGGACATTAGGGATACGTATAAAAAAGCTGTAGAAGTGATGAAACAGGGAGAGAAAGCCAACATCGGTGATGTCATCTATAACGGAGAGTTCTTCGCCATTCTCAGCCTTAATAAAGAATACTTTGACGAGATTAGAAACAAAGTCATTCCAACCATGAGATATCATCATTCCCTTAAGTCTGTAGGTGAAAACGAGGTAGTCGACTTTAGCGAACATCTCCTCCAGCAGGGTTTTGATAGAGATGGAATTTCCGAGAGTGCAAGAGAATATGTGATTTCGAAGATGGGTAAACAGAGACTTATCAGCATAGAGCATGTCTCCGCTCTGAAATGTCAAATCCTCAGGCTTACACCGGGAAAACCGATCGGATACTGTCAGCTAAAGAGAGTGTTCGAAAAGCCCGGAATATTTGATGGACTGAATATCAGGAAAGAACCAGGGGATTACGATATCATGGAGTTTTCTCCGGGATTACCGGTAATCCTCCATAAATACTACGGGAGAGACGGAAGCTTCAAAGGACTATACGTTAATCTTAACACACCTCCGGATATTGGAAGAAATCTGATCAGATACATCGATATGGAAGTTGATGTCGTTTCAGCCAGCGGTGAAGCAAAAATCATCGATGTCGAAAAGCTTAAGAAGGCATGTGATCTCGGGATAATAACGGAAAACGTGAAAGATTACTATTTCAATCTTGCAGAGCGTATTAAAGAATTTCTTGAATCCCATGACGTATTGGACGTAACTCTGGACGAAGTAGTTAAGTATGTAAATTACCCCTCTAAAGGGGCCTCGTGAGGAGTTTGTCCGCTCAGAAGGGCTACTTTTTACATCCCTTTACGGGTTGTTCAGCCTTTCCCATCCTCCTCCCCTTAATTCGTCCACCGATTGAAATCAGTGGTTTTCTTAGCGACAGACTTATAAATAGAGATTAGATAATCCCTCGAATATGAGCGCCGAATTCAAGCACATCGTCAGAATTGCGGACACAGACTTAGACGGAAAAAAGCCAGTAGTTCACGCTCTAACGGGTATAAAGGGTATAGGATTAAGAATGGCAAGATCAATCGTTAATCACCTCGGGATTAACGCAATGACAAAACTTGGAGAGCTTGACGATGATACGATTAATAGACTGAAAAAGTTCGTCGAAGAGGAAATCGAAACTTTTCCGTCTTGGTTGTTAAACAGAAGAAAGGATTATCACACTGGTAGGGATCTTCACGTACTCAGCAAGGATGTTGACTTTACCAAGATGCTCGACATTGAGAGGTTAATAAAGATAAAAGCTTACAGAGGTGTGAGACACGCGAAGGGCTATAAGGTCAGAGGGCAGAGAACAAGATCTACCGGAAGAAAAGGTATGACTGTTGGTGTTATTAGAAAAAGAAAGAAGTGAGGTGGTTAAATGGGAGATCCAAAGAGGTCAAGAAAGAAATACATAACCCCCACAAAGCCTTGGGATAGGGTTAGACTTGAGAGGGAAGCACCTCTTGTCATAAAATATGGTTTAAGGAACAAGAGGGAACTATGGAGATTTCAGAATCTGTTGAGAAAATACAGAAGGGTCGCCCGTGATCTGTTGGCTAAAGTCCACTTACCGGGCAGAGAAGGGGAGATCGCGAAAGCGATAGCTCAGCAGGTTATTAAAAAGCTCAATAGAATGGGGATTTTGCCAGAGAACGCTACCCTTGATGATATACTGAACCTCAAGGTGGAAGATTTCTTAGAAAGAAGACTGCAGACAATCGTCTACAGACAGGGTCTCGCAAGGACGATCAAGCAGGCGAGACAGCTAATTGTTCACGGTCACATAGCCGTTGATGGTAGGCGTGTCACCTCGCCAAGCTTTATAGTCGAGAGGGATATGGAGAGTAAGGTAGGTTATTATCCGAACTCACCTTTCGCGAGGGAGGGATAATATGGCTGAGAAGAAGAAAAAAGGTATTTGGGGTATTGCACACATATTTTCATCCTACAACAACACAATCATCACGATTACGGACATAACGGGGAGCGAGACGATTGCGAGAATAAGTGGTGGAATGATCGTGAAGGCCGGAAGAGATGAGGGGAACCCGTACACGGCAATGCAGGCAGCCCTCAGAGTAGCTGAAATAGCAAAGGATAAGGGTATCGAAGGAGTTCACATTAAGGTGAGAGCACCGGGTGGAAACAAACACACCACTCCCGGTCCTGGAGCTCAAGCGGCAATAAGAGCTTTGGCAAGAGCAGGATTGAAGATCGGCAGGATAGAGGATGTCACACCAATTCCGCACGATGGGACCCGCCCCAAAGGTGGTAAGAGGGGTAGAAGGGTCTGAGCATGGAAGTTGAGATATTAAAGGACGACGGAATTACGGCGGTATTCATTCTAAGGAACTCTTATCCAGCTTTTGCAAATGCATGGAGAAGGGCAATGAAGAGCTTGGTTCCTGTCATGGCTGTGGATTACGTTGATTTTTATTTAAACTCCTCCTATTTATACGATGAGATTTTAGCTCACAGGATCGGTTTGATACCATTAAAAACGAATGTGGATAAGTTCAACCTTCAAAGCGAATGTGTCTGTGGAGGTGAAGGGTGTCCTAACTGCCAAGTATCCCTGAGATTGAACATCGAAGGCCCGAAGGTTGTATATTCAGGGGATCTCATCTCGGACGATCCTGAAACCAAACCGGTTTACGATAACATTCCAATCGTGGAGCTATACAAAGGTCAACAGCTCATGCTAGAAGCTGTAGCGAGATTGGGTTTCGGAAAGGAGCACGCAAAATTCCAGCCTGTCTCTGTCTGCTATTACAGAATCCTTGCGAAAGTCAGCGTGACTGATAATTGTAATAATTGCGGGAAGTGTGTAGAGATCTGTCCGAAAAAGGTATTCGAAGTGAAAAACGGCAAGATCACAGTAGTGAACGATTTCGAATGCACAATGTGCGGAGACTGCTTAGATGTATGCGAGAATGGTGCGATTCGTATCGAGGAGACAAACGACTTTCTATTTACGGTTGAATCAGTGGGGCAGATGGAGGTAAGGGAAGTTATGAAGAGAGCTTTAAAAGCTATAAAGGACAAAGCAGAAGAGATGAACTCTCTTATAGAGATTTAGATGAGACGGGAGATTTATTGCGATGTTTGTAAGGAAGAAACTCTCCACGTCCTTATAAATCCCACAAGAAATCTTTTTAAGTGTGAAATCTGCTCATCCGTCACCGAGTTAAGACCGGAGAAGAAAATAGACTTAAGAGCCATTATAAGCAAAGATGACGTTTCCGATGTCGGGAAAATCAGTGCCGGTAGATTAGACACATTCGTCAAAGGACATGAGATCGTAGTCGAGACTGAAGAGGGTTTCAGGCTCGGAGAGATCACATCGATCGAACTGAAGGACGGAAGAAGGGAGGAGTTCGCAAAAGCCGAAGATATTGAAACAATCTGGCTCAGAGACGTCGGCGAAGTTAAGGTAAGAATAAGCCTTCACAAGGGTGCCGTAACAACACCTTACGAGATATTTACCTCTGGAGAGGTTGAGTTCCAAGTGGGGGAGCTTCTTCCCATCGAGGGAAGAAAATACAAGATAACAAGGATTAAGCTGATAAAAGGAGGTATCTTAAAAAAAGAGGGGCAAAAAGCTAAGGCAAAAGAAATCAAAAGAATTTATGCACAGTTCATTAGATAAACCACTGAGATTGAGGGATTTTATTCGTGTCGGGGATCTCTACTTTTCTGTCGTCGGTTACAGAAATGAGAAATCCGTTAAATGTTTTTTGAGGTATGCTCCCGGAAAAGGTGGGAGATGGAAGAATAATCAAGAGTTCAAGAAATTAACCCACGAGGAGGCTGTTGAGATCGGTAAGAGATTTTACAGCCAAAAAGAGGGTATTTTTAGAGTTGATTACAAATTGATTGATGAAGTCTTCAAACCCGAGGAGAGATTGAAAGACTTAATGGATAAGGATGTGGAAAAAGTTGTCAGGTTCTTCAGCGGAATTCCCGTCAGTAAAATGGGAGTTACCGGATCGAGACTCATCGGTTTAAAGGGTGAAGAAAGCGATATTGATTTCGTGATGTATGGTAGATACTGGTTTAAGGGAAGAGAAAAGATAAAGAAAGGAATTAATAGAGGGACTCTATCGGATCTCGACGAAGACACTTGGGATTTCATATACAGAAAAAGAAAACCACCACTCTCCTTTGAAGCTTTTCTCATTCATGAGAGGAGGAAGTTCCACAGGGCGTTCATCGGATCCACTTACTTCGATCTCCTATACGTGAGAGATTACGATGAACTGAACAGAAATATCCCCGAAGGGATAGGTGTGAAAAAGGGGAAAGAGAAGATAGTTGCTGAGTTAATTGATGATTCGTTGGTATTCGATTATCCCGCATACTATCCGGTTAAACACGAGAAAGTTAAGGCGGTTCTTTGCTTTACTCATACCTACGCTGGACAGGTTTTTAAAAACGAGGTTTTAGAAGCTTACGGGCAAATTGAATTAATAAACAACGAGCACTATCTTGTAGTCGGGACGAAAAGAGAAGTCGAAGACGAGTATATCGTTTCAAGAACTCTCCTAGAAAGGGAAGGAATTGGGGACTATTTAAAGTAATTTCTCCAAAGTTGCTCCTATTCCTATGAATTTTCGTTTTTCCTCTTCGAGGATGTTTCGGATCTCTCTCACCGCCAACTCTATATCGGATCTGATGTTGGGATTGTCCCTGATGTATATCTCAATCACGTTCAGACCCGGATCAAAAAAAACCTCGTCGAAGTTTTTTATCTTTTCCTTTAGGTAGCTGTTGATGACGCATCTGTCTATCGAGACTTCTTCACTTTCGCTAATTTTGTAATCTATTCTGTACTGGTTGGACACCTTAAGAACTTCCGGATTGCTTTTCAGTATTATCCTGTAAGTGTCCTTTGATGACCTTCCTATTTTGAAATCCCACAATTTCATAAGATTTAATTATCCGCAATTGTATTTGAAAATTTCCATCTTAGCTTAAATTCCCAAAAAGAGCTTGAGGAAAGTAGTTCCAAAAGCAAAATATGACAATCCTCTTTGACTTCTTCAATGGACTTGGAAGCGTCAACCCTTCTTATTTCATCACTATTCAAACTCAGGTAGATTTCCCGCACCTTTCTGAGGTATTCTATATCTTCGAATTTCGTTAGAGTTCTTGTTTTTTTAATCCTCTCAACGGCGATTTCGGGTGAAATATCAAGCAATATCGTTAGATCTGGTTTTGGGGCAAACTCCTCGTTGATTCTTAGAATTTTCTCCGGATCGATTCCCAAGGCACCCTGATAGGCGACACTTGAGTAGTAATATCTATCCATAATCACCGTCACGCATTTTTCAAGCCTCGGTAGGATATTTCTTGCAACATCTTCTTTTCTATCGAGGATAAACAGTTCAAGCTCCTTTTGGGGGTCCAACCTGTCCCATCTTTTGAGTATCTTGCCGTATTCACTGTCGCTCGGCTCCTTCAGAACCTCCGCCTTAAATCCCAATTTTTGTAGAATATCTCTGATGTAATAGGCTATTGTTGTCTTACCGGCTCCATCAATTCCCTCAACTGCAATCAGAAATCCCACAATCCAAAGTCAACATAATAAATATAAGATTAACGAAAATTGATCTATGATCGAGGATGCGATAAGAATCGGGAAAAAACTTGCGGACTATCATCTTATAGACGGTGCAAGCGGAAACCTCAGCTTCAGAAATGGTGAAAAAATCGTAATAACTCGGAAGGGTGCCTTTTTAGACTCTCTAACCGAGAACGACTTTATTTCGGTGGAGATAGGCGGGAAAGATGAGAGAGCTTCATCTGATTTTAAAGTTCACGAGAAGATATACAGAGAGACCGATTACAGAGTAGTTCTCCACTGTCACGGAGTATACAATGTGGCGTTATCCATGATTGAAAACAAAATAATTCCAGTAGATCTTGAGGGGAAACTGTTCCTTAAAGAAATTCGATTTATCGAGGGGGAATTTGGAACCGATGAGCTCGCTGAAAAAATCGCCGGTGAAATAAGAAGGAAAGGCTTCGCAGTCGTTAAAGCCCATGGAATTTATGCCGCCGCCGATAACTTCGACAACGCATTCAAAATCGCAAGCTACGTGGAGCACTCCTGTCAGGTGTACTATCTTTTCAAGCTCTTAACAAAACTTTAATAATCACTCTAATCACCAATCTTTATGGTCAAACATTTGATATCGATTTCAGATCTGACAAAAGAGGAGCTTCTTGATTTTCTTGAGCTTGCAAAGAAACTTAAAGACGAGAGAAGGAGAGGAGTATTTAACGATTATTTGAAAAACAGAAGCCTTGCGATGATATTCGAACTACCCTCCACGAGAACGAGAATAAGCTTTGAGGTCGCTATGGCAGACATGGGTGGCCATGCTCTCTACTTGAACTGGAACGATCTTCAGCTCGGAAGAGGAGAGACAATAGCAGACACGGCAAGGGTTGTTTCAAGATACGTCCACGCAGTGATGATGCGGGTCCGAAACCACTCGACGATAGTCGAGTTTGCAAAGCACAGCGAGGTCCCCGTGATAAATGGATTGAGCAATTTGGAGCACCCCTGCCAGATAATCGGCGACCTCCTCACGATCCTTGAGAAGAAAGGAGGGTTTGACATAAAGCTCTCATGGGTAGGCGACGGAAACAACGTCTGCAACTCCCTAATTTTGGCTTCCGCCATTTTGGGTTTTGATATGTGCGTGGCAACACCTGAAGGGTATGAGCCTCCGAAGATTATTCTCGAAAGAGCTAAGGAGCTTGGAGGAGACGTTAAGATTTTAAGAGACCCATTTGAAGCCGTTAAGGACGCTGACGTAATCTACACAGATGTCTGGACATCAATGGGTCAGGAGGCGGAAAGGGAACAGAGATTAAAGGTCTTCAAAAAATATCAGGTTAATTCGGAGCTCGTTGAGAATGCAAAGGAAGATGTAATCGTTATGCACTGTCTCCCAGCTCACAGAGGTGAAGAGATCACTGACGATGTTATAGACGGTGTTAGATCGGTTGTATTCGATCAGGCTGAAAACAGACTCCACGCTCAGAAAGCGATACTTCTGAGGCTGATAAAATGATATGGGAGAGGATTGTGGAAAGAATCGAGGATTTCATCAGAAAGACGGTCTCGGAAGCTGGAGCTGATGGCGTTGTAGTTGGAATAAGCGGAGGAGTTGACAGCGCCGTAACAGCATTCCTCTGTCAGAGGGCTTTGGGATCCGAAAGAGTTTTGGGAACAATAATGCCTGAAATAGGGGTAACCCCTCAAGAGGATATAGAAGACGCAAAAAAAGTATGCGAAATCCTTGGAATTGAATACAAATACATAGAGATAAACGATATCTTTGAATTATTTTCGAGGAAGTTTGGCGACTCGGATTCATTAGCCGCAGTGAACATCAAACCAAGGATTAGGATGATCATAAATTACTACTACGCCAACAAGATGAACCGCCTTGTGGCAGGGACGGGAAATAAAAGCGAGCTTAAAGTGGGCTACTTCACGAAATACGGAGATGGCGGAGTCGATTTTCTCCCGATAGGAGATCTATACAAGACCGAGGTTATCGAGCTCGCAAAATTCTTAGGGGTCCCCGAAAGGATAGTGAAAAAAACTCCTTCAGCAAGACTTTGGAAGGGGCAGACTGATGAGGGAGAGATTGGTATAAGCTATCAAAGGCTTGACACGATTCTGAAGTCCCTCGAAATGGGATACACAAAGGAAGATATCATCAAAAGGTATGGGATTCCAGCTGAGGATGTTGAAAAAGTAATCTCTATGATCGAAAAAAGTAGACATAAAAGATCGTTACCACCAGTCGCACCCGTTAGGGGATTAATAGAAAGCTTTTTTAAATAATTCTTCGTGCTTCTCCGGGCGAACTAGAAATTCGAGTTTCTTAGGATATTTTATAAGCGAATACATGTCTCCATCGATTCCGAGAAGTTCGTTTGCTCTGCTTTCTGCCTCTTTAATCTCGGGAACTTTACTGTATCTTTCGTTTTTAATCCACCCCCTTTCCGTGTAGTAGTAGCAAGCGCCCCTTAAGCTGCTGAAAGGATCGTAGATTGATTTGAAGCTTCTGCAAACCCAGTTAGACATAATGATCTCTTTATCGGATGGATTCACGGTCACGTGACCGTAGTGAGGTGGTATAATCACGCTTTCGCCTTCGCCAACTTTGACCACGATAAATTCTTCGATAGTATCGTAGCTTTCGGCGGGCTTTTGCATCAGGATCAGAGCTTCACCTTCGAATATCTGATAGATCTCAGGGTAGCTGTTGGGATGGTAGTGACCGAAGGTTTTTATGAATTCATTGCCTATCTTTCTTGGGAATATTACGGTAAAATCGTATCTCAGATCGAGATCTTTGATTTTCTTGCGATCTTCTTCAAGGCAGACGTCTCGAAACATGCGATACGCTTCGAAGTCTTCTTTTAGTGCTTCGGGTTGATATAGAACGGGTCTCAAATCTTTAGCGTATCTTATTTCGTAGTCGAATTTCTTAAAATCGATTACGGGATGCATACAATTTATCATCCGCCTTCACTAATATTTTTTTCTTTAAACCCTAGCTGGTTTTAGGTAAAATTTATATTAGTGAAATTATTTAGCTGTATGATGGGGGGAGAAGATAATTTCGATCTTGATAACCTAATATCCAAGCTTGAAGGTCTTAGAACTCTGATCGTCTACGATTCTCCATACGCAGCCAGTAGTTTACTATTTTATCATATACTGCCACACTTTTCATTCAAGAATATCTTCATAGCTGTGCACTCCGATACTATGTTCAGGAGGCTCAAGAAAACGTGCGAGTCGATTTTAAGAACCTCACAGGAGGTTGCGGAGATTCTGAAAAGAGCGAAAATAATAAAGATTGGAACAAAGGAAGAAGTATCTTTCGGGCAGCTTTATGAGTTAATTAGTGATCCCTCATGGTTGAAGAAGCTCATGAGCATTTTTAAAAAGTTGGGTTCTGATGATTTTCTTCTTCTTCACGGTTTCTCAATTGTGCCGATTATATATGGTCGAAAGGGTCTGATGGATGTTCTAAGACTTCTTGACTCCATTCACGATGACGTGACAGTTATAAACAAGTGCTCGGAGAAACTCTACGATGAGACCACAGAAAAACTCATAGAGAGATTTTACGATGTCGTTATCAGTGTGAAGAAGGAGGGGGAGTTCTTAGGATCCGAAGAAATTTACACAATTAGTGTTACCCAGAGCATAGTAATGGATATCAGA